>CAIQCB010000001.1 GCA_903870245.1 uncultured Methylocystaceae bacterium
AGCCGACGATATCTTCATTTCGGTCGGCGTGTTCATTCACTGGGACGCGAGCGACGACAAGAAGATCCAGGAATACAACTACACTGCGACGAAGGAAGCCATCGCCCGCGCCGTGGCCGGCGAGCCGAAGGCCGCCGAAGTCGTCGCCAAGCGCAACGAAGCCAAGCATCCCTTCGCCGCCAACTAAGCGCGCGAACCAATAATGGTGTAGAAAGGGGAGCCCGACGGCTCCCCTTTTTGTTTTTGGTAGCGACAATGCGCGATGTGATCGGCTGGGATATTGGCGGCGCGCATGTGAAGGCGGCGCGGTCACGGGATGGGCGCCTTGTCGCCGTGATGCAGCGCGCCTGCGCGCCGCATGCAGGCCTTTCCTCTCTCGAGGAGGCCGTGCGCGCAATCTGCGAGGAATTTCGCTCCGCCACGCGTCATCATGTGACGATGACCGCCGAATTATCGGACGCCTTCGAGGATCGCGCGCGCGGCGTCACGATTATTGCCGCGATCATGGCGCACGAACTGGGACCGGAGACGTTCTTTTACGCCGGCGCGCGGGGGTTGGTCGCGCGGACAGATGTGGCGACTCACGTCTTCGATGTCGCTTCAGCAAATTGGCGTGCGAGCGCAGAATTGGTGGCGCGTTCCTGCCCCGAAGCATTATTCATTGATATCGGTTCAACGACCACTGATCTCATTCCTGTGCGCAACCATGAGATTATCGCGCAGGGCGTAACCGATTCTGAACGTCTTGCGCAGGGCGAACTCGCCTATGCCGGTTTTTCGCGCGGCGCGCCACAGTCCTACGCGCATCAGGCGCCAATTGGCGGTCGCTGGACGCCGCTGATCAACGAAGCTTTCGCCAGTATGGCCGATGTGCGGCGCGTGCTTGGCGATCTGGGGGAAGGCGATAGCCGCGCCGATCTTGCGCCAACCGCCGATGGTCGCCCGAAGTCACGACAAGCCGCGCAGGCGCGTCTGGCGCGTCTGGCGGGGCGCGACGCCGCCGATCTGGGCGAAACCGAATTGCGCGCCTTCGCCGATTATCTGGCGCGGCAGCAATTGCGGGCGATCGAGGATCAGATCGCTCTTCTTCTCTCGCGCGACAGCCTTTCGCCAGACGCCATTTTTGTCGGCGCCGGGGTGGGGCGCGCTCTTGTCGCGCGCCTGGCGCAGGCGCGAGGGCGGCTGTTGGGCGATTTTGCCGATTTCATTCCAGCGTCGGAAACTCTTCGCGCCGCCGCGGGGGATTGTGCGCCCGCCGTCGCGCTGTCGCTGCTCTAAAGATCAACCCTTTGTTGATTTGAGGAGCGCCAGCGAATTGGGCGTTGGCGCGCCGATATTTACCAGAAGGCTTGTGTCGCGATGGGCGAATGGCTCGTCAGTCCCTTTGATCTGAAGGGTCGTTACTTCTTCGTAGGACCATGTTCCGTTGGGATGAACCGTCACGGCGATGCGGTAGGCAAGGGTTTTGAAAGCCTCTTCCAGAAACGGATTTGAGCAGATGCCGAAGGTCGTTTCGCCCCGTTTCGCAACCAGTTCGAAGAACCTCGCGTCTTTGCTCGCCTTGCCGACGGCCATGGCGATTTGCCCCCGCGGGATCGATAGCGTCTGGATGACGGTCTCTGTCGCGGGCTCCCAAAGCCAATAGCCGGTCTGGTCGTGATAGGTTCCGGCTTCGCCCGGCGAGATGACGTGCTGGTGATACCTCAGGCCGTAGAAAAGCTGCGGGCCATTGGTTTGCGGGTCGATAGGCTGCAACTCGATATGATCGATAAAGCTGCGCGTTTCCGGTCCATGTTCCTTCGGGTTGACGTCGACGCCCTTCTCACCGCGCCAGACGCCGGCGAGCGCGCGTAAGGGACCAAGATTGGCCAATGTATCGCCATCTATCTCGGCCGGTTCGGCGTAGATGTTCTTTTCTTCATCGCTCATGACGGACCATTGTTCGTTGCATCGTCAACTGTCTGCGCGACATGCGCATCGATTTTCGCCATCACCATGTTCCAGGCTTCGCGCTCGGCGTCGCCTGCGGTCTTGTCAATGGCGATTTTCAGATAGGCGATTTCATTTTCGATTTTCTCTCGTGGCAGACGATCGAGGCGCGTAGACAGGATAGCGGCTTCGAGCACAGCCGCTCGGGCGCGGTTCATGCCGAGAAAAGGACGATGGGCCACAGCACGGATTATTTGACAGAAAAAACGCGGCCGCTGCTCATCATCTTCGAATTTGACGACCTCCAGCTCCGCATGCGCCAGAGCGCCGGAAAGTCGTGGCGCCGGCCACGATGCGATATCGGTGAGCGGGAAGCTACGATAACCGGCGACAAGCCTCGCGAAGATCCGAACATCGTCGGTGAAGCTTGCCGTGATCTGCCGCCCCGACATGAGATTGAACAGCGTCGCGGACGGACGGAAGGGCGCAATAATCCAGAAACCGTCTTGTTCGATGAGGCCGAGTGGCGCGATATGGGGCTTGCCTTCGGGAGTGAGCGTCGTCACGACGCATTCATGAATCAGAGGCATCGTCGGCGCGTCCTTCCCCGATCTTGCGCAGCGTGTGGCCCATTTCCCTGAAGCGGGTCTTGTCTTCCTCCGGGTTATCCACAGCGACGCCGAAATCCAGCGGTTCGTCCTGACGATAGCGTTTGCCAAGCTTGAAGGCGAGTTCCGCCTTCATCAGCTCGACGCCAAGATAAAAGGCGTGTCCGCCATCCTGTTCCACCCCGAGATGCGGGTACAGCGACATTGCGTCTTGCGCAAGTTGATGGAAATTCCTGGCGAAAATATGCACGCCATCGGCTGCGACCTCGATGCGGAAATTCGCGTCGCGCAATTCGCGCGCGAGTTCTGCGATTTCTCCCGGCGTTGTCGACCAGGGGCGCTTGTCATGCAGTTGAAGTAGAGCGTCGCTGTAGCCTTTGGGCAAGGCCCGGTCGGCGCGCGCCGCATACATGAGCCGCCGCGCCGCATCATGTTCCTGCAATGTGCGACGGGTATGCGGACTGACCTGAACGGTAAGCAAATGACGGATATTCAGTTCGGAACATATCCCGAGCATCGCCGCTGTCACGCCAGAGGTGTCGGCGTCAGTCAGTTCGGTGAGATTGCCTGTGCCCATCATGATTTCAGCATCGGGTTCGCGCGCCCGTAATTCAACATAGCGTGAGATGGAGGCCGCGAAACCAAAATGTATAGGATCGAGGATCGGGTCGAGGATCGCTGTAATGTTGCGTTCTCGCGCACGCCGTGCGGCGCGTTGCAGCGAGTCGAGATCGCCATGCGGATGCGGCACGAGCACAGGGACCACTGTCGAACCCTCTGGCAGGATCGACAGCGTCTCTTCATCCAGACTGAGCAGATGATCGACGCCGGCTTTGGCCGCACGCGAGAGTTCATCCATGTTCGCGGAATCGACGCTGACTTTTTGGCCGTCCGCCTTGAGGGCGGCAATGGTCGCCTCCAGATGATCGAAAGGCGTGTCCGGAAGACAGCCCAGATCGATTACATCGGCGCCAGCGGCGCGCAACCCGCGGGCTTTTTCGATAATCTCCTCGATCGACATTTTGGTCGCGTCGACGATTTCGGCGAAGATTCGCATGTCGAAACGCGACAGATCCGGCGCGCCGCCCGCCCGCCCGAGAAAGGCCGGCAGATCGGCGATTTCCTCCGGGCCGCGCTCGAACGGCGCGCCGAAAAACGCCGTCAGACGTTCGAGATCGGCGCGGCAACGTCCGGGAAGAATCACGCGGTCGGCGTCAATCGGGCGCGGCAATCGTCGTTCGATGATTTCTTGCGTCATGAGCGCTGCGACTTTGACGCCGATATTCTGAACGCGCCAATGCGCTGCGCTCTCGCCGAAACTGGCGATCATTCGCTCAAGACGCGGCAGGGCGAGGTGTCCGGTCAGAAACAGCAGGCGTTCGCCGCTGGCGCTCATGGATCGCCTTTCAGGATTGATGCGGCGTGACTTCGCCATGACGCCGCGCCACAGCTTCCTGAAGCGCGGCGAGACTTTCCACCACTTGCGTCGCCTCAAAGGATTTGAGTCGTTCGGTATTTTCGAGATCGATCCGGCGCGGATAAACCATTACCATCCCCTTCGGCGCGCGCGTCTCCAGCTCAGGAGCCGTGTCGCAGGCGAAAACAATGCTCGGCACGCGACATTTGCCCGCCTGGGCGAAGACATTGGTGGCGAGATTGTCGGAAATGCCGAATACGCATTTGGCGACGGTGTTGGAGGTCGCCGGCGCCATCACCAGGGTATGGTAGACGTTATAATAAAATCCGCCGACCGGCGCGGCGCTCGCCGTGGTGTCCTTGAAAATGCGCACGGTGTCGGGGAGATCGAGATCGTGCTTGTACATCCGCACGACTTCCGCCGCCGCTTTGCTGACGAAGAGATCGACGTGATCGAGGGTTCGGATCATTTCGAGGCATTCTGTGAAGAAATGCCCCGAACCGGTCAGCGCCCAACCCCAGCGTGGCGTGACGATCTGGTTTTTTTTCATCAGGCGATCTTCTTTCGCGGGACGATGGCGACGCCCGGCAGGCTCGCTTCACCCAGTTGTTGCGCGGCGTGATTGACCGCGCGCGGGCCGGCGACGAAAAGCGGCGTCTCTGCGTGATAGGCGGGGAACGCCTGATCGACAACCTCTCCGGCGACGAGGTCCTCAATGGTTAGATCGGGCGCGACATCGACGCTTTTGATCAGGAGCAAAAGCGACGCTCGCGTTTCATGCGCCAGCCAGGCGGCAAGGCTATCCGAGGTGACCCGCCAGTTCGCGTCGATATCGGAAGCCGCCGCAACCATGGCCGATGGGCGCCAGAGCGCCAGCCGGCCTCTGGCGTGTAGCGCATCGATTTCCGTCCGGGTCGACGCCAGATCAAGCCCGTAAAGCTGCGCCAACGCAAGAGCGTATTGTTCCATCGCCAGAAGCGCCATGGCGTGGCCGGTCGTGTCGGAGAAGCGCATTTTCGGTTGCGCGCTGCGCACCGCGTCGGCGAAAGGCCCGCCGCCGCACACCAGCGTCAATCGATCGGGCCAGTTTTTCAGCGCAGCGATCCAGCGCGGCAAATCCGGCGAAGCATGCAGACTGCCGCCCAGCTTGGCGACAAGAAGGGGCGGGTTAATGCGGCTCTTTGCGCGCATCAATGGCCCCGAATGCGGCGACGTGGGCGCGCCGGGTTTGTTCATGCGCCCGTTCGCGCCGGATTTTTACGCCGACAATCGCGCTAATGATGTCGAGCTTTTCCACCTGCACGGTTACAGCGCGCACACGCTCATGCAAGAGCAGGCTCTCGGCCAATCGCTCGGCAATGGTCTCGACAAGAACGATATGGCCGCCGCCGCCGAGGATAACCTTGATGGCGTCGATGATAACGTCATAGGAGAACACGGAACGCATATCGTCCAGAACAGTGACGCGCGATACTTCGGCGTCGACGTTAAAGCGCACCCGTTGCGCACGTCCATACTCGCTGGCGTAGGCGCCGATTTCCGTCGGCACGACATAATCATGCAGAAAAACGTAATCGATATCGCTCGCAGCTGGCGGTTCAATGAATCCATAACCCAGCAATGCGCCATCGGCGTAACTCAGCGGCTCCGTGTCGCGTTGTTGCGGGATCAGATCGCGAATGAGCGCCGTCTCTGCAAGGCTTAACGGGCTGCGTCGGTCTCCTTTCTCGCAGAGCGCGCCACGAAAGCCTAATACATCCGCCCCGGTTACCAGCAAACGCGGCACATCCGGCGGCTCGAGCGCGCCGGCGAGGCCGACAACGAGTCCAAGCGCACGGCAGCGCTTCACGAATTCTGTCAGCGCCGCGACATTCATGCAATCGATGAGCCTGCCCTTGCTCTTGTGCGCCGTGTCGAGCATCACCCCGTGGAAGCCAGCGCGGGCCATCGCCGGCAAATGATCGAAATCCGGGCCCAGATCGGCGAACAGCACGGCGACGAGACGCACGCGCGTCGCGAGCGGCGCCAGCGTTGCGATGATCTCGGCGGCGTCCGGCGTCGCCGGCAGGGCGAATTTGACGTAGTCGACGCCGGTCTTGATGGCGTCTTCGAAAGCTCGCCGCGCCTGGGAGATGTCGTGCGGCAATTCGACGACGGCGCTGACCGGCCGTCGTCCGCCCGCCATGTTGACGATATCGACCACCACATCGAGCGGCAGGGCGCCCAGCGCGCCGCGCGCCGGCTGCTTGCAGTCGATAATGTCGGCCCCCTTCGCGAGCGCGATCTCCGCTTCCGCGCGGGAGGTGACGCTGGCCAGCATCAGGGTCATGAACGGGGCTCCTTACCGCAAGCGTCAAACCGGAGACCGGCGCGGGGCATAAGGGCCGCCGCCAGTCTTCCGGTTAACGGTCGCGCGGGAAATTTTCAACGGCTGGCGTTAATTGCTTCAGTCGATCCGCGATCCGTTCGCCGCGAGCACATGCGCAGCGAGAAACAGGGAACCAGCGATCAGAATGCGCGGCGGCTGCTCGAAGCGGCGTTCGGCCAGAAGCTTGAGCGCATCCTCAACGCTCGCGGCGGCGGCGCAAAAGGGGAAACCCTCCGCTTTCGCCATCGCCGCGACATCCTCGGGCGGCCAGCATTTGTGTTCGCCTTTGAAAGGGGTCGCCACCACGGAGTGGGCTAGTCCAGCGAAATGACGCAACAGCGCCCCGATATCCTTGGTCACCTGGGCGCCGCAGATCAGCGCCAAGGGTCGCGGCGCGCGGTCATGGAATTCCGCCATAGCCTCGGCAAGCACACGGCCGCCGTCCTCATTGTGGCCGCCGTCGAGCCACACCTCCGCCCCGGGCGGCGCGAGGGCCACGATCCCGCCTCGATCCAGCCGTTGCAGACGCGCCGGCCAGTGCGCGTCCGTCAGCCCGGCCTCGATGGCGGCGGTTGGCGTCTGCGGCGCCGCGACGCGGAGAGCGGCGATCGCCAGGGCGGCGTTTTCATGTTGGTGGCGTCCGGCGAGGCGGGGCAGGGGCAAATCGAGCAGGCCCCGGTCGTCTTCGAACACCAGCCGACCGTTTTCTGCGCTGATATGAAAGTCCTGACCCGCGATAATCGAGCTGGCGGCGCAGCGGCGGGCCTGCTCTTCCAGAACTTTCATTGCCGCATCGGATTGATAACCGATGATCGCGGGCGCGCCGCGCTTAAAAATGCCGGCCTTTTCGAACGCGATCTGGCCAATGGTTTCGCCCAGAAATTCGGTATGGTCCCGAGAGATTGAGGCGATCACCGTCGCTGCCGGTTTCGCGACGACATTCGTCGCGTCGTAGCGGCCGCCAAGGCCGGTTTCGAGCAGCAGCCAGTCGGCCGGAGTCTCGGCGAACAGCAGAAGCGCCGCCGCTGTGGTGATCTCGAAAAAGGTTACGGGTCGGCCGGCGTTGACAAGCTCGCATCGCTCCAGCGCCGCCGCGAGCCGTGCGTCGTCGACCAGTTTGCCGCCGCCCGTCGCGCCAATTCTTATCCGCTCGTTAAAGCGCAGAAGATGCGGCGAGGTGTAGACATGCACGCGCTGGCCCGCTGCTTCGAGCGTCGCGCGCAGGAAGGCGATGGTCGAGCCCTTGCCATTGGTTCCAGCGACATGAATGACCTTCGGGAGGCGCTCGTGCGGTCGTCCCAGCGCTTCAAGCAGGCGCACGATGCGTTCGAGCGACAGATCGATGGGTTTCGTGTGCAGGTCGAGCAATCGCGACAGGATCGCGTCATGCTGATCCATGACGATTCTCCATGCGATGCGCCTTCGTCAGGCGGCGGCGCGCGGCGGCGCCTTGGTGAGAAGTCCGCAGAGCCGCGCCAGCGTCTCGCGCAAATCCTGTCGCGGCACGACCATGTCAACCATCCCGTGATCGCGCAAATATTCGGCGCGCTGGAAGCCCTCCGGCAATTTTTCCCGGATCGTCTGTTCGATGACGCGGGCCCCGGCGAAGCCGATGATCGCCCCGGGTTCGGCGATCTGCACGTCGCCAAGCATTGCGTAGGAAGCTGTGACGCCGCCGGTCGTGGGGTTGGTCAAAACGACAATATAGGGCAGGCGGGCGTCGCGCAGCCGCTGGATGGCGATCGTCGTGCGCGGCATCTGCATCAACGAGAACATGCCTTCCTGCATCCGCGCGCCGCCGGAGGCGGTGAAAATGATGAAGGGCGATCTCTTGGCGAGCGCATGGTCGGCAGCGGCGACAATCGCTTCGCCAGCCGCCATGCCCAGCGAACCGCCGAGAAAATCGAAATCCTGCACCGCAACCGTCACTGGCGCGTCGGCAAGCTTGCCGAAGGCCAGGACGACGGCGTCGTTCATGCCGGTTTTGGTCCGATATTCTTTCAGTTTGTCGACGTAACGCTTGATGTCTCGAAACTTCAACGGATCGAGAGGAGTTTCGGGAGTCGGCAGCAATTCGCATTCGCCATTATCGAAAAGGCTGGCGAGCCGGGTCGCTACCGGACAGCGCATGTGGTAGCCGGAACCCGGCACGACATAGAGATTAGCGGCGATGTCCTTGTGAAAAACGAGCTGGCCGCTCTCCGGGCATTTGACCCAAAGGTTTTCAGGCGCCTCCCGTTTCAGGATGGCCTTGATCTTTGGCGGGACGACATTCGAATACCAGTTCATCCAAACAGCCCTGTGAGCCAGCGGAAGAGACCGCCGCTTTTGTCTCCAGCTCCCTTGCGCGCCCCGCGCACGCCGCCAGCGATGCTTGACACCAGCGCCGTCACAGCTGTGACGCTGTCGGGCGTAGCCCGTCCCTGCGGGTCGAGCGACGCCTTGAGCGCCTCCACCAGCGCCGATCCCACCACCACGCCATCGGCGGTTGCGGCGATCTGGGCCGCATTCTCGGCGTTTTTGACGCCAAAGCCAACGGCGATGGGCAGATTGGTGTGGCGCTTGAGCCGTTTTACGGCGTCGCTCACGCCAGCGTAATCGGCGAGCGCCGCGCCGGTGATGCCCGTCAAGGAGACATAATAGACGAAACCGCTGGTGTTTTCGAGCACTCTCGGCAGACGGCGGTCGTCGGTGGTCGGGGTTGCGAGACGAATGAAGTTCAGCCCGGCGTCGCGCGCCGGCAGACAAAGCTCCTGATCCTCCTCGGGCGGCAGATCGACGACGATCAATCCATCAACGCCGGCGGCTCCGGCGTCGCGCAGGAAGGCCTCCACGCCGTAAACGTAAATCGGATTGTAATAGCCCATCAAAACGATCGGCGTGTCGGCGTCGGTTTCACGGAAGGCTTTCACCAGGGCGATCGTCTTGCGCAAAGTCATGCCTGACTTTAACGCCCGCAGCCCGGCCGCCTGAATAGCGGGGCCATCGGCCATCGGGTCTGTGAAGGGCATGCCGACCTCGATCACGTCGGCGCCAGCCGCCGGCAAGGCCCGAAGCAGGTCGAGAGAAGTCTCCGGGTCCGGATCGCCGGCCATCACAAAGGTGACGAGCGCGGCGCGTCCCTGCGCCCCGAGAGCTTTGAAACGGGCGTCGATTCGGGTGGTCATAAGGCTTTGCGGTCTTTCCGGTTCGGCGGTCGCCCCGCCCCTTTTCGAGCGATGGCTTAGTCCCTCGCCAGCCCCGCGTCCACCCCCGTCGGCTGGTAGAGGGGCGGTCGTCTGCCGGGGAGCCGCGTTCTGCGGCTAGATCGTCACCTGTGCGCCCAGTTCGACGACGCGATCGGAGGGGATGGCGAAGAAGTCTGTCGCGTTCGCGGCCTGTTTGGTCAATGCGACATAGAGCTTGTCCTGCCAGACCGGCATTTCCGAGGAGGGGCTTTCCTTGATCGTGCGCCGGCCAAGGAAAAAGCTTGTGGTCATGATGTCGTATTTCAAACCCGCCTTGCGCATCGCCGCCAGCGTCGCCGGCACGCGCGGACTTTCCATGAAACCATAGTGCAGTGTTGCGCGGTAGAAATCATCGGAGAGCTTTTCGATCTCGAAACGCCGCTCTGGCATGACGCGCGGTCGGTTTTCTGTCTTTACGCAGATCACCAGCACGCGTTCATGAACAACTTTGTTGTGCTTGAGATTATGCATCAGCGCCGTCGGGGCGACATTGGGGTCGCTGGTCAGAAAGATCGCCGTGCCGGGCACGCGGGTCGGTTTCGACTTGTGCAGCATGTTGATCAATTCCATCAGCGGCAGAGAGTCGCGATGGGTTTTTTCCGCGAGCAGTCGGGTGCCGCGCACCCAGGTCCACATCACGATCATCACGCAGCCGCCAAGCACCAGCGGCACCCAGCCGCCATCGACCACCTTCATGAGGTTCGCGGCGAGGAAGGCAAGATCAACGATCAGGAAAGCCGTGATGAGGAGAAGCGACGCCCACAAGGGCCATTTCCATTTGCGCCAGACGACAACAAAGGCCAGCGATGTCGTCACGACCATCGTTCCCGTGACGGCGATCCCATAAGCGGAGGCGAGTGCGGAGGAGTTCTTGAATGCGATCACCAGCAGCAGAACGCCAAGCAACAGCAGGCGATTGATCCGGCCAATGTAGATCTGGCCTTCCTGCATCGCAGAAGTATGAGTGATTTCCAGGCGGGGCAGCAAGCCAAGCTGGATAGCCTGTCTGACGATAGAAAAGGCGCCGGTAATTACGGCCTGACTGGCGATGACTGTCGCAACTGTTGAAAGAATAACGAGTGGAAGCATCGCCCATTCCGGGGCGAGCAGGAAGAAGGGATTGCTCACCGCCTCCGGGTTCGACAGGATGAGCGCGCCCTGTCCTAGGTAGTTGAGCAGTAGAGCCGGCAACACAAAGCCGAGCCAGGCAAATTGAATCGGGAATCTGCCAAAATGACCCATGTCAGCGTATAGCGCTTCGGCGCCGGTCACGCCCAGGAATACAGACCCGAGAATAGCGAACCCAAGCCATCCGTTATCCAACAAAAAGCTGACGCCGGTTCTCGGGTCGAAAGCGTTGAGAATCTGGGGCGCGTCAGGAATATGCATCGCGCCAAGCACGCTGATCGTCAGAAAGAAAACGATCATGATTGGGCCGAAAAAGGACGCCACCCGCGCTGTGCCGTGGCTTTGAACCCAGAACAGGGTGACCAGAATGAAGATCGTGATCGGCATCACGAATTCGTTGAAACGATCCGTAACAAGCTGCAATCCCTCAATCGCCGACATGACGGAAATCGCCGGCGTTATAATCGCGTCGCCGGAAAACAGCGCGGCGCCGCCGACCCCGAGCATAAAAGCGAATTTGGTCTGGCGTCCCAGAGCTCCCTGCGCCAGCGCCATCAGCGAGAGGATGCCGCCTTCGCCGCGGTTATCGGCGCGCATCAGAAAAATTACGTATTTCAGGGTAACAGTAAAAATCAGGGCGAAAATTAATAGCGAAATGGAGCCAATTACAGCTTCCTCCGAGAGCTTGTCCGCTTTCACGCTGTGAGAGAGAGATTCCCGCAAGGCGTAAAGTGGGCTCGTGCCAATATCGCCGTAAACGACGCCGATGGAGCCAATGACAAGCCCCAATAGCCCACCATGCCCATGTCCCTCGCCATCTTCTTGATCTGGCAGGGGATGGAGTTTTTCGCCGGGTTGCATGACAACCGGGTGGGAGGCGTCCGCAGGTTCGGTCATGCTGTGATCCTTTACCCCGCCCGGCGCGGGATGCCACGGGACGCAATAGGAGCGGCTCTGTGGACGGGGCCGTGGCGCAGTGTGGCGCGAACCCCGGCAAAGAGCTTTCTGCGACCGGCGCGGCGATATACGCGCTTTCCTGCCGTCTGAGAAGCATATTATGCGCCGCAGCAACCCGGCGGCGGCCGAGCGGCTTGCGTCATCGGCTTCTATCGGGAACAAGGCTGATGGACGGAGAAAGAGAAAATGTCTCAGGACACGCCCAAAAGCGGTTACGCGTCGGCGATCGGCGCCTGTGCGCCAACGACGATAAAAACCGACGCCTGCGGGCTGGAGACGGGTATGGTCGTTCTGCCTTGCGGGGCGCCCGCCTATGTGGCGCGGCCGTCCGGCGGCGGTCTTTGGCCCGTCATGCTGATCGCCCAGGAGATTTTCGGACTGCACGAACATATTCAGGATGTCGCCCGACGCTTCGCCAAACTTGGCTATTTCGCCATCGCGCCCGATTATCTCATTCGTTATGGCGATCCCGCTGTCGCGCCGGATATTGAGGCGATCAGGGCTATTGTCGTCCGCGTTCCCGACAAGGTTACGCTCGCCGTCTTCGACGACGCTCTCGCTTATGCCGCGTCCCGGGGCGGGGAGGCGACGCGCGCCGCTATCGTCGGATTTTGCTGGGGCGGACGCATCGCCTGGCTTTTCGCGGCGCATTGCCCCGATTTGAAGGCCTGTATTCCCTGGTATGGTCGGCTGGATGGCGCGCATACGGCGGAGCAGCCGCGCTGGCCAATCGATCTCGCCCGCGATATCCGTGCGCCGACCCTCGGTCTTTATGGCGGCGCCGATCCGGGCATTCCTGTCGATGATGTCGAAACGCTGCGGGCGCGGCTGACGGCGGCGGGCGCGCCAGCCGAAATTGTGGTTTATGATGGCGCTCCGCACGGATTTTATGCGGATTATCGCGACAGCTATCGCGCCGATATCGCGGCGCAGGCCTGGAGTCGGATGCGCGCCTTTCTGGCCGCCAATGGCGTCTGAAGTCGCTAAAAATCGCTGGCGACGCCCTTGACCTCCCAGTCGCCGTAGCGCGCTGGATCTAGACCCCCGCGCCCGCCAACTTCGGTCGCCTTTTCTGCGGCGTTGGTTAACGCGGCGGCGCGTCGCGCTTCTGCCTCCGCCAGCGCGCGCCGTGCGGCGTCAGTCAGCGCCGGCCGGTCCTCATGGTCTGCGGCGGGCTGTGATGCGCTTTCTTTGATGAGCTTCTCTGTCATTGTTTCTCGCTTTGCGTCATTTCCGCCAATGCAACCCGGCTTTAACGTTTCTTGCCCGACGCATGTGCTACAACCAGACAGGCGCAGAGGCATGGAGGCGGCCGGCTCGTGACAGGCGATCATAAATCAAATCCGGCCCCATCGAAACAAAGGCGCGCCGCTCGACCCCCGCGCGCCATGAATCGCCAGGGATTTGCGTCCGCCGATGCGGCGCGAGAAACTGAGGCGGCGCGCACTCCCGGCCTGCCGGCGAGGATTGCCGCCGCCGCGATTCTCGCAGACGTCCTTCAGGGCGGTCATCGTCTCGATGCATGTTTTTCGGCCCACGCGGTGCCTTCGCGCCTGAACGGTCTCGATCCGCGCGATGTTGCGCTAACCCGGTCGATCGTCACCGTTGCGCTGCGTCGACTTGGCGTTCTCCGTTACGCGCTGACGGAATTGCTGGACAAAGGATTGCCGCGTCAGGCAGGCCGTCTGGAGCAAACGCTCATTGTCGCCGCCGCGCAATTGTTGTTTCTGGAGACGACGGCTGATCACGCCGCCGTCGATCTCGCAGTTCGGGCGGCGCGTCTGGACCCAAAATCGGCGGGTTTCGCCGGCCTTACGAACGGACTGTTGCGTAATTTGCTGCGCCGGCGCGAGGAGTTTCTCGATGTCGCGGCGCAGGGCGAACACGATGCGCCGCCATGGCTCGCCCAGCGTTGGCGCCAACGCTACGGCGCAGAGACCGCGCAGGCGATTATCGTTGCGCAAATGCGCGAGCCGCCGCTCGATCTTACTGTCAAATCCGATCCCCTGCTCTGGGCGGAGCGTCTTGATGGCGTTGTTCTGCCAACAGGCTCGGTGCGCTTGCGAAGCCGCGCCGCGATCGTCGATCTCCCCGGTTACGCGGAGGGCGCATGGTGGGTGCAGGACGCCGCCGCCGCCCTGCCGGCGCGTCTGCTGGACGCGCAGCCCGGCGAACGTGTGCTTGACATGTGCGCGGCGCCGGGCGGCAAAACGGCGCAATTGGCGCAAGCGGGCGCAGAGGTTATCGCGCTGGATCGCTCCGCAGAGCGTTTAAAGTTGCTCGCCGCCAATCTTGAACGGTTGCAACTGCGCGCCGATATCGCGGTCGGCGACGCTGTTGGCTATCAGGCGCAACCCTTCGACGCTATCTTGCTCGATGCGCCCTGTTCCGCGACTGGCACGATCCGACGTCATCCGGACGTCGCCTGGACCAAAAAACCCGGCGACATCGAAACGCTCGCTACGCTGCAAAGCCGCATGCTCTCGCACGCCGCCAAGCTGACGCGGCCGGGCGGTCGCATCGTTTATTGCACTTGTTCTCTGGAACCGGAGGAGGGCGAGACCCAAATCGCGCACTTTCTGCGCCGCAATCCCGACTTCCGGCGCAAGCCGTTGACGCCGGCCGACGGGGCGCCGGCGGAGTTCATCTGCGCCGAGGGCGATCTGCGCACACTGCCCTCTTTGTGGCCCGACGCCGATCCGCGTTTGTCTGGCGTCGATGGTTTTTTCGCTGCGAGACTCGTTCGGGAGGGATGATCACCGCGCCGCAAGGGACGAAAAAGCGTCAACCACGCCGAGATAAACATCGCGTTTGAATGGCACGATCAGTTCAGGAAGGCGCGAGAGCTTCTCCCAACGCCAGTCGTCAAATTCCGGCTTGTGCTTGCCGCCGCCCGGCGCATGGATATCGATCTCGCTGTCGTCGCCGGTAAAGCGCAAGGCGAACCATCGTTGCGTCTGACCGATATATTTCCCTTTCCATTTGTCCATGGCCTCCGGCGGTAGATCGTAGGTGAGCCATTGCGGCAGTTCCGAGAGCAATTCGACGCTCGCCACATTTGTCTCTTCGTGGAGTTCCCGCAACGCCGCGGCAAGCGGGGTTTCGCCCGCATCAATGCCCCCCTGAGGCATTTGCCAGCGGTGGATATCGGGAACGACATCGAAAGCGCCCTTGGCGCGTCGCCGGCCGATGAAGGCGAGGCCCGCGCGGTTCAACAGAGCGACGCCGACGCATGGGCGATAACGTGGATCGGGCGTGTTCATGGCTTGTGACTCATGTCTTGTGACTCATGGTTTTTGCTCCTGGTTATGCTTGTGGTTTTTGCTTGCCTCCTTCCCGGCGTTGGGCGTGGTCGCCGTCGTGACGACCGGCGCAAGAACGGCCGAGACGGGCGCAAGCGCGAGGCCGCGTTTTTCGAGTCCGGCGAGGAAGCGTCCGATCCTGGTCAGCGCTTCCGGCGCTGCGTTGACGAAACCGATGGCGGAGCCCTTTTCGCGAGCCCGCAGCTCCAGTTGCGCGAGCGCCGCGTCGATCGCTTGCGGGGAGTCATGCGCATTGATGGTGGCGTCGACGACGGCGTGGGGCAGGGATAAATCCGGCGCAATTGTCGTCACGCGTGACTGCCGGGCTTCGCCATCGTCGATGAAATACAAACCACGATTGGCGATTTCGGCGAGAGTTGCGGTCAGCGCGGTGTCGTCCGCCATAAAGCGCCCGCCCAGATAATTGACGACTCCTGCATAGCCGGAAAAGCGGCTCATGAGCCAATGCAGGTCTTCGTTAATATGTCCGGTCCTGTCGACGATAAGCGTATGGGGTCCGGGATTGTTGCGCGGATAGTCGAAGGGCTCCATCGGCGCCTGCAAAAGCGTTTCGTGTCCGCGCGCACGGGCGCGGGCCGCAAGCGCGGAGAGATCGCTCCCGTAGGGCGGAAAAGCGAGCGTCACCGCTTCGGGCAAGGCCAGGGCCGCGTCGCTCCCTTGCTGAGTGAGTCCTACGCCGCCAACAATCACCGCGACTCTCGGCGCATCGGCGCTCAGGGCGGTCGTTGTCATATAGGGCCGCGCGTAGACGTCCATGGGCCGGAGCCCCTCACGACTGATCCGTGGCAGCGGGCCTTGGGGGCCGGATTCGGTGACGCGCGGATCCGGGGCCAGCGGCAGTCGCACGTCGACGTCTTCAGGCTCCACATGTATCACGCGTGGGCCTGACGAGGCGGCGTCCGTTCCCCGGCGCACCCGCACGCCGGACGGGCGTTCTTGCGGCTCATCGTTCGGGGCTCCCCTTAAGGGGAAGGTCGGCGCTGTCACGAGGACGGGCGCTGTCGGGGCGGCGACCGGCGCAGGCGGCGGCGGGAACGGCGGAGCGGGTTCGATGGCGGTCACGACCTCGAGCGATGGCTGCTGGACCAAGGCGTTTCGCCACAGGACGGCGCCCAGGGTCGCAACAGTGAGGCCGCAGAGCGTCAGCGCCAATCGCGATCCGGCGCGGCTTGCGCCCGCGCGCTTGTCAGGCGGGTTCCATCCCAGCGGCGCATTGAGGTCGTCGGTCATGCTGCGTTCAATACCTTCGTCGGGGTCGGGCGACGGTCATGCGAATCAATGGCCAAGATATAGTTTAATCTGCCTATGCAGCCCGTATTCGTCGAGAGGCCGGCGGGCGCGCTCACGCTTGCGTGGTCAGGACTCCGTCAGCCTCCATCATGTCGAGCAACATGCCCTCTCGCAGGCCGCGGTCAGCGATGCGGGTGCGTCTCGCCGGGAAGGTTTCGCGGATCGCCTCGAAAATCGCGCAGCCCGCCAGCACCAGATCGGCGCGTTGGGGACCGATGCAGCCATTGGCGACGCGCTGTTCGAAATCCATTCCTCGCAGCCGGGCGATGGCGCGGGTGGCGTCGCTATCCTGCATCCACAAACCGTCGACGCGCCAGCGGTCGTAACGTTCGAGGCCAAGATGCACCCCGGCCAGCGTTGTGACAGTGCCGGAGGTGCCGAGGAGATGAAAGCGCGGACAGCGCACCGCCTCGGCCGTCGTTTCGGCGAAATGGCGCAGGGCCTCGCGGGCGCGATTTTTCATTGCAGCGAAGGTTTGCGCATCGACGGTTTTCCCGCCGAAGTGCTCGGCGAGCGAGACGACGCCCAGTTCGAGCGAGGTCCAGCTATGCAGGCCGCGCGCTGGCGGGTCGTCTTGATGGAGGCGGGGCGAACGCGTCAGCCAGACGAGTTCGGTGGAGCCGCCGCCGATGTCGAACAACAGCACGCTCTCCGCCAGAGGGTCGGCGAGCGAGGAGCAGCCGCGCGCGGCGAACCCCGCCTCGGTCTCGCGATCGATGATTTCCAGATCGAGCCCGGCGCGTTCGCGCACGCGCGCGACAAATTCATCGCCATTGACGGCTCCGCGACAGGCCTGGGTGGCGACGAGGCGGGCGCGGTTGACGTTGCACGCCGCCATTTTGTCGCGGCAAATGCAGAGGGCATCGATGGTTCTCTCGATCGCGGGTTCGCTGATGCGTCCGGTGCGTCCGAGCCCCTCGCCCAGACGCACGATCCGCGAGAAGGCGTCCACGACATGCAGAAAATCCATGTCGCGGCGGCGTGGCCGACGTTCTGGCCGGGCGATCAGCAAACGGCAATTATTCGTGCCGAGATCAAGGGCGGCGTAGGTGTGTCTTGCTCCTGTGGTCAGCGCAGGGCGCGCAACATCTCTCGACGGCGCAATGCTTTGCGCCGCCGCGCCGGAGCCGGCCTTGGCTGTGTCTCGGCCTGGCCCTTGATGGTCCGGCCGTTGCGTGCCTGTCAAAACACTCTCCCGCTCCAGGCCGCGTCAATGAGCTCCCGGGCGACGATTAACCTTTTCAATTCATCTTTTTGCCGGATTGGCGGCCTGGGCGCAAGCCGGAAGCAAGCTTCAGGTTGTCCTGGCGACTGTCGCGGGTCGAGTCTGCCGTGGGTCCGGTCTTTTGCGGCGCAAGTCTGCCGAACTCCAAGTCTGTGGCGCAGGCAGTGTTGACAGGGCGCGCCGCCCTCTCTAAGCCAGCCTGCGCCTCGCTTAGGCTGCATGCCGCGCGATGGGGGATAGTTCAACGGTAGAACAGCGGACTCTGACTCCGTTAATCTTGGTTCGAATCCAGGTCCCCCAGCCACGTAACTATATGTTTTTATTATCTTATCGTGTTTTTCTGGTCTGCCGAAATACCCCCGACATATCCGTCGGTTGGCGCGGCCCTGCTCCATCTCCCGCGTCGCAGAGACCGAAAACCGCGTCGCAGCGCCGAAAGACGCTGCAAACGTCTCTCGTGGCCGTTTTCGGCCCGTCAGATGGCCAGCATTTTTGCGGAGTTGAGGGTCGTTTCAGGCCGGCGTAAAACCGAGAAGCCGATGTTGCGCCGCCCAGTCACAGGGCAGGTTTCGGGACAGCGCGACCAGTTGTGTCGGCGTGAGTTCGCAGGGGTGCGTTCCGTGCAGAATGGCGCGAACGATCCCGGGCGCAAGATACGACAGACGCATTCGCACCGCGAGATAATCGCGCCTCACCCCAAGCCGCGCCGCCATGGCCTCGACGCTGTCGTCGCCACGCGAAAAGAACATCTCGCGCGTCGCGAAGGCCTCGGCGATCAAGGCGACGAGACCGCTATCGGGCGCCTGTGACGCCGCGTCGCCGATCACCAGCCGCACGCCTTTCCCGGCGCGGCGCAGATTGGCGGCGGTGGAGAGGATCAGGGGATTTACACGCAGCGTTCGATCCGAGGACACGCGCTTCACCTCAGGCAGCAGCCAGGAGACGATCGCCGTCCGGTTCAATCGCAGCGAGATATGGGCGTCGCCGACCTCGACCCGCTCGACCACGGCATGCACGAGCTCGCGCAGGTCGAGCGAGGAGAGCGCCCCCCAACGCTGCGCCAGATGTGTCGATCGCTCCAGCAGCCCTTGTTGGGTTTGCGCATCGAGATCAAGCAGGGCGACGGCGTCGCCGACTTCTTTGGCGGAGGCGAAGAAGCCGCGCAGACGATCGAGCGTCAGCGCTTCGACGTCGCCCGCCGGAATCCGTCGCCCTTTGGGCGCGCCGGAGCGCGGACCGGTGATCAGCGCGGTTGAGACATAGTAGCGATAACGTTTGCCTTTCTTGACGGCATGGGTCGGAGACAACGCCTGCCCCTCGTCGTCAAAGATCAGCCGCGACAACAGGCTCGGCGCCTCGGCGCCGATGGAGATGATGCGATCGCGCCGTGCCGCAGCGAGTTTTTCCTGCGCAGTCTCCCAAAGTTCGGAGTCGAGGATCGCGTCATGCTGGCCGGGATAAACATTCCCCTTGTGCGCGACCTCGCCCCTGTAGAGATGGTTTTGCAGCATCAGATACAACGCGCCGCGAGAGAAGGATGCGCCACCAGCGAGATCCCTGCTGGCGCCAGTGCGCCGCTTGCTGACGACGCCCTGGCGATCGAGTTCGGCCTTGAGCAGCGTAACCGAGCCCAGTTCGACATAACGGCGGAAGATCAAACGCACCGTCTCGGCTTCAGCGACATTGACGACGAGTTTTCTCTCTACGACGTCATAGCCGAGCGGGATGTTGCCGCCCATCCACATGTCTCTGGCCTTGGAGGCGGCGATCTTGTCACGAATGCGCTCGCCAGCGATCTCGCGTTCGAACTGGGCGAAAGACAGCAGCATGTTGAGGGTCAGCCGCCCCATGGAGGTGGTGGTGTTGAACTGCTGGGCGACGGAGACGAAAGAGGCTCTGTGGCTATCGAGCACATCGACGATCTTCGCAAAATCCGCGAGCGACC
>CAIQCB010000002.1 GCA_903870245.1 uncultured Methylocystaceae bacterium
CGCCGCCGCAGGATACAACTTCCGGCGCCTGCTCAAATGGCTGGCGCTTTTGTGCGCCTTATTGCTGGGCGTCTTCCGTCTAGCCGAAAGGTCAGAAAATCATCCCATCGTGGCGTGAAATGCGTTCTTCACGGACGACTATCTTTCCTGAAGCTTACGGGAAAGAATGAAAAGAAGCGGCCCACAAGAGGTCTGGGCCGCTTTTCAACCTGCGGACTATCATGAGTCAGCGAAGACAATGTTGCGGATTTGAGCGACGTATCCTTTTGGGAACGTCAGCTTCAAATGCTTTGCTTATCTTCGCGGACCCATTGCTTATCTATCAATTTGAAAGCGCCACAGCCTGAGTGGCCGCAAGCTCGAATGCGAGGTCGGCGTTATTACTACCAGCCCAGGTCAGCCACGTGGGATCTTCAATGGACGTGGCGCTATTGCTATAGGTGAAATCGCCGCCAGTGTAGGATGATTGTTGAATAAATCCAGCATAGTAGGAGCCGGACGAATTGCTGAGGCCCAATGTAGAAATCACAGCCAAATACTTCCCGCCGGAAGTGAGCGGCGTGTTGTTGGTGTTGAAGGTCACTTTTGTAAAACTTGACGATGACGGCGCGGTTAATGGGCCGCTGGTGAAAACCGCAGCGCCGCTGGGAGCTGTGCCGCCCCAATTATAAAGGTAGAATTTATAGTTTTGTTGCACGCCGCTATATTGCTTGAGGTAAAGCGAGAAATTATTCAACACGGTGCCGCCCGACGCGACCGGCGCTGTAAAAGTTTGTCCATAGCTGGGAGTTGGGCCCCATCCAAGGATCTCGTCAGAGCCATTCCAGGCCGATGTCGTTGAAATTGAGTAATCGGCGCTCAAGGCCTGGGTGCAGGGCAGGAAAAAAACGAAGCTTATGATTGACGTCATAAATTTAATAAAACGACTATTCACGGCGAGGCCCCCTAGACTCGATTTGTATCTTCACCTAACCATTAACCATATTTCTGGGCCGAACCAAGCCAAAAAATCATATTGAGAAGCCCTATATTCAGGCTTGAAATCAGGTGAGAAGATTGTCAGGCGAAACTGATTCGAATCGGCCCCTGAGGGAGCGCGCGCATCCGTCGTTTTGAAGATTTGCCGGGAAATATTGGCCCGTGACGTCATGAGTTTATTCTAAAAATATGCATTCCATTCACGTTTCGACTCAACAATCCCCAGAATAACAACCCTTTCATTTCTGCGTTTTGATGGGCGCGCTTCCAGAGCCAGCGACAACCGGATGTCAAGGACGCGCCGTCGGATCGTTACTGAATCGGACGTTTTTCTGCCGGAAGAAATTGAAAGATGATGGTGCTGCAAGAGAGGATTGAACTCTCGACCTCTCCCTTACCAAGGGAGTGCTCTACCACTGAGCTACTGCAGCCCTCGCCACGGCCATCAGTCGCGACGCGTCCAGGGATTCTGGATGTCGGGCTTTTGCCACAGCAGGCAGCATGTCGCAAGCCGTCAGCCTCCGGCGTTCCGGAAGGAGCGAGGCTTCGGCGCGCTCCCGGCGGTCGGACGGGTTGGGGCGAGGCTGGCGGGACCGGGCGGAAAAAGTCGCGGGAAATGAGTTGCGTCAATATTCAACTGTGGGTAGAGTTTAAATGATTTCAGTTGTGAAGACGCTTGGCTGACGCAGGAAAATTCAACTCCGTTCCTGCCCCTGAACGCCGGGTCTTACGAGAAGGGAGAGCCTCTTGACAGCACCCTATCTGTCTGACGCGATGTGGCAGGCCATCGCGCCTGTGCTTCCCGGCAAAGTTGGAGATCCGGGGTGTTCGGGACGCGATAACCGGGCATTCCTTGAGGGCGTATTCTGGATTGCGCGCACGGGGTCGCCATGGCGCGATCTTCCCGAAGAATATGGCAAATGGTACACGACCTATACGCGGTTCAATCGCTGGGCCAAAAAAGATGTCTGGCCTGACGTCATCGCCGCTCTTGAGGCGGCGGGGTGCCACGATTTTTCTTTCGACTCAGAAGGATTGCACTGGACGCCTGCGGGCGAATTTTCGGTGAAGAACCTGAAGCGCAAGCCCGGCCGGGCGGCGGCCTGAAGGAACCTCAGGCCGGACGCGCTTTCTGCTGAAGCGGAAACCGATCCGGCGATAGAAATCTCGACAACTCAAAAGACCACAATCGCCCGCCTGATCCAGTCAGGCAGGGAAATGCTCCAGAAGGCCCTACTGATTGCTTTGTGAGGCGTGACTGTCGGTCGCGGTAATGGAAATCGCAACGTCCATCTCTTCGCGACCGCCGCCGATCCGGGCGCCGCGAATCGGTGCTGCGCCGGTGTAATCGGGCGCTACCGCCAACCGGACGTATCGTTCGTCCGGACAAAGCCGATGCGCCGGATCGAAGCCCACCCATCCCAGGTCCTCGATATAGGCTTCCGCCCATGCGTGACCTGCGACCTGCTCATGCGTATCGCTGCGCAGATAATAGCCGCTGACATAGCGCGCCGGGACGCCGAGTATGCGCGCGCCGGAAATAAAAATATGGGCGAAGTCCTGGCAAACCCCCTTGCGCAACGCAAAGGCGCCGGTTGCGGTGGTTGCCGCGTGCGTGGCGTCAGGGTCAAAAATCATGCCGTCATGCAGGCTTCCCATCCATCCGTGCAAACGGTCGAGCAGTGATTGGCGCGATCCGGCGCAGGCCAGGACAAAGTCCCTGATGTTTTCATCAGCGGCCGTCAGCGAGGTTTCGCGTAAATAAAACACAGTCGGAAAGCGCTCGACGGCGCCCGAAGCCACGCCAGCCGTATCAAAGGTCGTCACTTCTCCCTCGACCAGAGTCGAGATCGAGTCGTGAAGTTCTTCGGCTGTCAAACGATGCAGAATATTCCCATAGGCGTCCTCCGCGGCACGCAATCGACAATCCCGATCGACATCAATGCGCCAGTGCGAGACGTGCTGGCCATCATGATTTCTTGGCGTCAGCCGCAAATGTTGAATGGTCGATTTTGCGGGCTGATCGTAGCGATAGGTTGTCCGATGCCTGATCTTGATACGCATGCAATTCCTGTTCAGAAAAGATACTGCTCCGAAATGAGGGCGCCGACCTGGTTGTTGTCGGCGAGAAATGCGCTGACGAATTCGTGTAGTCCATCCTGAAACACGCTCTCCGTCGTCATATTTTGTAACTTTCCATAAACGCTTCGGGCATGGCGCTGGGCGGCGCCCTGTCGACCATGCGTTTGAGCCAGATGATCGAGGTTGCGCACCAGGCTCTCGTAGCAAGAGAGCAACGATCGCGGCATTTCGGGTCGCAAGATCAGCAGATCTGCGACAAGCCAGGGCTTCAGGCTGGTGCGATAAACCCAGTGATAGGCCGTCTGCGCCGAGACGGCGCGGAGAATTGCGGACCACTGGAAATAATCGAGCGAGCCGCCAACAGCCTCCTGTTCTGGCAAAAGAACGTGATATTTCACATCCAGCAAACGCGCCGTATTATCGGCGCGCTCGATGAACAATCCGATGCGCGTGAACCAATAGGCGTCATTGCGCAACATTGTGCGATAGGCTCCGCCATCGTAAACAAGAGACATCTGTTTAATGAAATCGAGGAAACGCGTCAGTTCCTCGCCGCCGCCGTCGGCGGATTTGTTTTTTTCGAGATTTTTCATCTCCAGATATCCGCCGTTGATCGCCTCCCACATTTCCCGCGTCAGAGCGGTGCGCACGGACCGCGCATTCAGACGCGCCAGTTCGATGCAGTTGCGGATTGAGCCCGGATTTTCGGTGGAGAAGGTTAGAAATTCGACGACATTGGCTTCATTCAGCGGCCGGCCTGTCGCCGCGAAGGCGTCCGCGCATCCGGCGGAAAGCAGTACGCTGCGCCATTCCGTTTCGGCGTCGCCATAGGTCCTCGGCAAGGCGGCGAGACGGCGGGAGGCCTCCAGCGCGCGCGCCAGGAAGTCTGCGCGTTCCATATATCGCGCAAGCCAGTAGAGACTGTCGGCGGTGCGTGAAAGCATGGCTTTGTCCAATTTTGGGGCGGCGTCCAGCCGGTAGACTGCATGAGGAGCTTTTTCGCTCCGGGCTCGTTCGACTGTGGGTCGCGTGAGGAGCGGCGACGGTTCTGCGTCGTCTGTCTGGGGGAGTTCTGTCGTCAGCGACATGTCATGAGTCCGTGCTGAGCGTATCGTCGACGATCCACGTATCCTTGGTGCCGCCGCCCTGACTCGAATTCACCACCAGGGAATTCTCCGTCATCGCCACGCGGGTCAGACCGCCGGGAACGACCCGAACGCCATTCGCGCCCTGTAACACAAAGGGACGCAAATCGACATGACGCGGCGCGATTCCCTCCGAGATTGAGATCGGACAGGTGGAGAGCGCCAGCGTCGGCTGGGCGATAAAATGATCCGGATTGGCCTTCAGTTTGGCCCGGAAGGTTTCGATATCGGCGCGACTGGCGTGAGGTCCAACAAGCATCCCGTAACCGCCCGAGCCATTGACTTCCTTGACCACCAGTTCGCTGAGATGATCGAGCACATAAGCCAAAGCTTCGGGCTCGCGGCAGCGATAGGTCGGCACATTTTTCAGCAGCGGCTCTTCGCCAAGAAAAAAACGGATGATGTCAGGCATGTATGTATAGGTCGCCTTGTCGTCGGCGACGCCCGCGCCGACTGCATTCGCCAGCGTCACATTGCCCGCGTGGTAGGCGCCCATGAGGCCGGGGACGCCAAGCGCCGAGTCCGGCCGGAAAGTGAGGGGGTCGAGAAAATCGTCGTCGATACGCCGATAGATCACATCGACGCGTTGCGGGCCTTCTGTCGTGCGCATGTAAACCACATCGTCACGGACAAACAGATCGCGGCCTTCGACGAGTTCGACGCCAAGCTTGTCGGCGAGAAAGGAATGCTCATAAAACGCTGAATTATATTGGCCGGGCGTCAGTAAGACGATGACCGGGTCTCCGGGCGCGCGCGGCGGCGCCACCGAGCGCAGCGTCGCGAGAAGTTCGTTGGGATAGTCGTCGATCGGCGCGACGCGATGCTGCGCAAACAATTCCGGGAAAAGGCGCATCATCACTTCGCGATTTTCCAGCATGTATGACACACCGGACGGGGTTCGCGCATTGTCTTCGAGCACATAGAAATCCTCATCATCCGTGCGGACGATGTCGACGCCGGCGATGTGGACAAAGATATCGTGTGGCGTTCCCCGACCCGCCATCTCCGGACAATAACCAGGGTTGCGATAGACAAGATCGCCCGGGATCACGCCGGCGCGAATCGCTTCGCCGGCGCCGTAGATGTCCTTGAGGAAAAGATTGAGCGCCGTGACCCGCTGAACGAGGCCGCGTTCGAGTCGGGTCCATTCGCTGCGCGAGAGAATGCGCGGCAATATATCGAAGGGGATCAGGCGTTCTGCGGCCTCCTGCGCCCCATAGACCGCAAAAGTGATGCCGATCCGGCGGAACAGCAACTCCGCCTGCTCGCGCCGCGCCGCGAGAAGTTTTGGATCGGTTACGGAAAGCCACTTTGATAATTCGCGATAGGGGAGGCGGGTCGCGCCGGAGGAGCCGCTCATCTCGTCGAACTGGATCATGCGACTCCCTGTGTCCGCGTATCGAAGATTTCCGGACCCCGGCGTCAGAAACGCAGGGTCGGTTTCGTACAGGCTGAGCAAAAAGCGCGCCAGTTTTCGATTTCTGGACGCGCAGGACGACGAAATCGCAAGGATGATCGCAAGGCTTTGTTGATAAAGCCACGGTAAAAGGGTCCCGGGCTGGCGCCAGGGAGCAGTCGAAGCGTGTTGAGAGTGGTTCGCAATGTTTTGACCGGGTCGATCGTGGCGTTCGCCGTCGCGAGCCTGGGCGTAACGGCGATGACCATGCCCGACTCCTCGCCCGCCAGCGCCCTGACCGCGACAACGATACCCATCGGCTGGCTTGGATTCTGCGCCGAGGAGCCGGGGGAATGCGCGCAAAAGAGCGCCATCGGCGCTCCCTTGCATCTGACTTCGAAGCGACTGGAGGTGATTAATCGCGTTAACCATTGGGTCAACGCCTCTATTCAGCCCATCACCGACGCCCGGCAATGGGGGCGCGAGGATCGCTGGAGCTATCCGGATAACGGTCGCGGAGATTGCGAGGATTATGCCCTGCTCAAACGCCGGATGCTGCTCGAGGAGGATTTCCCGCTTCAATCCCTGCTTATCACCGTGGTTCGCAATCGGCGGGGCGAGGGGCATGCCGTGCTCATGGTCCGCACGGATCATGGCGACTTCATTCTCGATAACCTGAATGACGATGTGACGCCATGGGCGAAGACGGGCTATCATTTCGTCAAGCGTCAGTCCGAACGCGATCCCAATGTCTGGTTCAAACTCAAGGATGCGCCGGACGAGGAACGCATCGTCACGCATGGGGCGCGCTGACAGTCTTTGGGTGCTTCCATCGGTTTTCCGGGCAGCCTTTCGGGCGACGCTTTTCTCATCGCGCGCGGGGAGCTATGATCTGCCGGTTATGGCCGATTATGGAGGCTTCCGGTGAGGTCGATCATCGCGGCGTCGATACGCCGACTGGCGCGTCACGGGGGCGGCCCTTGCAGGAACAAAAGCGTTATGAACCGGATTGACCGTCAGCCCCTGTCGGCGGATGAGGCCGAACTCGACTATCTCGATGGCGAATATCGAATCCGCAAACCCGGCGCCTATGTGCGCTGCGCCGTGACCGGCGAACCAATTCCGCTGGAGGATTTACGCTACTGGAACGTCGATCTTCAGGAGCCCTACGCCGGTCCGCACGCCAAAATGCTTAAGCTCGGCCTCAGCAAGCCGGATTGACGCCCGTTACGCGCCGGCGTGGATTTTACCGCCCTCGAAGTAAATCCGATCCGAATTAAAACGGATCGAAGGCCGCCGACCTGACGCGAGTGGTGCTTGAGGCTCGATCTCCGCTTGGGGATCAGCTCGCCAGCGCGAATTTCTCCGCCTGTTCGAGATCGACCGACACAAGCTGGGAGATGCCGCGTTCGGCCTGGGTCACGCCGAACAAACGATCCATGCGCGCCATGGTGATCGGGTTGTGGGTGATCGTGACGAAACGCGTATCGGTTTTTTTGCGCATCTCGTCGAGCAGATCGCAGAAGCGTTCGACATTTGAGTCGTCGAGCGGCGCGTCGACTTCGTCGAGCACGCAAATTGGCGACGGATTGGTCAGGAACACCGCGAAGATCAGCGACATTGCCGTCAGCGCCTGTTCGCCGCCCGAGAGCAACGTCATCGTCTGCGGCTTTTTGCCCGGCGGCCGCGCCAGAATGTCGAGTCCGGCTTCAAGCGGATCGTCGCTTTCGACCAGTTGCAACTCCGCCGAACCGCCATCGAACAGCAGTGTGAACAACTCCTTGAAATGGACGTTCACCTTTTCAAAAGCGACGAGAAGACGCTCGCGCCCCTCCTTGTTAAGGCTGGCGATCGCAGCCCGTAACTTGCGGATGGCTTCGGCGAGATCGTCGCGCTCGGCGATCATTTTCTCACGCTGAGTATCGATTTCGGCCAGTTCTTCTTCTGCGCGAAGGTTGACGGCGCCAAGACGCTCACGATCGCTGCGCAGGGACTCGAGGCGTTGCTCGATATCGGAGAATTCGGGCAGCGCATCGCCCTCCTTGAGCCCTGCGAGGTTAGCCAGTGCGGCGGGAGTTGTGTCCAACTCCTGGGCGATCATATGTTCGATGTCGACGACCCGCTGTTTCGCCGCCTCAAGTTGCGCCTCGCTGCGCGCCTTGTCTTCCCGGGCGGCGCTCATGCCGTCGAGCGCAACGCGGGCGGCGCGGTCGGCCTCGACCAGCCGGGTTTCAGCGACGACGCGGGCGTCAGCCGCCGCCCGACGATTGGCGTCGGCCTCCTCCAGCGCATTCATCAGCGACCGGCGTTGTTGGGTAAACGTCTCGGGCGTTTCAGCCAGTCGCTCCTGATCCGCGCGCGCCGAGGCCAGTCGTTCTTCCAGTTCACCCAACCGGTCTTGCGCGCGATCGCGCCGTTCGGCCCAGGAAGCGATTTCACGGGTGATGGCGGTAACGCGCGCCGCCCGCGCCGCGACTTCATTACGCAGAGCCGCCAAGGCCGCGCGCGCCTCGCCGGCCTGGGCGCGCTCGGCCATGGCCCGGGCGCGCAAGCTGTCGAGCATTCCGGCGAGCGACGCCGGCTCTTCAAGGGCGTCAAGCGACTCGCCCAGCTCTGCGCGTTTCTGTCGGGCTTCTTCAAGATTGGCGAGCGTCAGCGCCTTGGCTTCCTCAAGCGCCGAGAGACGCTGACCGATCTGCGCCTGTCGTCGTTCTGCGGCGGCGTGACGTTCGCGCGCCTCCTCAAGCCGTGCCCGCGCCTGCCGTGAGGCGTCGCGCGCCTGCGTCTGCGCCATATTCGCGATTCGGGTGCTCTCGCGCGCGTTTTCCAGCTCTTCGGCGAGACCATTGGCCGCCGCCCGGGCATGTTTCGTTTCGGCGCGAAGGTCGGCGAGGCGGTTTTTCTCGGCCAGACGACGCGCCGCAGCTGTGGGCGACTCGGCGGCCTGGGTAAAACCATCCCAGCGCCAAAGATCGCCCTCTTTGGATACGAGACGCTGACCGGGTTTCAGAAGCTTGCGCAGATTCTCGCCTTCTGCGCGCAAAACAACGCCGATCTGCGCCAGACGCCGCCGCAACGCCGGCGGCGCCTCGACCAGTTCGGCGAGCGTGCGAACGCCGGAGGGCAAGGATGGGTCACCGGCGTTGGGGGTCAGCGCCCAATGCGCCGGGGCCGAGTCATCGGCCGACGCGTCAAGATCGTCGCCCAGCGCGGCGCCAAGGGCCGTCTCATAGCCCTTGGCGACGGTCAGGCTTTCGAGGACCGGCGCCCAGAGCCCGCCAGCTCCGGACTGCAGGAGATTTTCGAGAGTCCGGACTTCCGTCTCCAGGCGCTGGGCGCGCAGGGACGCTTGCTCCAGCGGCTCGCGGGCAAGGTTTTCGGCCTCACGCGCGCTTGCCAGTTCCTCCTCTGCGGCTTGAGCCGCTTCTTCCGCCGCAAGGGAAACCTCATGCGCCGTGTTCAGGGACTCTGAAAGCCGCGCAAGGTCCTCTGCGCCGCCGCCCTGTCCGGCGATCAGGGCAAATTCCGTGTCGAGACGCGTCAGCTCCGCCTCGAAGCGGACGAGACGCTGCTGCTCATCGCGCAAGGCCGCTTCGATCGCAAATCGTTGCGCATTTACGCCGGCAAGCTGTTCCTGGGCGTCCGCCATCGCCGATTCTGTCGACGCCAGAACGCTCTCGATCTCTTCGAAGCGCGCGCGCGCTTCAGTCTCGCGCCCAGTGTCCTCAGCGTCCGCGCCCAGAAGTTCGGCGCGCTCGGTCTCAAGCCGGTGCGCCACCTCGGCGGCGTCCTCGATCAGGGCGCTTTCGCGTTCAAGATCGCGGGCGAATTGTTCAATATGACGGGAGAGTTCGGCGATGCGCTCGCGCGCGCGCTGTTCGTCCGCCTCAAGCGCCTGACGCGCGGCGGCCAATCGATGCACGGCGGCCCCGGCCTCGGCTTCCGCCTCGCGCAGAGGCGGCAATTCATGGGCCGCGACAGCTTGTAATTTAGCAGCTTCGGCCTGTTCCAGAGTCCGGTCCTGAACATTTCTTAGATCGGCTTCCAGACGCTGCGCCGCGTCGCGTAACTGATCGGCGGCGAGCTGATAGGACATAAGCGCCAGCAACGCCTCATTCTGACGGATTTGTCCGGCCAGCCCTCGATAGCGGGCCGCCTGTCGCGCCTGCCGACGTAGGCTGTCGGATTGTCCCTCGACCTGCTTCAATACATCTTCAAGTCGGGTGAGATTTTCCGAAGCTGCGTTCAGACGCAGTTCCGCCTCATGGCGTCGGGAATGAAGGCCGGCGACGCCTGCCGCGTCCTCCAGAATGCGACGCCGAGCCTGCGGTTTCGCGGAAATGATCTCGCCGATCTGGCCCTGGCGCACGAGGGAGGGCGAACGCGCGCCGGTCGCGGCGTCGGCGAATAAAAGTTGCACGTCGCGGGCGCGCACGTCCTTGCCATTGATACGATAATCCGAGCCCTGTTCGCGCTCGATGCGGCGGGTGACCTCAATTGTGTCGGCGTCGTTGAAGGCGGCGGGGGCAGTGCGCTGCGAATTATCGAGAACCAGACCGACTTCTGCGAAATTTCGGGCCGGACGCGAGCCGCCGCCCGAGAAAATCACATCGTCCATCGCCGAAGCGCGCATATTTTTATAGGAATTCTCCCCCATGACCCAGCGCAGGGCCTCAATGAGGTTCGACTTCCCGCAGCCATTCGGCCCGACAACGCCGGTCAGGCCCGGCTCGATCAGGAGTTCGGTGGATTCACAAAAGCTTTTGAAGCCGAGAAGGCGTAACCGCTCGAATTTCATGATCCCATGACCGCCACAAACGAAGGTGGAATGCAAGAAAGTCGCATCAATATATTGTGGGTAGGCCGTCTCTGTTCCCAGTAAATTTCTGTGGAAAGCGATCCTGTCGTCTTGCCGTCCAGACGTCGCCATTTCTCGGCGAGCGCTGCGACGCCATTGCATTCCGAGCCAGTCCTCGGAAAAATAACATTTGAAATGTCCGGGAGGTAGAGCGTTTTGGCCGAGGCGAACTGCGCCGGGAGCGATTTATGGGTGTTTGGCTACGGATCGCTGATCTGGAAGCCCGGTTTCGCCTATGCCGATAGCGCCCTGGCCAGGGTCCATGGCTATCATCGCAGCCTGTGTATTTTTTCGCATGTGCATCGCGGCACGCCCGAGCGGCCGGGGCTTGTGCTGGGACTGGATCGCGGCGGCTCCTGTCAGGGCGTGGCTTTTCGTGTCGCGGCGGGCGATCGCGGCGTGACAATCGATTATTTGCGCGAGCGGGAATTGGTGACGTCGGTCTACCTTGAAAAAACAGTCAGGTTGCGACTTGCCAATGGTTGCGCTGTCGACGCGCTCGCTTTCGTCGTCGATCGTCAACATCGCCAATACGCCGGACGCCTGCCGCTGGAGGACATGGCGCGGCTTGTGGCCGGAGGCTTCGGGATCAACGGCGATAATCCCGCCTATGTGCGCAACACCTACGAACATTTGCGGCGGCTGGACATCCATGACGCTGAACTGGCGGCGGTTCTGGACCGACTGGACGGAGCTTCCCGCAGGAAGACGCCAGACACCGGAAAATCATGAAAAAGGCCGGGGAAATCCCTGGCCATGAACGCCAAATACTGGATACACGCACAACGCCAACTGCGCATTTACGATCGACATCGGGATGCGTCTTAAATCACCTGACCGCACCGGCGACAGGTAGGAAAAAAACGCTAGTGCAAGAGCGAACCGGATAAATCGCCAACGACGTCGTCTATTTCGCCGCCAAAATGAACATGCCATTCGACGACGCCAAGTTCGCGGCCCATGGCGCGCAAAGCCTGTGTCGCCAACGATTGACTTGCGGCGATGACGCAGACCGGTCGCGTCACGGCTTCAGTGCGCGAAACGCCGATAATCGCCCCACCCGTCACATCGGCGATAAAACCTTCCTCGCCGGACCGGAAAACCGAGCAGACATAACGGCGTCCCGATTTGCCGCGCCAGGCGTAGAAGCGATCGCGCAGTCCCTGCGAACCGGCGAGCGAGGGCAGGGCCTCGCCGCGTGGGGGCGAAGAGCCGGTCTTTGGCGGCGAATTCTGCAAGGGCGTCAGATGAAAGGCGATCGCAGACATGACCCATGGCTCCGCTTAAGAGCAAACATAGAACATGAATAGAACAAAGCAGATACATCGTCAAGGGCGCCTGCCCGACAATCCGGGGGGGCCGGCACGCCGCCGGACAGGCGCCGCACTGAGCGCACGCAGACACACGCCAGACTGATACGCAGTCTTTACTGATGCGCGCCGCGATTTTGCGCTCCAGCGCACAGGCGACACCGAAGCCTGTTGAGACTGAGGTGGCGACGCCGCCTTGCGCGTTCAAGACGGCGCATGATCCATGGTGGGAAAGTTTATCGGCGGGGTCGAGTTACCCGTTGGCTCCGCCGCCCGCCGTTTTCAGCCAGGCGGAGCCGCAGGCCTTGGCGAGTTCGCGCACACGGAGGATGTAGCTTTGCCGCTCGGTGACCGAGATCACGCCGCGCGCGTCAAGCAGATTAAAGGCGTGGCTTGCCTTGATGCATTGATCGTAGGCCGGCAAAGCCATCAGATGCTTCTCGTCGCCGCCGCCGGCCCCGAAATCAAGCAGACGACGACATTCCGCCTCGGCGTCGCGGAAATCGTCGAAGAGTTTCGCTGTGTCGGCGGCCTCGAAATTATGCCGCGAATATTCCTGTTCGGCCTGCAGAAACACATCGCCGTAGGTAACCTTATCGGTTCCGTCCCGACCATTGAAATTCAGCGCCATGATGTTGTCGACGCCTTGCAGATAGCAGGCCAGGCGCTCAAGCCCATAGGTGAGTTCGCCTGCGACCGGCGCGCATTCATAGCCGGCGACCTGCTGGAAATAGGTGAACTGCGAAACCTCCATGCCGTCGCACCAGCATTCCCATCCCAGTCCCCAGGCGCCAAGCGTCGGACTTTCCCAGTCGTCCTCAACGAAGCGAATGTCATGCAGGCTGGCGTCGAGGCCGATAGCGTTGAGCGAGGCGAGGTAGAGGTCCTGCAAATCCGGGGGCGACGGTTTCAGGATCACCTGAAATTGATAGTAATGCTGTACGCGATTGGGGTTTTCGCCGTAGCGTCCGTCCTTGGGGCGCCGGCAGGGTTGCGCATAGGCGGCGCGCCAGCTGCGGGGACCGAGCGCCCGAAGCGTTGTCGCAGGATGAAAGGTGCCGGCGCCCATCTCCATGTCATAGGGCTGGAGAATCACACAGCCCTGCGCCGCCCAGAAATTTTGCAGCGTCAGAATTAGCCCCTGAAAAGAGCGGGTAGGCGAAAGATAGGCGACGTCGGCGGTCATGAAACGGGTTCCCCTTGCCGCGGCAAATTATGGGCGCGCGTCGGAGGGGTCAACTACGTCCGGACAGGCTTGTGGCGGCTTTGAGGCGTTCAAGCGCAAGGGAGGACAGGGGCGCGCTCAAACGAGCTCCTGGACAAGATTGAGCGTGCCGCGCACGCCAATCGAGACGAAATGCTCTTCCAGAAACGCTTTGCCGGCTGCCCTGCCAATGCGAAACAGGTCCTCGAACATGCTGTAATCCGGATTGACTTTCGCCGAGGCGCCGTAACGGTCGACAGCTTCGCCGCCGGACACCATGTGAAGCCTGACTTTCTTGTAGTGAGTTCCGTCGAGACGGCCGGAATCAATCAGACGCGACACGAAATCAATAGCGCGGAATTCCTGCAGCAGGGCTGAATTGAACGTAATTTCGTTGAGCCGGTCCATGATTTCCGGCGAGGTTTTTGGTATTTTGTCTCGGCTGATCGGATTGATCTGCACGAGAATGATATCGGCGCAATCTGTTTCGGTATAAAGCGGGTAAAGCGTCGGATTGCCCATATATCCGCCGTCCCAATAGAATTCCCCATCGACTTCCACCGCCTGAAACATGGTTGGCAGACAGGCCGACGCCATCACCATCTCCGCTGTCATTTCGGGGCGCTGGAATATCCGCGCCTTGCCGGTTCGCACATTCGTCGCCGCGATGAATAATTTTGGATAATCCGCTTGTCGCAGCAGATTGAAATCAATCAACTCGTCAAGCACATCCCGAAGCGGATTGAGTTCAAGCGGATTGAGCACGTAAGGTGAAAAAATCTCTGTGGTTTTCTGGGCGACCGTCAGGCGCAAATTGAACGGGTCCCAGAGGCTCATGAACTTCTCGATCACCTCGCGTTCGATCATGGGCAGAGAACCGTCGACACTCACGGCGCGCCAGAATTCAGCGAGTTGCGCACGCGCGCGCTCGACGCCGCCTTCCGCCAGTCCCTCAAGCATCGCCACGGCGTTCATGGCGCCGGCGCTTGTGCCGCTGACGCCAACGATTTCCAGCCGACCGTCCTCAAGGAGCGCGTCGAGCACGCCCCAGGTGAAAGCGCCAAGGGCGCCGCCGCCCTGAAGCGCAAGCGTCGTCCGCTTCTTTTTCATCAACCCGCCGTCCAGCCGCCGTCGATAGGAATATCGGTTCCTGTGATTTGCTCGGCCGCATCCGAGCACAGGAAGACGGCGAGCGCCGCCACCTGATCGACGGTGACGAACTCCTTCGTCGGCTGCGCCTCAAGCAACACATCGTGGATTACCTGATCGCGCGTCAGATGTCTGGCCTCCATAGTCGCAGGAATTTGTTTCTCCACCAGCGGGGTCCAGACGTAACCGGGCGAAATGCAGTTGGCGGTGACGCCAAAGGTCGCCAGCTCCAGCGCTACGACCTTGTTGAGCCCCGCAAGACCATGCTTGGCGGCGACATAGGCGGATTTGAACGGCGAGGCGACAAGCGAATGCGCCGAGGCGGTGCTGATGATTCGTCCCCATTTGCGCGTCTTCATGCCCGGCGTCACAGCCCGGATCGCATGGAACGCCGAGGAGAGATTGATCGCGATGATCTGATCCCATTTCTCGATGGGAAAGTTCTCGATCTCCGACACATACTGAATGCCGGCGTTGTTAATGAGAATGTCCACAGAACTGAATGTTTTTTCGGCGTTGGCGATCATGCCGGCGATCTCCGCCGGGTTGGTCATGTCCGCCGGATCGTAGACGCATTTGACGCCAAACTCGCTCTCGATGGTCTGACGTTCTTTCTCGATCTCCCCGGCGGCGCCGAACCCGTTGATGACGACATTGACGCCTTCCCTGGCAAGCGCCCGGGCGTAGGCCAGACCGATGCCGCTGGTGGAGCCGGTGATGACGGCGTTTTTGCCTTTCAGAGCCATGCTGATACCTGTCCCGTTTTTGCGCCGACGCCGTCGGCGTCTATTTTTGCGCGAGATAGTCGAAAACCACTTCGCCTAGATCGAGAGTCAAATCGGCCTTGAAATGCGCGCCCGAAATCACCTCAAGCACCGGCAGCCGATTGACGTCGCAGGCGACATGCGAAAATAGCTCCAGCGCCGCAGGGGACTCCCATGCGCCCTTCATGACGATATCGGTCATCCGATAGCGCACAAGTTCGCAGATGCGCGGCGATCCATCGACATGCGGAATGATTTTCAAGAGGTAATTCGGTCCGCCGAGTGACTTCTCGACCGCCTGCTGATCGACGATTCTGTGCTTGTAGCCCAGCGAGCCCCTGGCGCAGAGCGACGAGCCATAATGCAGCGTTCCGACGATGACGTCGGTTTCGTGCATGATTTTCGGACTGGCGAGTTTCTTGGGAAAGCCCCAGAGTTCGCGTCCGCCGAGGATGGGCGCGCCATCGTCGAGATACATGCCGTGAACATAGGCGCCCTTTTCCGCCCCAAAGCGCACGGGAATCACTTGTCCGCTCTCGGTGAAATCGCCGAAACCGGTCGCATCGGGCATACGGATGAATTCGAATTTGACGATTGGCTCATCAAACTCAAGCGGCTCCGGAACTACGGCGGCGAGCGCTTCGGGATCCGTGCGATAGGTGATGACCAGAAACTCCCGGTCGTAGAAGCGATAGGGTCCGCGCGGGAACGCGGGATTGGTCAATGGCATGGCGAAAGCCGTTTTCCGCACATCGGTAATTTTCATCTGCAGACCCCTGTGATGAACCAGACCATCGCCGGATCGACCAATGATCTACAACCCGATCATGACGCTTCAACGTCGTAAATCCCGCGCTTTTTATGATTGACAACGTTTGGCGTCAATCGACGAACACCCGTTTGAAAATCGTATCGACATGTTTGAAGTGGTAGGAGAGATTGAACAGTTCGTCGAGTTCGGCGGGCGATAGTTTGGCGCTAACGTCCGGGTCTGCGCCGAGCAGGGCGCGGAAATCGTTGGCCGCATCGCCGGCAAGCTCGCCCTCGAAAGCTTTTTGCCAAACTCTCATGGCGTTCCGCTGAACGAAAGCGTAGGAATCTTCGCGCGAAACGCCTTTTTGCGTCAGCGCCAGCAACACGCGCTGAGAATGTACGAGTCCGCCGAGCTTGTCGAGATTCTTTCGCATGTTCTCGGGATAGACGAGCAAATTCTCGATCACATTGGTGAGCCGCGCCAATGCGAAATCCAGCGTCACCGTGGCGTCGGGGCCGATCATGCGTTCGACCGAGGAGTGCGAAATGTCGCGCTCGTGCCAGAGCGCGACATTCTCCATCGCCGGCGCCGCCATGCCGCGCACAAGACGCGCGAGGCCGGTAAGATTTTCAGTCAATACGGGATTGCGCTTGTGCGGCATCGCCGACGAGCCCTTTTGTCCGGCGGAGAAATACTCCTCCGCCTCCAGCACTTCGGTGCGTTGCAGATGACGGATTTCGATAGCGAGGCGCTCGACCGAGGAGGCGACGACGGCAAGCGTCGCAAAGAAGGCGGCGTGACGGTCGCGCGGAATCACCTGCGTTGACGCCGGCTCGGGGATGAGCCCCATTTTATGGGCGACGTATTCCTCGACGCGCGGATCGATGTTGGCGAAGGTGCCGACGGCGCCTGAGATCGCGCAGGTGGCGATTTCCTTGCGCGCCTGCACGAGCCGCTCGCGTGCGCGGGTGAACTCCGCATAGGCCTGGGCCATCTTGAGGCCGAAAGTCACCGGCTCAGCGTGAATGCCATGCGAGCGGCCGATGGTCGGCGTGAATTTATGTTCATAGGCGCGTTTTTTGATTGCGGCGCGCAGCGCATCGACGTCGGCGATCAGCAGATCGGCGGCGCGGGAGAGTTGCACGGCGAGACAGGTGTCGAGCACGTCGGAGCTGGTCATGCCCTGATGCACGAAACGCGAGTCGGGACCGATGAATTCGCCGAGATGGGTCAAAAAGGCGATCACGTCATGTTTGGTGACGCGTTCGATCTCGTCGATGCGGTCGACGTCGAAGGTGACGGAGTCAGCCTTGTCCCAGATGTTTTTGGCGCTTTCCCTCGGGATGACGCCAAGCTCGGCGAGCGCGTCGCAGGCGTGGGCCTCGATCTCGAACCAGATGCGGAAACGCGTCTGGGGCTCCCAGATCTGGGTCATTTCCTTGCGGGAATAGCGGGGGATCATGCGGCCTCGCGAGGGGGAAGGAGGAGGCGTCGCCTCCAAAAAAAAAGGGCTGCGCATCCGGTTCGCAAATTCACGCCGCCGGGTCAATCCGCCGGCCATTGCCTCCTCTCAGGGGACAGGGAGAAATAATCAGGTCGCCGCTCCTTCGGTCGTGACTGCCGTTTTCCGGCCTTGTCGCCATTTATATCCTCGTCACCGTGTCTATTTCTGTCGATAACGCTTCGATGCTTGAATTTGATGATCAGCATGGGTTTTGCATCGCAGGCGTTTGAATGACGCGCCTGAGGGGAGCTGTCGATGCGCAAACCGGATGTCTGTGTCCTCGGCGCGGGAATTGTTGGCGTCAGCGCCGCCTTGCATCTTCAGGCGCGCGGACGAGACGTGGTCCTCCTCGATCGGCGCGCGGGCGCCGGGCTGGAAACAAGTTTCGGCAACGCCGGTCTCATCGAACGTTCGTCGATCTACCCCTATTTCTTCCCGCGCGACGCGTTGAAGATCCTCAAATACGCCTGCAATCTTTTGCCCGAGGCGCATTATCACCTCTCCGCCCTCCCGTCGGCGGGGCCATGGCTGTGGCGGTATTTCCGAGCCGCCGCGCCGGCGCCGATGGCGCAAAGCTTTGCGGCGTTCCGACCGCTGATCGAAAACAGTCTCTCTGAACATGCGCCGCTGATCGAGGCCGCCGGCGCCCGGGAGCTGGTCCATTACGGCGGCTGGATCAAACTTTTCCGCTCGCCCCGCACATTCGACGCCGGCGCGGCGACGGTTGATCGTTTGCGGGGCTTTGGCCTCTCGATCGACATTCTCGATACGGCGGCGCTCGCTGAACGCGAACCGGCGCTGGCGCCGACATCAGGCGCGCTGCACTTCAACGACACCGCCGGCGTGCGCGATCCCGGCGCCCTGTCGCAGGCCTATCTCGATTTGTTTCTTGCCCGCGGCGGACGTTTTGTAGCGGGCGACGCCTGCACGCTTGCCGCCGATCCGGGGGGCTGGCGCGTTGGAGCCGAAGACGGTCCGATTGTCGCCCGCGAGGTCCTTGTCGCGCTCGGTCCATGGTCGGATATCGTCTACAGGCCGCTGGGCTACAAAATACCGCTTGGGGTCAAGCGCGGCTATCACATGCATTATGCGCAGGAGAGCGGCGCGGCGCTCACCCGTCCCACGCTCGACGCCGACACCGGCTATTTGCTGGCGCCCATGGCGCGCGGGATACGACTGACCACCGGGGCCGAATTCGCGTTACGCGACGCGCCGTCCACGCCCACGCAGGTGGATAGATGCGAGCCGGTGGCGCGCGCCCTGCTGCCCGGACTGGGACAGCGTCTCGATCCCGCCCCCTGGCTTGGCGCACGTCCCTGCCTGCCGGATATGCTGCCAGTGATCGGGCCGGCGCCGCGACATAAGGGGCTCTGGTTCGATTTCGGCCACGCCCACCATGGGCTGACGCTCGGACCGGCGACGGGGCGGCTGATCGCCGAACTCATGGCGGGGGAATCCCCCTACCTCGATCCGGGCCCCTACCGCGCCGACCGCTTTTGATCGCCCGCTTTTGCGACAGAGGGTTGAAAAGCTCGCTGCCGCAGTTTTGCGCGCGGGGGCCGTCTGTGTCACAAGTCCTGAGGATTTTGCCAGAGGTCAATATGTCGGCGGACGTGACACTTCCTGCGGCGGCGGCGGCGGGACTTCTCTCCTTCCTTTCTCCCTGCGTTTTACCGTTGGTGCCGCCCTATCTCACCTATCTTGCCGGCGTCAGCCTGGAGGATCTCGAAATCGAGACGCGCTCCGAGGCGCGCCGCGACGTTCTGCTGTCGGCGTTGTTGTTCGTTCTCGGTTTTTCGACCGTGTTCGTGACGCTGGGCGCGACGGCAAGCGCCTTTGGCGCTCTGATACGCGCCAATCTTCACATCCTGTCCTGGCTCGCCGGCGCGGTCATCATTTTGATGGGTCTGCACTTTCTCGGCATCCTCAGGGTCAGCCTGTTCTACAGGGAAAAACGCGCCGAAATCACCAAGCCGATGGGGCTTTTCGGCTCCTATGTCATGGGCCTTGCCTTCGCCTTTGGCTGGACGCCGTGCATCGGCCCCATCCTCGCCGCTATTCTCGCCGTCGCCGGCGCGCAGGAGACGGTCATGCGCGGGGCGTTGCTTCTGGCCGTCTATTCTCTTGGACTTGGCTTGCCTTTCATTGTCGCCGGTTTCGCGATGGGCCGCTTTCTCGCTTTCGTCGCGCGTTTCCGCAAACATTTCGACAAGGTTGAGAAAATCGTCGGCGTCCTGCTGGTCCTGACCGGAATCGCTTTCCTCACCGGCGGCGTGCAGGACATGTCGTTCTGGCTCCTGGAAACCTTTCCCGGTCTGGCGGCGCTGGGCTGATGCCAAGCCGGGTCGGGAAGAGAGCCCTTTCCTGATGAGTTGTGCGTCATAATGTCGCAGTAATCCTGCGCCTTTGTCGCGACGCAACCCGCCTGTATAGAGAGGCGCGCGATTTGAAAACACCACGCGCCGACGCCGGTCGGCGTGGATCGCGCAGCGAAAGGCGTCGGAGAGGGAATGCTCGAGAAACTGGTTGCTTTCTGTCTCCGTTGGCCATGGATCGTGGTGCTGTTGACCCTCGCGCTGAGCGGGGCGGGGGCCTGGGCGACGGTCGATAAATTCCAGATCGACACCGAAACGGCGAATCTGTTTTCGTCCAGTCTGCCATGGCGGCAGAATGAGATCCGTCTCTACAAGGAATTTCCCGAAACCGTCGATCTGATTGTCGCGGTGATTGACGCCGACACGCCGGATAAGGCGGACGACGCGGCGCGACGACTCCGCGAGTCCTTAACCGGAAAGCCGCTGATCCAGCGTGTCTGGCAGCCCGATGACAACGCCTTTTTTCGTAAAAACGGCCTGCTCTTCCTCAAAACGGACGAACTCGAACACGCCATGGGCGTTCTTGGCGGCCAGCGCGATGTATTGCAGCCGCTTGCAGAAGATCCCACCCTAAGAGGGCTCTCGTCCGTGATGGTCGTCAACCAGAAACGGGCGGCGCCAAGCAAACGCGCGACGGCTCTGTTTCATACCGGGCTAGATGCGTTTTCCGACGCCTTCGAGGCGACCCTTCATGGTCAGGACGCCCGGGTCGACTGGGAAAAGCTGCTCGACGGCGGGCAGTCGCCGTCCGACCCGAGCCTGCCGAAGAACCAGAAACGCCGGCTGGTCCTGATCAAGCCGGTCATCGATTTTTCAGCGCTTGAGCCCGGCGCCGACGCAATTGATCTGGTGCGCGCGACGGCCGCGTCCCTCGGCCTGAACAAGGACAGGGGCGTGAGCCTTCGCCTGACGGGGCAGGTGCCTCTCGCAGACGATGAATTCTCGACCATTTCCGAGAATATGACACTGAACACCTCGGTGACGCTTGGCCTGGTCGCGTTGATCCTGTTCCTGGCTTTGCGTTCGCCGAAGCTTATTTTCGCGGTTCTGGCGACGCTGATTGTCGGTCTCGTGCTCACGTCCGGACTCGGCATAATGCTGATTGGACGATTCAATCTGATCTCTGTCGCCTTCGCCGCGCTCTTTATTGGTTTGGGCGTCGATTTCGGCATCCAGTTCGCCACCCGCTATCGAGAGGAGCGTCATGGTGAAAACGACCTCGATCGGGCGCTGCTGACCGCGACCCGCAATATCGGCGGCTCTTTGACTCTCGCCGCTGTTTCCCTGCTCGCCGGCTTTTTCTGCTTTCTGCCGACAGACTTTCTCGGGGTTTCCGAACTGGGTCTGATCGCCGGGCTGGGCATGATCATCGCCTTTATCGTGACGTTGACGTTCCTGCCAGCGGCGATCAAACTTTTGCGTCCGCCGCCGGAGCATGCGCCCATCTACACGGCGTCGTTGGCGGCGGTCGATCACTGGATTTTGGCGCATCGCAAATTCGTCCTGATCGCAACAGCGATTGTCGTGGCGGCGGGTATCCCTTTTCTGCTCGATTTGTCGTTCGATTCGAATCCGATGAATTTGCGAGACCAGAAGCTCGAGTCGGTCGCGACTTTTCTTGATCTGGCCAAGGACCCGATGACTGCGCCCAACAAGATCGAGGTGTTGACGCCCTCAATCGAGGCGGCGCGCGATATGGCGGCGAAGATCGCGGCGTTGCCGGAGGTCGATCACGTCCACACTGTCGATGTCTTGATGCCGTCCGATCAGGACGAAAAGCTGGCTTTGATCGCCAAGGCCAGGCAATCCCTTGCCGGGACCCTGGAGCCCAAGCGCAAGGCTCCGCCGACCGACCTCCAGACGATCAAGAGCCTGCGCGACGCCAGCAAAGCCCTGCGACAGGCCGCCGGCAAAACGCCTGCCGTTCCGGTCGCGCGCTTCGCCAATGCGCTCGACGCGCTCGCCGGGGCGTCGCCAGAGACAAGGGAAAAGGCCCGTGCGGCGGCCTTTGACTCCTTTCAACGCCTAATGGGAGATCTTGCTGGCGCGCTCAGCGCTGAACGCGTGACGACGGAGAGTCTACCGTCGGACCTTCGGGCCGAATGGATTTCCAAAGACGGTCTCGTTCGTCTTGAAGTCACGCCCAAAGGCGATGACAACGACCGCGTGGTGATGACGAAATTCGCTGAAGCCGTTCAAAAGGTGGCGCCGGACGCCAGTGGCGCGCCTGTGATTGTTTCGGAGGCAGGGCGTTCGATCACCAGGGCGTTCCTGCAAGCAGGACTTTATGCGCTGATCGCCATCTTCATCATACTCGCCGTCGCCTTGCGCAACCCGATCGATGTGGCGCTCACGCTGGGGCCGTTGGTGCTGGCCGGCATCATGAGCCTGGAGGCGGCGGACATGGCCGGTATGTCGCTGAATTTCGCCAATGTCATCGCCTTGCCGTTGATGTTCGGCGTCGGCGTCGCCTTCCACATCTACTATGTCATCGCCTGGCGTAAGGGCGTGGTGGATATGCTGGCCTCAAGCCTGACGCGAGCGATATTCTTCAGCTCGCTGACGACCGGCCTGGCTTTCGGCAGTTTGTATTTGTCGAGCCATCCGGGAACGGCAAGCATGGGCGAACTGCTGATTATTTCCCTGTTCTTCACGCTGCTGGCGGCGTTTATCATTGTGCCGGCGTTCCTTGGACCGCCGCGCACGCCTGCCCCGGACGCCCCGGGGCAGGGTGAGGGTTAAAGGCGTCGCGGCATGACGCAAAGCGCCCCAATCGACGCCTTACGGACTTGGGCGCGGGCTATTTATCGCCCCATTGATTTGAAATGGTGCCTGAAACCTTATCGACTCAGGAAGCTGTATTCATGAAAAAGCTGATGCTTCGCCTTGTCGCTCTTTTGGCCCTTCTGGGTCCATTCCCGGCTCACGCCGCCGAAGCCATCTACGGCGTCTGGGTGCGTGACGGCCATCCGGACGACAAGCTCGAATTCTATGATTGCAAAGGCAAACTCTGCGCCAAAGGCACCCTGCCGTTACCGGATGGCTCGCCGGCTCCAGAGATTTTGCGCAAGGCGGCAAAGAATGGGGACAACAGCTGGAAGGGCGATCTCTTCAACCCGGAGGATGGCAAGACCTACACCGGCTCCATCACCTACGACTCGACCAACAAGCTCACCCTGTCCGGCTGTCTGATGATCTTCTGCCAAAGCGAGACCTGGACGCGCGTCAGCTTCGCCAAGCCCAAGCCCAAGCCGGAGGCGAAGCCGGCGGATGCAAAATCCGACCCCGCTGCGGAGGGTGATAAAGCCCGCGAGGGCGCGGCTGGTCACGGCGCGACAGCAGGTCATGGCGCTGCGGCCCCTCATGCTCCTGGCCACGAAGCGACTGGTCATTCGGCCCATCCGCCGGCGCACGAAACCGCTCCGGCGCATGAGGGGGCCGCCAAGGATGCGGCGGCGGCTCCTCATCACGCCGCCCCGACCGCGGCCAAAGCGAAAACGACGCCGCCAAAACCAAAAGCCGGCGCCGCGCCAGCGGAACAATAGCGCCGGGGCAAGCCCAGCCGCCCGATGTCGCGGGCGGTAATGCGTTGAAGCGCGCCGGCGGCGGCGGCCTTCAGACGTTAAACAGCGTCCTGATCAAACGCTTTATTCCGCCGCCTTCATGCCAGGGCATGTTGGCGGTGAATGCTTTCCGGACTTCCAAAGCCGGCGCCCTTGACCGCAGTGTCATTCTGGAGATGCCAAACTGTTGACGATGTCACCCAAACGAGGCGTTTACCGGCGATGTCGCCGCGTAGTGATCGCCTGCGTAATGGCGACGATCGTTGGCGGGTGTAATCTTGAGTGGGAGAAACCCGATCTGTCGACGCCGCCACCGGAAAAATTCCGTGAGGCGCACGCAACATCCGCTGGCCCGATCGCGTCGGGCCGAGATTTCGTCGTCAAATTCGGGTCCCGGGAGCTTACGGGCCTGATCGATCAGGCGCTAGTGGACAATCTCGACATTGCCGCCGCCGCCGCCCGTATTCGCGAGGCGGACGCGCAGGCGCGGATCGCCAGCGCACCCTTGTGGCCAACGGTTTCGATGCAGGACATTGTCCGCACCAATCGCGCCGCCGGCACAACGCTCAATCTCGCCAGCGCTGCAACGGGATATAACACCGGCAGCACCAGCAGCAGCTCGCTGACGCCGACGACGTTCCGGGGACGCAATTTTGGATTCTTTCAACTTGGAGTCGCCGCAGCAAGCTACACCGTCGATTTCTGGGGCGTGAACGAAGACGCCTCCTATGCTTCGCGCATACTGGCCAACGCCAGCCGGTTCGATCGCGACGTGGTCGAGATTTCGACCGTCACGGCGATCATGAACGCCTTTTTCCAGGTGCTCACGGCTCAGGACCGACTGCGCATCGCCCGCAACAACGTCGCTATCGCCGAGAAGGTGAACGCCGCCATTCAGGCGCGGTTCGAGGTGGGTACGGCCAGCGCATTGGACACAGCGCAACAGGAAACCGTCCTCGCCCGACAACGGGCCTCGATACCGCCGCTGGAGCAGACCCTTCGTCAGACATCGAACACGCTGGCCGTCCTGCTGGGCCGCGCGCCTGAGAGCGTCCAGATCAAAGGGGGGTCTCTGACCCAACTCAAATTCCCGAAAATCGACCCGGGCCTGCCTTCCGAAGTTCTGCTGCGTCGCCCGGATGTGGCGCGCGCGGAGGCGCAGCTCGCCTCTCAAGAGTTCAGCGTGCTGCAGGCGCGCGCAGCTTTTTTCCCGTCAATCACGCTGCTCGGTCTCTACGGTCCGCAATCCGCGTTAATCGCCAATCTTTTGCGGCCCGAGGCGCTGGCCTGGCAGGCGGCGACGCAACTCACCCAGCCGCTGTTCGATGGTTATTTTCTTCAGGGCCAGTATGAAAATCAAAAAGGTCGATACGCCGAACTGGCGGCGCTCTACCGTAAACAGATCATCACGGCGCTGTCGGAGACCGAAAATGCTTTAATCGCCATAAAGGAGACCGGACGCCAGCTTAAGTTACAGGGCGACGCCGTCGCCGCATCCCGTCGCGCCTTCGAAGCGGCCAACATGCGTTTGCAGGAGGGCACGATCGACATCATCACCCTGTCCGTCACCCAGAACGATTATTTCACGGCCCAGGAACAGGAGGTGATCGTGCGCCTCAATTACTTTACGGCGGCGACGAGCCTCTATCAGGCTTTGGGCGGCGGCTGGTCGCCGACCACCCGCAATGCAGAAATCGCGCGGGCCAACGCCGCTTATGAAGAAAACAAGGGGCCATGGCCATGAGTCGTCCCAGTCGACGCATAGCGCTCGCCATCGCCGCCCTGATCTTGTCGCTCGTCATTGGCGCGGCCTATCGCGGCGGCTATCTGCCAGGTTTCGGTGGGAATAAGGACTCGGGCGGGCGGACGCCGGGCGCGAACGGCGAGGGCGAGGGCGGCGGACGCAGTGCGCCGATCAGCGTGACGACCGCACCGGCGCGCGTCGCCGACGTGCCGGTGACAATTGACGCCGTGGGCACAGTTCAGGCGTTGAACACCGTGACGGTGCGCACCCAGGTCGATGGACGGCTGCTCCGCCTCGCCTTTACCGAGGGTCAGGACGTCCGTAAGGACGAGATCATCGCCGAAATCGATCCAGCCCTCTATCGCGCCCAATATGAGCAGGCGCTGGCGAAGAAGGCGCAGGACGAGGCCAACCTCGCCAATGCTCGCGTCGATCTTGAACGCTACAAGAGACTGGTTGCGGGAAAATTCCTCTCCCAGCAGCAATACACCACGCAGAAAGCGCTGGTGCAGCAACTGGAAGCGCAGGTCCGCGCCGATCAGGCGTCAATCGACAGCGCCAAAACGACGCTCGATTACGCCACTATTCGAGCGCCTATCGATGGCCGCGCTGGAATTCGTCTGGTCGATGTCGGCAATCTCCTGCGCGCCTCCGATCAGAACGGGATCGTCGTCATCACCCAGATCAGACCGATCTATGTGATGTTCACGCTGCCGCAACAATCGCTGGCCGCTGTTCAAAAAGCCAAACGCGACGGCGAGGCGCATGTGATCGCGCTCGGTCAGGACAATATGTCGCAACTGGCGAAGGGAGAACTCGCTGTCGTCGACAACCAGATCGATCAGTTGACCGGAACGGTGCGTCTGAAGGCGGTCTTCCAGAACGAGGATTTGTCTCTGTGGCCGGGACAGTTCGTCAATGTGCGCCTGATGCTGGAGACCATCAAACAGGCTGTCGTCACGCCAAGCCCGGCAGTTCAGCGCGGCCCGGCCGGCGCTTTCGTTTATGTATTGGGCGAGGATGGCCTCGCTCATATGCGTCCGGTGACGACGGGACGACAGGACGAGACGCAGGTTGTTTTACTCACCGGGCTTAAACCGGGCGAGACCGTGATCGTCAGCGGATTCTCGCGCCTCTCCGACGGCGCGAAGGTGCGGGTGATCGATAACGGCGGACCGAATGACGCGGCTAAGGGGAGAGCCGCCGAGGAGCGTCGTGGACTGGGCGGACCGCGTTGACGCCGTCGACGCGCGCCACGACATACGGGAAGGCGACCTTCGCCCGAAAGGTTATCTGACGCGGCATGAATGTTTCGGCCCCCTTCATCAAACGGCCGGTGGCGACGTCCCTGATCGCCTTCGCAATGCTGTTGTGCGGGATTTTGGGATATATGCGGCTGCCCGTCTCACCGCTTCCGCAGGTTGACTTTCCGACCATTCAGGTCACGACGCAATTACCGGGCGCTAATCCTGAAACCATCGCCTCGCTGGTCACCGGTTCGCTGGAGCGGCAATTCGGCCAGGTGCCGTCGCTCACCAGCATGTCGTCGCAAAGTTCTTTCGGACTGTCGCAGATCACCCTGCAATTTAACCTCGACCGGGACATTGACGCCGCCGCGCAGGATGTGCAGTCGGCGATCAACGCCGCCGCTTCCACCTTGCCGAAAAATCTTCCCTATCCGCCGGTATATGCGAAGGTGAACCCGGCCGATACGCCGATCATGACGATGGTGTTGCGCTCCCGAACGGCGACCTTGCGCCAGTTGAGCGATTACGCCGATACGCTCATCGCCCCGCAGATCTCCCAGGTCTCCGGCGTCGGGCGCGTCTCGGTTCAGGGCGGCGTGCGCCCGGCGGTGCGTATTGAGGCGGATCTCGCCCGTCTTGCCGCCAATCGGATCGGCATGGAGGATTTGCGGGAGGCGATCTCCTCCGCCAACATCGCCGGGGCGAAGGGATCGCTGGACGGTCAGAGACAGTCCTACACGCTCGACGCCAACGATCAAATTCTCGCCGCCAAAGAATATGAAACGATCGTCGTCGTGTGGCGCAACAACGCGCCGGTCATGGTGCGCGACGTGGCGCGGGTCGTCGAGGGATTGGAAAACGCCCGGGTCGGCGGGTGGCATAATGGCGAGCAATCGATCATCCTCGACGTCTTGCGCCAACCGGGCGCCAACATCATCAACACCGTCGAACAGGTGAAGGCGGCGCTGCCGAAATTGCGCGGTTCACTGCCGGCCGGTCTCTCGCTCGATATCGTCAGCGATCGCACTGATACGATCCGGGCGTCGATCGCCGAGGTTCAATACACCCTTGTCATCGCCGCAGCGCTCGTCGTGCTGGTGGTGCTGCTGTTCCTGCGAAACTGGCGAGCGACTCTTGTCGCCGGCGTCAGTCTGCCGTTATCGATCATCACGACTTTTGCAATCATGTGGCTGGTCGGGTTCTCGCTCGATAATCTTTCGCTGATGGCGTTGACGATCGGCACCGGTTTTATCGTCGACGATGCGATCGTCATGATCGAAAATATCGTACGCAATATCGAGGATGGAAAATCCCCGCTTCAGGCCGCTCTCGACGGCGCACGAGAAATCGGTTTCACGGTCGTATCGCTGACGGTTTCGCTGGTCGCGGTGTTTATCCCTCTTCTGTTCATGACCGGCGTCGTCGGGCGAATGTTCCGGGAATTTGCGCTGACGCTGACGATTGCAGTCGTCGTATCGGCCATAATCTCCCTGACCTTGACGCCGATGCTCTGCGCGACGCTTCTCAAGCGTGCGCCGTTGCATACGCCGACAGGGTGGGACATCGCCTCCATCTGGCTTGATCGCCTCTACTATCGCTCGCTCGACTGGGCGATCCGGCATCAGAAACTCATGCTGGGATTGACTGCGGCGACGATGGCGCTCACGGTCGCTTTATTTGTTATCATTCCCAAAGGTTTCTTGCCGCGACAGGATACGGGACAACTCAGCGTCGTCATGGAAGCGTCGCCCGACGCTTCCTTCGAACGTATGAAGGACCTGCAGGCGGCGGTTTCTCGCGTCTTGCTGAACGACCCCGATGTGCGCGATGTCGTCTCCGTTCTCGGCGTGGGCTCCCTGAACGCGACGACTAACGTCGCGCATATGACGGTTGTTTTGCGCGACAGAGCCGCCCGCCAGAACGCCAGCGTCGTGGCGGACCGTTTGCAGGCCGCGGGCGAGCAGACGCCGGGAGCGACGCTTTTTATCCAGCCTGTGCAGGATATCCAGATCACGACGCGGCCGAGCCGCTCGCAGTATCAATACACCTTGACTGCTGCGGACTATGGCGAATTGTTGTTCTGGTCCAACAGGCTTCTCGAACAATTACGCAAGACCTCCGGCCTGCGAAACGTCGCCGCCGAGACGCAGGATGGCGGTCTCCGTGCGCTGATGCGAATCGATCGGGACAAGATGGGACGCCTTGGCATCAGCGCGCAAAACATCGACGATGCATTGAACGACGCATTCGGCCAACGTCAGATTTCGACGATCTACACTCAGTCCAACCAGTATCGGGTGATCCTCGAGGCCGCGCCACAATATCAGCATGACGCCGCCGCACTGGAGAAACTCTATGTGGCCCCGATGGGCGGTGGTCCGCAAACGCCGCTTGGCTCCTTTGTGCGCATCGAACATGCAGCTGCGCCGTTGTCGATCGCCCATCAGGATCAGTTTCCCGCCTCGACGATCAGTTTCGATCTCGCCAAAGGCGTTTCTCTCGGGCAGGCGATAAAGCTGCTGGCGCAGGCGCAGACGGCCATCGGCATGCCCTCGTCGATTGTTGGCGTGTTCAGCGCCGACGCCGCGGAGTTCGATAAATCCCTTGCCAGCGCCCCTTGGCTGATTCTGGCGGCGATGTTCGCAATCTACGTTGTGCTTGGCGTCTTGTATGAAAGTTTTGCGCATCCCTTTACGGTGTTGACCACCCTCCCTTCGGCGGGCGTCGGCGCCTTGCTGGCCCTGATGGCGTTTGGGGTCGATCTCTCCGTCGTCGCCCTGATCGGCATCGTTCTCCTGATGGGCATCGTCAAGAAGAACGCCATCATGATGATCGACTTCGCACTCGACGCCGAGCGCGACGAGGGATTGTCGCCGCAAGAGTCAATCCTGCGCGCCGCACAGCTTCGTTTTCGTCCGATCATGATGACGACCCTTGCAGCGTTGCTTGGCGCCTTACCGCTGGTGATGGCCCATGGTCCGGGCAGCGAACTGAGGATTCCGTTGGGACTGTCGATTATCGGCGGTCTCTTGCTCAGCCAGGCTCTGACGCTTTACACGACGCCGGCGATTTATCTGGCGGTCGAGCGGCTCCGTCGCCGTACGATGTCGATGCGCCCGGACAATCGCGTCGGCGGCGGTCCTCATATCGGGAAGGAAACGCGGGGGGTCGGAGAGTGAATATCTCCGAGCCGTTTATCCGACGCCCGGTTGGAACGACGCTGCTTGCCGTCGCCCTGTTCATGCTGGGCGCCGTCGCCTATTTCGCCTTGCCTGTCGCCAGCCTGCCCTCCATCGATTTTCCGATCATTGGCGTCTCCGCCTCACGACCGGGCGCCGATCCGGCGACGATGGCGGCTTCGGTCGCCGCGCCGCTTGAACGCCGCCTGTCTGGAATAGCCGGCCTGAACGAGCTGACATCTACCAGTTCTCTCGGCTCAAGCCAGATCACTGCGCAATTCGATATATCGCGCAACCTCGACGCCGCCGCGCGCGACGTTCAAGCCGCGATCAACGCCGCCATGCCCGATCTGCCGCCCGATTTGCCGATTGCGCCGACTTTTCGCAAGGCCAGTATGTCGAGTGCGCCGGTTCTCGTCCTGGCGCTGACCTCCGACACCTTGCCCACCAGCGTGGTTTTCGATGCGGCCGATACGGTCATCGCCCAGCGTATTTCCCAGGTGGCCGGCGTCGCGGAGGCGCGCATCACCGGCGCGGAACAGCCGGCGATCCGCGTGCAGGTCGATCCGGCGCGATTGGCGTCCATGCAACTCAGCGTCGACGCCGTCGCCCACGCGCTGAACGTCGCCAATGCGCATTCCGCTGTGGGCGCGCTAAACGGCCCGATGCAGGAAATAACGCTGGCCACAACCGATCAACTCTCGACTCCCGAGGATTACCGCAGCATCGTCATCGCTTCGCGTCGTGGCGTCGTCGTCAAGCTGGGCGATGTCGCAACAGTTGAGCGCAGCGTCCGCAATCGTATGTCTGCCGGCTGGTTCAACGGCCAGCCGGCCGTGCTGATCCTGATCACCAAGCAGCCCAGCGCGAACGTCGTCGAGACCGTCGATCGTATCAAATCCCTGTTGCCAGTGATGCAACAATGGGTTCCTTCAGGCGTCAAGATCAACATTCTTTCCGACCGCACGCAGAGCATTCGCGCCAGCATCCATGATATTCAGTGGACATTGACGCTTTCAGTGACGCTTGTGATGCTGGTGGTCTTTGTTTTTCTGAGGCGGGCCACTCCGGTGATTGCGGCGGGGATCACCGTGCCTCTGTCGCTTGTCGGCTCCTGCGCGGCGATCTGGGCGGCGGGATTTTCAATCAATAATCTCTCGTTGATGGCGTTGACGATTTCCGTTGGTTTCGTCGTCGACGATGCGATCGTCATGATCGAAAATATCGAAAGCTACATCGAGAAAGGCATGGGGCGTTTCGAAGCGGCCCTGGCGGGCTCGAAGCAAATCGCCTTCACCGTTTTTTCCATTACCTTGTCGCTTATCGCTGTTTTCATACCGCTCCTCTTCATGGAAGGGGTCATGGGAAGACTGCTGCGCGAGTTTTCGATGACCCTCGTTTTTGCGATCATTATTTCAATGGTGGTCTCTTTGACAGTGACGCCGATGGTTTGCGCCTGGATGCCCGGCTTTCGTCCCGGGAAGGAAACAAGTCTGGATCGTCTGATCGAGGGCGCGCTCGATCGCATCATCGCCCTTTATGCGCGGAGCCTGCGGCCAGTCGTGGATCATCCCTGGGCGTCTCTGGTGGCGATTCTCGTCACCCTCGGAGTCACTGTTCAGCTTTACCGGACGATCCCCAAGGGAAATTTGCCGCAGGACGATATCGGACTGATCAACGGCACCACAGAAGCGGCTCCGGACGTATCCTTTGCGGAAATGTCGCGGTTACAAAAACGCGCGACAGATGTGTTGATGAACGACCAGGACATCGCCAATGTCGGCTCCTTCATCGGCGCGCCTGGGCTGACGTCGGCCGCAAATCAGGGACGTTTATTCGTCGCCCTGAAGCCGATGGGCGAGCGCAAATCCACCAGTATGGAAGTGATCGCGCGTCTTCGTCCGCAATTCGCAAAAATCTCAGGCCTGAGCGTTTTTTTGCAGCCCTCGCAGGATCTGCGCAATGGCGGTCGCTCAAGCAAGGGACAGTATCAGTATACGCTGTCCGACGCCTCGATTGAGGAACTGGATGAATGGCGCGAGGAAATTCTCAATAGTCTGAAACGTCTGCCGCAACTTGTCGATGTCACATCTGATAAGGAGCGGGGCGGTTTGCGCGCCTCTGTCGTGATTGATCGGAATGCGGCCTCAAGAATGAATGTCCCGATCGCTTCAATCACCGCCGCGCTGAACAGCGCGTTCGGTCAACGTCAGGATACAATCATCTATTCGCAGCGAAACCAGTATCGGGTCATTTTCGAAACGCCGCCCTCCCGCCAGCAGGATGTAAGGGATCTCTCGGGTATTTACGTTGCAGCGACGACAGGCTTGCAAGTGCCTTTGACGGCTCTGGCGCATGTGGAGCGGGGGTATATGCCGCTGGTCGTCAATCATCAGGGGGTGCTGCCGGCGGTAACGATTTCCTATAATCTCGCGCCGGGCGCGACGCTTGATGGCGCGACCAAGGCGATCGAGGCGGCGATTGGCGAAATGAATTTGCCTGCGGGCCTCCATGCAGGCTTTGCCGGCGACGCTGCGGATTTTCGTAAAGTCGCGAGCGGCATGGCCATCCTCATCGTGGCGGCGCTCCTTTCAGTCTACATTATTCTCGGGATTCTCTACGAAAGCCTTGTCCACCCTATCACCATTATATCAACGCTGCCGTCAGCCGGGCTCGGCGCGCTGCTCATGCTCGAATTATTCAGCATGGAGTTCACGGTGATCGCTTTCATTGGCATTCTGCTCCTCATCGGCATCGTCAAGAAAAACGGCATCATGCTTGTTGATTTTGCGCTTCAGGCGGAGCGCGAGCTTGGCGAAACGGTGCACGATGCGGCGCTTGACGCCGCGCGCGAGCGGTTTCGGCCGATTTTGATGACCACTCTCGCTGCGCTTTTTGGCGCCTTGCCACTGGCGTTTGCGACCGGCATCGGCGCTGAAATGCGTCGTCCGCTCGGTATTACAATCATTGGCGGATTGGTTCTCAGTCAGGCGATGACGCTATACACCACGCCCGTGATCTATCTTCTGATGAGCAAATTGCGTCCCAAGCCCAAAACCGATCCCCGCCCCGGCGAAGGGATCGCCGCCGCCTGAGACTCCAGAACATTTCCTGGTCTGATTGACCCAGACAGGGTTCATGGTCTTCGCTTTCATCGCGACTTGCTTTTGCCGAACCTGTTTCACCTTCGGGTGAAAACTCTCTATGGATGGGCTTCGGCAGCCGGCTCGAAGAAAAGGCGCAGGACCGGCGCTGGTCCGCAATCCTCAATCGGCACATGCCAGAATTTAGAGTCCACGGACGGGAATCTTTCGAGCGGCAGATGAATTTGCTTCAGTGGCGCCTGTGTATCGAAACCCCGCAACATGGCGGTTTCGATCAGCCTGAACAATTGCGCCTCATTCTCCGGCGCGCTTGACACTTTCATGATGAGATTATTGGCGAGGGGAAAGGATTTATCGAAAAACTGTTCGGCGCTTGATCCGGGCATGACGCAATCTCCGAAAAGGGGACCGTCGCAAGATAGGAACGCTTTCGCCTGATTCCAGACGTAGCGGCTAATTTAGGATCGATTACGGCGACTTTAGGGTGTCTCGCGCTTGTTGCCCCAGAAGTCCTCGAACAAAAGGTCCTCCAGGGGGAGGCGCTTGGCCCAGCGGCGCACCTCAAGCTCCGGGCGGACATAGCTTTGCGCAATGAAGCCGGCGCAGAGATAGGCGACAATGGCGATGTCCGGCGGGATATGAAGAATGTCGCGTAAATCCGCCTCTCGCAAGATGCTCACCCAGCCGATTCCAACTCCCTCGATCCTTGCCGCAAGCCAGAGATTTTGCACCGCGCAGGCGGTGCTGAGCAGATCTGTATCGGGCTGTTGCGTGCGTCCGAGGCCGGTCGCGCCTGATCGTGTGCGGTCGCATGTGACGCAAATATTCACTGGCGCACGAAGGATGCCCTGTAATTTCAGGCTGCGATAGTGCGCCCGGCGGTCATCTGGCATGAGTTGTTCTTCGGCGGCTACGGCGCGTTCAAAAGCGGCGTGGACGGCGGCGCGTGTGTCGCGGTCGCGCACCACGATAAAATTCCATGGCTGCATCAAGCCCACGGAAGGCGCGTGATGGGCTGCGTCAAGAATGCGCCGCAAGACCTCCTGCGGAATGGCCGCGTCAAGAAATTCGTTGCGCACGTCACGCCGCTCGTAGATGGCGCGATAAACAGCGGCCCGTTCTTCAGTCGAAAAGTCGGCGACAGGCGACAGCTCCCGCTCGGGGTCGTCGGCGCTTGCCCCGGCGCCGGAACTGGTTGGCGTAGCGCTGCTCATCAGGCTTTCAGCGCCATTGCAAGCCTGCCCCACGCCGCCTCGTCGCCAGGCAGGCCGAAACGAAGCCACTCGGGACGCTCGACGAAATCGCGCGTCAACACGCCATGTTGGCCGAGTGTCAAAAATCGGCTGCGAGCTTCGGAATGTATGGCGAGACGAAACAGCGTCGCGCCGCCTACGACAACAAAACCCGCATCGCGCAAGAGCGCATCAAGACGCGCCGAGTCCGCCTGTCGGGCCAGGGCGGCGGCCGCGAGCCATTCTGGGTCCTGAAGCGCCTGGACGCCGATCGTCAGCGCCGGCCCGCTCACCGCCCAGGGCCCCAGCAATTTCCGCAAGCGCGTCGCGAGGTCAGGCGCGCACAGCGCGAAGCCAAGCCTTAATCCCGGCAGGCCATAGGCCTTGCCGAAGGAGCGCAAAACAATCACTTCATTGAGCGCGGTTAATGAAGCGACGCTGTGCTGCGGGGTGAAATCCATGAAAGACTCGTCGATCACCAGCAGACCGCCGCGGCGCGCCATTTTTTGCGCCAGCGTCGTGATCTCCTGAACGGAAACAAGTCGCCCGTCCGGATTATTCGGATTGACGATCACGGCGACGTCGGCCTCCACGAGGTCGTCAAGCGTCTCGACCGTCGAAATCTGCGCGCCGGCGCCGCGCCAGCAAGCGGCGTGCTCGGCGTAGGTGAAACCAAGAATGGCGACGCTTTGCGCGGAAAAGGCGCGCGGCAACGCTTGTATAAACGCCTGCACGCCGGCGCCGCTAACCACCTGCGCTTCCGGCGGCGGACGATAGGCTAGGCGCGCCGCCGTTTCGAGAGCGGCGAAAGCGTCGTCGTCGGGCAGACGCGTCAAGGCGCTCGCTGGCCACGTGTGCGCCGGATAGGCGTGAGGATTGACGCCGGTGGAAAGATCGATCCACGGCTCCGGAGCGAATGGAAAGAGTCGACGCGCCGCGTCGAGCCGTCCGCCATGCGCGAGACGGGGCATGGGCGCGAAGGTGGCGTTCATCGCGCGATATCCCATAAAGCGTCAAGGTCGAGATGGCTGGCGCAATGCGCCGCCAGCGCGTCGAGGGCGTCCTCAATCGATTGTTCGAAATGCAGCGTCGACGGGGCGGCGCCGAGATCGCGGAGTAATGCGGCGCGCAAGGAGTCATTGGCGAAAAGACCGTGCACATAGGCGCCGGCGACGCGTCCATCCAGCGACCGCGCGCCGTCTGTCCGGCCATCGTCAAGATGCAACACCGGTCGCGCGCAATCGGGTCCGGTTGTTATCCCGACATGCATTTCGTAGCCGTTGAATGGCGAGTCAAAGAGTGGCGCATGGCCGGCGACATGGGTCAATTTTTTCCTGTCAGTGAGCACGGTCGTTACATCAAGCAAACCAAGTCCCGGCGCTTCTCCACCCGGGCTCTCGATCCCGATCGGATCGCTGATGCCGTGGCCAAGCATTTGGTAGCCGCCGCACACGCCAAAAATTTTACCGCCGCGTCGTAGATGCGCCTGCAAATCGATGTCCCAGCCATTGGCGCGCAGCGTGGCCAAATCGGCGATTGTCGCCTTGGAGCCTGGCAGGATCGCCAGCGCCGCATCGCCCGGCAGCGCCTCGCCTGGCCTCAAGAAGACCAGACGCACGCCCGGCTCCGCCCTCAACGGATCCAGATCGTCGAAATTGGCGATATGCGGCAAAAGGAGCGCGACGATTTTAATGTCGCCGCCAGCGCCGGGAGGCAGATCGCGCAAACCATAGGCGTCTTCCGCCGGCAGTTTGCTCGCCGCTTCGAAATAGGGCAGGAGGCCAAGCGCGCGCCATCCGGTCTGTTTCGCGATGAAATCCATGCCTGACTCGAAAAGAGAGGCGTCGCCGCGAAATTTGTTGACGATGAAGCCTTCTATCAGCGCTGCGTCTTCTTCATCGATCACCGCCTTGCAGCCGACAAGTTGCGCGATGACACCGCCGCGATCGATGTCGCCGACGAGCACAACCGGCGTTCGGGCGGCGCGGGCGAAACCCATATTGGCGATATCGTGCGTGCGCAAATTAATCTCGGCGGCGCTGCCCGCCCCCTCGACGATCACAAGATCGCTGGCGGCTTTAAGGCGCGCGAAGCTTTCCATCACCGTCGAAGCCAGCCGGGGTTTCCAGGACTGATAATCGCGCGCTTTTGCCTGACCGGCGATCTGTCCGCGCACGACGATCTGCGCGCCATTATCGCCCTGCGGCTTGAGCAACACCGGGTTCATATCGACGCAGGCCAGCAAACGCGCGGCCCGCGCCTGCAACGCTTGCGCGCGGCCGATTTCACCGCCATCCATCGTAACGGCGGCGTTATTCGACATATTCTGCGGCTTGAAAGGCGCAACGCGAACGCCGCGATTGGCGAAGGCGCGCGCCAGTCCCGCGACGACGAGCGATTTGCCGACGTCCGACCCCGTGCCCTGAATCATCAACGCCCGGCTCATGAGTCGAGAAAAGCCATGGCGGCGTCCAGATCGTGGGTGACGCGCACGCCATCGATCATGGGCGGCGCAATCATCACGACCGGCAGGCCCAGGGCGCGCGCCGCCTCGATCTTGGCGTAGGTCAAGGCGCCGCCGCTATTCTTGCTGACGATGATCTCGATGGCGTGCGCGCGCATCAGCGCGGTCTCGGTCTCACAGGTGAATGGTCCGCGATCGGCGACGACCGTGCAGTCCGGCGGCAAATCGGCCTGCGCAGGCGGTTCGATCACCCTGAGCAGATAATGGTGCTGCGGCGCGCAGCGAAAGGCGGCGACGCCCTGTCGTCCGATGGTCAGAAAAACGCGACGTGCGCGCAACCCAAGCGCTTGCGCGGCGTCGGCGGCGTCGGCCGCTTCGATCCAGTCGTCGCCCGCGACCGCAGGCCAGGGCGCGCGCGTCAGTCTCAGCAACGGCGCGCCTGTCCGTGCGCAGGCCTCGCGGGCGTTGATCGACATTTGCGCTGCAAATGGATGGGTGGCGTCGATAACATGCGTGACGCCCTGTCGCTTCAGATAATCGGCCAGTCCGTTGGCGCCGCCAAAACCTCCAACGCGGAGCGGCAAGGCTTGCGGCAGCGGCGCGCTGGTGCGGCCGGCCAGCGACACCACGCCCTTGATCTGCGGCGTCGCGGCGATGCGTTCGGCAAGGACTCTGGCCTCAAGCGTGCCGCCGAGCAGCAACACCTGAGGGCGACTCGCCTGCTGTGGACGCTCGGGAGCCGGGAAGCGGTTTTGAAGACTCACCTGATGATCCCGCGACGACCGCTACTCGGCGGCCAGTTTGAGCGCAGTGGCCGGCTGTCGATATTCGGCGAGGAGGCGCGCCCGTTCCGCGTCAGCGGCTGCGACATGGCGACCCTTGATATGGCCAAACCCACGAATCCTTTCGGGAATGCGCGCAAGGGCGACGGCCGTCGGATGGTTTTCCGGTTTCAACGATGTCGCAAATTCGTCGAGCATCGCCTCGTAGTCGGACAACAGACGTCGTTCAACAATGCGATCATTGTTGAAGCGGGTGATGTCGATCCATGAACCGCGTAGCCATTTCAGTCGCGCAAGCACTTTCATGACGCCAAACATCCAGGGGCCGAACGTCATTTTTCGAGAGCCGCCGAAGTCGGTCTTGCGTTGCAGGAAGGGGATTGGCGGCGCGAGATGCAACTCAAGACGCAAATCGCCCTCGAAAGTTTCGGATAATTGTCGCTGAAACGTTGCGCTGGTGTAAAGCCGCGCGACCTCGAACTCGTCCTTGAACGCCATCAGCTTGAAGAGATAGCGCGCGACCGCCTCGGTGAGTTCGTGCGAGCCGGGGGCGTTGGCCGTCTCAAGCGCAGCGATCTTGTCGAGACGGGCGCGATAACGCGCGGCGTAGGCGTGATCCTGATAATCCGCAAGGTAAGCGGCGCGGCGCTCGATGATCTCCTCAAGCGTTCTGGATTTTGTGCGCGCTTCCGACGGCTGGCGCAGCGTCTCGACGACCGCCTCGACGCTTTTCAGATCATGTGCGGCGCGGCGTCCCCAAAGGAACGCTGATTTGTTCATGGGCACTGACTCGCCATTGAGTTCGATGGCGCGCAACAGGGCGGCTTCAGTAAGCGGCAGATAGCCTTTCTGCCAGGCGTAACCAAGAATGAAGATATTGGCGGCGATGGAGTCGCCGAGCAGCGCCTGAGCGAGCGCCGTCACATCAATGAAACTGGTCTCAGGTCCCCCGGCGCGCCGGATCGCCTGCTTGATGGCGTCGGCTGGCAGCACGAAGTCGGGATTGCGCTCGATGTCTCCGGGAAACACCTCGGCGCTGTTGACGATGATCGCCGTTTTGCCACGCTCGACGGCGGCGAGAACGTTTTTGGCGCCAGCGACGACCAGATCGCAGCCCAGCAGCAAATTCGCTTCGCCGGCGGCGATGCGGATGGCGTGCACATCCTCGGGCGAGTGTCCGATCTTCACATGACAATAGACCGCGCCGCCTTTCTGGGCGAGGCCGGCCATGTCGATGACTCCGACGCCCTTGCCCTCAAGATGCGCCGCCATCCCGAGAATTGCGGAAACGGTAACGACGCCGGTGCCGCCCAGACCCGCGACAAGCACGCCATAGGGCGTCTTGCCAATCTCGACGATCTGCGGCTCAGGCAGCGCAGGCTGTCCGTTGGCGTCCTCCCGGCTCGGTAGCGGCGCTTTTTTCATCCGCCCGCCGCGCACGGTGACAAAGCTCGGGCAAAAGCCTTCGAGGCAGGAGAAATCCTTGTTGCAGGCTGACTGATCAATGCGACGTTTGCGCCCGAATTCCGTTTCGACAGGCTGGACCGCGACGCAATTGGACGCCGTGCCGCAATCGCCGCAGCCCTCGCACACCAGTTCGTTGATGATGACCCGTGAGTCGGGATCGGGCATCAACCCGCGCTTGCGCAGGCGTCGTTTCTCGGTGGCGCAGGTCTGGTCGTAGATCAGAACCGTAACGCCCTCGATCTCCGACAGCTCGCGCTGCACTTCGTTGATGACATTGCGGTGATAGATTGTCAGGCCCGGCGGCCAGACCGAGTCCGACGGGTATTTGCCGGGCTCATCCGTAACCAAAGCGATTTTTTTGACGCCCTCGGCGGCAACCTGATGCGCGATGGCGTCGACGGTCAGTTCGCCTTCGTGCTTCTGGCCGCCGGTCATGGCGACGACGCCGTTGTAGAGAATCTTGAAGGTAATATTGGTTTTTGCGGCGACGGCGAAGCGGATGGCGAGCGAGCCGGAATGATTATAGGTTCCGTCGCCAAGATTCTGGAACACATGCTTGCGCGTCGAGAACGGCGCTTCGCCGATCCAGTTGGCGCCCTCGCCGCCCATATGGGTGTAGCCCTCTGTGGAGCGATCCATCCATTGGGCCATGTAATGGCAGCCGATGCCTGTATAGGCGCGCGATCCCGCGGGCACATGCGTCGAGGTGGAGTGCGGACAGCCGGCGCAGAAATGCGGCACGCGCACGGTGACGTCGGTCATCGTCTTGCGTCGGTCCTGCAAGCGCTCCAGCCGCAAGACGCGCGCCTCGATCTCCTCGTTGCGATGGTAATTCAGCAGGCGGCGGCCCAGCGCGATGGCGATGTCATTGGCGTCGAGCGCGCCCTTGACCGGGAACAGCCAGTCGCCGCGCTCGTCCTTCTTGCCGATACATTGCGGCTGATGCGGCGCGCCATACAACTCCTCGCGCAACTGCACCTCGATCAGCGAACGCTTTTCCTCGACGACGATAATCAGATCGAGGCCGTTCGCGAATTCTCGCAGCCCTTGCGGCTCCAGCGGCCAGGGCGCGGCGATCTTGTAGAGCCGCAGACCGAGATCATTGGCCTTGACCTCGTCGATTCCGAGATCGTCCATCGCCTGGCGCACGTCGAGATAGGATTTGCCGACGGTGATGACGCCGATTTTTGGCGCAGCGCCGCCGGATGTGACAATGCGATTAAGTCGATTGGCGCGGATGTAGGCGAGCATCGCATCGCGCTTGCTCTCCTGGAGTCTTTCTTCCTGCGCCAGCACCGGGTCGCCGGGTCGGATGTTCAGTCCGCCGGAGGGCAGCGCGAAATCCGACGGTATGATCGGGACGACGCGGTCGATCGACCCGTCAATGGACGCCGTCGACTCGACCGTGTCCTTGAGCAGTTTCAGCCCGACCCAGACGCCCGCGAAGCGCGAGAGGGCGAAACCATGCACGCCGTAATCGAGAATTTCCTGCACGCCGGCGGGCGAAAGGATCGGCATCATCACATCGACGAAATGGTAGTCCGACTGATGAGCGGTTGTGGACGACTCAGCGGTATGATCGTCGCCCATTAACGCCAGCGCGCCGCCGTATTTGGAGGTGCCGGCGAGGTTCACATGACGCAGGGCGTCGCCGCTGCGGTCGACGCCGGGCCCCTTGCCATACCAGATCGAGAAAACGCCGTCGTATTTGCCCTCGCCGCGCATCTCCGCCTGCTGGGCGCCCCAGATGGCGGTTACGGCGAGATCCTCGTTAAGGCCCGGCAGGAATGTGATGTCGTTGGCGTCGAACAGTGACTTGGCGCGATGCATTTGCGCGTCGACGCCGCCCAGGGGCGACCCGCGATAGCCGGTGATGAAACCTGCGGTGTTCAGTTTGGCGCGTCGGTCGCGCTCTTTTTGCATGAGCAAGAGGCGCACGATGGCCTGGGTGCCGGTCAGCAGGATGCGCGGACGCGACAGATCGAAGCGATCGGAAAGCCGTTCCCCGCCAAAGGCGACGCCGGTTTGCATGTCGCCGGCGATGCTGTCCGCCATGCAATAACTCTCCTGGGCGAAACGGCCCTGCGCGACCTAGCGCGCGCCGATGACGCTAAGAACGACGAGGAACGAGGACGCTCACCCGATAATAGGCCACATAAACAAACGGCCCGAGAGCGGCATGGGCGCCACATCCGCAAGAGCGTCGCCGATGGCCAGGTTGAGGCGCCGATCAGCAGGCGGCCCGAAACGACATTACGCCAGAGTCGCCCTAGAATTCAAGGACCGGACTATGGTCATGCACAAGCTTTGTATCGTTGTCCACGCCCTGTTTTCGCCGATTTTGAAAGACTATATCGACAGGGATGGTTCACCGTAAGTCGTTCCTTATTGCCCTGCTGGCGCTTGTCGCCGGCATTGGCTCTGCGTGGGCGCATCCGCATGTCTGGGTGGCTGTGCGCAGCGAAGTCGTCTTCAGGGACGGCAAAATCCTCGGTGTTCGTCACGCCTGGGAATTCGACGAGATGTATTCAGCCTTCGCCACCCAGGGCCTTGGCAAGGCCGGCAAGCCGCCGACGAGCGCGGAGCTGGAGCCTTTCGCCAAATCCAGCACGGAAACTCTCTCGGAATTCGATTACTTCACTTTCGCCAAACAAAACAATGCGAAAGTCGCCTTTAAGCCGCCGCAGGACATCAGCATGGAGGCGGATGAAAAGCGCAATGTGACCCTGCGATTTTTTTTGCCGCTGGAGACGCCCTTGGCGGCGAATAAACCGTTTTCCTTTCAGGTTTATGACCCGACCTACTATGTTTCATTCGGGCTGGAGAACAAGGAGCCCGTCACCTTGGCCCGGGCGCCGGCGGGCTGTTCGCTCAGTCTGGTCGAGCCGGCTCCCTTGCTCGCCACGGATAACCAGAAGCTGAGTGAGGCCTTTTTCCAGAATATGTCGCCGGGCGCGGATTTTGGCGTCAAGTTGGCTACGCGCGCGATCGTGGCTTGTCCGTGAAAAGCAATAAGTTTCTACTGATCAGTATATTAGCAGCGATTTTTCTCGCGGCTTTGCTGGTCGAGCCTGCTTTCGCCCAGCGTCACCCTTTCTCGGTGGGCGCCGCTGAGGGGGCGGGCGCGTCGAGCGGATTCGCCGGCCTCCTTCTCTCCTGGCAGGCGAAATTTCATTCCACGCTGCAGGCGGCGGCGCGGAGTCTCAAGGACGATCCGGCCGCTCTCGCCACCTTGCTTGGTTCGAGTTTCGCCTACGGAGTCTTTCACGCCGCAGGTCCCGGCCACGGCAAAGCGGTGCTGACGTCCTACATGGTCGCCAGTGAAACGGCGCTGCGGCGGGGCTTGGCGCTTGCCGGGCTCGCCGCGCTGTTACAGGGCATGGTCGCCATCTGCCTTGTCGGCGTGGCGGCGCTGCTGTTCCGGGCGACAGCTGGCCAGATGAACGACGCCGCGCAGTTGATCGAACTGGCGAGTTGCGCCGCGATTGCGGCCCTCGGCGCGCGACTTGCCCTAATCAAGGGCCGCGCCTTGCGCGACGTCCTGCGAACGCCAACGCCGGCTGGTCGTTTCGCCTGCGAGTCGATCGACGATCCCGCCCATGTCCATGGACCGGCCTGCGGGCACTTTCACGCGCCCGACCCGGCAACGCTGATCGCTCCGGCCTTCCGCTGGCGCGACGCCCTCTCCACCGTTGTTGCGGCGGGGTTGCGACCCTGCTCGGGCGCCATTCTCATTCTGGTTTTCACACTGTCGCAAAACATGTTCGCCGCCGGCGTCGCCGCCGTGCTCGCAATGTCGGCCGGCACGGCGCTGACCACTGGCGCCCTGGCGAGCCTCGCGGTTTACGCCAAGAGCGCGGCGATGCGCTGGAGCGGGCCGGAAACGCGTCGCGCGCAGCTCATCGGACGCGGCGCCGAATTCGCCGCCGCGCTGCTCGTTTTTCTGCTGGGCGGAGTCTTGCTCGCCGGTTATGGGCTGTCACGCGGCGGCGCCTAGACGTTGGCCCATACGGTCCCGGAGTTTTTTTTCGATCCGTCCCCGATCTATTTATGTAGAGACACAGGCTGGGGCGCCGATTCCTGAGTATTGGCGCGACCTCGGGATCATCATGATGTCGCAGACCGAACGCCACGATCCATACGCTCAACGACCCTGGCTTGCTTCCTATCCGGAAGGCGTGCCGGCCGATATTGATGACGCCGAATATTCGACGCTTGTCGATATGTTCAACGCCAGCGTCGCCGCCTATGCCGACCGACCGGCGATGCAGAGCTTCGGGGTTCGACAGAGCTTTCGCGAATTGGGCGTGGCGGCGACGCAAATCGCGGCATGGTTACAAACTCATGGCCTGAGCAAGGGCGATCGGGTGGCGATCATGTCGCCCAATGTCCTCGCCTATCCGGCGATCCTCTTTGGCGTCCTGCTCGCCGGCGGCGTCGTGGTCAACGTCAACCCGTTATACACCCATGGCGAACTCGAACATCAGGTCAATGACTCCGAGCCACGCTTTTTGTTCGTTTTCGAAAATTTTGCGCACACCGTACAAACGGCGTGGCCGAACATGCGCGTTGGGCAGGCGATCATCGTGCGGCCTGGCGATTTAATGGGCGCGAGAGGCCTTCTGGTCAACGCTGTGTCGCGTTACATCAAGCGTCAGACTCCGTCCTACGCCATCCCCGGCGCCATCGATCTGAAGCAAATTTTGCGTGAGGGCGCCGCAATGCGCTTCGCGCCGGTTGCTGTGGATCGCGATGATATCGCTTTCCTCCAATACACTGGCGGCACGACCGGCGTCGCCAAGGGGGCGGTGCTTCTGCATCGTAATGTCGCAGCCAATATCGCTCAAACATGGGCATGGCAGCGTCATCACATCGAACCGATGGGGCCTCACACAATGGTGACGGCCCTGCCGCTTTATCACATATTTGGCCTGACCGCCTGTTGTCTCTTACTGGTGAAGATCGGCGGTTGTTGCCTCCTCATCGCCAACCCGCGCGATCTCAACAACCTGATTGCGACGATGCGCAAAAACCGATTCACGCTGTTTTCCGGCGTGAACACGCTCTATGCGGCGCTGGTCGATCATCCCGACATTGGCAAGGTCGATTTTTCCGCGCTCGCGCACAGCGTCTCGGGCGGCATGTCAACGCAGGAGGTTGTCGCCCAACGCTGGAAGGCGTTGACTGGGCAGCCGATTATCGAAGGTTATGGCTTGTCGGAAACCTCGCCGATCCTCACCGTCAACCGGCCCGATATTACGGAGTTTACCGGCGGCGTCGGTTATCCGATACCCTCGACGCAACTCTCTTTACGCACGCCTGAGGGCGCCGTCGCCGCGTTCGGCGAACGCGGCGAAATCGTCGTAAAGGGACCCCAGGTCATGCCGGGATACTGGCGTCGCCAGGACGAGACGGCGAAAGCCATGACTCCAGACGGATATTTTCGTACCGGGGACGTCGCGATCATGGAGCCCGATGGGTTGTTTCGGATCGTCGACCGTCTCAAGGATATGATTCTCGTTTCCGGCTTCAATGTGTATCCCAATGAAGTCGAAGAGGCGTTAAGCCGGCATCCGAAGGTGCGGGAAGTCGCTGTCATCGGCGTGCCCTTCGCGCATTCCGGAGAGGCGCCCGTCGCCTTTATCGTGCCCCGCGACGCATCGCTCACGACGCAGGAATTGAAGGCCTTCGCGCGCGAATCTCTGACGAATTATAAAACTCCGCGCTTTTACGAGTTTCGCGACGCTTTGCCAAAGAGCAATGTCGGGAAGATTTTGCGTCGCGCCCTCAAGGAGGAGTTTCTGACCCGACATCGCGTGCTGGCGCCGCAGCAGGAGGACGGTTCGGCGGCGTTATAGGTGTATGGGGGATTATGCGTCCCGGCGCCCAAAATCCGGCGCGGCCGTATCCTGACCCTGCTCGATGATCGAGCGGCGTATCGCGCGGGTGCGCGTGAAAAAATCAAACAGGCCCTCGCCGTCGCCAAGGCGGATCATTTTCTGCAAGGCGCTCAGATCTTCGTTGAAACGTCCCAGCATTTCCAGAACCGCCTCTTGATTGCTCAGGAAAATGTCGCGCCACATGGTCGGGTCCGAGGACGCGATGCGGGTGAAATCGCGAAAGCCTGACGCCGAGAATTTGATCACTTCCGAACGCGTCTGTTCGCCGAAATCATCAGCCGTGCCGACGATGTTGTAGGCGATGAGATGCGGCAGATGGCTGGTCAGCGCGAGCACCTTGTCGTGATGCGCCGGACTCATCCTTTCGACTTTCGCTCCGATCCGGGTCCAGAAGGCGTCCAGCCTCTGGACCGCGTGCTCGTCAACGTTGGCCGGGGGCGTCAGAATGCACCATCGATTGCAAAACAGCGTCGCGAAGCCGGCGTCAGGTCCAGAGAATTCCGTGCCCGCGATGGGATGCGCCGGCACAAAATGAACATGCGACGGTAAGTGACGCGCGACTTGCGCGACAACGGCTCCTTTCACCGAGCCGACGTCGGAGACAATCGCGCCGACTTTCAAATGCGGCGCGATCCTTTTGGCTACGTCGCCGCAGGCGCCGACCGGCGTGCATATGATGACGAGATCGGCGGCTGTCACCGTCTCTGCGAGATTGTCCGCGACAGCCTCGGCGATGCCCAGTGCGCGGACGCGGGCGCGAACGTCCGGCGCGGAGTCGTAAATCACGCAGGCGCCGGCTGCGCCGAATTCACGTGCGGCGCGCGCGATCGAAGAGCCGATCAGCCCGGCGCCGATCAGCGCCAGGCGCTCGACTGTCGCCTCAGACATGCGCGGTTTTTCTGGATGAGGTCTGCGCCTGCGCCATGAACTCCCGCAGCGCCGCGACGACAAGTTCGTTGGCCTCCTCGACTCCAATAGTCAGGCGCAGAAATTCGTCCATGCCATAGGCCCTGATGGCTCGCAGGATCAGCCCGCGTTCGGTGAGAAAATGATCTGCGTCGGCGGCGGTCAGGCCCGGCGTGTCAGGAAAGCGGATAGCGATGAAGTTGGCGACGCTGGGCAGAACCTCGAGGCCGAGCGCGGAAATTTCCCGCGAGAGCCAGGGCAGCCAGCGCGCATTATGAGCAACGGATTTTTCGATATGCGCGACATCCTCCAGCGCGGCAACGCCGGCGGCTGCGCCAATGCTCGATACATTGAAGGGCGGACGAATGCGATTGAGCGCGTCAACGATGTGATCGGAGCCGTAGCCCCAGCCCACGCGCAGTCCCGCAAGTCCATAAATTTTCGAGAAGGTGCGGGTCATCACGACATTGTCCAGTTGATCGACCAGCGCAACGCCCGCGTCGTAATCGTCACGCTCGACATATTCCGCATAGGCCCCATCGAGCACCAGAATGGCGTTTTTCGGCAACGCCCGCGCCAGTCGAGCCACTTCGCCGGCCGGCAGATAGGTGCCGGTCGGATTGTTCGGATTGGCGATAAAAACCAGACGCGTCCTGCTCGTGACACAGGCGAGCAACGCGTCGATGTCGCTCGTGTAGTTGCGCTCCGGCGCGACGACCGGCGTTCCGCCGGCGCTTAGCGTCACGATCTTGTACTCCAGGAAACCATACTGGCTGTAGAGACCCTCGTCGCCCGGCCCGATATAGGCGAGCGCCAGCATTTCCAGAATTTCGTCGGAGCCGGCGCCGGCGACAATGCGCGCGGGATCAAGTCCGTATCGGGCGCCAATCGCCTCGCGTAATTTGCGCGAGGTGCCTTCCGGGTAGATCGCCAGGGAATCCGCCATGTCGCGAACCGTCTGAATGGCGCGCGGCGAGGGTCCAAGCGGCGTTTCGTTGGCGGAGAGCTTGAAGGTGCGTCCGGCTCCGGGCGCGGCGCTCTTGCCGGGCACATAGGGGTCAATCGCCAGAACGCCGGGACGAGGGACGGGTCGACTCATGAGTTTAGCCCTCCGGCGCGAAGACGCCGCTTCGCGCCTCGTTGAGTTCGTAGCGGGCGGCATGGCTGCCGATGGGTTCGACGCCTGCGTCTTCAATGCCTGCTGCGGAGAGCGCCTGCGCGATATTCGCCGCTGCGACTCGACCGGGCGCAGCGATCATGAGCGCGAGGCCGCTCGCCTGCGGCGCACTGGCGAGTATCTCGCCCTCCAGCCCCGTAACGGCGGCCGGCAGCTCATGTGACCAGCGCGGAATATGGATCGCGTAAAGCAGAATGTCCTGCGACGCCGAGTCCCCGGCTGGCCGGGCGACGATGAAGACCGGCAGGCCGGCGGGGTGATCGGGCCGCTCGACAAATGGCAGTCGGGCGATGATTTTGGGCGCATCCTCTCCGATCAACCGCATCCACCAGGCGCCGTCGGCGATGGCCCCCGTGGCGCGCAAAACGCCGAGATCGCCGCTTGAGGCGGCGACGGCGTCGATTACCGCGCCGGCGCCGTGATGGGCGAGATAGGGCACGGTGAAGCCAAAGTGAAAACGCGCACTGTCGCGCATCTGGGCGTCGCCGCCGGAGTCGTCGGCGTGAACGGCGTAATTTTTCTGGACATAGGTGAAGGTCGATACGATGACCCGCCAAACGCCCTCCACCGCGTCCACCGGCAGCAGGCCGCGATGTCGTTCGACCAGCGCCCGCATCATTTGCGCCTCGCGATCGGGCCGGAAGGCGCAGCCGCCTCCCTGCGCCCGCTTCACGGCGATCAGGCGATCGATGATCTCGCCTCGCGCCATCAGCAAACGGTGCATGTCGAGATCGATCCGGTCGATCTCGGCGCGCAGTCCGGCGAGCGGATCGTCGGCGATATTCGGCGCGGGACTGGTTTTCATGGGCTTCGTCTTAGAGCATGTTCCGTGACGTGTGAACGGCTTTTGAGGCCCGGAAAAAGGAAGAGACGTGAGAACGCTACACGAAGGCTATTTCACCGCCGGTCTCGTCGCCGATCCGGAACTTGCCCGGGCGATCGATGGCGAGCTCAAGCGTCAGCGGGAGGGGATCGAATTGATCGCCTCAGAAAATCTCGTCTCGCGCTGCGTGCTTGAGGCTCAGGGCTCGATCCTGACCAACAAGACTGTCGAGGGCGCGCCCTGGCGCCGGTATTATGGCGGCGCGCATTACGCCGACGCCATCGAGTCCCTGGCGATCGACCGCGCGCGTCGTTTGTTCGCCTGCCGGTTCGCCAATGTCCAGCCGCATTCCGGCTCCAACGCCAACGCCGGCGTATTTCTCGGCCTGCTCCGCCTTGGCGATACAATCCTGTCGATGGATGTTGCGGCAGGCGGTCACATCAGCCATGGCCATCCGGCGACGCTGACCGGACGCGACTATCGCATTGTCGCCTATGGCGTGAACCGCGAAACCGAACGCGTCGATCTCGACGCCGTGCGAGCGCTGGCGCATGACTGTCGGCCGCGCATGATCGTCGCCGGTGGTTCAGCCTATCCCCGAGGGCTCGATTTCGCCGCCCTGCGCGCCATCGCCGACTCGGTCGACGCCTGGCTCATGGTCGATATGGCGCATGTCGCCGGTCTGGTCGCGGCGGGGCTTTATCCCGATCCGCTGCCGCACGCCCATGTTGTAACGACGACGACCTATAAATCCCTGCGCGGCGCGCGTGGCGGAATGGCGTTATGGAATGACGAAAGTTTGAGCGCGAGGATCAACGCCGGAGTGTTTCCCGGGGTGCAGGGCTCGGTGATGCTGCACGCCGTCGCCGGCAAAGCCGCCTGTCTTGGCGAGGCGTTGAGACCGGAGTTCGCCCTCTATCAGCGCGCTGCGCTCGCCAACGCCCGCGCTATGGCCAAAGCGCTTGCCGAGCAGGGCGTCCGGATTGTGACAGGCGGCACGGACACCACGCTTTTGCTGGCGGATCTGTCGCCGCTGGGCCTCTCGGGCGATATCGCGGCCAAGGCGCTGGAACGCGCCGGACTGGCCGTGAACAAGAATCTCATCCCCTTCGACACCCGCTCGCCGGAATCGCCCTCGGGGTTGAGGCTTTCCAGCAACGCCGGCGCGGCGCGTGGCTTCGGCGTCGCTGAATTCGAGCGCATCGCCGGCTGGATCGGCCGCATCCTCAAGGCGCCGGACGATGACGCGTCGATCGCGGCGGTCCGCGCCGAGGTGCGGGCGCTCTGCGCGGACTATCCAATTTACTGAGTTCTCAGGACGAAAAGGCCGCCGGTCGCCTCGTCTTTCCTCAACGGCGTCCGCGCAAACCGCCACCGCCAAAGCCGCCGCCGGCCGGTCTGGCCATGCGAGCGCCGCCGCCGCCAAAGCCGCCGCCGGCGGGTCTGGCCATGCGGGCTCCGCCGAGGCCTGCGCCGCCGGCAGGACGCGCGATTCGCCCGCCGCCAGCGGGATTAAAACCGCCGTTCAATCCTGCGCGGGCGGGCATTGGTCTGGCTACAGGCCGCTGGACAGGATTGGCCGCCGGCCGCACTGCCGGCCGGTTGGGGTTCGGTCGGATGGCCGAGCCGATTCCCTGACCCGGCCCGCCGATTCCGACGGCGGGTCTGCCCGGCCCCTTGCCGGGGACAGAATTATTCAACAAACCGCCCGGCAGCTGGCCAACGCCGCCGCCAACGCCCCCTGTTCCGCCAATGGGTCCGGGACGACCGACGCCTGGACGCGCGCCGCCGGCGCCGAAACGACCGCCCGGTCGATAATGGCCGGGATCAGGGCGCCATGGCTTGTTATTGACCAGATTGTTGCCGCTGCCATTCCCGATGTTGACGTTATTGCCGATGTTGATGTTGTTGTTGCCGCCGCCGACGACCGGCATACCCGCTCGCCAGCCGGGGTAAGGCGGCCGCCAGGCGGCGTAGCCCGGCCAGATCGGCGGATAGAATGCGCCCGCGCCCCAGTTCCAGTAGGGCTGACTTATGGCGGCGCCGACAGCGACGCCAACGCCAAAGGTCAACAAGCCGGCGACGGCGGCGCCGGCCGGATTGTAGCCGGGCGCGTAGACAGTCTGCGGATTGTAGGACGGCACGTAAACAACAGACGGATTCTGCGATTCAATGATGACGACGTCGCGGCCATCTTGCTTCTGGCGAACCACTTTCTGTTCTTTGGTCGTGACCAGCGCGCCGCTTTTTTCGGCCTTTTCGCGCAGGAGCTGGATGACGTTGGCGACGTCCTGCGGCTGATTGACGATGGCGTAGCCGAGATTTTCCGTCCAGGCGAGATCGTCGTTCATTTTTTGCAGAACTGTCGGAAAACGCAGCAGCGCCTTCACGGACGGGTCCCAGCTTTCGCCGTCGGCGGCGGTGAAGTCCTGCCTGGCGGCCGCGCTTTTGTGCTTGTCGAGCCAACGTTGCGCCTGAACAACGTCAAGAGGGTAGGCGGCGGCGGGAAGCAATTGCGCGAGCAGCGCGTCTGGATAAAGCGCGATTGGCGCGAGCATTGTTTCAAGCTCTGCAAGCGTGAATTTTTGAGCCGCCGGCTCCTGAGGCGTCTGCGTCTGTGACGGCGCCGGCGCCGGCGCAGAATCGAGGGCCATAACCTCACCACCGGGGGTCAGGCCAATCAGCAGGGCGAGAGCGCCGCCGATGGTCCGATTAAGGAGTTTCGCTGGCGTCGTCAGCCCGCCCGCGCTCGTGTTGTTCGTGCATTTTTTCATTAAAGCTGACCTCGAAATCGTTGCGCCGGAAGAATTTGCTGAATGTCGTCCGCAAGCAAGCCATTTTGTGCAACCGGAAGTCAAGACATGGGCGACCGGGAGGCGCGCGCATACAAAATAAAGGCCCGGCGGAGGTCGAACCTCTGCCGGGCCGGGAATGTTGTCGAAGTGGTCGCGTCGGGCCAGTCAGTATCAGACCGAATAGTACATGTCGTATTCGACCGGATGCGGGGTCATCTCGTAGCGCATCAGTTCCTGATGCTTCAGATCGATCCACGAGTGGATGAAGTCCTCGTTGAACACGCCGCCGGCGGTCAGATAGGCGTGGTCGGCCCGGAGCGAGTCGAGGGCTTCGCGCAGCGAACCGCAGACCGTCGGGATCGCCTTCAACTCTTCCGGCGGCAGATCGTAGAGATCCTTGTCGGCCGGCGCGCCCGGATCGATCTTGTTGACGATGCCATCAAGGCCCGCCATCAGCATCGCCGCGAAAGCGAGGTAGGGGTTCGCCGTCGGATCGGGGAAACGAACCTCGATGCGCTTCGCCTTCGGGCTGTTGACGAAGGGGATGCGGCACGAGGCTGAACGGTTGCGCGAGGAGTAGGCGAGCAGCACCGGCGCTTCATAACCCGGAACCAGACGCTTGTAGGAGTTGGTCGAGGGGTTGGTGAAAGCGTTCAAGGATTTGGCGTGCTTGATGATGCCGCCGATGTACCAGAGGCATTCCTGTGACAGGCCGGCGTATTTGTCGCCCGCGAAAACCGGCTTGCCTTCCTTCCAGATCGACTGGTGGACGTGCATGCCCGAACCATTGTCGCCGAACACCGGCTTCGGCATGAATGTCGCCGATTTGCCGTAGGAGTGCGCCACCTGATGGATGGCGTATTTGTAAATTTGCAGATGATCTGCGACGCGCACCAGCGTCTCGAACTTCAGGCCGAGCTCGTGCTGGGCGGAGGCGACTTCGTGATGGTGCTTTTCAACCTTCACGCCCATCGCGGCCATGGCGGCGAGCATCTCGCTGCGCATATCCTGCGCTGAGTCGATCGGCGGCACAGGGAAGTAACCGCCCTTGGTGCGGACACGGTGTCCCATATTGCCGCCCTCATAGGCGGTGTCGGAGTTCGACGGCAATTCGATCGAGTCGACCGTGAAGCCCGTGTTGTAGGGATCTGCCGAGAAGCGGACGTCGTCGAAGACGAAAAATTCGGCCTCGGGACCGAAATAGGCGACATCGCCAATGCCGAGGGTCTTGACGTGCGCCATGGCCTTTTTGGCGATGGAGCGAGGGTCGCGTCCATAGGGTTGCCCGGTGGTCGGCTCAACAACGTCGCAGACGAGCACGAGCGTCGGCGCAGCAAAGAAGGGATCGATCGCGGCAGTCTCGAAATCCGGGATCAGGAGCATGTCGGATTCGTTGATCGCCTTCCAGCCCGCGATTGAGGAGCCGTCGAAGGCGATGCCGTCAGTCAAGGCTTCCTCGTCGACGATGGAGACGTCGAAGGTCACGTGCTGCCACTTGCCGCGCGGGTCCGTGAAGCGGAAATCGACGTATTTGATGTCTTCGTCCTTGATTTTTTTAACGATGTCCTTGGCCGTCGTCATGTTTCTCTCTGCCTCTGTGGTTTCATTGCCATTGATTGTTTTCGGCGCCTCCGGGCGTCGAAAAAGTTTTTTCAGGAAGCTCATCTCGGCTCCATCAGGGAGACATTGGGGATGGGCCCTCTAGATCGCGTCCACGCCGGACTCGCCAGTGCGAATGCGAATGGCGCCCTCAATGTTGGAGACGAAAATCTTGCCGTCACCGATACGGCCAGTCTGCGCAGCCGTTCTGATCGCCTCGATCGCGCGATCGACCGACTCGTCGGCGAGCACGATCTCGATTTTCACCTTGGGGAGGAAATCGACGACATACTCAGCCCCACGATAAAGTTCGGTATGTCCCTTTTGTCGTCCGAACCCCTTGGCTTCGGTGACGGTGATGCCCTGCAAGCCGGCCGCCTGGAGCGCCTCCTTCACCTCGTCAAGCTTGAAAGGTTTGATGATCGCCTCGATTTTTTTCATTACGCCACCCCACGCCCGACATGCGGGTTCACGGCCCATAGACCATCCGCGCCCGCCGGGACGGCTTGTAGCACCACAGCGATTTTGGCGCCACGGACAGACTAATGACCTCCACGCAGATCGCCGCGCCCGATAGTTAATCCATTTGACCTTATTTTAGACAATTTGCCTATTTTGAAGGCGATCAAATATCCGATCCAGTTTCGACCGGCAAATCTGGCCTGGCGCCCCACTCGGACCATGAACCGTCATAGACCCGGGCCGGTTCCCGGCCTGTCGCCGCTCGGGCAAGGCTGATTATGCAAGCGGTGAGTCCAGAGCCGCAACTCGCAATCACTTCCCGATTCAAATCAATCCCGGCGGCGGCGAAGGCGGCTATAAGACTCGCGGGGTCCTTCAAATGTCCGCTCTCAACAACATTCTGGAACGGGAGGTTGCGCGCGCCCGGCATGTGACCCGATCGCAACCCCGGCCTGGGTTCAGGCGCGACGCCTGTGAACCGCTCGGCCGAACGGGCGTCAACGATCTGCGCCGCGCCGCTGGCCAGCGCCGCGCTAACCGCTAGGGCATCCGCGACGAGGCCAGGGTTGAAACGCGGGGTGAAGCGCGCTGGCGTCGGCTTCGCGGCGCCCGTTTCGAGCTGCTGTCCGGCGGCGATCCAGGCTGGAAGCCCGCCGTCGAGTATGGCGACCCGGTCGACGCCAAAAACTTTCAAGGTCCACCACAGGCGCGGCGCCGAGAACAGGCCGACGCTGTCGTAGACGATGGCGCGATCACCATCGCCCAGACCGAGGGCGCCAATGGCTTGGGCAAAGACGTCGGCCGTCGGCAACATATGGGGCAGATCGGTCGCTGGATCGGCAATGGCGTCGATATCGAAAAAGACAGCCCCTGGAATATGGCCGGCCTGAAAGTCGGCTTGGGCGTTGCGGCCAGTCGCCGGCATGTGCCATGAGGCGTCGAAAATGCGCGTCTGCGGCGAATCCAGATGATCCGCCAGCCAGTCGACAGAGACAAAAAGCGCGTCGGGATCGATGGGTTGGGGCATGAGGTCTCCGCCAAGCCTGCGCCAGCAGCTATGCGGCTTGCATCCGGCGCGGTCACGGTCACAATACGCCGATTCGATTCCACCTGTCTCGCGCTGGACGCCAATGCCTGAAATTCCCGGAAAAGCCTGCGGGCCGTGCTATTTTTGCTGCAAGGTCCTCGAAATCGAGGAATTCAAGAAAACCGCCGGCAAATTGTGCGAACATTGCGTTGGCGCCGGCGGCTGCGGCATTTACGAGACCCGACCGCAGGTTTGCCGCGATTATCATTGCGACTGGAAAGAAGATCGCGGCCTCTCCGCCCAGATGCGTCCCGACCGAGTCGGCGCCTTGCTGATGGAGGATGCGGACAGCGACGAGTATCACGCGGTTTGCGATCCCGGGAAACCGATGGCCTGGCGAAATCCGCTGGTGTTTCGCTATCTTGTCGACCTCGCCAGGGAAGGGCGAATCGTTAAGGCGAAAGCCGGTCTACGCGCCTGGCGCGTCTATGCTGATGGACACTGGCAGGAATGCGCCTGAGGCGCTGCGCGCCCCATGTCGAAAAATCATACAGGCATCATGAACCCTAAAGCGCTTTATCATTTAGTCCGGCTCGTTATTGGCGCCGTTGCGCCGATGACGGTCGCGGCGCTCGCGGGCCCCGGACTCGCCATGGGCACGGCTCAGGCCGAAACGATCAAGGCGCGTTATGCGCTGAGCCTGATGGGACTGCCGATCGGCGCGGCTTACGCTAATGGCGTGCTGGAGCAAAGGAATTATCGCATCGATATTGGCATGCGGACTTCGGGGCTCGCAAACCTCGTCAATAATTCTAAGGGCGCGGCCTTTGCGACGGGCGGCCTCTCGACGGCCGGGGTGGCGCCGACGAGCTACTCGAATACGACCCAGAATAACGACGAAACGCGCACCGTGCGCATGGCGCTCGCCGCAAACGCCGTGCGCTCTGTTGAGGTGAAGCCGCCGCCCTGGGACGCGGACGAGCGCGTGCCGGTCGACGAGAGCGCAAGGAAACATGTGCTCGACCCGGTCAGCGCGCTCATTATCAGCGTTCCGCCGGGCGAGGAATTGATCGGACCGGCGGCCTGCAATCGCAACATTTCCGTCTTTGACGGCGTCACCCGATTCGATGTCTCCCTGTCCTACGCAGGCGAACAAAGCGTTGAGGTCAAAGGCTATTCCGGACCAGTCGTGGTATGCTCTGCGCGTTACACGCCGATCGCGGGACATCGGCCGGACAGCCCCTCAACCCGCTACATGGCGAATAATCACGAGATCAATGTCTGGCTCGCGCCTCTGCCTGAAGCCCATGTCGTCGTGCCGTTTCATATTCATATCGGCACGGCTGCGGGGCCGTTGGTTATCGACGCCGCTGATTTTCAGGTGAGCCAAAAGCGTACGCCCTGACACTCCTCAGGAGTCGATCCAGCCGCGCTGGTATCCGAAAGATTACTTGTCAAAATTAGAGCATTCAGGGGTTATAGTTGTTTGTTTAGTAGCATTTAATTCACCGAAGCGGTTTCCGCTTCGTTTAAACGCTCACCTCCAAAGGCTCCCGCGTTCAGCGACTGAACAGGAACACGTAAGCCGTCCGGGGCTCACAGAGACATGAGCGCTGCGACCTCGGAGCGCAAAAGACCCATAACCTGACTGTCGTCACGGTCAGTTGATCGACACTTCTTTTGTTACGCGGCGGTTGCGACGGTCCGAGCCGAATTCGAGATAACGAATTTCTGTGGGTTCGGCGCCTTCTCGCAAACAAAAGGAGGGCCTTGGCGAAAAGCCGCCTGTCGGATTTTCGAAACATTCAGTGAATTGTAATTCGCACTGAAACTGCGTTTCAACCTTCGGAGCCGCGCGCGCCGCCACGGCGCGGGCTTTGTCGACGGCTTGCGCGCAGGTCGCCTGATCGACGCCCCAGGCGCGGCAGTCGCTCAACGTCGACATATATTTGCCGTTCTGGGCGCAGGCGGGGCTCTTACCGCGCAAGGCGTAAAAAGCGGAGAAACCAACTGCGGCGACGGCTGCGACAATAAGTATTGATTTCAGGGGCGAAGAAGCCATGACTGCTCGCTGAACGTTGATAACGAAACGGTTCCGGGAACTTAAATAGTGCGGGCACGGTAAAAGGCCACCCGTCTCCGGGCGCTTCGGGCGGTGGTGTGGCTTGACAATGATTAGGTCATCCAATACCCAATCTCCACCGCTTCCTGATATCAAAATCAATCAGGTTTTGATATATTCATGACGTAAGAAGCGGGTCGAGCCGATAATCGCGCCGACGAGTTCAGGCATTGAGAGTGTGGCCTGAGCTGGAAACCGACGGGACGTCCATTTGGATAAAACCCGTCATACCGCTCTTACTGATGTCGATGTCCTTTCAGGCGGCAAACCGCCGAAAGAGTGACACATCGCGATCCTTTAACAGGGCGCGAGACCTAAGTTGATCCAGGAGGAAACAATGGGTGCTATTCTCGAACTGACCAGCTACGCTTCCACCCCGACCGGCATGATCGCCATCATCGCCATCGGCGCAGTGGCCTATTTTGCTGCCCGCTGGGTTTTCACTGACTAAGTTAGTCGAAATTCTCGGTTCATTTCGCGACGCGCCTCAAACGCGTCGCGTTTTTTTTGTCGACAGCGACCCGCGACAAAACCGCCTGCTTGGCGGAGAAATGACATTCACCGCCAATACTATTGGGTGGGGCCCAAAGGTTCTGCCGGCGGAGACAGTTGCCGAAACGGCGATTCTCGCGAATAATCCTATTTGCAAATGATCCCGGTCGATTGAAGCAGCCCGGCCGGGCTGCTGGCGGGGCAGAGGGAAAAATGCCAACAACCCCTTCGGTCAGGAGCGTCGACAAGCGACCCGAATCTGCGCGCACGACTGGCGCCGCCGGGTCGGGCGATGCGCCACAGGCCATCGATCCCATCGATGTCGCTGTCGTCGACAAGAGTCCCCTGATTTTGGCCGGTCTCGAAAAGCTGCTGTCCGACGACCAACGCTTCAATCTGGTTTTTAAGGCTACCGACGGCGAGGAGTTTCTGGAGTCGGCGCGACTGCATAAATTCGCGATCGCCGTGATTGGCTGGCAATTGCCGACCATCCACGCCCGCGATGTGCTGCGCGCCTTGTCACGTCAGATTTCCGCGCCAAAAATCGTTGTTTATAGCGGAACAAATGATCCCGCCGCGCCGGCCGAGACCCTGCAATTGGGAGGCGCCGGTTTTGTTTCCAAGCGCGCTCCCCCCGAACGGCTGCTCGATGTCCTTGCTTCGGTGGCGGCGGGAGACATGGTTTTTCCCTTTGTCGATATCCGCAAAATGCGCAGCGATCCTCTCGACAACCTTACCTTGCGAGAGCGCAGCCTGTTGTCGGCGCTGGGTTCGGGCCACACCAACAGCCAGTTGGCGAAGGACTTTGGCGTGTCGATCAACACTATCAAATTTCACCTGCGCAATCTGTTCGAGAAGCTCGACGTCCGCAATCGCTCTCAGGCGATCGCCCTGTTTCTGGAGACGAAACATGGCTCCTGGTCGGGCGGCGGCGTTAGCCGCGCTCTTGACGGCCCGCCTTCCGGCGCGCGCGGGCGCAAGACTCATGGGCGGCCAGAGTAGACGCGCCGAGAAGCGGGCCGTCAGGGCGCAGGGAAAAGCGCGCTTGTCTTTCCGGTCAGCCAATACACCGCGAGGCCCAGCCACTCATGCGCGGCGAATTGCACGATCCCGATGGCGCGAATTGGAAATCGCGGAGCCGAGATGAGGGACGGATCGCCATCGGAGCGAAAATCGACCGGATAGGCGATGACGGGAAAGCCGACCTTTCGAAAAATGCCGATTGATCGAGGCATGTGCATCGCGGATGTCACCAGCAGCCAGCGCTCTCCGGGTTTGGGTTGCGCAAGATCGCGCGCATAAACTGCATTTTCGAAGGTGTTGCGGGCGCGCTCTTCAAAAGCGATGTCGTTAGAGACAAAACCAAGGTCGCTCCAAAAGCTGCGAACGCCATCCGCCTCGCTGTAGGTCGAACTACCGGACAGGACGGTTCCCCCGGTAAAAATGACCCGGGCCTGCGGAAATTTTCTTTTAAGCGCGAGCGGCGCCGTCAGTCTCTCCGCAGCAGAGTCGATCAAAACCGTTCGGTTCAGCTTTTCACTAAGTTTCTCATCGATGGCGCCGCCCAGCACAATGATCCCGTCAGGAGCCGGCATATTATCAGGCGGCGGCGGAAACCGTTTCTCCAGCGGGGCGGCGAGGAAAGCCCCCAATGGGCTGAAAGTCATGAGCAGTAACGTCGCGACTCCGACCGCAGCGCAAATGCGGCCATATCGACCAAAGCGCGTAAATAAAAGCCCCACGCCGAGGGTCGATAGCAAAAGCGCGAATTGCAACGGCGCAAACAAGCTCTCGAAGATTTTCGATACTGTGAAAAACATGCGGGCGTTACCGGATGCGCCTGTTGGCGTCGCATAGAAAATCGATACGCGCCGGCGGGGGCGCTCGCCCCGCCGCGAGACCCGGCCGGGAAACCTACATGTTCGGGTAATTGGGGCCGCCGCCGCCCTCCGGGGGAACCCAGGTGATGTTTTGCGCCGGGTCCTTGATGTCGCATGTTTTGCAGTGCACGCAATTCTGCGCGTTGATCACGAAACGCGGGTCGCTTTTCGCCGCTTCATCCGCATAGACAACTTCATAGACGCCGGCCGGGCAATAAAGTCTTGCCGGTTCGCCGTAAACAGGAAGGTTGTCGTCGATCGGTATTGAGGGATCGGCCAGCCGCAAATGCACAGGCTGGTCCTCCTCGTGATTGGTGTTTGAGACAAAGACAGAGGAAAGCTTGTCGAACGCTGGTTTCGCTGTCAGCCGGGCGTAAACGATCGGAGTCACCTCCGAGAGCGGTTTCGTCGCCGCATGATCCGGCTTGCCGTGCGAGAGGGTGCCGAAGATGGAGAAACCAAACAATTCGTTGGTCCACATGTCGAGGCCGAACAGTGGCGCGCCGAGATAGGTGCCGTATTTCGACCAGAGCGGCTTGACGTTTCGCACGGGTTTCAGATCGCGGCCAATATCCGAAGACCGCCATGCGTCTTCATAGGCGCGCACTTCGTCATGGGCACGGCCTTCGGCCAGCGCCGCCGCGACATGGTCGGCCGCGAGTAGGCCGGAGAGAATCGCATTATGCGATCCCTTGATGCGCGGCACATTCACAAAGCCTGCCGCACAGCCCAATAACGCTCCGCCGGGGAAGGTCAGCTTGGGCACGCTCTGCCAACCGCCCTCGGTCAGCGCGCGCGCCGTAAGCGATGCGCTCCCCGCCTTCCAGCGTCGGCGCAATTTTGGGATGCGATTTGAAGCGCTGAAATTCGTCGAAAGGCGACAGAGTCGGGTTCGGATAGTTGAGATGCACAACGAAGCCGATGGAGACCAGATCGTCGTCGAAGTGATAGAGGAAGGAGCCGCCGCCTGTGTCTGACGCCAGCGGCCAGCCGAAAGAGTGCTGCACCAATCCGGCCTTGTGCTTTTCTTTTGGAATGCGCCATAGCTCCTTGAAGCCGATGCCGAATTTTTGTGGTTCGCGATCCTTAGAGAGATCATATCTCGCGATCGCCTGCTTCGAGAGCGATCCGCGCGCGCCTTCGGCGAACAGGGTGTATTTGCCGCGTAACTCCATGCCGCGCGTAAAACTGTCTTTTAGTTCGCCATCGCGACCAACGCCCATGTCGCCGGTGGCGACGCCGACGACCTCGCCCTTGTCGCCATATAGAATTTCGGCGCCGGCGAAGCCGGGATAGATCTCGACGCCCAGGTTTTCGGCTTCGCTGGCCAGAAAGCGCACGACATTAGCCAGCGACCCGATAAAATTACCGTGGTTGCTCATCAGCTTCGGCATCAGGAAGTTGGGCACGCGCAAGCCGCCGGTTTCGGTGAGGACCAGAAACTGGTCGTCATGGACCTGCGTTTTCAGCGGCGCATCATCGCGCGATCGCCAATCGGGCAACAAACGATCGAGGCCGATGGGATCGATCACCGCGCCGGAGAGAATATGCGCGCCGGGCTCTGAGCCCTTCTCGACGACGACGACCGAGAGATCGGGCGAAATCTGTTTCAGCCGAATCGCTGCGGCGAGGCCGGCGGGGCCGGCGCCAACGACCACCACGTCGTAATCCATGCCCTCGCGCGGCGGAAGCTCCCTTGCGTCTTCAGTCATCGCCTAACCCTTAACCCTTGATTGTCGAAACATGGCTCATAATAGCCCCTGGCCCTGCCCATGCCAAAAGAGAAAAGCGGGCGAAGCGCCCTAAACAGGACTGTCTTGCCTTTTTCCTCGCCTTTTTCCTCGCCTTTTTCCTCGCCTTTTTCCTTGCCTTTTTCCCGGGCGAGGCTGGCCAAAAGCCTCTACTTCGACGTCGGCCGGAGAAAAAGCTTTCACGCGCGCCTGGATTTTGCCGCAAGGGGCCCGATGAATGAGCCCTGGCGAGGGGACAGGAGGTTGACCCCTCTGCGGGTCGCGACATGTTAAGTTTTGTTATCTAAAATTGGGACCGGGACAAATGGCGTCGAGCGACCACTACAAAGACATTAACAAGATCATCAAGATCGCTCTCGTCATCGTATTGATCCTGGGCTCCTATAATCTTTGGTCTTTTTTCAACAGCAGCCGTTATCAGGCGTTGTGCGGAGCCTCTTTTTGGGAACTGAACCGTTCCGAACTCAACTCCTGTCTTGATCAGAAACAAGAGCTCGACAAATAGAGACTCCGGGACGTTTTTCGCCTCTATAAAACTGGAGCCGTCAGGCTTTGGATGACGAAACCGGCGAACATCAACAGACCGGCGTCGCGATTGGAGCGAAAAAGCCGCAGCGCTGTTGACGGGTCGTTATCCTCGTGTGTTTGCGCAACTTGCCAGGCCAGATGCGCCGAAAAGGCTATGACGCCGCCCCAGGCGAAAACGCCGCTGCGGGAGAAATAGACGGCCAGCGCGGCGGCGAGCGCCGAGCCTGCATAGAGAAGACCAACGGCCAGTCGTATTTTCTCGCCGAACAGTCGCGCCGTCGATTTTACGCCGGCGCGCTCGTCGTCAGCGATATCCTGCAAGGCGTAAATCGTATCGTAGCCGATCGTCCAGAATATGGCGGCGAGATACATCAGTAACGCCGGCGCATCCAGCGATCCAGTTGTGGCCGTCCAACCAAGAAGGCCTCCATACCCGAAAGCCATGCCGAGGATCGCCTGAGGCCAAGAGGTAAATCGTTTGGCGAAGGGGTAGAGAAGCACAATCAAGGGCGAGAGAAAGCCCAGAGCGATCGTGAGGCGGTTGAAAGACAGCAGCACGCCAAGTCCGATCAGGCACTGAACGAAAATGAACCACCAGGCGGCGCGGATGGTGACGCGCCCGCTGGCGAGCGGCCGTCCTTTTGTGCGCGTCACCCTGGCGTCGATGTCGCGATCGACGAGGTCGTTATAGGTCGACCCTGCGCCACGCATGACGATCGCGCCAATGAAGAACAGCGACAGGCTCCAGAAGTCTGGCAGGGCATGCAGGGACGCCGACGCAAGGGCGCTGGACTGCCAGCAGGGCAGGAGGAGCAGCCACCAACCAACAGGTCGATCCACCCGGGCCAGCTGGACATAGGGTCTTAACGCCGCCGGCGCGAGACGCCAGAGCGGATGAGAAACAATAGCGTCGGGAAGGGCTCCGGCGTCTTCTTCGTCCCGCGCCAGTCTCACAGCGGACCGGCGGGCAATCTTTGGGGCGGCGCCATGCCGGGGCCGCCGCCCTGCGCCGCCTGTTCTTGCATTTGTTTCATTTTTACCGCTGCGGCGCAGGCCTGTGTGGCGAAGGTTTGGGTCTTGGTTCGGGCCTGTTTGAAACCATCGACGACATTATCCGGAATGTTGCACCATTCCTTGTTTTTGCTCATGTAGTTGAGCATTTCCGTTTCGATGCCGGCAAGTTTTTTGGCGACAGGACAGGCGGCGGCGGGGTCCATCTTGCCCTTCCCGGCCTTGCCGAGATTATTGAGGGACTGAATAGCGCCCATGCGTTTCATGGACAGTTTCTGGAAGTCTTCCTGGCAGGATTGCGCGTGAGCGCCGCCGCCGACAAACAAGACCAGCGCCAGAGCGGCGAGGGGGATGCGCAAAGAGAAAGAGGCGCCGACTGTCATGGGTTAGGGGTCCACTCCGCATAAGTGCGCGTGATATAAGCTCGCCCGCTCGCCGCGCAAGACGCGTTGTGGCGGCGTGTAACATGGCCGCAACAAAACGGCCTCTTCATGGCGACGACGTCTTCGGACCGCCCGCCCGACGCCAGGAGAAGCGATCCGTGCCGGAATATGATTTCGCCGCTCAGCGATTGTATCTGGATCTCCCGCTCGCCGAGGGGGCGCAGTGCGATGCGCCGGCGATGGTTCACAATTACCTCCTTAATGTGCTGCGCTTGCGCGCTGGCGACGTCATCCATGTCTTTAACGGCAAGGATGGAGAGTTTCGCGCCCGACTGTTCGACGTCTCCCGCCGTCACGTGCGGCTCGGGATCGAGGCCCTGCTGCGGACGCAGACAGCGCCGGGCGGTATTGATTACGCTTTTGCGCCCCTCAAGCAGGCCCGTCTCGATTACATGGTTCAAAAGGCCGTGGAAATGGGGGCCGGTCGCCTCATTCCAGTCATCACGAATCGCACGCAGGCGCGTCGCCTCAATCTGGATCGACTGCGCGCCAATATTATCGAGGCCGCCGAACAGTGCGGCGTTCTCGTGATTCCCGAAATCTGCGAGCCGGTCGGTCTGTCGACATATCTCGCCGGCTTGCCGGCGCGTCGGCTGCTGGTTTTTTGCGATGAGCGCGCGCCCGCCGGCAGCCCGAATGAGACACTGACGCATCGGGCCGAGGACGCTGTCGATGGCGTTAGCCTCATCGTTGGTCCGGAGGGCGGTTTCGACGAAGGCGAGCGCGCGTCGATCCTGAAAGGATCGAATGTCATTCGCATCTCACTCGGTCCGCGGATTTTAAGGGCCGACACCGCCGCAGTCGCCGCGCTCGCCGTCGTGCAGGCGGCGCTGGGCGACTGGCGACGCTGAAAGCTCGTTATGAATAAACGGAAAATAAATATTTATGTGATTTTATCCACGTGTGACAATTGTGCCGCATCGCATCCGACACGATCCTGCCACGATGTTTGGTTCTAGTAGATTGAGTGAATGCGGCGGGGTTCGATATCTCAGCTTCGCCGGCGACCAACAGATCGGGCCCAACTGTGTATCGCCCTGAAGGCGGCGCAGGCGGATCGGAGATAAATAGTATGAATTTTGCCGCTGATCGTTTCTCGCTCTCCAACTTTGTCCCGGCCATGTGCGGGGCGTGCGCGCTGGTCGCGCTCGCTGTCGTAACTCCTGCTCACGCCGAGGATAATGGAAATTGCGCCCGCTTGGGCCCCGATTTCGTCGCTGTCGCCGGGTCCGGTGGGTGCGTCAGGATCGGCGGACACGTCCGGGCCAAATCGGCGTCCCCGGCCCTCGCCTATGCGCCCAACCACGATGGCCTGTTTCAAACGGCGTCCAGCGGACCCGATCTGGCTTCGTTTCCACCCTTCCGCCTGCTGAACGAAATCATGCCCCGATAATTGGTCGTCGGTTCACAGCGGCAATACGCATTCGGAAAAGGCGCGGTCAATCGATCCGCGCCATTTTTCTTTGAAGGCGGTCAGTCGGCTTTCTGCGAGATTGGACCCTTTGTCGACAATCTCCTGTAACGGCGCAAGGTAGATGGCTTCATCTTCACCGGCGGCGTTTCGGCGCTCTCGCCGGGAGAGACCCCGGCCGGCGATGGCGAGCGTGTCGCGCGCAATTTGCCGGGCGTCCTGTTCTTCGATCCGGGCGGCGAGACCCTGTGCAGGGACATCGGCGCGAAGCTTCTCCCGCGCATCGCTTCCCCAGCCTTTGACGAGTTCATAGGCCTCGTCGAGCGAGGCTTCGTCATAGTACAGGCCAGCGAACAGGGCGGCCAGCGCAGTCATATGGGAGCGCGGACCGCTATCGGCGCCCCGCATCTCCAGATACGTCTTAAGACGCACCTCGGGAAAAATCGTCGATAGATGATTGGCCCAGTCGGACATGACTGCGCGTTCGCCGGGCAGTTGCGGAAGCTTACCCGCGAGCAGATCCCGAAAACTCGCGCCTGCGACGTCGTGATAAACGTCGCCTCGCTTGACGAAATACATCGGGACATCGAGCGCATAATCGACGTAACGCTCGAAGCCGAACCCGGCCTCGAAGGCGAAAGGCAACATGCCAGTGCGATCCGGATCGGTGTCGCGCCAGATGAGGGATCGTTCCGACAGACGACCGGTCGGTCCGCCGTCGAGAAAGGGCGAATTGGCGAAAAGCGCCGTGACGATCGGTTGCAGGGCGAGACCGACGCGCATCTTCTTGACCATGTCCGGTTCGCTTACAAAGTCGAGATTGACCTGAACCGTCGCGGTTCGAAACATCATGTCGAGGCCGCGTGAGCCGACCCGCGGCATATATTTCGACATGATCGCATAGCGTTGTTTGGGCATGACGGGCGTTTGCGCCCGAGACCATTTCGGACTGCAGCCGAGATCGAGGAATTTGACGCCGATCTCGCGGGCGACAGCCCCCAGTTCGGTGAAATGGTTGTTGAGCTCCTGCGCCGTCTCGTGCGCATCGAGGAGCGGAGCGCCTGAAAGTTCGAATTGTCCGCCGGGCTCCAGCGAAATGGCGCCGCCGCCATGCGGGTCGGCCAGTCCGATAAGCGCGTCGCGATCCATGATCGGCTCCCAGCCGATCCGCGCCTGCAGGCCTTCGATCAGGGCGCGAACGCCGCCCCGCCCCCCGACGCCGAGGTAGGGCACAGGCTCCAGCGTATCGGCGTAGAAGGGAATTTTTTCGTGTTCGGTCCCGATGCGCAGAGGATCGCCGGCTTTTTTGCAACCGGACTCCAGCCATTGAACGAGCGCGTCGCGGGAGGCGATCGGCGTAGCGTCGGATGTATCGCGAGCCATGAGGAGAAAATTCTTCCTGAGCGGGGTGTGGAGCCGGTGAAATGGGGCGGCCTGATCACAAAGCCATGCCGGCGGAGTCAGTCGCACAGGGTCCGACCCTGACCATCAGTGGATTGCCGGAAAAGCAGGCGCCGCGCAAGAGCCCGGGACCGGCGCGAGCTGACCTAGCTGCGCGCTGCCCGGGGCGGGGTCGGTTGGGAGGGATCGAGCTGCTGGGCGCGTTGATAGGCGTCTTTGGCCTTCTGCGGGTTGCCGCTCTTGTCATAGGCGAGGCCCAGCCAGGCCCAGGCCAGCGCGCTCTTGTTGTTGACGTTGAGCGCCGCGTTGAAGTCCTCGATCGCCTTATCGTATTTGCCAAGCGCGACAAGGCTTTCGCCCCGCGCCTGATAGGGCGCCGCGACGAAGGGATCGCGATCGATGGCGTTATCGAAATCGCTCACCGCCCGCGTGTCGTCGCCGCGCTTCTGATTGACAAGACCACGTGCGTGGAACGCCTGGGCGTTCTCCGGATTGAGTCGGATGGCGGCGTTCAGGTCGTTGAGAGCCTGGTCGAAATTGCCTTGCGCCCGGGCCAGATTGGCGCGACCAACATAGGCGGGCGCATGGTTGGAGTTAGCCTGAATCGCCCGATCAAAGTCGTTGCGCGCGGCGTCGTTTTGTCCCATCTGGCGATAGGCGAGGGCGCGATTGGTGTAGGCTGCGGCGCTATTGGGATCGAGTTTGATCGCCTGCGAAAAATCCCCGACGGCCTCGGAAAAGGAGCCAGCGCGCGCATAGGCGGCGCCGCGCGTGTTGAAGGCCTCGGCGCTTGACGGATTGCGCTTGATGACGTCGGTCAGAGATTCAATGTTCGCCGCCGACGAGCGCGAGTCCGCTTCGGAGATTTCCGCGATGCCCCGTCCGGGGGGACGAATGCCATTCGCCGTCTCGCAACCGGCCAGAAAAACCGCCGCAATCGTCGCTATGGCCGCCGGACGCAGGCGACAGGGATCAATGGTAAACGGGCGACGCTTGGCCGCCGCATGGCCCAGGCCCATGCTAAACCCTTTCAGCAATTATCGGACTTGCCGATGACTGGCTGATTGTTAGCCGCGTCAACCTTAACAAATTGTGCGTCGCCAGAGAAAAAACCAGCGGTCGTGTGCGCGGTTAGCGGCCGACCGTTCGCGCCTTGACCGGCAACAGGCCCTCGCGCTGCAACTTTTTGCGGGCGAGCTTGCGCGCGCGCCGAACCGCCTCGGCCTTCTCGCGGGCGCGCTTTTCGGAGGGCTTCTCGTAGTGGCCGCGCAGTTTCATTTCGCGGAAAATGCCTTCGCGCTGCATCTTTTTCTTGAGCGCTTTCAGAGCCTGATCGACATTGTTGTCGCGAACGAGAACTTGCACGAAACCATCCTGTGTTTGGCCCCGGGGGGTGTGGCGGGGAACGTCCAAAAAATAGGAAGTCGGGCGCTGACGGAGCGCCTGACCCGTGGAGCGGCGTTTACCAGACTCGATTGGCGCTGTAAATTGCCTGCGACCGCAAAAACCCCGCATTGCTCCGGGCGACGCCAGCATCGCCGCTTGCTCCAAGCGCCGTTACTTTATAACATTTTCCCATGAGCCAAACCTCCTGCTCCGATCCTGTGACGAATTGTGGCCCCAGAGAGGTTGATTTTCACAAGGATTCTCAGTCGCTTAATGATGTCCGGCGTGACAGCCCGGGCCCAGGAGCCCCTTCGCTTCTGGGACGCTCGGCGATCGGGCGCCTGGGGTTTTTATCCCTTTTGCTCACGGCTCTCTGGGCGGGTGTGATCTGGGCGCTGCATTGACCGACACGCCTGCGCCCGCCGCGCCGGGAACGATCCGGCTGGTGAACCTAACGCTGGCTTATGACCGTCACCCGGCTGTTCATCATCTCGACGGGGTGATCGCGCCGGGCGAAGCGCTGGCTGTCTGCGGCCCGAACGGCGCGGGCAAATCGACTTTGCTCAAGGCGCTGGCCGGGATCCTTGCGCCCCTGGGCGGTCATATCGACCGTAGCGGGGTTGATGCGCGCAACGTCGCCTATCTGCCTCAGCAGGCCGATATTGATCGCGATTTTCCGATTGATCTGGGCGATTTTGTCGCCCTCGGGGCGACCCGACGGGTCGGGCTGATGGGAAGAATGGCCGCAGCTGAGGCGATTCGCGCGAAAAACGCCCTGAAGCGCGTAGGTCTCGATGGGATGGAGGAGCGCCCCATTGGCACGCTGTCGGGCGGACAGATGCAGCGCGCGCTGTTTGCGCGACTGATCGTTCAGGATCTGCCGGTAATTTTGCTCGACGAGCCCTTCGGAGCCATCGACGACGCCACGGCGGAAGAACTGCTCGGACTGATCCCGGAATGGGTGACGGAAGGACGCAGCGTCGTCGCCGTGCTGCACGATCTCGATCTCGCCCGCCGCGCTTTCCCGCAAACCTTGCTGCTGGCGCGCCAGCGGATCGCCTGGGGACCGACCGCCGAAGTCCTGACGCCCGAAAATCTTGCCCGCGCCCGCGCCATGTCCGCAGCCTACGACAGAGACGCCCGCGAATGCCTGATCGACGAGACCGAGACGCATGATCACTGAGATTTTCATCGCGCCCTTCGCCGATTACGAATTCATGCGCCGCGCGTTGATGGGATCGGTGGCGCTGGCGCTTTCTGGCGCGCCGCTCGGCGTCTTTCTGATCCTGAGGCGCATGTCGCTGGCCGGCGACGCGCTTTCGCACGCCATTTTGCCGGGCGCAGCGGTTGGCTATCTGGTCGCCGGCCTGTCCTTGCCGGCGATGACCTTTGGCGGTCTTGTCGCCGGTTTGTTGATCGCCTTCGCCACCGGGCTCGCTTCGCGGCTGACGACGCTGCGAGAGGACGCCTCGCTGGCGGCGTTTTATCTGGTGTCATTGGCGCTCGGGGTGACGCTGGTGTCATTACGCGGCTCCAATGTCGATCTCCTGCATGTTTTGTTCGGATCGGTCCTCGGTCTCGACGACGCGGCGTTGATGCTTCTGGCCGGCGTCTCGACGCTGACTCTGGCGACGCTTGCCGTATTCTATCGCGCGCTGGTTCTCGACACGCTCGACCCGATGTTTCTGCGCCAGACGACCGCTATGGGCGAGGCGATCCCGTTTCTGTTCCTGACGCTGGTCGTTCTCAATCTTGTCGCCGGCTTCCATGCGCTCGGCACGTTGATGGCGGTGGGGCTGATCATGCTGCCGGCGGCGTCGGCGCGACTGTGGACTGTTCGGCTGGCGGCGACGCTGCCGGCGTCGGCCGCCATTGGCGCCGCCTGCGCCTATGTCGGCCTCGTCTTCTCCTATGTAACCGGCGCTCCGACCGGGCCGGCGATCATCCTTGCCGCCGGAATCGTCTATTTCCTGTCTCTGGTGTTTGGCCGGGCGGGCGGTCTGTTGCGTCTGCGCCGGCCTCGCCGGCATCTCGAAGGGTGAAAATCATGACATCGCTTCGTTTTCTCATGATGGTTTTGTTCACGGCTCTGTGCGGCGCCGCGCCAGCGCGCGCCGAAACCGCCGCCGGAGACAAACTGCCGGTCGTCGCGAGTTTTTCGATCATCGGCGATCTGGTGCGTCAGGTTGGCGGCGATCGCGTTTCGTTGACGACGATTGTCGGACCCGAGGGTGATGCGCATGTCTATCAGCCGAGTCCTGCGGATGGACGCAAGATCGCGCAGGCGCGGCTCATTTTCGTCAATGGTCTGGATTTCGAAGGTTGGCTTCAGCGTCTTATCGATGCGACGAAAACCCACGGGCTGATTGTGCCGCTGGGCAATGGCGTCAAGCCGCGAAGCAATGAGGAGGGTCTCGATCCGCACGCCTGGCAGGATGTGTCGAACGTCCGTGTTTATGTCGAGGAAATTCGCGACGCGCTCGCCGGCGTCGATCCCGCCGGCGCGGAAACCTACGAAGATAACGCCCGCGCATATATCGACAGGCTCAAGGCGCTCGATGAAGAGATCGTCAAGACCTTGAGCGCGATCCCGCCCGAGCGTCGGCGCGTCGTCTCGACCCACGACGCCTTTGGTTATTTTTCGGCGCGTTACGGGGTCACATTTCTCGCGCCGCAGGGCGTCTCGACCGAGACCGAGGCGAGCGCAAAAGACATCGCCCGAATTATCGACGATGTAAAAGATCACAGGGCGCCGGCGGTGTTTCTGGAGAATGTCTCCGACCCGCGACTGGCGAAGAGAATCGCCGCCGAAACCGGCGCACGGCTGGGCGGCACGCTTTATTCCGATGCGCTTAGCGGCGCCAGGGGCGACGGCGCCACCTATATCGACATGATGCGCCATAATGTGAAAGAACTGGCGAAAGCGCTGGCCCCCTGAGCGGGACAGGCGAAAAACCAGATATATTTTTTGCATCAGGAGAGGTCAGGACAGGCGATGACCGATAAAATTCCCGTGACCGTTCTCACCGGCTACCTCGGCGCCGGCAAGACGACCTTGCTCAATCGTATTCTCACCGAGCAGCATGGTCGCCGATATGCAGTGATCGTCAACGAATTCGGCGAAATCGGCATCGATAACGATCTCGTTGTCGGAGCCGATGAGGAAGTCTTCGAGATGAACAACGGCTGCATCTGCTGCACGGTGCGCGGCGATCTGATCCGCATCATCGAAGGGCTGATGCGCCGGCGCGGCAAGTTTGACGCGATCATTGTCGAGACAACTGGCCTCGCCGACCCGGCTCCCGTCGCGCAGACCTTCTTTGTCGACGCCGACGTCAAGGACGCGGCGCGGCTCGACGCCGTGGTCACGCTGGCCGACGCGAAATGGCTGAGCGACCGACTGAAGGACGCGCCCGAAGCCAAATCACAAATCGCTTTTGCCGATGTCATCATCCTCAACAAGACCGATCTTGCGACCAAAGAGCAACTGGCGGAGGTCGAGGCCCGCATTCGCGGCATCAACCCCTACGCCGCCGTGCATCGCGCCGTGAAAGCGGCAGTGCCGCTTGATGCAATACTGGAGCGCAATGCCTTCGATCTCGATCGCATCCTGAAACTGGAGCCGAATTTTCTCGACGCCGACGACCATGCGCTTCACGATCATGATCATTCCCATCACGACCACGATCATGCGCATGAGCATGACTCACACGCGCATGATCACGCCTGCGGCGCAGACTGCGGCCACGATCATCATGACGATCATCATCATGATCATAAGCATCATGATCAAGATGACCATGGTCATCTGAAGGCGATACACGACACGGAGATGCAGTCTGTGTCGATTCGCCACGACGGCGACGTCGATCCGGAGCGCTTTGTTCCCTGGCTCAATGAACTGGTTCAGCGCGAGGGCCAGGATATTCTTCGCTGCAAGGGCATTATTTCCTTCAGGGATGAGCCGAGGCGCTTTGTCTTTCAGGGCGTGCACATGATTCTCGACGGCGATTTGCAGCGCGACTGGAAGCCCGGCGAAAAGCGCGTGTCCCGGCTCGTCTTTATCGGCCGCAATCTGAAAGAAGACGCTATTCGTCAGGGTTTCGCCGCAACCGTTGCAGGCGCCGCCTGAGGTTCACACCACGGATTTGTATTCGATCGCCGTGCGCACGAGATCGGCGGCGGAGCGTAAATTGAGCTTGCGTTTCATGATCGAACAACTGTTCGCGACGGTCTTGTAGGAAACGCCTGTTCTGTCGGCGATTTCCTTGAGGCCCAGGCCGGCGCCAAGATGTTTGAGAATTTCGCGTTCCCGGGCATTGAGAGCGGACATTGCGTCTGGGTCGACGCCAATGGTTTTCAGCGCCAGACTGGCGGCGGTTTCCGGCATCAGGAAGCTTTCGCCGGCCATCACCTTTCGCACCGCCTCGATCAGCAGGTAGGGATTATCGTTCTTGGTGATGTAACCCCTGGCGCCAAGTTGAATCGCGCGGGCTGCAAAGATCGGGTCGTCGTTCATGCTGAAGATGATAACGCGGGCTTGCGGGTCCTCGGCGAGGATGCGTCGCGTCAATTCAAGCCCCGAGTCCCCCGGCATGGCGATATCGACGATGCTGATGTCCGGCCGATGTTCGTGAAAGGCTCTTAGGCCGCTCTCGGCGTTGCGCGCGTCAAAAACCTCTATGTCGCCCTCGGCGGCGAACATAGCGGCGCAGCCGGCGATGATCACCGGATGGTCGTCAACGATCAACAGGCGCATGGGCGACGGACTCCGGCGCAGGGACCTTTTCTTGGCGCGACAATGGCCGGGGTCGCTCTCCGGGTAAAGCCGATGTGACCGGGAAAAAATCCCGTAACGCCCAAAAGCCCTGATGCGCAGAGCCAGACGGAAGGCGCAGCGGCGAACCGGTTAACCGGTTGCGAGCAGTCGCTCTCGCTCGATGGCGTCGGCGGCAGGCTGTTTCAGCATGTATCCCAGGAAGCGCTGTGACTCGATGGGATCGTAACCCAGTTGCGTCCGAAGTTTTTTGCGCAATTTACTGATGTGGCTTTCGATAACATTTTCTTCGACGTCGTCGTCGAAAAGTCCGTAGACGGCATTGAAGATTTGCGCTTTCGTCAGGCGGCGTCCGCGATTGACGACCAGATATTCGAGAATGCGTCGCTCCCGACGCGGCAGGGATAAGGGCGCGCCATTGACGATCGGATCGCCGCCGTTGAAAAAGACCTGAATGGCGCCTGCCGAGGCAGAGTCCGAGCGCGCTTGCGCGCGTCGACGGATCGCATGCGTCCGCGCCAGTATTTCCCGAACATGCACCGGTTTACGCACAACGTCATCGACCCCGGCGCTAAACAGGCCAAGCGTTTGTTCGAGCGAGGGACCTTCGTTCATCGCGATTACCGGCGCCTGTGATTTTCGACGAATGAGCCGCGGCATCTCTTCGCGGTCAGGGCAATCGCCAATAAGGAAGCCTTCGACGGCCTGAATGTCGTCGTCGACCGCCGCGCCGACCCAATCGATAAATTGCCGGGGCGTGAAACCGGCGGAGGCGACGCCTTCCTGCACGAAGCGCGCGGCGTATCCGCTCGTCACAAGTTCGCGCTCGTCGACTATGATGAACATTTTTCGTCTCCGCAAAAGCCGATCGCCACATTTCCGAATCGGCGTATTGCTCAACTTAAGGTCGAAACAAGCTTAAGGTCAACCATATGATGAACGTAAACATTCATGAAATTCAGGTCTAAGGCATTGTCCGGACCCGATATATGTCAACAATTGTAGGTTGAATCTGGTCACAGGTATCGATCGGGCTCCGTCTGTTCGAGGCCGTGCGCGGCGGCGACCGGCGCGGAAACAAGGTTTCCATCGATGATTTCCAGACCGGCGCGCAGTCCCGCATCGTCCTGCAAGGCCTTGCGCCAGCCCTTCGTCGCCAGCGACAGAACAAACGGCTGCGTTGCGTTGTTGAGCGCCTGCGTCGATGTGCGTGGCGTAACGCCTGGCATATTGGTGACGCAGTAATGAACAATATCATCGACGACGTAGGTTGGTTCGGCGTGGCTGGTGGGACGCGAGGTTTCACAGCATCCGCCCTGATCGATGGCGACATCGACAATGACAGCGCCGGGTTTCATGGTTTTCAGCATCTGCCGCGTCACCAGCACAGGCGCTTTGGCGCCGGGCACGAGCGCCGCACAGATCACAAGATCGGCATGCCGAATGTGATCTTGAATCGCGTGTCGTGATGAGTGGATCGTACTAACCCGCGACCCAAAGCGCGCCTCGATCCGACGCAAAGCCTCTATGCTTCGATCTGCAACCAGAACATTTGCGCCCATACCGACAGTGATTGTCGCAGCCTGAACGCCGACGCTGCCGGCGCCCAGAATGAAGACGTCGGCGGGCGGCACGCCAGGCGCGCCGGAAAGGAGAACGCCGCGGCCCCCGCTCTGTTTCTCTAGAAAATGCGCACCCATTTGCGGAGCGAGTCTTCCCGCGATTTCAGACATCGGGGCGAGTAACGGCAATCCGCCGGTTGGAGATGTGACGGTTTCGTAGGCGATGCATGTTGCGCCACTCGCCATAAGGCCGCGCGTCAAAGCTACGTCAGCCGCAAGATGAAGGTAAGTGAAAAGGATTTGACCGCGTCGAAGCTTGTCGATCTCGGAGTGCAGCGGCTCCTTCACTTTAACGATCATTTCCGCCCGTGTGAAAATTTCATCCGCGGTGTCGCATAGCGCGGCGCCGGAGGAGCGATAGTCTTCGTCCCCGAAGCCAGCGCCCCATCCCGCGCTACGTTCGACCAGAACCTCATGGCCGGCGTGCCTGAGTTCATAAACGGTGGAGGGCGTCAGACCGACGCGATATTCGTTGTTCTTTATCTCCTTGAGCGTTCCGACGATCATGCGGCTTTTCCCGAAAATGCGTTGTTCGGCGATAAAGTCGTTATACAAGTCTTCGGCGCGAACCGGAAATCGCATCGTTAACCTTCATTCGGGCGCCGGCCTCTGGGCGGATAATCGGATGATGGGGCTCGATTTAGCGTGAAGGCCGCGTTATCGTCGGTCGCTCGAAAGGACCTCATGACGCTGCATTCTTTTCTGCGCCGCAAATCGCTCGATCAACTCCTCAACGTCGCTCAGTCTCCCACCGATTTCAGGCGTGCGTTGGGTTTGTGGCAACTGGTCGGCATTGGTCTGGGCGGCCTCATCGGCGTTGGCGTTTTCGTGCTCACCGGAGTCGTTGCGGCGACGCAGGCGGGCCCGGCAGTTTCGGTGTCGTTTCTTATCGCGGGCGTGGCCAGCGGCGCCGCCGCGCTGGCCTACGCCGAGTTTTCCGGAATGATCCCGGTCGCCGGCAGCGCCTATACCTACGCCTACGCAGTGCTGGGAGAGCTTGTCGCCTGGATCATCGGCTGGGATTTGTTGCTCGAATACGCCCTTGTGGTGGCGGTCGTCGCGATTGGCTGGTCAGCTTATCTGCAAGCGCTTCTTTCGACGTTTGGCCTGACCTTGCCTGTCTGGGCCTCCGCCGCGCCCGGCGTGGGGGCAGGACATGTCGTCGATCTGTTCGCTTCGCTTGGCGCGCTTGGCGCCGCGCTGATTTTGACACTGCGGATCGAATGGGGGGCCCGCATTAACCTGACGATGGTGGCGATCAAGATCGCCGCGGTGCTGCTGGTGATCGCCGCCGGCCTTCCCTACGTTCAGCCCGATAACTGGCGTCCCTTTGCGCCCTTTGGAATTAGAGGCGTTGTCGAAGGCGCCGCTGTCGTATTTTTCGCTGTGTTCGGTTACGATACGCTCACTACGGCTGCGGAAGAGGCAATCGATCCGCAGCGTGATTTGCCGCGTGCGGTTGTGGCGTCCCTTGCGGTGGCGTTGGCGCTTTATGTCGCTATGTCGCTGACCCTCACAGGCATCGTGAGATACGATACGCTGGACAACGCCGCGCCGGTGGCCAACGCCTTTTCATCTCTCGGTCTACGCTGGGTCTCGGTCGTTGTATCGCTGGCGGCGGTGACCGGAATCGCCAGTGTCATGCTGTCTTTCCTGCTCGCCTGCGCGCGCATCTGGTTCGCCATGAGCCGGGACGGTCTGTTGCCGCGATGGTTCTCGGTTCCGCATCCGCGCTTCCAGACGCCGCATCGTCCAACGCTCATCGCCGGCGTTCTGACGGCCGTCGTCGCCGGCCTCTTGCCGATCCGCGAAGTGGCCGAACTCGTCAATATCGGCACGCTATCGGCTTTTGTGACGATTTGTATTGCGGTCATCGTCCTTCGCCGGACGCGTCCCGATGCGCCACGCCGTTTCCGGACGCCGTTTATGCCGTTCACCCCGCTGGTCGGCATTGGTTTCTCGCTATGGCTGATGTCCCGCTTGCCGGCGCTGGCCTGGGCGCGCTTTCTGCTGTGGCTTGGGCTAGGACTGATCGTGTACTTTTCCTATGGTCGTCGCCATAGTTTGCTGAACGAAACCCCAAATGACGCCGACGCCAATCCCTCTTAAACGCGCGATGCGCGTAAAACTGATAACGGCCACGGGCCAGGAGACGAACCGATGATATTCCTGAAAAGCCTTTTAGGCGATGCGCGCAAGACAGGCATTTTTGCGCTCGTTATCGCATGCGCGATCTCCGGCCAGTCGGAAGCTGCGCCAGGACAGGGGGCGATCAAGGAAAAATTTGGCGCGTGGTCCTACCGCTGCGACAAGCAGCCAGGCGAAACAACCGAACAATGCGCCCTCGCCCAGCAGATCAATGCCGAGGACCGCGGAAATTCGACAATCGGCGTTATCATCATGCGCCCCAAAGGGTCCAAGGTCGGCATATTTCGCGTGATCGCGCCCCTGAATGTTTTTCTTCTCAACGGCGTCGGCCTCAAGATCGATCAGGCGGATATTGGCCGCAACGCCTTTTTCCGATGTTTCCCTTCAGGCTGTCTGGCGGACGCCGCCATCGACGACAAGCTTCTGGACCAATTGACCAAGGGTAAAATCGCAACGCTCGTGACCTACATAACTCCCTATGACGGTCTGCGCCATCAGGTCAAACTCGAAGGACTGCGAGAAGGCTACGAGAGGTTACATTAGGGGCCTTTCTCGATCTGATTGAGTCCGGCAGAGATTCCCGTGATTTGGTTGTCGCGTTTTCTTTAGCCAAACCGTTTTCGACTTCTTCGTAAAGCGCTCTAGCCGCTTGGGGGCGCTTTAAGCGACGCCAGTGTTCTTTCACACCAGGCCGGCACGCAGTGGCTTGCAAGTCCGTAAATCGACTGATCAAAGAGAGACGCGTTGTCAGCGGGATCGAGGTTTATTTCACATGTCTTTACGCCGTGGCGATGCGCCTCTGCGACAAATCCCGCCGCCGGATAAACAGCGCCGGATGTGCCGATGGCGACGAACAAGTCGGCGGTGGGCAACCACTCCGCGATCAGATCAAGAAATAACGGCGTCTCACCAAACCAGACCACATGCGGGCGCAACGCGCCGATCTGGCCGCAGGCGACACACCGACTGTGCGGCGAAATCTCTCCCCGACATTCGGAGACGCCCTGGCAGACCAAACATCGCGCCTTGAGAAGTTCGCCATGCATGTGCAGAACGTCGCTCGATCCGGCGCGCTCGTGCAAATCGTCAATATTCTGGGTGACAAGCGTCAAACGTCCGCCGACCTCATGCAGTTCTTGGCCAAAACGCGCCAGCGCCAGATGCGCGGGGTTTGGCCGTGTCTCGATGAGTCTTTGACGACGCCAATTATAAAAGGCCTGAACCTCGGCAGGCCGTTGCTGAAAGGCTTCCGGCGTCGCCAGCTTCATGGGGTCGAAACGCGACCATAGCCCTGAACCGTTAGGTTCGCGAAAAGTGTCGATTCCGCTTTCGGCGGAAATCCCGGCGCCGGTCAGAACAAAGACATGCACGATAATCCTCCCGCAAACTACTGACATGAAAAATGTTCGGCCACACCGGCCGACGATCCGGCCTGAATGCCCGAACTTGCGGCTCGTACGCGATCCATGGTCCAGTTGTCGCCATATCAGCTCAGAGGCCCAGGGGCATCATACAGCGATGAGTCAATGAGTTTCGATCAGTCAATGAGTTTCGCGACCAAATCGGAAGCTTCGTCCTGCCGATGAAATTCGCTGGCGGCTCCCCCGCATGCGGGCCAGTCTTCACCGATCAAAGGATAAAACGCGCTTTGACCTGTGATAGGGTAGCGAGGACAGACCATTGGGGCGGGGACCGCAAGGCGATTGTCTGGCTGCCTCATTACGGCCACCGCCGTTGCGAGGCCCTCTTCCGTTCGAGGCCCCCTTCCGTCCGAGGCCCCTTGCGTCCGAGGCCCCTTGCGTCCGAGGCCCCTTGCGTCCGTCGCCGCATAAAGCGAGTTCTTGTATGCGTAAAGCGAGTTCCTGGGTAATTTCCTGGGGGATGACATTATATTTGATTATCGAGTGGAGAACTGTATGAAAAAAACTCTGTCAGTAATGCTTTTTGTCCTCGGCTCTGGTTCCGCCTTCGCTCAATCGGCGCCTGTATTTGCTCCGAACGGACAATACCTCGGAACGGCCGTTAAAAACGGCAGCACGACGGTATTTCTGGATAAGAATGGCAAGTATGGCGGCGCCGTCGTTCAAAACCATAACGGCATGGCGATCTTCGACAAGAATGGACAACAAACCATCCGGCCTCCACATTGGGGAGCGCGCCCGCCTCAAGGCTTTGGTCAAGCCGGTGGCGGTTATGGCCATCGTCCTCCGCAGCCCTATCCGGGTTACGGGAATCGTCCGCCCCACCCCTACCAGGGTTACGGACATCATGGCCCGCATCACTATCCCGGCTACGGCAATCGACCGCCATACGGCTATAACAATGGCTTCGGTCATCATTATTGATGATGCTGGACGACGGGACGCCATTATCGCCCCGTCGTCATCGATTTTTTAGATGAGTGGTCGCCTGTCGTCCCCTGTATTCATCTGCGGGACAGATCGCGTCTCTCGGCATGAGGCCCTAGAGATTAATTCTTCATGAATTTTAACGCGATCTGTTGCCCGCGATCGATCCTCCGCTGTCCTCCGCCGGAATCGTTTTTCAAATAAAAAACATTCGGCAGCACGGCGCCGAGCCGAGACGACTGGAGACGGATTGTCTTGCGCAAGATTTTAAAAATTCAGGTGCTGCTTTCATCACAAAAATACATCACGCCGGCGCAAAGCTGAAGGCGATCCCCTAAAGCTTTGGCGTTCGCCGGCTAACGGTAATAACAAACTCGTTCATGTCGATGGCGCCCGGTCGTATTGCCGCCATCTTTGACCATGCAAGCGCCCAGATTGGCGGGCGCACATTTGTCGACAGAATTTTAATTGTCGATTAACCATTTGAGATTTCAATAGCTTCGAAACGGAAAACACAAAATCGCAGTTCGACCATAATCCTCTGCGAAAGTCCCGGCCGTGAAAGGGAGCAGCCAATGAAATACTTTACATATCAGGTTACTGTAACTTTTTTTGGCTTGTCGTCTTTGCTCTTGACGTCCTTCATTGCCGGTCGAATCGCCGCCTACATGTTCCGCTGAGAGCGGTTTGCTGGCGCTACGCTGAGCATTTACCGCTTTGCATCCCGAGTACAATTTCACGGATGCTTTTTTACCCTTTACGGGCCAGGATTCGATCCCGCCGCGCAGTGCGCAGCAGCCCCTCTCTACCTTCAGATCACATGAATCCATGCAGGAGATTTCGGTCATTCATGACCTTTTTCTCCCGGGCGTAATCTTCGCCGATTCTGGCGGCGATGTTCTGACGTTCAGTTACGCTGGCTTTACCGGGCTTTCTCGGATCAGTTGTCGGGCATGATAGCCTTATCTTTCTTCGCGCCATCCGCCCGCGCCAGGGCCCTCCTCGCTGCGACGCTTGGATATGCGATGGACGGATTCGATTTGCTGATTTTGGGATTTCTTCTCGATCCCATCGCCAGGGATTTCGGCGTCGGACGGGTCGAAGCCTCGGCGCTGGTGTCGTGGACCCTGTTTGGCGCGCTGATTGGCGGCGTCGTCTTTGGCGTCATGAGCGATCATTACGGGCGGGTCCGGGTGTTGACGTGGTCGATCCTGGTCTTCGCCGGATTTACCGGTCTTTGCGCCATAGCCCAAACTTACGAGCAGTTGATCGTCTGTCGCACCCTTGCCGGGCTGGGGCTTGGCGGTGAATTCGGCCTCGGTATGGCTCTGGTCGCTGAAAGCTGGCCGGAGACCCAACGCGCCCGCGCTTGCTCCTATGTCGGCGTAGGCTGGCAGTTCGGCGTGCTCCTCGCAGCGATTGTTGCGCCCTTGCTCTTGCCCATGATTGGCTGGCGCGGCGTTTTTGTCGTGGGGGTTCTGCCGAGCCTTGTCGCTTCCGCTGTGCGGCGTCATGTCGGCGAGCCGGAAATCTTTCTTGATGGCCCGCGACCCGCGCATCCGCTCCAGCCGCTCAAGTCGTTGTTCGCTGATGCGGCCACGACAAAAATCAGTCTTGGCATGATCTTGCTCTGCGGGGTGCAAAATTTTGGTTATTACGGCTTGATGATCTGGTTGCCGGCCTATCTTTCGGAACGTTACGGATTCAGTCTGACGAAGTCAGGACTTTGGACCGCAGTCACCGTTTGCGGCATGATCGCTGGCGCGTTGGTTTTCGGCGAATTGTGTGATCGCTATGGTCGTCGACCGGCGTTTCTTGCTTTTCAGTTCGGCGCGATGTTGATGGTTTTGGCTTATGCTCAGTTAACCGAACCTGTTGCGGTTCTGATTGGCGGCGCCGTTGTTGGGATTTTCGTCAATGGCATGATCGGCGGCTATGGCGCCCTGCTTTCGGAGCTTTATCCGACTTCTGCGCGCGCAACCGCCGAAAATGTCCTTTTCAACATTGGTCGCGCCCTTGGCGGTTTGGGGCCGGTCGTGATCGGCGCTCTGGCTGGTGGATATTCCTTTGACGTCGCGCTCGGTTTTCTCGCCAGTCTTTATCTGATCGATATGGTTGTGACTTTATGGATCGTCCCCGCAGGACGCGGGCGTCAACTTGTCTGATGCTGATGAAGTTCAGGCAGCCTATGCGCTGACGACCGACTCGTCTGCAGCGTCGAGCAATGTGATTGCCTCCCCATCGCTGACCTGCGAGAAGTCCCCGTATAATAAGCCAATGGCGACGAAATCCTCTTGAGGACAAAGACAGACGATTTCATCCGCTTCGTCGCCCAGGGACTCCAGCAAATCTAATGGCGCGACGGCAATGGACAACACCAGTCGCTTCGGCTCCAGAGCGCGCATCGCGCGCCTGTTCGAAAGTTATGTTGTTCACGCCGGTGGCGGCGATAACATCGTCGTTTCGAACAAGCGCCGGCGCGCTCACATCGGCGATAGCGCCCATCGCTACCTTCGGGTGCTCGGGCGCGCCAATTTAGCGCAGCAGCGTTAGCGTTAGCGTAAGCGGGTCGTGAAGCGCTTGCGTCATCGGGAAGGCGACCGGCCCACCGCCGCGCGGCAGCGCAAAGACGACAGAGTTTTCATAACGATGACGTCCCAGCTCCGCCGCCAGACGTCGTCCGGCGTCCTGTCGATCAGAGAAGCGCACGATGCTCTTCGCTCAGTTTATCGTCTCTCAACTGATACGCTGCAATCGCCAGATAACTCCCGCCGGGGGCTCCCATTTGGCGAGGCGTCGGCTGCAGATGCGCAATTGAAAGATGCGCCCCAAGCGCCGCGCGCCATGCTGCGCGCCATGTCGCATAGCCGGCGATCAGGCGTGGCGGCGGCGGATTGGTCTCTGCCGAGCCAAAAACCCCGCTAGATTCCCCGCACCGATCTGCGGCGCGCCGAGGGCGGCGCATTCGACGCCAAGTTAAGCCAGTTCGTCGCGGGGATCGACCTGTCGGCGCCTGGCGCCGTTGTTCGGTAAGGCCATCCGACGCCGCCAATTGAATCTTTCGATCACAGAGCTGCTCGAAAACGGACCATAAATCCGCAGCTGTCGGGGCGAATATTTGACAGTATCGAGGCGAGCGGCGATACCGCTGCCAAACCGCCGAGAAACAATCAGGGAACGCTATGCCGACCGACGCCCGCGCCGCCGACTTTCGTCGCCGCCTCGATCACGCCGCCGAAGCGACAGAGACCGCGCTGGACGCCTTGCTTGGCTCTGGCGCGTTGCCGGGGGAAATCACTCGTCCCTCGCGTCTGCTGGAGGCCATGCGCTATTCGACGCTCGGCGGCGGCAAACGTCTGCGGCCGTTTCTGGTGATCGAGTCCGCGCGTCTGTTCGGCGTAGAGGGCGCAAGCGCCCTGCGCACCGCCTGCGCGCTGGAAATGATACATTGCTATTCGCTGGTTCACGACGATCTGCCAGCGATGGACGACGATGATTTGCGACGTGGAAGGCCGACCTGTCACAAAGCTTTCGACGAAGCGACGGCAATACTCGCCGGCGATGGTCTTTTGACCTTCGCCTTTGACGTCGTTGCTGATCCGGCGACGCATGAAGACGCGGGTGTTCGCGCCGCGCTGGTGCTGGCGCTGGCGCGCGCCGCCGGTCTTGGCGGGATGGTCGGCGGACAGGCGCTCGATCTTCAGGCCGAGACGGCGTCCACACCGCTCACACAAGCGGAAACCCTAAGGATGCAGGCCATGAAAACCGGCGCCTTGCTGCGATTTGCCGTGGACGCCGGAGCGATGCTTGGCGGGGCCAATCCCGGGCAGGCCAGGGCCGTGGCGCGTTACGGCGACGCGCTGGGAGCCGCTTTCCAGATCGCCGACGATATCCTCGACGCCGAAGGCGACACTGCGGCGCTTGGCAAACGCGCCGGCAAGGACGCCGAACGCGGCAAGGCGACGCTCGTTGGTTTGCTCGGTCTCGACGCGGCGCGCGCGCGACTCGACCAGCTCGTCAATGAGGCAATCACGGCTCTCCAGGACACCGGACGGGGCGACGCCACCGGCGTTCTTGCTGAAGCGGCGCAATTTGTCGCCGCACGCCGCAGCTAGGCGGGGACGATGCCGGCCAGCCCTCGCCGCTCGCCGTTGCTAGCCCCCTGCCGTATTCTCCGGGCGCATCCCCAACTGGCGCTCAGCGCCGCTATTGGCCTAGGGGCGCTCGTGATCCTGCCGCCCGGATTGCGACACTCCACGCGACTGCTGATCGGCTGGAACATAGGCCTGATCGCCTATTTCATTCTCGTCGCCTCGTTGATTTCGCAGGCCAGTCATCAAGCCATTCGCCGACGCGCCCAATTGCTTGATGAGGGGCGGGCGATGATTTTGATGCTCAGCGTGCTGGTCGCTACAGCGTCCTTTGGAGCGATTATCGACGAACTGGGCACTGTGAGAGATTTGCACGGCAGCGAGAAATACTGGGGAATCGGCCTCACCCTGCTGACGGTCGTCACCTCGTGGTTGTTTTTGCATCTGACCTTCGCGCTTCACTACGCGCATGATTTTTACTTTGCCGATATCCCCGCCGATCACTCACATATGAAGGGCGTCAGAGGACTTGATTTCCCCGGTGTCCACAACCCAAATTACCTTGATTTCATTTATTTCGCCTATGCTATTGGCGTTTCCTTTGCGACATCGGACGTTAATGTGACGCAGACGAATTTTCGCGCGATGGTGCTTGTTCACAGCATCATCTCGTTTTTTTATAACTCATTCATCCTTGCGTTGATGGTGAATATCGGAAGCAATCTTGTCTAAAACGCTGTCCGTCGGACCGTAAACCGGTTTAGCGAAAGAAAGGGCGACAACAAAAAGCCAGGGCGCTTGTCTGGATTTCAATCAGGCGGGGATAAATGCTTCGAGCGCCGTCCTTTAACAGAAAAAGCCCGGCTATGGGGCCGGGCTTTTCCATTTGGTGAGGCGAATTGATCTCAGGCCGGGTTGGGGGCCATTCCGCCGAGATCGTCCGTCTGGCCATGGTTTTGTTGCGTTGCGGGGACACCACCGGTGGGCGGGGTTGTTGATACGGGAGGAATATCCTCTCTGACCGGGCGTTTTCCGGCGAGAAGCCCCACCAATTCTTCTCCGCTCAGGGTCTCGAATTCGAGCAGACCATTGGCGAGAATGTCCAGATGTGCGCGTTTCTCGGTGAGGATACGCCTGGCGGTGTCATAACCATCCTGAACGTAGCGGCGCACCTCGGCGTCGATCAGTTGCTGAGTCGCTTCGGAAATTTTCTGCTGGCGACCAGCCGAATAACCGAGGAACTGCTCCTGCTGCGGTTCGGCGTAAGCGACCGTGCCGAGCTTGTCCGAAAAACCAAGCTGGGTCACCATCGCCCGCGCCACGCGCGTGCATTGCTGAATGTCCGACGCTGCGCCCGAGGTC
>CAIQCB010000003.1 GCA_903870245.1 uncultured Methylocystaceae bacterium
AAGGCCAGCGCGCCAGCCGAAAACCTGCTCGTAAATACGAACGATCAGGTAAAACGTGTTCAGAAGAACAAGGCCAATCCACATGCCGCGCAGATCGACTACCGAGTCTGTGCCGGCAGCTGCGCGTGCAGCTGTGTCAGTTGTAGAGCTCATACTCTCTCTCCTCTAAGTGCTCCCAGGGATATGCGCGTGACCGGTCCCGCTCCGCCTCCCAGAACAGAGCCGCTTCGTCCTCGTTTCAGATGAGCCGTTCCGCGAACCAACCTTGCAGTCACGCGTTCAACCCGCCCTAATTTGCGCAGTCTTCCCCGTAATCAAAACGAGATAAATATCCCGCCTTCAATACGGATCTCGCCGCTTGTTGTTATCGGACGAAACACCGATGTCGCCGTCCAAGCAAACAACCCCTCGATTGGACGAAAGGTCTTCGCTTAGCGTGCCCCATTCATCACAACTCAGAACCCAAAGAACAATACCCAATAAGGTAGCTAATCCCTCTCTATCGAATAGTATAATCAACCCCAGTGGATAGGTAATACACTACCCGAGATGAATATTTAACCTTTATCGAACCAGTTTCCGCAGAGCGGAAATATTGATTAATTTATTTAAAATCAATTATTTATTTTTTCGTCATGAAATCATCGCGACATTTTGCGTTGCAATGCAGCAACACCAACCAAGCGGGGCGGGTCCGTTAACCCTGTTCTTCCCAGGGTCTGACTCCAACGAGGTCCACCCTAGCCAACGCCTGCGACAGCGGAACGCCGTCAAGCACAAGGTCGGGCGCGATCTCCACCAGCGGCGCAAGCACAAAACCACGACTAAACAACTCCTTGTGCGGCAGAGTCAGCTCGGGATCGTCCAAAGTGTGGTCGCCCAGAAATAAAATATCCACGTCGATCAGGCGCGGTCCCCAGCGTCTTGATGGAGCCCGACCCATATCGGCTTCGATTCTCTTGACCTCCGCCAATAATTCGTACGGCGACAGGGACGTATCGCCGATGGCGCAGGCGTTAGCGAAATCACCCTGATCGAGAACCCCCCAGGGCGGCGTGCGATAGGTGCGGGAGACGGCGTGAAGCCGCGCGATCTGGCGTTCTTCGAGATGCTTCAAGGCCTGCGCGATATTCGCGGGCTTGTCGCCCATATTGCTGCCTAGTCCAAACCCTACCCGCATTCTTGCGATCCCATATTCTCATCTGCGCCGCTCAGCGCCGCCTGCACAGCGAAAGCGCCGCGATGATCGGCAACGTCGTGTACGCGAAAAATCTGAGCGCCTTTATCGGCGCAGGCAAGATTCGCGGCCAGGGTGCCCAATAGCCGATCCTCGACGACGCCGGATGGCAGGTTTTTGAAGATCGATTTGCGCGAAACGCCGACAAGCAGGGGAAACCCCAAAGTCAGCAATTTCGGGATGGCGCGCAGGGCGGCGTAATTCTGCTCGCGACTTTTACCGAAACCCACGCCCGGATCGAGCGCAACATGCGCCATTGAGACTTCAGCGCGGCGAGCGAGGTCAAGCGACCGCTCGAAGAACCTCAGCATGTCGGCGACTATGTCGATATCGGGATCGACGCTTTCGCGATTGTGCATAATGACGACGCCAGCGTCAGACTCGGCGACAGCCCGGGCCATATCCGGATCGCGTTGCAGTCCCCACACATCGTTGACCACGGCCACGCCGAGAGCGAGGGCGCGACGCGCCGTCGATGACTTGTAAGTGTCGATCGAAACTGGCGCGCCCGCTTCAGCCACCAGAGTCGCCAGCAAAGGCTCGAGTCGCGCCCATTCCTCTTCAGGCGATACCGGCGTGTGCCCCGGACGGGTCGACTCGGCGCCGACATCAACGATATCCGCGCCCTCGGCGACGAGTTTGCGCGCCTGCGCAAGAGCCGCTTCTCTCGACGTGAACAGACCCCCGTCAGAAAAGGAGTCCGGCGTCACGTTGACGATACCCATGAGAACCGGCCGCTGGTTGACCGGCGCGAAGAAACGGTCCCGCGCCGCCGCGATTGCGGCGCGATCAAAGGCCTCAGACAGCGGTGTCATGGCGGCTCTCGGTCTTCCTGCTTCGCTCAGTCTTCATATTTGATATAGGCGAAGCGCTGATCGGTTTCGGGCGCGCCCTCAAGCGCGCCGCCTGCTTTGCCGGGACGCCAGGCGACGACGTCCTCGATCTTTCTGGCAAGTTCAAAATCCTTATCGGTGATCCCCTTGGCGTCATGGGTCATGAGTTTGACCTCAACCCAGGCGTAGGAGGCGGCGAGATCAGGATGATGCCACGCCGCCTCCGCCAGATGGCCGACGGTGTTGATCACCATCAATGTGCTTTTCCAGCTGTGAGTCTTGTATTTGCGGCGCAGCCAGCCGTTTTCATAACGCCAATGGGGCAATTCCTGCGCCAGTCGCGCCAAAATCTGATCTTCCGAATAAACGCTTTTATCTTTTGTCATTAGTGGGCTCCTGTCTTGCGTTCGCCCGACCGGCGACGCGCTTACGCTTCCCCCTACGGCAGATATAGCCTAAACCGGCGCAAAGTCTTGTTCGGAAGGGAGCATTATGTCGGCGAAGGTGAGCGTCTCGGCGTCAGCGCGGCTTCATCTCGGTTTTCTCGACATGAGCGGCGGGCTGGGACGCAAATTTGGCGGCCTCGGCCTTGCCCTCGACGCGCCTGTCACCCGACTGACGCTGACGCAGGCCGAAGCCAATCAGGTCGAGGGGCCGGAAAGCGCCCGCGCCCAACGGCTTCTGGAGACGACGCAAGCCGTGCTGGCGCCGACCGCTCGCCACAGGCTGATAATCCACGAGGCTATTCCCGCGCATTCCGGCTTCGGTTCCGGCACCCAGCTCGCGCTGGCGGTGGCAAGCGCGGTGCGGCGGCTCGAAGATCTGCCAGACGACCCCGCCGCCGATGCGGCAATGCTATCGCGCGGCGCGCGGTCCGGACTGGGCGCCGGACTGTTTGCGCAAGGGGGGCTGGTGGTCGACGGCGGCCGCGGCCCTGACACGCTGACTCCTCCGGTGATCGCCCGCGCCGAGTTCCCCGAGAACTGGCGAGTGTTGCTCGTGAGCGACCCAGCCGCCAGCGGTCTGCACGGCGCCGGAGAAAAGGAGGCTTTCGCGACACTGCCGCCCCTTGAAGCGGCGGCCAGCGGAGAACTCTGCCGTCGCGTTTTGATGCAGGCATTGCCTGCGCTTGCAGAACGAAACCTGGAGGCGTTTGGCGAGGCCGTAACGAGGATACAGGAAATCGTCGGCGATTATTTTGCGCCCGAGCAAGGCGGACATCGTTACACCAGCGCCAATGTCGAGGCTCTGATGGCGCGATTGCGCAGCGAGGGCGCAACCGGGACTGGGCAGACTTCCTGGGGACCGACGGGCTTCGCCTTTGTCGACAGCGCGGCGACGGCGAAACGCATTGTCGCCCGCGTCGAGTCCGAGGCCCGCACTCTTGGCCTTTCGTTATCGGTGCACAAAGGCTGTAATCGCGGGGCGACGATTGATGCGGTTTATGCCCGGATCGCCTAAGCCAATGTCACGCAGGCTGGCATGACGACATCGACAAGCGCCACAAATCCGCCAGTGACGACACGCATCGGCGTTCTCACCCTCGCCGTCATGAATGTCGCCTCAGTCGTCAGTCTCGGCGGTCTGCCCTCGGAGGCGAAATACGGTTTAACGGCCGTATTTTATTACGTTTTCGCCGCCGTATTCTTTCTGGTGCCGCTTGGACTGGTGGCGGCGGAGCTCGCGACAGGCTGGCCCCAGCGTGGCGGCGTTTTTCGCTGGGTCAGCGAGGCTTTCGGCGCGCGCTGGGGCTTTTTGGCGATCTTTATCCTCTGGGTGCAGACCACCATCTGGTTCCCGAGCTGTCTGATCTACGGCGGCTCGGCCCTCGCCTTTGCGGGGCCGTCTCTCAATTGGGACGAAGCGCTCGCCGCCAACAAGCACTACATCGCCCTCATCGTGTTCTTTCTCTACTGGACAGCGACGGCCTGCGCTCTGCGCGGGGTTGCCGTTGTATCGATCATCGCACGATGGAGCGGGCTTGTCGGCACGATCTCACCGGCAATTCTCCTGATCGTTTTTGGGATTATTTATTATCATTCCGGGCGTCCAATGTATGTCGAGATCGCCTGGAAGGATCTCGTTCCCGACTTCTCGAATTTCGACAATCTCGTTCTCGCAGCCGGCGTATTCCTTTGTTACGCGGGACTGGAGATGAACGCCATTCATGTCGAGGACATAAGAAACGCCCGACGGGCCTATCCGCTCGCGATCCTGATCTCAGCTTTGATCATTGTTGCGATCTACACTCTCGGAACGCTGACAATTGCGCTGATCATTCAACCCGGCCAAATCGACCTTACGCAAAGCCTGCTCGTGACTTACCGCGATTTTTTTCGGCTTTTCGACATTGCCTGGCTCTCGCCGCTGATCGCCATGGCGCTTGCGCTCGGCGCCTTTGGAGCTGTTACGATCTGGATTGCTGGTCCCTCAACCGCGCTTGTCGATGTTGGACGCGCCGGCTTTTTACCGCCGTTCTTTCATTCAGTGAACCGTCACGGCGCGCCGGATCGCATTATCCTCGCCCAGGGATGCGTTGTGTCGCTACTGTCCGTGCTGTTTATTCTGTCGCCGTCGGTCGAGGCGACCTTCCAGATTCTCAACCAGCTCTGTACGATCCTGTTTCTCGCCATGTATATGTTGATGTTCGCCGCCGGTCTCCGGCTGAGGTACAGTCAACCTGATGTTCAACGCGCCTATGTGGCGCCCGGGGGGCTCGTCGGCATGTGGATTTTCGGCGGCGCAGGGTTTATGGCGTCATTTATCGCCTTTGCGCTTAGTTTCATGCCGCCTTCGCAAATTTCAATCGGCAGCCCGGCGGCCTATTCATCAATCCTCATTGTCAGCTTTATTCTGGCGCTTGCAATACCTCTGCTCTTGTATGCGCAACGCAAACCAGACTGGCGTTTATCTTCAGAAGAAGATTTCGAACCATTGAGCGATCAGGCCCCGAAATGACCGCGATGACAATCACTGGAGATAGCGCAAATGACGGAGCATGACGCACAACAAATGGTCGCCCTTTTCGAGAAGCACGTCGCCGCCGAACTGAATGGCGACCTGGACCTCACCATGGCGACGATGACCGATCATCCGCATCTGATCAATCTGCCAACACCCCATGGCGGGGTAGGACGCGAGGAAGTCCACGCTTTCTACCGTGACTTTCTTGTCGGTAAATTTTTTCCTCCAGATGTCAAAATGACTAGCGTCTCACGCACGGTCAATTCTGAACGTATCGTCGACGAGCTGATCATCGCCTTCACCCATACGCATGAAATTCCCTGGATGTTACCCGGCGTCGCGCCGACCGGCAAAGCTGTGGTCGCAGCCTTTGTTGTGATCGTCGGCGTCAGGGGGGACAAGGTCGACTACGAACATATCTACTGGGATCAGGCCAGCGTGCTTGTGCAGATCGGCGTGCTGAAACCCGATGGACTGCCAGTGGTCGGCGCCGAAAACGCCCGCAAAATTCTCGCTCTGGGCAAGGCGTAGGACTGTCAATTCGCGGGCGTCAAAGCCCGCGCAAAAAGTCCGTGCAACGGTTGAAACCGGAATCGCGCTTCATGTCGCCCCTCGGGGATAACTATAGCCCGAAACATTGCGTTGGCGCGCAGCAGCGGGGTCTCAGCGCCATCCAGAAAGGCGAACCACCAAGGGTGCCAGACATCGTAAAGGACGAGCCAGCCTCCGCCCGCCGGAGCTACCGTCTCGATTCGGATGTCGTCATTATTATAGGACAGTATGCGCGCCTGTATGGCCTCCGGCGGCAAATTCTTGTGAGCGCGACAGAGCGGCGGCTCTTCAAGCAGAACGGTTTCGCGTAAATCCGCTTCGGGCCATTCGCCGGTTTCGATCATCTGGGCAAAATCAACATGCATTGCGCAGGTGACGACCTGGACCCGAGGAAAAGCGTTTTTGTTTTCGTAAATCCGAATGTCTCCGATCCTCGTCAATTCTTCGAAATCGCCAATTTTGTATGCCTTGTCGATCTGTTCAATCGGAACGCCAGTCGCAACATAGCGTAGCCCGAGCATGTCGGAGAGCGGCGAGCGATAGGAGGGGTATAGTTTAGAAAACTCCCGCTGTTCGGGCAAAGCCAGATGATCGCCGGCGCCAGTGGCGTCTTCAAGAGCTTTAAGTCGCAGCGGATTATAACCAAGATCGTGATCAAGCCCATGCACGAGCGTGACGTTGGGCCAGTGAAAATCAATCGCCGCCAGTTCGACGCGATCACGCCTGTCGGGCGCGGCGTTTTGTTTCAGCCCGTCCCGGAGGAAAGCGATCACCGGATCATTTGAGTCTGGCCGCAAAACCTCGAACTGTTCAGGCGGCAAGGCCGTTGATTCATTCGGGCCATTATTGACGATGAGATCGGCGGCCAACACGAAGGACACGACGCCAAGCAGCCCCTTGCCTGCAAGCATTCCTGCGCCTGTTCCCCAGATCACGGCGACGGCGAGCGCCGCAAAACCAAGACTGATCGCTACGGGCGTCAGCGCTTGCGCCAGGTGTCCGTTCAGAGTGGCGACCCCCAGGGCGAGACAGATCAATCCTAACAGCACAGCGGATAGAAAAAAGACGTTTACCTTGACAGCTCCACGTTCGATCAAGCTGAAGCCGTAGCCGCCAAGAGTGGCGAAGACGAAGCCAAGCAGGAAGGTCGCGTCTGCCGGGCGGCGCCACAAATCGACGCCCGGGATATGATAGAATAATGCGAAGGCTGGCGTGTACCGGCCCAATGCGTAAAGCACAAGGAACACCATAAATCCGATGAAGAAACGTATTTCGCGACCGGTGTAGATCCCCGCGCCCAGCGCAACGAGGGCCGCCAGGAGGGTCATTTCGCCGGCGTATAGGTCGGTCATATTCCGGGCGAGGAAGATATCGGTTGTGCCGAAAGCCGCCGATGGCGGTCCCCAGAAATCCTTCAGCGGACCGTCGGTTCCGAAAAGATTGGCGCTGATCAGCGTGAGAAAAGAGCCAGGCGGCAATGAGCCCTTGTGGGCGCCGATAAGATCAATCGCCGGACGGTTGGAGTTTTTCGCCAGCGCCAGTGTGAAAGAGAGCGGCAAGGCGATGAGCAGGCTGCCGACAAGGCCGCCGGCGAGCAGCGGATTAAACGCGTTGATCCAGGGCAAATCGTCGGTCAGGATGCGATAGATCGCGTAGGTCGCCAGTAAAATCACGCCGAGAAAGGCGACCTGATCGCGTCCCAACACCAGCATTGCCGCAACGGCGCCCGCCGCCGCGCCATAGATAATTGAGCGACGATCAAGCGCACGCGCCAGCAACCAGAGGCTCACCGGCAACCACGACAGGCTCATGATCTGGCCGGTGTGCTGGAGGCGCCAGGCCGCCGAACCGCCCAGGGCAAAAGCAATCGCGGCGATGAGAGCGCCGGCGGCGCTCCAGCCGCGATCGCGGAAAAAAGCGATCAGCCCAAGACCGCCCATCGCGAGCATGGCGAAACTGATCGCATCGCTGAGCAGGAAGCTGGGCTCAGGAAACAGCGCCGCCGCAATCAGAAAAAACGGTGAAAAGATCAGGGACTGCGGATCGGCGATTTGAGGCATGCCGGCGAAGACATGCGGCGTCCAGAACGGCGATTGTCCCGAGTGCAGCGAATGGGCGAGAAAAACCAATTGCGGATAGAAATGGGCCTTGGCGTCCCAGGGGATAGTGACTCGTCCCGAGAGCCAGGGGTAGGCGAAGATGGCGATGCAAATGATGAAAATACAGGCTGCGAGACCAAAAGGCTCTGGGGCGCCCGATCCCGGCGCATATGTGTCTTGGGGCTTCACGAAGCTGTTTATTCATTCTTTCGCGCCGATGCGCAATCGGCGGGTTGTCGCGACCGGCGGCACGACATCGGCATCGAGCGCCCTATTTGAAGAGACATGATCCGCCGACTGACTGAAAGCTCGCCGATTGACCAGCCCTGTCATCCGAAACCCGCCGCTATTGTGCGTTAGGGGGCTATCTAAATCCTACGCCACGCCGCAAGGGCCCCTGCCGGTTTTGCGGGGCGTCGATCTCACGCTCGAAGCGGGCGAGACCCTGGCGATGATGGGCGAGTCCGGCAGCGGCAAGAGCACCCTGCTGCATCTGGTCGGGGCGCTGGACGACGCCGACGCAGGCGACATCCTGCTCGACGGCGTGAATATCGCTGGTTTGCCGGAAAACGGCAAAGCAACTGTTCGGCGCGAGACGATCGGTGTCGTGTTCCAGCAATTCAATCTGATCGCCAGTTTGACGGTCGGGGAAAATCTCGCCTTTCAGTCACGGCTGGCCAACCGTTACGATCCAGACTGGATGGCGCGGCTAACGCAGCGACTCGGGCTCGACAATCTGACCGGCCGCTATCCCGAACAACTCTCCGGCGGCCAGCAGCAACGCGTCGCGATCGGCAGGGCTCTCGCCGCGAGGCCGAGACTGCTTCTTGCAGACGAACCGACCGGCAATCTCGACGAACCCACCGGCGACGCAGCGCTGGCGCTAACTCTCGAACTGGTCGCCGAAACCGGATGCGGCTTCCTGATGGTGACGCATAGCGTCCGGCTAGCGTCACGACTCCAGCGACAGGCGACGCTTGCAGCAGGGACGCTCATTTCAACATGAGGCAAATTTGCTGGACCCTTGCCGCGCTCGCTAGCCATTGGCGCAAACACCCCGCCAATCTGGCGACCCTAATTCTAGGTCTCGCCATAGCCACAGCGCTCTGGAGCGGGGTGCAGGCGCTCAACACACAGGCGCGCCGCAGCTACGACAGCGCGGCGAACGCCTTCACAGGCGGCAAAGCGCAAAATCTTGTCGCTGCGCAGGGGGGGCTTTTTGCTCAGGACCTCTTCGTTGCTCTGCGACGCGCCGGATTGAAGGTCTCTCCAATTCTCGAAGGCTCGGCGCGGATCGGCAAGAAAACGGCGAAACTGATCGGCATTGAACCGCTGACACTGCCTCGTGACGTCGGGCTCGCGCCCCTCGCCGGCAATCGAAGCGCTACAGGCATGCTGACCGGCGATGGCCTTAGCTACGCCGCGCCCGGAACGATTCGAGACCTGGGCGTCTTGGCCGGCGAACGACCACTCACAGACGCCGGGTTCAAATTACCGCCGCTCGTCGCGCTGTCCGAGGCGCCGCCGGGAGCCATCATCGTTGACATCGGAGTCGCTCAAAAAGCGCTCAACCGGCCGGGAAGATTATCCCGCATGATCGTTGCGCCGGATATGCGGATCGACGCGACGACCCTCACTGAGGCGACGGACAGGGCGCTTCGGATCGTCGAGCCGGAAGAAGACAGCGATCTCGCGCGACTGACCGACAGTTTTCACCTCAACCTCACAGCCTTCGGCTTGCTGGCCTTTCTCGTTGGCTTCTTTATTGTCCACGCCTCTTTCGGCCTGGCCTTTGAACAGAGGCTGCCGGTTCTGCGCACGCTGCGCGCATTGGGCGTTTCCGCCCGCGCGCTGGTCGCGGCGATGGTTATCGAACTCTCGGCCTTTACACTGCTCGCGGGCGGCGCTGGCGTGATCGGTGGCTACCTCATCGCCGCTGCGCTATTGCCGGATGTCTCCGCCAGCCTCGAAGGTCTTTACGGAGCGCAAATATCCGGCGCTCTCACGCTTGATGCGCGCTGGATTATTTCCGCCCTCGCCATGGCGGGCGGCGGGGCCCTCTTCGCCGGCGCCAGCGGTCTGCTCAAAACCTTCAACCTGCCGGTTCTGAGCGTCGCGCGGCCTATCGCATGGCGCGAGGCGCATCGCCGATATCTCGCAAGACAAGCGACCTTCGCCCTGTTGTCGTTGATGGTCGCTGTGCTCGCCGGCTATTTCGCCGATACGCTCGAAGGCGGTTTCACGGTTATTGCGGCGTCGCTACTCGGCGTTGCGTTATTGTTGCCGTTGGCGCTGGAGGCGCTGCTGCGCATTGGCGAAGCGCTGTCGAAGACGCCGCTGTCCCGCTGGTTCTTCGCGGACGGGCGCCAGGAAATCGCCGGGCTCTCGCTGGCCCTGATGGCCCTGCTGCTGGCTCTGGCGACCAATATCGGCGTTGGCGGCATGGTCGAAGGATTTCGTCACACCTTCATCGGCTGGCTCGACCAGCGGCTCGTCGCGGAAATTTATTATGAGGCGGCGACGCCTCATGACGCGCGCGAGATCGAGGACTGGGCGCGCAAGGATAAGGAGATCGTCGCGATCCTGCCCGTTTGGCGGAGCAAAACCCGCATCGGCGATTGGCCAGTCGAGGTGATGGGCATGACGCCGCACACGACCTATAGCGAACACTTTCCGCTCAACGCCGCGACTCCCGATGTCTGGCGCATGTTGCACGAGGAGGATGCGGCGCTGGTCAGTGAACAACTGGCGCGACGCTTGAAACTCTCGCCCGGCGACAGTTTCGATCTTCCGACGACTGGCGACTCATGGCGCCTGCGCGTCGCTGGAATTTTTCCGGATTACGGCAATCCAAAAGGTCAAATCCGCCTCGATCATACGCGACTTGCGCAACATTTCGCGGACGCATCCGGAATACATTACAGCCTGCGCGTGGCCGGCGATGCGACAACGCGCGTGATGACGCGACTTCAGGAAACATTTGGCGCACGAATCGCGCGGATCGTCGATCAGGCGGAGGTCAAGAAAATCTCCACCGAGATCTTCGAACGCACCTTCACCGTCACCACCGCGCTCAATACGCTGACCCTCGTTGTGTCGGCCATAGCGCTCTTCGCCAGCCTGCTGACCCTGAGCAATTTACGGCTTGCGCATGTAGCCCCGGTATGGGCGATCGGCGTCACCCGCGACCGACTGGCGACATTGGAAATGCTGCGCATTCTCGTTTTCGCCGCCGGAGCCGCGCTGATCGCCATTCCGCTGGGTCTGTTCATGACCTGGGCTCTGGTCGATATCGTCAATGTCGTCGCCTTTGGCTGGCGGTTGCCAATGCATATTTTTCCGCAGCACTGGCTTACGGTTTTCGCTACGGCGCAGGTGGCGGCGCTTGTCGCCGGTCTGGTTCCGGTGCGGCGGTTGGCGCGCGCGGCGCCAGCAGAGTTATTGAAGGTCTTCGCCAATGAACGCTAGACTCTTTGCGCTGTTGCTGACCTTGTCGCCCGTCGCCGTCAACGCTGCAGATTATGGCTGGCTGGGCGAGGCGGCGTCGGGCTTTGCAACGCCGAAACCGGGCGCACCCATCCTCTTCCCGCAAGACCACGCCGCCCATCCGGGTTTTCGAACCGAATGGTGGTATCTTACCGCCAATCTCACAGGCGACGATGGCAAATCCTACGGCGCGCAATGGACGCTGTTTCGCTACAGCCTGGAAGCCCGCGACGGCTCTGGATGGGACAATCGTACAGCCTGGATGGGCCACGCCGCCGTCACCAGCGCCACCGAACATGTGTTCGCGCAAACCATGGCGCGGGGCGGAGTCAATCAGGCCGGGGTCGACAACCCGCCCTTTCGCGCTTTCATCGATGACTGGTTTTTCGAAGCCCGCGACGCCCAGTTCACCGCCGGTCGTCTTCATGCGCGGGGCGCGCGTTTTGGCTATACGCTTGATCTGACGCGCTCCGGACCATTCGTTCTGCAAGGCGATAAAGGCTACAGCCGAAAGGCTGGGGAGGGTCAGGCGTCGCATTATTACAGCCAACCCTTTTTCTCCGTGGACGGCGCTGTGACAATTGATGGCCAAAAGATTCATGTCACGGGACGCGGCTGGATGGACCGCGAATGGAGCAGCCAGACCATGGCGCCAGATCAAAAAGGCTGGGACTGGTTCTCACTGCATCTGACGTCGGGGGATCGCCTGATGCTATTTCGACTGCGCGGGGCGCAGGACTATCGCTCGGGCAACTGGATCGCCCCCGACGGCGGCGTTACGCAGCTTGCCGGCGAAGACATCGTCTTCGAGCCGCTGGACCACACTTCACTGGAGGGGCGCGCCTTGCCAACACGCTGGCGGGTGAAGGTGAAGAGCCGCAACCTCGATATCGTAACGTCAGCGCTCAATCCCAAAAGCTGGATGGGAACAGACTTTCCCTATTGGGAGGGACCCATCGCCGTCTCGGGATCGACCCGCGGAGAAGGTTATCTGGAAATGACCGGCTACTAGCCGGACGACGCCGTTTTGATGTCGTCGGATTCATTGCTATGAAATCGTGAAACAAGGTGCGGCACTGAGCGCTGAGGGAAGCTGGGTTGATGATTAAAACATTGAATAATATTGTTTTTTTGATCCTCGCCGGCCTGCTCTTCCTGCTTCCCGCCGAGGCCCACACTCCTGACATCTCGACCGGAAAGATCGCGCCTCAAGCCAATCGCGTCTATGTCGTCGACATCGGTTTTCTCGCCACCGACCTCGAACGAATGATTCAGGACACGATGAGCGAGCGCGCCGACGTAAACCTGTCGATTCCCGGCGTATTGGAGACGGAAATCGGCAAATTCGTCGCCAGACGCGTGGCGATGCGTGACGAGGCCGGCCGCGCCTGCGTCGCAACGGTGGAAAAATCCGGCGAAGATCCGACCAATCAGGACAGCGCGCTCGTTGTTATGCGCTTCGATTGCGCCAGCACATCCGGCAAGACGCTTTATGACGCGACAAGGCTGGTGGCGCAGCAGGGCCCCAAGGGCAAGCACCTCGTGACCGTGGTCGGCGGCGACAACGCCGGCGAAACCATGCTTTACCCGACCGACCCGCCGCTTGATCTCGCCAGGCCGCTGGAGACAACCGGTCAATTGATGTGGAAATTCCTTCAGGCCGGCGTGGAGCATATTGTCACCGGCTACGATCACCTCTGCTTCCTGTTCGCGCTCATCCTGTGGGCGACGCGCCTTTGGTCGGTGGTTAAGATCGTCACGGCCTTCACGATCTCGCATTCGATCACGCTGTCTCTGGCGGCGCTGAAAATCTTTACCCTGCCCTCAACACTGGTCGAGGCGTTGATCGCCGCCTCCATCATCTTCGTCGCCGTCGAAAATTATTTTTCGCGGGATGTCGATAACCGCTGGCGCAATACCTTCCTGTTCGGATTCATCCATGGTTTCGGGTTCGCCAGCGCTCTGACAGAAATGGGCGTGCCTCAGGGTGGCGTAATACCGGCGCTGGCGGCGTTTAACGTCGGCGTCGAGATGGGACAGGTGGCCATCGTGCTGCCGCTCATGCCCCTGCTCTTCGCCATCGACAAGCTGACCGGCGGCAAACGGAGCGAAAAGCTGGTGTATGCGCTCTCTGCGCTGATCGCGCTGGCAGGCGTCTTCTGGTTCCTGCAGCGGATCGGCGTTCTACCGGGGTGAAGGCTTTTACGGTAAGCAATCGACATGATTTTGTCCTATTCCATCCTTAGGCTCAAGCATTGTCCATCATACCGCGTGGGGAATGAATGATGTCGGGATTGCTTCTCAGGATTTTCGCATGGGTTAACCTGGCGCTTGTCGCCACGACTTTCGCCGCCAGCGCCCATCCGTCGGGAGATGCGCCGGGGCGCCCGAACGACCATCAACATTATCATTGTCACCAAAGTCAGTTCTGCCACTCTCATGCGCATGACGGCGCGCATCACTGATCCGGAGCCAATCGCCTTTTCGGGCCGGTCGTTGAAAGACGACCGGCTTTTTTGCTTTGGTTGCGGCAGGGCGTGTTTCCGAAGATAATCGCCCCGGGAGGAGCCCCATGCAACGCGTAACGATGACATTCGACGACGAGTTGATGGACGATCTCGACGCCTACATGCGGCAATCGGGCCATCAGAGCCGCTCGGAGGCGGTACGAGATCTGGTACGCACCGGCTTGCTCAAGAAGCCGGAGGCCGACGATCCCAATCGTCGCTGTGTCGGGGCCGCAGTCTACGTCTACGATCACGAAACGCGCGAACTGGCCAAGCGCATTCTCCACGATCATCATGCGCATGACGAATTATCGATCTCATCGCTGCATGTGCATCTCGATGCGCATTCGTGTCTTGAAGTCTCGCTGTTGCGCGGGCCACGTCACGAAGTCGAACATTTCGGACGACATTTGATCGCCGAACGCGGCGTGCGCTATGGTGAACTGTTCGTCGTTCCGGCCGACGCCGAAAAACGCGAGAAACCTGCTCACGACCACCATGGAGCGGATCACAATCACTGATTGCTGACCGCCGTCTCGCGGTTTTACCGTATCTTGCCGCTTTTCCCACACACATAATCTCCGGATAATAGCCAATGGCGCCGCCTCTCCTCAGCCTACAGGGCGTGATGCTGACGCTCGGCGGCAAACCGTTGCTCGACGGCGCCGATCTTTCCGTCGCGCCCGGGGCGCGCATTTGTCTTGTCGGCCGCAACGGCTCGGGGAAATCGACCTTGCTGAAGATCGCCGCCGGCGAGATCGAAGCCGACGATGGTCAGCGTTTCATGCAACCCGGCGCGTCGCTGCGATATTTGCCGCAGGAACCGGACTTCTCTGGCTTCGCCTCCACCCTGGCCTATGCCGAGGCCGGCCTGGGGCCGCTCGACGAGCCTTATGCCGCAACGACCCTGCTGCGCGAGCTCGGCCTCTCCGGCGCCGAAAATCCTGCAACACTTTCTGGCGGTGAAGCGCGGCGCGCGGCGCTGGCGCGCGTTCTCGCGCCCGAACCCGATATTTTACTGCTTGATGAGCCAACCAATCATCTCGACCTGCCCACCATTCTATGGCTGGAGGAAAAGCTGTCGCGTTTCCGCTCGGCGATGGTGTTGATCAGCCATGACCGGCGCTTCCTGCAGGGCCTGACCCGTGAGACCGTCTGGATTGATCGGGGCCGGGCGCGTCATCTCGCACGCGGCTTCAACGAATTCGAAGCCTGGCGAGACCGTGAACTGGAGGAAGAGGAGAAACAACAGCACAAACTTGATCGCAAGATCGTCGCTGAAGAGCACTGGCTGCGTCACGGAGTCTCCGGAAGGCGCAAACGCAACGTCAAACGTCTCGCCGGTTTGCAGTCCCTGCGCGCCGAACGCCGGCAACGCGTGATGCCGACCGGCGATGTCAAGCTAGAGGCGAGCGAGGCTCAGATTTCTGGCAAACTGGTGATCGAAGCGATCAAGCTAGGCAAGAAGTGGGGCGAGCGCGCCATTGTCGATAACTTTACGACGCGTGTCTTGCGCGGGGATCGCGTTGGCGTCGTCGGCGCGAATGGCGCGGGCAAGACGACGCTTGTTAATCTCCTCACCGGGACACTGGCGCCCGACACGGGCAAGCTGAAACTCGGCGCCAACCTCGAAATGGCGACTCTCGACCAAAGCCGCGCCAGCCTCAATCCCGAGTCCACGCTTCAGGACGCGCTCACCGGCGGCGGCTCGGACATGGTGGAGATCAATGGCGAAAGACGCCATGTCGTCGGCTATATGAAAGACTTTTTATTCAAGCCTGAACAGGCGCGCACCCCCATCGGCAAACTCTCTGGCGGGGAACGCGGGCGTCTGATGCTGGCCCGCGCGCTGGCGAAGCCCTCAAATCTGCTCGTTCTCGACGAGCCCACCAACGACCTCGATCTCGAAACGCTGGACCTGCTCGAGGAGATGCTCGCCGATTATCCCGGCACGCTTATCGTGGTCAGCCATGATCGCGATTTTCTCGATCGTGTGGCGACCAGCATCTTGATGAGCGAAGGCGACGGTCGCTGGCTCGAATACGCCGGAGGGTATAGCGATATGCTCGCCCAGCGCGGACAGGGCGTCGAGGCGCGAAGCGCAGATGCGCCGAACCAGGAAATCGCCGGGGAAAAGCAATCAAGAGTAAAAACCACAGGTGAAAGGTCAGCGCCAAAAATAAAGCTCTCTTTCAAGGAGCAGCACGCACTCGCAACCTTGCCGAAAAAAATGGAAGAGTTGCGCGGCAAACGCGCAAAATTGCAGAACCTCCTCGACGATCCCGAACTCTACGCGCGCGATCCGGCGAAATTCGCGAAAGCGGGCGAGATGCTCGCCGGCATCGAAACGGAACTCGCCGCCGCGGAAGAGGAGTGGCTGGAGCTGGAAATCCGACGTGAAATGCTGGAGAGCTAGACAACCGACGATCTTGATACCCGCAACTTTAAGACTATCGATTTGCGTCGCTGTTATTTGAGCGCTGTCTTTCCGGCTATAGAGCTGGCTTTTATGGACGGCGTCGGAAGCGTCGCCGGCTCACGTTTCCTTCTTGAACGCAAAGGCCCGCGCATGCTTGTCGATTGTGGCCTGTTTCTGGACCTCAAGAATCTACGCTTGCGCAAATGGTCGCCCTTTCCCGTCAAGCCGAAAAGCGTCGCTGCAATTGTACTTAACTTTGCCCGCATCGATCATTCTGGCTATCCGTCGACCTTTACGCGCGACGGCTTCTGAGGGCCGGTCTACTGCTCGAAAGCGACGCGTGAATTATGCAGAGCAGACAGCGTGCGTTTACAGGAACAGGACGCCGGAATATGGCGAGACGGCGGAGTTCTGAGAGTCAGCCGCGCCGTCGAATCATTTGCGGATCATATCTCCTGCACTTGCAGGCAAGAGGTCGATGACGCGCCATCTTCCGCGAACAAGCCATGCGCGACGGATACTCCAAAAGAATGTGATCTTTTTCTTTGATCGCGTCATTTTCTGACGAATGCTTCGCGCCAGACAATCTAATCGGCTGGCGCAAATATTGGTCTCCGCCAAATTTTTCTGAAAACCCGACTTTCGATGAATTATTATTCTACCGACCCTCGTCTTGATAAAACCGGTCGTTCGGGCGTAGTGTACGTTGTAAGCAATCAGTTAATCCTGATTATTCGCCGTCTAACGGAGCTGTCATCATGGACATCAAACATAAAATCGCCTCAGCAATCTTTGGTTGCATACTTGCGGCAACGCCGGCGATGGCGAGTTCGCACCGATCCGGAAAAAACGCTCATCCTAAACCTGCACATACCCATACCAAAAAACATTATTTGTTTCATCATGACCATCATCACATCAACGACCCGAAACATCCGAGATCGCCTAAGTGGCATCCAACAAATCCGCATCACGGTAATTTCGCCGATTGATATATAATTTGGCAGTCCGTGCGCTTGGCCGGAGCGTGACAAAGGGCTTTTCGCCGAAATTGAAACCGGTTCGGCGAGAAGCTCTTCCATAATTTTTGGACAGAAAGCCGGGCATATTGTCGATAGCGCTATCAGGACCGAGCGCCGCATTGGTAAGTTTGATGTGAGAGAACTTGGGGCTGGAGTATTTCGCGCCCATTCTCCTTAAAAAACCCGAGTCCTGAAAACATTTCATGCAGGTCATCGTCGGCCAAACGTCAATGACTCGTCATGAGTGGGCCCGTCCCAATCGAAAATGTCCGGGATATGCCATTGCGGTTTCGTCTGCGTAGAGCGCCTCAATGATGAAGCCGTTACTCCGCAGTACAGGCGCCCGCCGAAATCGCTCCGGAAAGAATGCTTCCGATCTCGTTAGTTATTTTGGAGATTTAACTTCACCGGGAAATAGTGAGATCAGACACACGTCAAAGTCAGACTCACGCGACAAGAAAATTACGCGGCGTTAGAACGTGGAATTTAGACCGGTTCACGTTTTGACGGAAGCAAATCCTGCCTTCGCGAAGTAATTTGCGCATTCGTGCGGTTCGATCTCTTTGCAGAGACGTCCGATGTGCCGCCACGTCTCTTCGACAGTGTGCTTTTGCGCTTGCCGCATCCAGTGTATGATCTTTGAGAAGGCTTGTTCAATCGGATTGAGGTCTGGCGAGTAGGCCGGCAGAAACCATAGCCGCGCGCCGACGCTGCGGATCGCGCGCCTTACCTCGGCGGATTTGTGGCTGCCGAGATTATCCATGATCACGATGTCGCCTTTCCTGAGGACGGGCGCGAGCTGCTGCTCGACCCATGCGCGAAAGCACAGACCATTGATGAGCCCGTAAACACAAGCATTTATTGGGTTTTAGAAATCCGCTTTAGGTTTGTTCGGCTGTTTTCTGACCTAGTGTGGGGGAAATAAAAAAATTAAAAACGGTGTTTCTTCGTCTCTTTTGACGACAAATTGTGGGGGCGTGTGATGCCGGTCAACGACAACCGCGGCCTTCTCTGCGCCTGCGCGCGATATGACCCCAGCCGCTGCGTATCGACACCGCCTCCTACCTCTGACTCGACGTGGGTATGTGCGGCCCCGTCCCTCAATCAATCGACGAGCTGCGCCCGCCGGCTGACCGAGGGCTGCGTGTGTTTAACCTCCCCGTAGCCGCCCCTGCGCGCGTCGCGGGAGTCGCCCTCAGCGCAGCGCAGAAAAATCGCCAATTTTTAAGTTCATAGTTATGATTCAGCTTAGAGGTCAATCCCGGCCGTGGTCAATTCGGCTTGCTTGCCACTGCCAGCAAGGGCGCATACCTTTTTTCATGCATCCCGATGGTTTCGTCACGTGACAAAGCCCGCCAACCGACCAGCTCGGGCACGGTGGTGAAACGATGCAGCGCTGGCGGCGCTAACACGATGAGCGTGAGATTAATCAAAAAATTTTCGTATGAAGAGGACACTGAGTTATTCGAGAATTTCAACGCCTGGACAACATAGAAGGCGCAAGTCGACACGGAGATATTAATGCCACCATTCAAACAGCGATTTATTAACGTTATCTACTGGTTTCTCATCGCCATCGTCGCTTTCTTCGTGAGCGCGGGCGTGCGCCACATCACCTGCGGAGCTGCTGCCGCCCCTCAACGTTTTCCGTCCGACGACGACCTCGTGAATACGTCCTTAAGGGTCGGCTATTTCGTAACGTTTATGGGGATCGTTCAGTATCTCATCACGGGAGAGATTCACAACTTACTGGGACAGGGGTCCTGCAAGGGCGTAGGAGAAATTGTCATTCAAGATGTCAGACTGCGCGATGCTTGACACAACTTGACCAGAGCCTCCGTCGAAGTAAGCATAGGCATAACGCACCAGATCCGAAGTATCGCCGGTCGAATAAGCAAAATAAGGTGTATGGCTTCCATTGGGAAGTTGAACGCCCTGATTAATGGGAAAGCCAGAGGTATTATACCACTGTATGGCGGCGGCCTGCGCCTTGGCGCCCGTAGGATCAATGCCACCGGTCCACCAAGGCTGGCTAAAAAATGAAAATGCTTCTGCGATTCCGTAAAGATTGTTAGGAGAATTGGTTGGCGCTGTTATGCTTGGCCCGACTGTTTGGGTGTAATTTTGCAACACTTTGTAATACTCATTGGTAGAATAAAACGTGCCATAGGTTTTACTGTCGACAGTAATGTTGACCGGGCCATTAATATTCCCCGGCCCAGCCAAAGCTGGCGCTTTTGTAACTAAGAGCAGAGAGAAAATAGAACCTAGCAGGAATAAATACTTGCGCATTGGTGTTTGTCCTTGCAGACGCTTTGCAGAAATACAAACGATCATTTGCCAGTTATTGCTTAAAAGAAAAGGGCAAGCTCCGGGGATGTCCATATTTTTTAGACAAAGCATGTCCGCCCCCTCGTTCAAGATCGAAGATAATCTGTTGTATTTACGAGGTGATACTAAAGAACGACCAAAAGTGTGCCCGCCGCTTATCCACAGCGCTTTACGGGGCAGTAGGAAGCCATGGCTCTGTAATCAGTGTCTCAAAGACACTGGCGTGATAAAATAACCAGCTATCGCCACCGAATCATTCTTTTGGATACCAAGTCCGTAATGATTGAAGGCGCCTTGTAGGCGCTAGAATGTAGATCGCGCCGCTAAACGGTAAAGCTGTCGTGAGCCCATAGCTTTATCGATTCACGGCGCCGCGCTCTCGACAGACTGGCGCGCACCGTTAATGGCTTTATGGAATTCGCAGCTTTTGATCGCGCCGCGTTGATGCTGGGCGACAAGCTGCATCATGTCTTCGCGGCGATCTTCGCTCATGTGTTCAAGCTACGTCGCCGCCCTGATGAAACTACGCACAGCGTCCCGGACATCGCGCCCACGAGCTGCGGCGTCCAGTTCACTATCGTCGATTGGTTGCGGCGCAGGCCTCGCCAGCAAGGATTTACGACGGCGGTTCGCGCGCCCTGCCGTTGTCGTGTTTATATGCTCACAGATGCGCGCATTGATGCGCGCGCCTGACACGCTACGCTTGACGACAGAAGGCTCAAAAAAAGCCTCTGTCGTTGTGGTTGATTTATTCGGCGGCATTTGTTTCATTCGGCTCTCCAAGCGCAGCCCAACTAGCCCAGAACCGCGCATCGTCGCGGACGGCGGCTTTGACGCGCAGCTTGGCGTTCTCGATGAATTGGTCGGTCAGGCCTACATTGCTGCGAACGATGCGCCAGCCGGCCCACAAGCATCGATCCAATGCGCGCGGCGACGACATGTGCGCCTGAACATCGCTGCAAGCGACGACGGGCGCGGCGATGTCGACGCCGCAGTTGCTGACGAGCCAACGCCTGACGCGCACCTGGTCGGCTTCATCCGCGAAGGCGATGGTCGACCCTTCGACTCTGGGATCGTGTTTCCATCGCCGATGAAGACGCAAACGAGCTAGGCGGCGCAGGCCTGCATGGGCTCGGTGAACCTGAATCGCGGTGCCGCCGAATTTCAGGACATCGGCGTGACGCTTCTCAAGACGCTTCTCTGCGCGCTCCCTGTCTTCTGCGCGACCTTGATGCAGATGATGTCGGCAATGCCGCGCGCCCTCACACCGGCAAGATTGACATGGGGCCCCTGAAGCCGTGTCGCCTTCGCACTTGGGCGCAGCGCGACGGCCGGCGGTGAGCGCCTGCGCCCATCGACTGATGTGTTGTGGGTCGCGAGAGCCGAGATGATGGCCGAGGTATACAGCGTTCGCTGAAGTGCCGGGCATCCCTATAACACCTTTTGGTTATGCTTAGGTTTGTTAGCCGGCGCGCAGAAAAAACAGTGCGCGGCGACGCCTCAAAAACTGCGACGCGCGCGATAATTTTTTAATTATAGTTGGTAGACTAGAGAGGAGAATGTGAAGGCGCTCGCGCTTCGGCGGGGGCTCAGCGTGTCCCATATGTGTCCCACGGCGCCGAACACTGGATGATGAATTTTACAAGTATTTGAAAATAATGGTGCCGCAAGAGGGATTCGAACCCCCGACCCCATCATTACGAATGGGAATATTTAGCTTTCCTTGCGGTTTATATTCTTTCCTCTTTTTTCCAATTTCATTGCAAATCAGCGTTTAAGGTTTCATTCTCTTTCCGCATATTTCCTCTTTTGTTCTTTTCGGTGCCGACTCGGTGCCGATTTGGTGCCGACTCAAAATGACCGTTCTAAAGCTGACAAAAAAGAGCGTCGACGGTCTCGAACCGGGGCCGCGACCCTACATCGTCCGGGATGCAGAGCTAAAGGGATTCGCCGTCCGCGTCGGCACAACAGGAAAATCTTGGGCCGTCTGCTATCGACCAGCACCCGGCGGACGTTCCGTCCGGGAGCGGGTTGTCACGCTGGGATCGACAACAACCCTGACCCCGGACCAAGCGCGACGGGCCGCTGCTGACATGCTGGCCCGTGTCCGGCTTGGCGCGGACCCGGCCGAAGAGAAAACAAAATCCCGGAAGGCGATGACCGTCGCCGAACTGATAGACCGATTCGACGCCGATCACGTCGCTGTCAGAGTAAAGCCGAAAACCGCCGAGACGCACAGATATGCACTCGCCGAACTGAAGCAGGCGCACGGCAACATCAAGGCCGAAAAACTGACCCGCTCGCACCTCGCCGCGCTGCACTCGCAATCGGCGAGTCGGCCGTATAGCGCCAATCGCGCGTTGGCAGTTTGGGCTAAACTTTATTCATGGGGCGCATCAACCGGTAACGTTCCGGAGGGGAAAAACCCGACAAGAGGAATTGCAAAATATAAGGAATCGAGCCGGGAGAGATTTTTATCCACAGCCGAACTGGCGCGCATTGGCGAGGCATTGACGGATGCCGAGATTGACGGCTTACCGTGGCGCGGCGCCGATCCTTCCGGGCCAAAGGCACGGCACCTTGCGCGACCTGAAAATCGCATAATCCGTTTTGACCCGGCCGCCGTCGCGGCGCTGCGCTTGCTGATCCTTACGGGTTGTCGCCTCCGTGAAATCCTAAATCTGCAATGGCACGAAGTGGATATGGAGCGCGGGTTACTTTTTTTGAGCGATAGTAAGACCGGCGCAAAGACCGTCGTTTTGAACGCGCCCGCAATGGATATCTTGAACGCCCTGCCCCAGCGCGGGCCGTTTGTGATACCCGGCGGGAAACAAGACCGACCTCGCGCTGATCTAAAGCGATTGTGGGACGCCGTGACGGCGAGAGCGGAATTGCAGGGCGTCCGAATCCATGATCTTCGCCACACCTTCGCATCGTTTGGCGCCGGCGGCGGTTTGGGCTTGCCTATTGTCGGCAAACTTTTAGGACACACGCAATCATCGACGACGGCGCGATACGCACATCTCGACGCGGACCCATTGCGTCGCGCATCAAATCAGATAGGCGCGGAAATATCCGCCGCGCTGGACGGAAAGAACAAGACAAAGAAAGAATAATTTTAATTTCATTCTGTTGAAAACTTGCGCATCGTTTGCGCTTTGCGTCGCCGTGCATCAGCTTCGTATTAGACAAAGCGATTTTGTCTCTCTGAAGTATTCACAAACGGTGTGCGCGCATGATGGACAATGAAAAGCTGAAACTACTGAGCCCGGTAGATGTCGCCGCCCGGCTTCGTGTCTCAATCTCCACCCTCAATAAGTGGAGATTGACCGGCGTTGGACCTCGTTTTGCAAAAATCGGCTCAAAAATTTCCTATGACGAAGCCGGAGTCGACGAGTGGTTGTCAACGCGCCTTCGCATGTCGACAAGCGACCGCGGCAAAGCCGCGTGATCGTCGCGCGTATGAGCGCAACCCGCCGCGTCGGATGACGCCGCATTCCCTGAGAAGGAAAAATCATCATGTCTGTTAAAAAGGAAAAGCCCGCCACCGGGGCAGTCCGGGGCGGGCACTATATCGAAAGGCTTGGCGGCGCTTTCGACAATGAAAATACAAAAAATCAGGATTTTTTGCAAGCGTATCGTCGTAATTATCTGTCGCGCCGTCACCGCCTTGCGCCCAGCATCGCCGCCGCCGTGGCCGGGCTCGCCTTCACCGTGGAGGCGACGAAATGAAGACGATAGCTAATCCTCTCGACAATATCCGGCTCGATTATCTTTGCGAACTCTCCGACATGCTTGCCGCCCGCGCCGTCGCGCTGAGGAT
>CAIQCB010000004.1 GCA_903870245.1 uncultured Methylocystaceae bacterium
AGCCGACGATATCTTCATTTCGGTCGGCGTGTTCATTCACTGGGACGCGAGCGACGACAAGAAGATCCAGGAATACAACTACACTGCGACGAAGGAAGCCATCGCCCGCGCCGTGGCCGGCGAGCCGAAGGCCGCCGAAGTTGTCGCCAAGCGCAACGAAGCCAAGCATCCCTTCGCCGCCAACTAAGCGACGGGCTATGGACCGGAGGCCGTCAGCGACGCCTCCGGCTCCCTGCTATCCGATGTTGCGGCCGCGATTGCGCGCTGCGGAGTGAATTCAGTGTGACGCATTCCCCGGCGCGCAAGGCGAAAGGGAAGCGTATGTAGCGTTATAAGGGGAAGAAAATGGCTTCGTTCTTTGAGAAACTGTTAGGCGCGCTTTTCCCGAAGCCATCTTCTGGCGGCTTCGCATCCAGCAGCGCGAAAATGGGCGTTGGAGAATCGCTGGTTGGCGACGGCAATGAAGTGGCCCACATCGACCTGATCATGGGACCGCGCGGCTCCGCCGCCGAAAAAGCCTTCGCGAACGCGCTGGTCAACAACAAGGACGGCTTCACGACGCTGCTCGCCGTCATTGCCCCGAATCTGCTGGTCAAGCCGAACACCATTCTGTTTAACAAGGTCACGATCAAGAACGCCAAGCAGGCGGTTCAGATGTTCGGACCGGCGCAGCACGGCGTCGCCAAGGCGGTTGCCGACTCGGTCGCAGAGGGCGTCATCCCGCTGTCCGTCGCCGACGACCTGTTCATCTGCGTTGGCGTGTTCATCCACTGGGAAGCCAACGACGATCAGAAAATCCAGGATTTCAACTACCAGGCGACCAAGGAAGCCATCGAGCGAGCGATGAAAGGCGATCCGACCGCGCAGAGCGTGCTCTCCGCCCGCGTCACCGCCAAGCATCCTTTCGCCGCCAGCTGAACCGGCGCACATTGTCTTTAAGGGGGGAGCCATCGAGCTCCCCTTTTTCATGCGCAGATCACGTCACGAAGCGGGCAAGATCGCAGGCGTTTATTCCGCCATTATGCAGGGCTGTGGACACCAGCACTCCTTTTGCGCCTGTTGTTGCAAGGGTTGCGACATCATCCGCAGAGCGCACGCCGCCGGCGCCGTAAACCTCGCGTCCTCCGGCGCGGGAAATTACGTCCGCAAGTCGCGCCGCATCCGGTCCGGCGTCGCCGCCAATCCGCGACAGGGTCATGACGATCACCTGCGAAGGCCACAGGGCGGCGTTGGTGAGGACCTCCGGATCGCCCAGAAATCCAGCCTCCCGGAAATCAAGGGAAAGCACGCAATCATTATGAATGTTTAATGCGCCCAGGGTCTCGTTGGACAAAAGGGTTTCGCTGCCAAGGACCAGCCGCAGATTTTTTTGATCGCGCCAGCGCGACGCTTCGGTATTACTCCGGACGCCGGGATCAACCCAAAGTTCGAGAGACGGGAAAGACGCGCCGATGTCGCGGATCGCCTCGCGATTGTCTTGTCGACCCTCGATCGCGTCCAGATCAGCGATATAGAGCCTGTCGAAAGGATATAACGCCATCAGTCTCTGCGCGACGGCTATGGGGGTCGTTGCGCTCGTCAGCCCCGATCGGAGCGGGCGATACTCTGAGCGCCGTCCTGCAATAGCGCGTACGACAGCGCCGTTACGAATATCGATGACGGGAACGATCCGCATGAGGCATTATATGCAAAAGCCGGATGTTTCCGAAAAGGGCGATCGACGCATGAAATCCACCCGCCTCGCGATTTTGGCCTTGCTGACGTTCGGCGACGGCGCAGCGGCTCAGATGTCCGCGCAAAGCGACTGGCCCTGCAAACAGGTGCGCGTGCCGGAAATCGCTATCGGCGGGGTCTGGAGCGGTCCGGCAATCGACAGCGACAGCCGCAACTGGCGCGATGACGCACCCGTCGCCGATCTCGTGTCGCGGGTCCGCCAACGCCGCACGCCTCTCGTCGACGCCGAGACATTGATCGCTGATTTCGCCCGCACAGCCGGAACGCAGCGCAAGGCCATTTTAACGCGTCTTTTCGCCGGGATATATGAGTCGATGAATGACGAGCGCCGCGACGTGGTCAACGGCCTCGACCGGTTTGGTCGCCGTCTGAAAGACATGGCGGAAATCACGCGGCGGGGAAGCGAAGAACTGCGCAAGCTTCAGGACCAGAAACCTACGGATCCGGAGGCTATCCGCAACGCCAGCGAGACGTTGCAATGGCGGTTGCGTCTCTTCGAGGAGCAGCGCCGCATGGCCGCCTATGTTTGCGAGAGCCCTGCGCTGATTGAACAACGGCTGGGCGCGCTGGCCCGCGCCATTGCCAAAGAGATGAATTAGCGACGCGCGCCGATCAGGCGATCATGACGCGCGAAGCGGCGTTTTGGTCGCCCAGCAATTCGAGGGCTTTGGCGACCATCGCTTTCGAGTCGAGCATCGCCCTGGCGATCATTATTTCGTGCTTGTCGTGATCGATATAGACGTCGGGCAGGGTCAGGCTGCGGAATTTGAAGGCGCCACGGACGCCATCAAGGAATCCGTCGTCCGAGAGCATCTGGAAAACCTGCGCGCCAAAACCGCCAATCGAGCCTTCCTCGACCGAAATCAGAACCTCATGATTGGCGGCGAGTTGGCGAAGCAGGTCGCGATCGATCGGCTTGGCGAACCGGGCGTCGGCGACAGTGGTCGAGACGCCATAATTCTCCAGTTCTTCGGCCGCCTTCATTGCATCGGCCAGTCTCGTGCCGAGCGAGAGGATCGCAACTTTCGAGCCTTCCCGAAGCACGCGTCCCTTGCCGATTTCCAGCACATCGCCACGGTCCGGCAACTCGACGCCAAGACCCTCGCCCCGCGGATAACGGAAAGCGATCGGTCCCTCGTCATAGGCGGCGGCGGTGGCGACCATATGCATCAGCTCGGCCTCATCGCCGGCGGCCATCATCACCATGCCCGGCAGACAGCCGAGATAGGCGATATCGAACGCGCCCGCGTGGGTGGGCCCGTCGGCGCCGACCAGTCCGGCGCGATCAATGGCGAAACGCACAGGTAGATGCTGGATCGCGACGTCATGCACGACCTGGTCGTATCCGCGTTGCAGAAACGTTGAGTAAAGCGCGCAAAATGGCTTGTAGCCCTCGCAGGCCAGGCCGGCGGCGAAGGTCACGGCGTGTTGCTCGGCGATGGCAACGTCGAAAGTGCGATGCGGAAAAGCCTTGCCGAAAATGTCCAGCCCGGTGCCGGACGGCATCGCGGCGGTGATAGCGACGATCTTGTCGTCGTGCTCGGCTTCGGCGACCAGCGATCTGGCGAAAACGCTGGTGTAGGAGGGAGCGTTCGCCTTCGGCTTGATCTGCGCGAAGGTTTTCATATCGAATTTATTGACCGCGTGACATTTGTCTGCGGCCTCTTCCGCCGGGGCGAACCCCTTGCCTTTCTGGGTGACGACATGAACCAGCACCGGACCGTCGTCCTTGTCGCGAACATTCATCAGCACCGGCAGCAAATGATCGAGGTTATGACCATCAATGGGGCCGACGTAATAAAAGCCCAGTTCCTCGAACATCGTCCCGCCGGTGATGAAGCTGCGGGAAAATTCTTCGGCCTTGCGCGCCTTATCGTAGATGAAGCGGGGCAAATGGCTGGCGAGTTGTTTTGCTGCGTCGCGGATCGATCGATAGGCCCCGCCGGAGACGAGACGGGCGAGATAGGCCGACATGGCGCCGGTCGGCGGCGCAATCGACATATCATTGTCGTTGAGGATGACGATGAGGCGAGAGTCCAGCGCGCCTGCGTTATTCAGCGCCTCATAGGCCATGCCGGCGGACATGGAGCTGTCGCCGATGACGGCCACGACGTGGTTGTCGCCTTCGCCAAGATCGCGAGCGACCGCCATGCCGAGACCGGCGGAAATTGAAGTGGAGGAGTGACCTGCGCCAAAGGCGTCATACTCGCTCTCGGCGCGCTTGGTGAAGCCGGAGAGGCCGCCGCCTGTGCGCAGGGTGCGGATACGATCGCGGCGACCTGTCAGGATTTTATGGGGATAGGTCTGATGACCGACGTCCCAGATGATTTTATCTGTCGGCGTATCGAAAACATAATGCAGCGCGACCGTCAGCTCGATGACGCCCAGACCTGCGCCCAGATGGCCGCCGGTAACCGAGACGGCGTCGATGGTTTCGTGCCGCAACTCATCGGCGACCTGTTTCAGATCGGCGGGCTTGAGCTTTCGCAGATCCTTCGGGGTCAGGATCGAGTCGAGAAGGGGCGTTTTCGATGTCGTCAATATTTGCACTCTCTATTCTCGGGCCGGAACGGAGATCTGATGCATAGGCATAACCGCATTGCGCCCTCGCCGCAAACGTGGGTTTGGCCGGATGCTCGACTCATGCCGAGACTGTTGCCGGCGCGCAACGTTTTTGGCGCCCCTCAAGGGAACAAATCAAAAACGCCAAACGCTATCGACCAAATCCTCGAAGGGATCGCCGTTTCGGCCGGCTCCGGCTGGCTTGTCGACGTTCTGTTGAATCGACGACCGCTCCGGCTCGCGGCGTGGGTCCCGGACCGCAGCGGCGGGCGCGCGACCCAAAACCGGCTCTCTTTCAAATTCGCGCGAAGGTTGGCGCGCCGTCTCGCGATCCTTACCGCGACGGCCGCCCGGCGTCATGCCGATGATCTCCACCTCGGCGCCGCTGGTTTCCCCGCCGTCCTCTGAAATCCATTCGTAGAGCTTTTTGGCGTTGGCGACCGATAACCGCACGCAGCCATGCGAGGCGGGACGCCCCAGACCACGCTCATAGGTGCCGTGAATGGCGAGGCCGCGAGACGAAAAGAACATCGCGTAGGGCATCGGAGCCTGTTCGTACTCGTCGGATTTATGGTCGGGCTCCATGCGGTAAACAACGTAATGTCCCGTCGGAGTCTCAAATCCGGGACGGCCGCTGGAAATTTTCCAGACCACCGTGTCCCCGTTCTTGCGGGTCGCCGTGAGTTGCTGGGCGGACAGGTCGATGGCGATCTGGACCTTGGCGAATGCGGCCTGGGCGGCCAGTGTCCCGGCCAGCAGGATCGCTGGCGGCGTGAACTGTTTCAGGAGCGTGAACATGCCAGAACATAATCATGGCGCGCGGCCGGGGTAAACAGTCGACCCCGGTAGACCAGGCGGAACCGGACGTCCGGCTCTCGCCTTTTCTCGTCCTGTTGTTATAGTATGTTTCCGGGCGGTTTCTCCAATCATTGGAGAGACTTTTCCGGTAGCACGTTTTTCCCGCTCCCCGATCCGACGAACGCCCGTGACCTTTCGCTCTCATATCCTTCTCGCAACCTTAACGCTGCTCATCGCCAGCGGGCTCGCCGGCTGCGGACGCCGGGGCCCCCTGGAGCTGCCGCCCGAAACCCAGGCCTATGGCGAAGCATTGAAAAAACAGCGACAGGAGGCGGCGCAAGAGAGCGGCAAGCCCGATCCTGCGCCGCCCTTCACGCCCAACAGCGATCAACCGTCGCGCAAGTCCGATATTCCGGGCACCAGCGGCAACCGACCGACGCAGACCTATCCCTTCCCGCTTGATCCGATTCTGTAGGCCCAATGCATCATTTCGCCTATCGAGACGGCGCGCTCTTCGTCGAAGAGGTCGACGTCGCAACCCTCGCCGGTGTCGTCGGCACGCCGTTCTACTGTTACTCGGCTTCGACAATCCGTCGACATATCAGGGTATTTTCCCAGGCCTTTGCCGGTCTCGACGCGCTTGTCTGCTACGCGGTGAAAGCCAACTCCAACCAGGCCGTTCTCCGCCTTTTGGCGCAGGAGGGCGCCGGTATGGACGTGGTCTCGGGCGGCGAGTTGGCCCGCGCGCTGGCCGCCGGCGCGCCGGCCAGCAGAATTACTTTTTCGGGCGTCGGCAAAACCGAAGCAGAGATCGTCGCGGCGCTCGACGCCGGCATTTTCTGCTTCAATGTCGAGTCCGAGCCTGAGCTCGCCGCAGTCTCGCGTCTGGCGAGCGAACGCGGCAAGACGGCGCCCGTATCGCTGCGCGTCAATCCCGATGTCGACGCCCGAACGCACGCCAAAATCTCCACCGGCCTGTCGGAAAACAAATTCGGCGTGCCGCTCTCGACCGCGCGCGCAGTCTATGCCCGGGCGGCGCGATTACCGGGAATTCGCATTGCCGGCGCCGACATGCATATCGGCTCGCAGCTCACTGAGCTTGAGCCCTTCGATGAGGCGTTCTCCCTGCTCGCAGGTCTGGTGCGCGATCTGCGCGCCGATGGCCACGACATATCCCACATTGACCTCGGCGGCGGCCTCGGAATTCCCTATCACGAGGGTGAAGACCCGAAATCCTACCATCCCGAGCAATATGCGGCGATCGTGCGCCGGCGTTTCGCCGGGCTGGACTGCAAGCTGGTGTTCGAACCGGGTCGATTGATCGTCGGCAACGCAGGCGTGCTGATCACGCGGGTAATTTACGTGAAGCGCGGCGAAGCGAAAACATTCGTCATCGTCGACGCCGGCATGAACGACCTCATCCGTCCAACGCTATACGACGCCTGGCACGATATTATTCCCGTGCGCGTGGCGACGGATCGCGCCGCCATCGTCGCCGATGTCGTGGGGCCCGTATGCGAAACCGGCGACTATCTGGCGCAGGGCCGCACGTTGCCGGAAACCCTGCCCAACGAATTGCTCTGCGTGCTAACCGCCGGGGCCTATGGCGCGGTGCAGGCCGGAACCTACAACACGCGCCCGCTGATCCCGGAAGTTCTGGTGGAAGGCGACCGTTACGCGCTGATCCGTCCGCGTCAGAGCGTCGCAGACATCATCGCCATGGATCGTGTGCCGGAATGGCTGGGTTAGTCGCGAGCGCGTTATCGGCGCCAAGAAATTCATGCAAAACCATACGTTTCATTAACTATGCGCAACGGTATCGGCGGGAAGAAAGTTTGAAAATCCAGGTTTTACTGGACATCTGCGCGTGGACCGCTAGGCTCAAGCTCCCGGCAGTAGCCTGAATTGCGTGTTGACGCCTTGCGCGGCGGTCCAGGCGCTTCACCGGCCATGTCCGCTTCACGGCTTTCGTCCGAGGAATCCAGGAAATGAAACAATTTGCTCTTATCGCCGGCGCGGCGCTTGTCGCTGCGAGCGTTCTGCCCGCCTTTGCTCACAACACCGGCCATCGCCATCATCATCGCCACCACCATCACAAGCCGCTGGAGGCCAAATACTTTCCGATCGCTGACGAGCTGGCCCTGTCGCGCGCTGTCGTCGAGACCTGCTACAAAACGGACGGCGCCAATCTGAACAAGAGCTACTGGGAAGAGCAAATCGCGCTCATCCCCAAGCGGGAGCTTTATTCCTTTAACAGACGGGTCGAGAAGGGCTCGCAGGAAATCGAGAGCGGCGTCGCCCCGGACAAGGCCGCCCTGTGGTGTGACGACCGTCTGGATGATTTCGCCAAAAAATATAAAACCACGCTCAATCCGCCGCTGGATAACGGTCCGGCCAATCATCCGATATGCTGGAGCGATCCGAGCGGCATGTATGGCTGCGGGGGCATCGGCTACGATAATCCCCTGGCCGGCGTCAACGAGATCATCAAGGATCCGGAAGAAGCCCTCGACGATTCGAAATAGGTCGGCGTCACGACGGAACATCGCCGCCGGACTGTTGCCGGCGGCGTTTTTTTGGCGATCCTCAAGCGAGGGTCAATATTCCAGCGCGCCGTGCGTCGCGCGGTACTCCCGATACCACGCAACCAGCGCGCCGACGCCTTCCTCGATTGAGGTGTGCGGACGATAGCCCGTCAGCTGCTCAAGCAAATCCGTATTGGCGAAGGTGCGTGGCACGTCGCCCTTCTGCATCGGCAAATAATTGCGGATCGCTTTCTTGCCGAGCGCGTTTTCGATGGCGGCGATGAAATCCAGCAACGCCGCCGGCTCGCCGCGACCGATATTGACGACGCGGTGCGGCGCCACAGGCGAGACGGACGCATCTCCCCCGTCGATCGACGGCGGACAGTCGATCAGGCGAATGATCGCTTCAACAAGATCGTCGACATAGGTAAAATCGCGCGACATCTCCCCGAAGTTGTAGATATCGATCGGCCGCCCGCTCTCGATGGCGTCGACGAATTTCAGCGGCGCCATGTCGGGACGTCCCCAGGGACCATAAACCGTAAAAAAGCGAAACAGCGTCGTCGGGATCGACCACAGATGCGCATAACTATGCGTCATCGCCTCGCCGGCTTTCTTGGTGGCGGCGTAGAGGGTCAAGGGTTGATCGGCGCGGTCGCTCTCATAAAACGGCACGCTGGGGCTCGCGCCATAAACCGAGCTGGTGGAGGCGACCAAAAAGTGACGCGGTTTTAAGATGCGCGCCATTTCCATCATGTTGAACGCGCCTACCAGATTGGCCTCGATATAGGCGCGCGGATTTTCGAGGCTGTAGCGCACCCCGGCCTGCGCCGCGAGATGAATGATGACGTCCGGCGCGGCGTCTTCGGCGGCGCGCGTCAGGGCCGGCATATCCTCCAGCATCGCGATCGTGTCGCGATAGCCGTTGCTGCGCATGAGCATGGCGCGCCGCGCTTCCTTCAGCCGCACGTCATAATAGCGGGTCATGCCGTCGAAGCCGGCCACGAAATGACCACGGTCGAGCAGACGCCGCGCCAGTTGAAAACCGATGAAGCCGGCCGTGCCGGTTATGAAAACGCGCATTTATCCAACGTGAGGCGAGGGGAGGTGCCTCTGCATGGGCAAAAGCGCCAAAGCTGTCAACGGCGCCTATGCGTCCCAGGCCTCCGGCGGATAATCGACCGCGACCAGATAGAGCCCCTGCGGCGGCGCAACCTGGCCGCAGCGGGCGCGGTCTTTCGCCGCCAACGCAGCGGCGAGATCCGCGGCGCGCCATTTGCCGGCGCCGACGTGTTCGAGCGAGCCGGCCATGGAGCGCACCTGATTGTGCAGAAACGAGCGCGCCGTAACCTCGATCTCGATGCGTTCCCCGACGCGCCGCACCTCAAACCGATCCAGCGTGCGCACCGGCGAACGGGCCTGACACTCCGACGCGCGAAAGGTCGTGAAATCGTGACGGCCAAGCATTTGCTGCGCCGCTTCATGCATCGCATCGACGTCAAGCGGCCATTTGACATGCCAGGCGCGGCCCAGCGTCAGGGCGAGCGGGGCCCGGCGATTGTCGATGATGTAGCGGTAATGTCGGCGAAGGGCGGAAAAACGCGCCTCGAAATCGTCGGAGACAGCGCGCGCCGCGAGCACTGCGACCGGCGTGGGCTTGAGATGGGCGTTGAGCGCGTCGCGCAATTTATCGGGCCGCCAGTCGCGCGCCATGTCGATGTGCGCCACCTGACCAAGCGCATGGACGCCGGCGTCGGTGCGGCCGGCGCCATGCACGACGGCAGGAAGGCCATTGATCGCCCCAGCGGCTTCCTCCAGCCGCTGCTGAACCGAGAGACCATTCGCCTGACGCTGCCAGCCGACAAAAGGGCCGCCGTCATATTCGATGGTCAGCGCGTAACGCGGCATCAGGCGAGCGTCGCGCCGCGCGTCAGCGGCCGGCCACGCGCAAACTCCTCGAAGGCCATCTCGCCCTTGCCGGCGCGCTGCACGCGCAACAGGCGCAACGCGCCTGCGCCGCATGCGATCAACCCGGCGGCGTCAAGCGCAACGCCGGGCGCGCCGTCCCCGTCCTCGACGCGCGTGCGCAAGACCTTCACGCGCTCCACGCCGCGACCAAGATCGGCTTCGAAAAAGGCGCCGGGAAAGGGCGACAGCCCGCGTATTTGATTGTGCAACCCGATCGCCGGGCCGCGCCAGTCGATATGGCCCTCGGCCTTGTCGATCTTTTGCGCGTAACAGGCGCCGGCGTCAGATTGCGGCGTGAAGACAAGTTCGTCGCGCGCAAGAAGATCGAGCGCCTGAGCCATTAATGGCCCGCCCTGCGCCGCCATTGAGTCATGCAATTCGCCGGCGGTCATGTCGGGAGGGATCGGGGTGCGCGCGGTCAGCGCAACGGGGCCGGTGTCGAGACCGGCGTCCATTTTCATCACCATCACGCCGGTTTCGCTATCGCCCGCCATGATCGCGCGCTGAATCGGCGCCGCGCCGCGCCAGCGCGGCAGCAGCGAGCCATGCAAATTCAGGCAGCCATATTTTGGGGCGTCGAGTATCGACTGCGGCAACAACAGACCATAGGCGGCGACGACGGCGACATCGGCGTTGAGCTCCGCGAAAGCCTGTTGCTCCTGGGCGTCGCGCAGTGTTTTGGGCGCGCGCACCGGCAGCCCAAGGCGCTCGGCGTAAAGATGGACGCTGGATTTTTTCTCCGAGAGGCCGCGCCCGGCGGGACGCGGGGGCTGGGTATATACGGCGACGACCTCATGGCCGCGCGCGACAATTTCCTTCAGCAACGCCGTCGCGAAGTCCGGCGTGCCCATGAATATAAGCCGCAAGCGTCAGGCTCCGGCTTCTTCCGACGCCGGTTCGACGCGATTTTGCGCGGCGATCTCGTCGTAGCGCGCCACCTTGGTCAGCCGCTTGACGACGCGCTCGCGCTTGAGGCGCGACAGGTGGTCGATGAAGAGCCCGCCTTCGAGATGCTCCAGTTCATGCTGCACGACGGTGGCGAGCAATCCGTCAGCGTCGAATTCCTGGACGGCGCCGGCGCGATCAATATGCCGCACGCGCACGCGCGCAGAACGTTTCACGTCGTCGTAATAATCCGGCACCGAGAGACAGCCCTCGTTGTAGACGCTCAACTCTTCGGAGGCCCAAACGACTTCGGGATTGATCAGGAACAGGGGGGCGCGCGCCTCTTCGGTCTTGCCGGTGTCAACGACGACAATGCGTTTGGGCACGGCGACCTGAATGGCCGCAAGACCGATGCCGGGCGCGTCGTACATGGTCTCCAGCATGTCGTCGAGCAGCTTCAGAACCTCGGCGTCGACGCTGTCGACCAGCGTCGAGACCTTGCGCAACCTCGGATCGGGAACGGTGATGATCGGCAGGATAGCCATGGCGTCGCTTCTGGATTTTAAAGGATTTTAGACGATTTCTCCGCCCGCAGGCGGCTTCTTCCCAAACCAAGAGATAAGACCGGGCGCCGCCGAGGTCAAATGCGACCGCCCTCGCTTTCGGGGCTTTGCCGGGGGCGGGAAATGCGTCTAGCATCCGGAAACAGGCGGCGGCCATCGCATCGCGCGCCGGAGGGCAGAGGAGAAACGCATGGGATGGCTGGCGCTTTTGCTTGTGGCCGGCGGCGGCCTGTGGCTGGTCTCGACCTACAACGCCCTGGTGAGCCTGCGTCAGCGGGGCCGGCAGGCTTTCGCCGACATCGACGTTCAGCTCAAGCAGCGCCACGATCTTATTCCCAATCTGGTCGAGACGGTGAAAGGCTACGCCGCCCACGAGAAATCGACGCTGGACGAGGTGGTGCGGGCGCGCAACGCCGCCGTGGCGGCGCAGGGGCCGAACGCGCAGGGCGCCGCCGAGGGGGCGCTGGGCGCGGCACTGTCGCGGTTGATCGCGCTCTCCGAGGCCTACCCTGACCTCAAGGCTAACCAGAATTTCCAGCAGTTGCAGGGCGAGCTTGCCGATATTGAGAACAAGATCGCTGCGGCGCGACGATTTCTCAACAACACCGTCGCCGAATATAACGCCGCCATCGAAGGCGTGCCCGGCGTTCTGATCGCTAGCCGTTTCGGCTTCGAGCCGCTCGGCTATTTCGGCGTCGACGAGGCCGAAAGGAAAGCGATCGAAGCGCCCCCCGCAGTGAAATTCTAGGGCCGATGCTCCAAGCCTACGGTCTCTACTCGCATATTCGGGCGAACCGTCTACGCACGGTCTATCTGCTTGCGGGCTTCGTCGCCCTGCTGCTGGCGCTCATGTTCTCCGTCGCGCTGATGCTCGAGGCCGCGCAGGCGCCTGACGGCGCCGATTTTGTCTGGATCGCCGCGCAGGCCGCGCAAGACCTCAAAAACGGCTGGCCTGTCGGCGTCGCGGCGGCGGGCGTCTGGTTTGCCATCGCCTGGCTCTTTCATCAGCGAATGATCGCTTTCGCCACCGGCGCGCGCGCGGTGACGCGCACAGAGGCGCCACGTCTATATAATCTACTCGAAAATCTCTGCATCTCGCGCGGCGTTCCGATTCCGGCGTTGCAAATCATCGACAGCGATGCGCTGAACGCCTACGCCGCCGGCTTGCGCGAGGGCGATTACAAAATCGCCGTGACGCGCGGATTGGTCGCCGAACTCACCAACGCAGAGATCGAGGCCGTGCTCGCGCACGAACTGACCCACATTCGCAACCGCGACACGCAACTGATGGTCGTCGCGGTGATCTTCGCCGGCGTTTTCGCCTTTGTCGCCGATCTCACGATCCGGCGCTGGAATTTTCCCTTCGGCTTCTCGCCCTACCGCGAGCCGCGCCGCGAGGATCGGCGCCGGGATGAAGGCGCCGGTTTGGCCATGATCGTCGCGCTGGCGGTCATCGCGCTAAGCTGGGGCGCCTCGATCCTGATCCGTTTCGCCATCTCCCGCGCCCGCGAATTTCTCGCAGACGCCGGCAGCGTCGAACTCACCAAAAATCCCGATGCGATGATCTCCGCCCTGCGCAAGATCGAGGCGCATGGCGCGATCCCCGCCATGCCCTCGCGAATGCACGCTTTTTTTATCGAGAGCCCGGCGTTGCGGCCGGAAAGCGGCTGGCTCGCCTCGCACCCGAGCGTCGACGAGCGGGTGGCGGCGCTGATCGCCTACGCCGGCGGCCAGGATGTCGGCACAGGGACCAGCGATCACCCGCTGGGCCGGGCGTGGGGAGAGCGCACGAGCTGAGGTCTACAAGCCCTGCGCCTTCAGCCAGTCGACGATCATCCGGTCATGCCAGGGAACGACGCTGGCGACATCGTGAAAACCCAGATGACCGCCTCTATCGGTGAGGAGCAGCGTGATCGCCGGCGTTTCGCGCCAGTCGACGTCCCGATAGCATGAGGCCGGTATCCACGGATCGTCTGTTGAATGGACGATCAATGTGGGCGCGCGGATCGCGTTCAGAAAACGTCCCGAGGCGTTTTGAGCATAATAATCATTGGCGTCTTGAAACCCGAAGCGCGGCGCGACGAAGCCGTCGTCAAAGTCGTAGATGCTGCGCGCGGTTTCGATCCTCGCCCTCTCGCTCGCCGACAGTTCGGCGTTCGGCGCCAGCGCCTCGGTCTTCAGGCCATTGAGGATGTGGCGATGATAGAGATAGTTGCGCGGCTTCATCATTTGCCGGCAAGTCGCGGCAAGATCGAGCGGCGGCGAGACGGCGACGCCAGCCAGCGGCGGCGCGTCGTCCCGGCGTTCGCCCAGGAACTTCAAAACAAGATTGCCGCCCAGCGAATGGCCGACAAGGATCAATCCGTTGGTTTTGAGCGCATCGGGAATCGATTGCAAAGCGTCTGCAAGATCCCGGGTTTTTCCGGCGTGATAGAAACCGCGCGCCGTCGGTCGCGAGGGCGTCGCGCCGCACAGGTTCAGCCGCATAACCGGCCATCCCTGCGCAACGAAATGGCGCGTCGCCGCAACAACGGTTTCGCTGTGTTGCGAACCGGTCAGTCCGTGAACGAGAACAATCAGGGGCCTTGACGCGCCGCCGACAGGCCGATCGAGCCGCGCCGCCAAACGATCGCCGTCGCGCAAGGCCAAAAGCAGCGTCTCGCCGTCGGGAAGATCCTGCGCTGGCCCGAGCAAAAAATTGCGCAGGGTTTGCAAATCGGCGCCAAGCCATGGCGGCCGTTGCCTGAACGCCGGGCAACGAACTTGACCGTCGATCATGATGTTGGGGCCGCCCCGAGCTTTTCTTTCAGAAAGTCGATAGCCTTCAGTCTGGATTCCATCGCCTCCGGCATGAAGGGCATCAACTGCCAGCCATGCGGCACATCGGGCCAGAGTTCGAGATGCGCTTCGACGCCGGCGGCGCGCGCGCGTTCGACGAGACGCGTCGAGTCGTCCAGCAAGGCCTCGTCCACGCCAACGTGAACCAGAAGCGGCGGCAGACCGGCAAGGTCGCCATACAGCGGCGAGGCGAGCGGATCGCGGGCGCTCGATGTTCCCAACATTGCCCGGCCGCCGATCAGAATCGTCTTGCGCATGAAGAGAGCGTCGCAGTCTTCGTTGGTTCGCGTCGAGGCTCCTGTCGCCGCAAGATCGGTCCATGGCGAAAATAACGCCGCCGCCGAGGGCAAGGGCAACCCTGCCGCGCGGAGCCGTAGCATGAGAGACAGGGCAAGCCCGCCGCCGGCCGAATCGCCCGCGAGCAAAATTGGCCCACGGGCGGCGTCCAGCAAGGACTGGTAAGCGATGAAAGCGTCGTCCAGCGCCGCCGGAAACACATTCTCGGGCGAAAGTCGGTACGACGGCATGAACACATCGAACCCGGCGGCGGCGAAAGGACCGGCGGCGAAGCGAAATTGTCGTGGCGCGCCGACGAGATAGCCGCCGCCATGCAGGAAAAACAATGTCGCCATCGCTATGCCCGATGCGGGCGTCCAGTCGGCGGGGAGGCGCGGCGCGAAAGGCGCAGGCCGACCCTTGTTGAGCAGACGCGTCGCCGGCTGAATCAGTTTCGCCGCGCGGATCAGCGTTGGCAGGCGGGGTTTTACGAAACGACGCAGAAATTGCGAGGTTCGCCGCGCGGCCTCGCTCATTTCTTCGCCGGCGGTTGCAAGGGCCGGGGCGCCGTCGCCGGATTGTCGAACGCCGATGAATCAAGCGTCGCGGGCTTGGCGGCGGCGGATGCGGGCGCGGGGGCCGTCGGCGCTTGCGGCGCCGGTTTCTTTTCGACGGAGATATTGTTCAGATAATCAAGCGAGGGATCTTTCAATCCGGCGTCATTGGCGCGGTCGCGCCATTCACGCGCTTCCTGCGGATTGACCTCGACGCCGAGTCCGTCGGCGTAAATATGCGCCAGACGATTTTGCGCAACCGGATTGTCCTGCGCCGCCGCCTTGCGTAACAGCGCAATGGCGCTTGCGCGATCCCGCTCCATACCGACGCCGTTGAATAACATGATCGCATATTCGACCTGGCCGGCCGGCAGATCGCGTTCGGCGGCGCGACGATAATATTCGCCGGCCTGACGCATGTCTTTTTCGACACCTTTGCCGTTTTTATACAGGACGGCGAGGGCGTAACTGGCGTCGGCGTCGCCTGCATCCGAAGCGCGTTTGAAATAGGCCGCGGCTTTGGCGAAATCGGAGGGCTTGCCCTGATTTTCGAGCGCCATCTCGCCGAGAAGATGCAGGGCGGCGCCGTAATTATTCGCCGCCGCCTTTTCGAGATAGGCGCGCGCGCGCGCACGGTCCGTCGCGCCGCCCGTTCCCTGCAACAACGCCGCGCCATAGAGATAGGCTGAGGAATCGGAGCCCGCGTCGGCGGCGCGACGAAACCAATCCATCGCCACCCTAGCGTCGCGCGCAACCCCAGCCCCTTCGAGGTAGAGTTGACCGATCAGCCCCATGGCCGCAGCGTCCCCGGGATTATTGGCCAGACGCTTTTTCGCCTCGCTCATCGCGGTTTTGTAATCCTGACGCTGATAGGCGCCATAGGCGAGATCGGGCGCCGGCGCGATGGCGCTTGTCGGCGACGCGGCAGCGGGCGCAGGTTTCGCTGCTGGCGCGGCGAAAGCGCCTGTTGATCCGATCGGCCCGGCGGCCAGCGCTGCGGCGAGGGCGGCGGCGAAGGGAGCAGCTTGAAGCGTCCGGTTCATTTTTGCACACCCTCAAGCGCCCGCAGCGCCTCGACAACGGCGACGTCAGGTCCGCGCGGATCATCCCAGACGGCGCGGTCGATCATAATAAAATCCGCGCCGGCGCGGGCCAGCGGGGCGATATCGGCAAGCGTGTCCGCGCGCGCCACCGAGGGCGTATTGAACAGCTCCGACCACCAGCCGACGCGATCAAGCAGCAAGGCCGGTTCGTGCGGCGCGAGCAGCACATAATCGACGCCCGCTTCGCCGGCGCGCATGGCCTCGTCGCGCGTCGCAAGATCCCCGGCGCCGACAATATAACGAGGCGACAATTTTTTTACCGCATCAAACAGATCGTCGTCGGAGCCATGCACATGCGCGCCATCGGCGCCGGCCCGCAAGGCGACGGAGACGTCGCCGTCAACCAGAACCGCGACGCCGCGGGCCTGCGCGATGGGCGCCAGCGACCGCACAATGGCTTCACGGCTGCGCGAATCCTCGACGGAGAAACGGATCAGCAGGCTGGCGACATCGCCCGCCGACAGGGCGCTGGCGAGCAGCGGCGCGAAGTCGCGGGAGTCGCCGAGCGCCGGCGTGGCGAGATAAAGGCGCGCCGCATTTTCGCTCATGACCGCATCACCGCGTCGCCTTCAGACAATCCAGCCAGGATTGCGCCGCCTTGCGCACATTCTCCGGCGCTGCGCCGCCATAGCTGACGCGGCTTGCGACCGAGTTCTCGACCCCAAGCACCCCGAAGACTTCTTCCGTGATGCGCGGTTCGACGCTGTGGAGATCGGCCAGCGTCAGCGACTCCAGTCCAACGCCGCGCGACTCCGCCAGCGCTACGACGCGGCCGGTGACATGATGGGCGTCGCGAAAGGGCATGTTGAGACGTCGCACAAGCCAGTCGGCGAGATCGGTCGCCGTCGCATAGCCGGCGCCAGCGGCGTTTTTCATCCGGTCGCGATTGACCTTCATATCTCGCGCCATGCCGGAGATAGCGGCGACGCACAGCGCCAGATTGTCGAGCGAGTCGAACGCGCCTTCCTTGTCTTCCTGCATGTCTTTCGAATAGGCGAGGGGCAATCCCTTCATCACGATCAGCAACGCCGTCAGCGCGCCGATAATGCGGCCGCTCTTGCCGCGCACCAGTTCCGCCGCGTCGGGATTTCGCTTCTGCGGCATGATCGACGAGCCGGTGGTGAATTTGTCGCTCAACGAAATGAAGGCGAATTGCGGCGTCGTCCACAACACGATTTCCTCGGCGAACCGCGACAGATGCGTTGCGCAGATCGCCGCCGCCGACAGGGTTTCGAGCACGAAATCGCGATCAGAGACACTGTCAAGCGAATTGGCGGTCGGCCGGTCGAAATCCAGCGCGCGCGCCGTCATGTGACGATCGATCGGAAACGAGGTGCCGGCGAGCGCCGCCGCGCCGAGCGGGCATTCGTTGCCGCGCTTGCGCGCATCCTGCAAACGCCCGCGGTCCCTGCCAATCATCTCGACATAGGCAAGCAAGTGATGACCAAACGTCACCGGCTGGGCCGATTGCAAATGCGTGAAGCCCGGCATGACGCTTCCCGCTTCCGCGAGAGCGCGTTCCGCCAGCGCCTGTTGCAAATCGGCGAGCTGGGCGTCGAGCGCGTCGATGGCGTCGCGAATGTAGAGGCGGAAATCCGTCGCCACCTGATCGTTGCGCGACCGCGCCGTGTGCAGGCGGCCGGCGGCGGGGCCTATGAGCGCAGCGAGACGCGTCTCGACATTCATGTGAATGTCTTCGTAGTCGCGCGAAAAGACAAAAGCGCCGCTATCGATCTCGGCCTTGATTTGTGTGAGTCCCCGGACGATTTCTCCGGCATCGTCGCTTGAGACGATTCCCCGCGCCGCCAGCATCTCGACATGCGCCAGCGAACCGCGAATGTCCTGGGGGCCAAGACGCTTGTCGAAATCGATCGATACGTTAATTGCTTCAAGTACGGCGTCGGTTGCGCTTTGAAAACGCCCGCCCCATATTTTACTTGTCATTTATACCCCGGAGCCTGCGCCCGATGATTATGCCGTTCTCCGCTCTGCGACGCTACGCGACGCTCGCGCTCGCAACAGCAATGGGCGCGGTTCTATACTTGGGCGGCCCGACCGGCAAGAAAGACGCGGCCAGCGCCGCCGACGGCCCCTCCTGCGTGGCGGCGGGCAAGATCGCGGCGGCGGTTGGTCCGCTGGCCGGAGGCGACCTCGCCGCCCTGTCCATCGCCAAAAAGCCCACGGACGTCGGCGACTTCGCCTTCATTGACCCTACCGGACAGCCGGTGAAACTCTCCGGCTTTCGCGGCAAGACCGTTTTACTGAACCTTTGGGCGACATGGTGCGTGCCCTGTCGCGGCGAAATGCCGGAACTCGACAAGCTTCAGGCCGAGTTCGGATCGGACAAATTCGAGGTCGTCGCTGTCAATATCGACACGGCGCGCCCCGAGCGACCCAAAGCGGTGTTTCAGGAGTTGGGCCTCAAGTCGCTCAAGCTATACGCCGACCCGAGCGCAAATATTTTTTATGAGATGAAGCAGTCGGGCAAGGCGCTGGGACTTCCTCTGACGCTCCTGATCGACTCTGAGGGCTGCCAGATCGGCCTGATCAACGGACCCGCCGCCTGGCATTCGGACGCCGCCCGCGCACTGATCGCCGGGGCTCTCGCCGCCGCTTCGGCTCAATAGCCAGCCACTCGCAAGGATTATCACCAAGGATTATCGCCAAGGATTATCGCCAAGGATTATCACCATGCATGTATCCATCGCCGACGCTGAAAAAGCCATCGCCGCCGCCCGCAAAAAAGCGGTGAAGCTCAAGACCCAGATGTGCATCGCGGTCGTTGACTCCGGCGGCGTGCTGAAAGCCTTTCATCGCATGGACGATGCGTGGGTCGGCAGCATCGACATCGCCATCAAGAAAGCCAAGACCGCCGTTTTCTTTGGCATGCCGACCGGCGAGATCGGCAAGCTCTCGCAACCGGGCGGGCCGCTTTACGGTATCGAAAACTCTAACGACGGTCTCATCACCTTCCCCGGTGGACTGCCTATCGTCGATGCAGAGGGCGTTTTGATTGGCGCCATCGGGGTGAGCGGCTCTTCGGTGGAAAACGACCACGCCGTGGCGCAGGAGGGAGTTGCGCCGATCGGCGCTTGCGACCTGCCGCAACATCCCTGGCGCACCTGAACCTCCAGTTTGCGCCGGAAACGCGCTACCAAGCCGTCTGGCGCGTCAACGATGACGCCGCTGACGCCGCTGGGCCCCATGATGTTCGCTTGCGGGCCCCGGCGCAGCAGGGCTGGCGGTCGGCGCGGGCTCTGGGGGAGGCTGGACAGCGGTCGCCCCGGAAGAAACCGGGGGTGAGGCCGGGGCCGGGGACGGCTCCGTCGAGGTGGTGACAGACGGCGTAGCGCCCTTCCCGTCATTCGCCTCGTGATTCTTGTCAGCGGACGCCAGCCACAACAAGCCCAAAATTGTCAGAATGAGCGCCGCCAGAATTGGTCCGGTCGATCCCCTGCTTTCATGAGCGCCTGCGCCGGTCACAATCCCCGGGGCCGCCCCGGCGCCGCCGGCTGATGGCTTTGACCCCTCCGACGTGACGGTATTTGCGGCCGACAGCGCCTGCTCAGCCCCCACGGGCGCGCTGCCCGCCAGTTCTCCGCGATACTGGCTCCAGACCCAGGCGTGCGGCGTTTCGTCGGAACGGTTCGACATGGTCAGGCCTCCTGCGGCTCGATCGTTGAATGAGACGTCGCCCGACGACCAAAATTTCTTTTAATGATGACTCCGCAGCGACCGCCTCACAAGCGGGATTTTTATTTAGCCCGGGCGCCCTAAGTCAGAGCTGGAGCAAAAACCAGAAAGAGAGCGCACATGACCCTGAAAGCCGGCGACCGCATCCCCGACGCGACATTTACCCGCATGGGCCAAAACGGCCCTGAGCCAGTCAAGGCGAAAGATTATTTCGCCGGACGCAAAATCGCGCTGTTCTCGGTTCCCGGGGCCTATACGCCGACCTGTCACGCCAAACATCTGCCGGGGTTCATCGCGAAGGCCGACGACATTCGCGCCAGGGGTGTTGACGCTATCGCGGTAACGGCGGTCAACGATGTGTTCACGCTGGATCACTGGCTGAAGGACAGTGGAGCCAGCGATAAAATTGACGGTCTGGCCGATGGATCGGGGGTGTTTGCGAAAGCCGCCGGCCTTGATCTCGATTTGACGGAATTTGGTCTGGGCGTCCGCGGCAAACGTTTCTCCGCCATCATCAACGATGGCGTGGTCGACTGGATCAATATTGAGGAAAACTCCAGCGTCGCGACTGTCTCAAGCGCGGAGTCGACGCTGGAGAAACTCTGATTCTCCACGAATCTTTACGGCCGACGCGGGATCGCGTCGGCCGCCCTTCGACTCATAGCCGTCAATCAGCTCAAAGTCCGTATATCGCTGCGAAATCCGCGTCTTTCGCCGCCACCTGTTTCGCCAGATCGACAACGACCTTGCATTGTTTCCAGGTCGCATCATCCTGCATGCGGCCATCAATCATGACCGCGCCGGTGCCATCGGGCATCGCCTCCAGCACGCGTTTGGCGAAAGCCACTTCCTTCGGATCTGGGGAAAACACACGCTTGGCGATGTCGATCTGGGTAGGATGCAGCGACCATGCGCCGGCGCAGCCGAGCAGAAAGGCGTTGCGGAACTGGGCTTCGCAGGCGGCCGGATCGGAGAAATCGCCAAACGGCCCATAGAATGCCTTGATGCCGGCGGAAGCGCAGGCGTCGACCATTTTGGCGATGGTGTAGTGCCAGAGATCCTGCTGGAAGGCGGCGCGCGGCGCCTCGCCCTCGGAGTCGGCGATCACCTTGTATTCCGGATGGCCGCCGCCGACGCGGGTGGTCTTCATCGCGCGCGAGGCGGCGAGATCGGCTGGTCCGAGCGAGATGCCGTGCATGCGCGGGCTCGCCGCCGCAATCGCGTCGACGTTCTTGACCCCCTCGGCGGTTTCAAGAATCGCATGGATCATGATCGGCCGGGCGACGCCGTTCTTCGCCTCAAGCTGGGCCAGTAACTGATCGAGATAGGCGATGTCCCACGGTCCCTCGACCTTGGGAAGCATCACCACATCCAGTTTATTGCCGACCGCGCCGACAACCTCGATCATGTCGTCGAGCGCCCACGGCGAATTCAGCGAATTCATGCGGGTCCACAGACCGGTCGCGCCAAAATCGACCGCTTTGGCCATCTCGATGAAGCCAGCGCGCGCCGCCTCCTTGGCGTCGGCCGGGATCGCATCCTCAAGATTGCCCAGCACGACATCGACCTGTTTTGCGATATCCGGAACCTTGGCGCGGAATTTTTCGAGATGCGGCGGCACGAAGTGAATCATGCGCTCGACCTTGACCGGCGGTTCGCGGTAGGGCGCCGGCGCCCCAATGGCCAGCGGACGATAGAACTGATTGGGAAGTTTCATGAAAACGCTCCGTCTGGAGTGATGGATCGATGTGACAGGGCAAGACGCGCGACCGCCGCAAAGGCGCGGCGCGCCTCGCCTGCGATAAGCCGAACAAAACGGCGGAAAAGACGAGGGTCGAGCTAAACCAGACCGGGAGGCTTTGCAATGGCGGGTCCACCGCCAGGGCGACAGCGCACAACAGGGTTAACCAAAGGCGCCGTCGCGGCCGCGAGCATCTGTCCCGTATCGGGACCGGCGGCACAGGCGGCGAACAAAAGGCGCGCGAATCGGGACAGCGCGATTCGGGCTTTTCGTTTATGAAGAAATCCTTGACGCCGGCGAGGCCGCTCAAAAAATCGATGGAAGCATGACTAACGCGCCCACAACCTTGACCTGCCTGCTGCGCGGGGCGCGACGGCGCTGTCCCGCCTGCGGCGCGGGCAAGATTTTCGACGGCTATCTCAAACGCGCCGAACGCTGCCCCGCCTGTGGCGAGAGCTTCGAGGGGCTCGACGCGGACGACGGGCCGGCGTGGCTCACCATCGGCCTCGTCGCCCATATCGTGATCCCGCTGCTGATTTTTCTCGAAATGCACGCCGCGCTGCTCTGGTGGCAGGAGGGGCTAATCGTGATGGCGATGACGATCATCAGCGCCCTGGCGTTGCTGCCGGTCTCGAAAGGAATATTTATTGCGGCGCTATGGCTGATGAAAAAAGGCCGGATTTAATCCCCCCGACAGGCAATGCCGGCGGTTTTGCGATCTGTCGGCGCGGGCGATGATGATGATCTTGAGGTCTTTTGGAAGTAATCGATCCGTTCAACTTCCTCAGCCCGCCAGCTTTCCCACCAGCGCCGCCAGACCTTCCGGAAAAATCAGCTCTTTCGACTCGGCGATTTCCTCGCGGCTCCACCAGCGCCAACCGGTAAGATGGGTCTGTTCTTCCGGCGTCGGCGCTTGCGGCGCGGGATCGAACATCGGCGTGCGGATCAGATAGTAGCGCTCGATCGCCTGATGCCAGTCGTCGCCCAGCTCCATCGGAAATTCGCGCGTCGCCACGACGCGGCCAGGATGATCGACCAGTTCGAAACCAATCTCCTCGAAGAGTTCGCGTTTCAGCGCCTCGGGATAGCTCTCGCCCTCACGCAGCGCCCCCCCCGGCGTGCCCCAGAAATGATCGTGGCCGAGATCGATGAAATGCGGCGAGAGGCCGCCGGCGTAGCGCGCCAACAGAATCCGCCCCTGCGGCTCGACGATCAGCGCCCGCGCCGCCGGACGACGCGGCAGATGACGGCCATCCCAGGGCGCGGCGACCTCCGCCCGTCCCTCGGGCTGCGCCCAGTCGACCAGGGACCACCGACCGTCCTCGAAGGCGATCCAGTTCGGCGTGGCGTTGAGCACCGGATGTTCGCGCTTGACCGATAAATCCGCGCCCGTCGCCAGGCGCCAGGCGATGTCCAACACCCCGGCGTGAGCGACGAGCAGCACGCGTCGGCCAGGATTCAGCTGCGCGATGCGCGTCAGCGCGGCGGCGATGCGGTCGCGAAAAGCGTGAAGCGTTTCGCCCTCGGGGGCCGCGAAATCCGGATTGCGACTGAGGTAATGCGGATAGAGATCCGCATAAATCACCTGCACTTCGGCATGGGTGTGGCCCTGCCAGACGCCGTCGCTTTTCTCGCGCAGGTCGGTCTGCCGGATAACTGGCAAACCGCGCGGCCCGGCCACCGCCTCGGCTGTGACGCTGGCCCGCGACAGATCGCTCGAATACACGCAATCGAAGGCGGCGTCAGACAGCTCCCTGGCGAGCGCCTGCGCCTGCGCGCGGCCGCGAGCGTTGAGCGCGATGTCGAACTGGCCCTGAAAACGGCGTTCGATGTTCCAGTTGGTCTCGCCATGACGGGCGAGGCACAAGAGCGTTCGTGGCATGAAGTCGTCAAGCGTCTGCGGCGCGCGCCGTCGGGAGTCATCAGACGCGAGGGACTGCGCGATGATCGCCCGCCTGCGCCGTTACGCCAGGTCCTTTTGACTCATTCTCCGGCAAAAGTCAGGCGCGGATTGCCGCAGCCGGATCGTCGCGGCCTAATGGCGCGCGGAGAGCGAGAATTCGCCGGCGCGAATGCGTCCGGGCAACGCCTCGGCGAGGCGGGCCGCCCATTCCTCACCCCAGGTTGCGACAAACTCCAGCAAGGCCGCGTCAAGCGCCGCCTGTGCGAAGGAATTGCTTTCGATGCCAGCGAGCATCGCCTCGGCGAAAGCTTCGGTGACGTAATCGAGCGCGGCGAGATGTTGTTCGCGGTTGGCGACTTCGGGAGCAGTTGAAGAATTCATGACAGGCATACTAGCCAACCTCGCTGCGGGACGCGAGCAAGCTCTCGCCAGAGGGTTAATCCCCCGGGCTCGTAATGGTTAAGCCCCGCCGTAGCGATAGGCGAGGTCCCCGGCGATCCTGCTTGCCTCATCGAGATAACGCGCGATCGCGGCGCGCGCATTGGGCGTGCAGGAGCGGTAGGTCAACTCATAGCCGCGAAATCCGCGATTGAAGGCGGCGATATATTTGTCGCGTCGCGGTCCTGACGGCGTCTCGGCGTCGAGCAGCGCCGTCATCTTGTTGCGCCAGTCTTCGCCATCGCCCTCGCGGCACAGATCCTGCAAAAAGGCGAGCGCGCCAAGGATTTCGGATAACCGCAAAGTCTCTGGCTCGTAAGGGGGCGCTGGCGCATCTGCGGCGGGGGGCGGCTCGGCGGCGCCGGCTGGCGTTTTGGAAACCCGATCCGCCGATTTGGGCGCTGCTGGCTTCTTCCTTTTGGTCTCCGGTCGGCTTGGCGACGATCTGGGCGCGGCTGTGGCGGGGGACTCCGGCGATGGACGCGGCGTCTCCGCCCGCCCCCCGCCGGTCAGCATTTCGAACAGGCTCTGCGCCGGCGCCGGCGCAGCGGCGAGGACGAACACGGCCAGGAAAACTCCAAATCGTCCGCGAGACGACGGCATCAGGGGTAGAGACGATTCTTGCGCCACGCCGCATCAGCAGAATCGCGCGTGAAACGAACGCGGTCATGCAGTCGGAACGGCCGATCCGACCAGAATTCCATCGCCAGGGGCGTGACCCTGAATCCGCGCCAGTAAGGAGGGCGGGGAATATCGCCAAGCGCATATTTCGTGGCGTATTGAGCGACGGATTTTTCAAGCGCAAACCGGCTTTCAAGCGGCCGCGACTGCTGGCTCGCCCAGGCGCCAATGCGCGAGTCGCGCGGCCGGCTGGCGTAGTAGGCGTCGGCCTCGGCGTCGCTGACCGGCGTCACCGGCCCCCGCACACGCACCTGACGCCGCAGGGATTTCCAGTGAAACAGCAAGGCGGCCTGCATATTTTCGGCGAGTTGGCGACCCTTCGCGCTTTCGGCGTTGGTGTAGAAAACAAAGCCCTCGGCCGACCAGTCCTTGAGCAGCACCATGCGCGCGTCAGGCAAGCCGTCGGGGTCCGCCGTGGCCAGGGCCATGGCGTTGGGATCGTTGATCTCCGATTTGCCAGCCTCCGCAAACCACGCCTCGAACAATGCGAAAGGCTCTTCCGCCTCAACAAAGTCACCTGACGTTAACGGGTTCACGCGAAAATCCTTTCAAGGGTCGCTGGAAGGCCCAAAGCGTATTTGTAGGGTGTATGTAACATTGCCGCGTGAAAGACATAGCCCCCGGGGGGCTTTTCCTCAATCCAGCCTCGGAGTTCGCATCGCATCGGCGGCTTCGCTCGCCGCCGCTCTCTCAGGCTGCTCAATGGCCGTGCCCGTGACGGGACCCGCCATGTGGGGCGGCGTGGACCATGACGTCACCGGCTCAATCGCCAGATCCCCGGGGCGGCTGGCGGCGCTCACCCCACAAAATCTGAAGCTGTCGAAAAGTCTCGACGCCGAGGACAGCCGACGCGCCATGGCGGCATTGGGCACGGCGCTGGACCCTCAGGGCAGCGGTCAGACCGTCAACTGGGATAATCCCGCTTCTGGAGCGCATGGGGCTTTCCATCCGACCGGATCACCCTACCCGCTGGACGGCCGGATCTGCCGCGCCTTCGTCGCCAACATCGAGGCGGCTGGCGATTCAGAGCGAATCGAAGGCTCCGCCTGCCGCGACAAAACTGCGGAGTGGTCGCTGATCCGGGTGAAAGCGGATTCAAAAACAGCAGGTTCGCACAGGGGAGAAAAACCGCCCTACGGAAAAAAAGTCTGAAAAACAGGGTGATTTGACGTCGACGACACATCCGGCGTCAATGCGACTTGCGCAAACGGCGTTTTTTCTCCATCTGAAAATACATTTCTCGCCCCTGCGCCTTCGGGGGGAGACTTACTCGGGCCAGAAAAAACCCATGCGCGATCCTTATGAGGTTCTGGGCGTCTCCAAGTCGGCGAACGAGACCGACATCAAGAAGGCCTATCGCCAGCTCGCCAAGAAATTCCATCCGGACACGAACAAAGACCCCAAATCCAAGGAACGATTTGCGGAAATCAACTCCGCCTACGAAATCCTGGGGGACGAGACCAAGAAGTCGCGCTTCGATCGGGGCGAAATCGGCGCCGATGGCAAGCCGCGCGGCTTTGAAGGCTTTGGCGCCGGCGGACCGGGCGGCTTTTCGCGCAGCGGTCGAACCGGCGAGACGCATTTCGACTTCAATTTCGGCGGCGGCAACGCCAGCGGGACGCGCGGCTTCGAGGATTTTTTCGATCTGTTTAGCGGCGGCCGCCGCCGTGGCGCCGGGATGCGGCCGACCCGCGGTGACGACGTTGCGGCCTCAGCCACCGTATCGCTCGAGACGCTCGGGCGGGGCGGCTCAGCGCGGATGATCCTGCCGGGCGGTCGCGCCATCGACGTCAAAATTCCCGCCGGCATCGAGGACGGGCAGCAAATCCGCCTGCGCGGACAGGGACAGCCGGGCGTTGGCGGCGGCGAATCGGGCGATGTGCTGGTGACGGTGAAGGCGGCCCCGCACCCCTGGTTCAAACTGGATGGCCGCCACCTGCGGCTCGACCTGCCCGTGACGATTTACGAGGCGGCGCTGGGCGCCAAAATTCAGGCCCCGACGCTTGAGGGCAAGGTGGAGTTGGCGATCCCCGCCGGCGCCAATAGCGGTCAAATCCTGCGTTTGCGCGGCAAGGGCCTGCCCGCCGCAGACGATAAACCGGCCGGCGATCTGTTTGTGACGCTGAAATTGATGCTGCCGGATGCGCCCGACGCCGAGTTCCAGACGCAAATGCGCGAAATGCGCGAGCAGCGCCCCTACGATCCGCGCGCCAAGATCGGTCAAGCTTGACCTGCGCGCCAATCCGGGCGACCTAGAACGCATGCTTCCCTGATGGGTGCCCCCCGTCGCGGACAGCAATGCTCGAATGGACCGCCCGCCGGGCTCGCGCGCCGTGCAACGGCTGCGCACCTGTGGAGGGGCGGTTAGCACCGGAGCCGAACGTCCATGACCGATGTTTTGTCGCGCGAGGCTATCGAAACGCGCCTGCCCGATCCCGTCTCCGCCGAACCGGCGGGGCGTCACCGCACCCAGGGCGTGCGGATCGGCGAGGGCCCGGGGGCCGTCATGGTTGGCGGCGGCGCGCCGATCGTCGTGCAATCCATGACCAACACTGACACCGCCGACGTCGAATCGACTGTCGCACAGGTCGCGGCGCTGGCGCAGGCTGGATCGGAGCTGGTGCGCATCACCGTGGACCGCGACGAAGCCGCTGCGGCCGTGCCGCATATTCGCGACAAGCTCGCCCGGATGGGCGTCGCTGTCCCGCTTGTCGGGGATTTTCACTACATCGGCCACAAGCTGCTCGCCGATCACCCGGCCTGCGCAGAGGCCCTGGCCAAATATCGCATCAATCCCGGCAATGTCGGATTCAAGGACAAGAGAGACAAACAATTCTCCGCCATTGTCGAACTCGCCGCCGAACACAACAAGGCGGTGCGCATCGGCGCCAATTGGGGTTCGCTCGATCAGGAGCTGCTCACTCATCTGATGGATCTCAACGCCAGCTCCGACCGGCCGATAGACGCCCGCGCTGTCATGCGCGAGGCGCTGGTGCGCTCGGCGCTGACATCGGCGCAGCGCGCCGAGGACATCGGCCTGCCGAAGAACCGGATCGTGATTTCTGCGAAGGTCTCCGCCGTGCAGGATCTCATCGCCTGCTATCGTATGCTGGCGCAACGCAGCGATTACGCGCTGCATCTGGGCCTCACCGAAGCTGGCATGGGGTCGAAGGGCATTGTCGCCTCGGCCGCGGCGCTGGGCGTCCTTTTGCAGGATGGGATCGGCGACACTATTCGCGTGTCCCTGACGCCGGAGCCCGGCGGCGACCGTACGCAGGAAGTGCGCGTCGCGCAGGAAATCCTGCAAACCATGGGCTTTCGCACCTTCGTGCCGCTGGTCGCCGCCTGTCCCGGCTGCGGTCGCACCACCTCGACGGTTTTTCAGGAGCTGGCGCGCGACATTCAGGGGCATATCCGGGAACGGATGCCGATCTGGCGCGCGCAATATCCCGGCGTCGAGGCGCTCAATGTCGCTGTGATGGGCTGCATCGTGAACGGCCCCGGCGAATCCAAACACGCCGACATCGGCATTTCATTGCCTGGCACCGGCGAAACGCCGGCGGCGCCGGTGTTCATCGACGGCAAGAAGGCGATGACGCTGCGCGGCGAGGGCATCGCCGAGGAATTCACCCGGATCGTCGACGATTACGTCGTGCAGCGTTTTGGCGGCGGCAAGACGGACGCGGCGGCGGAATAGAGCCGCCCGTCACCCTGAGGCTTGTAACGCGGCTGCGACGACGCGCAGATCGCGCCAGGCCGCAGGCTTGAGAGACCAGCTTTTCAGCATCGCATCCAGGCTTGAAAACACCATCGCGCGCGACCTGTGGGCGCCGAATGTGGGCTCGAACCACTCGCCGCGAAATTTCGACACGGATTCGTTTATCCCCAGCAGCGCCCGCGCCGGCGTTTCGCCTAACAGCAAAAAAATCTCAGGCCGCGCCAGCTCGACATGTCTTTGCGCAAAGGGCGCGAAGATCGCCGCCTCCTGCGGCGTCGCCAGCTTGTCGCCCGGCGGGCGCCAAGGCGCGACATAGGCGAGACGCGTGGTTTCGCGCGATTGTCCGATCGCCGCCAGCATATTGTCGAGCAACTGCGCGCGTTCGCCGCTGAAGGCCACGCCGCTCGATTCCTCGCTCGCGCCCGGCGCGGCGTCGAAGACCATGAGCTTCGGGCGCGACGGGCCGATGGCGAAAAGGAAATGCTCGGCCATGTCGCGAAACGGCGCATGGGGGAATTGCGCCAGGCGTTGAGCCAGATCGTCGAGATCGCACGCGGCGGCGGCTTCTGTTTGAGCGGCGCGGATCGCGGCGTCGGGCGCGGCTACTGTTTTGGCGTCGACGCGTGGACGGCTCGCCGGCGCAGGTTGTGACGACCGGGGGTCAGGCGGCGGTGCGACAAACGACGCTTCGGGAGCCTTGGCAGTCGTTGGCGCGCCAGCGCTATCTGCGTAACGATCATGCGGGGCGTCGTCGAGGGCGAGATCGACACCGCTCTCGACATACCAGTCGAGCAGCGCGATCAGCGCCTCGCGAGTCATTTCCCCGGCCTTCATGACGCAAGGACCATCCCGGACGCTGATCGTTTGGAAGCCGCCATCAGCAACAGCGGAAGGCGCGCTCGCCGCTGCCGCCGTAGCGGGCTTTTTCACGGGCGCGGAAATATTCGGAAGGCGACAGAACGTCGACTTCTTCATGACGGGTGCGCATGTGAGCGACATAGGCGTCATAATCGCCCTGCCCCACCATCAACCGCGCGCCGGCGCGCAATTTGCCGGCGATTTTCCTGACGTCAAGCCCCGGCAGGCTGCAGCAGTTCATCCTCGCTCTCCCTGGTGGTGACGCCTTTGGCCGATCGCGCCTGGCGGATGGCGGCCAGCGCGAAGCCGATCATGGCGAGCACCAGGGCGATATAAATCACGCAAAGGCCAGCATCGACATAATCGTTGAAGATCACTCTGCGCATATCTTCCAGCGTTTTGGCCGGCCCCAATATCTTGCCATTTTCGACGGCGTCGGAGAATTTCCGCGCATGGGCGAGAAAACCGATGCGCGAGTCGCTGTGAAAGATTTTCTCCAGCCCGGCCGTGATCGTACAAGTGTAGAGCCAAAGCGTCGGGAGAATGGCGATGAACGCATAGCGGTCGCGTTTCATCCGGAACAGCACCACAACGCACAGAGTCAAGGCAATCGCCGCCAGCATCTGATTGGCGATGCCGAACAGCGGCCACAATGTGTTGATTCCGCCGAGCGGATCAATAACGCCCTGATAGAGAAAATAGCCCCAGCCCGAAACCGCAATGGCGGTGGCGATCAGATTGGGGAGCCATGATTTCGTGTCCCGAAACGCGGGAATGAATGTTCCAACCAGATCCTGAATCATGAAGCGGGCAACGCGAGTGCCGGCGTCGATCGTGGTGAGGATGAACAACGCCTCGAAAAGAATCGCGAAATGATACCAGAACGACATCGCAGTCGCGCCGCCGACAACCGAGGACAGGATCGTCGCCATGCCGACCGCCAGGGTCGGCGCGCCCCCCGTGCGTGAGAGAATGGTCTTTTCGCCGACATTCGCCGCCACGCTGGCGAGCGCGTCGGGCGTGATGGCAAAACCCCAGCCGGAAATCGCCGAGGCGGCGGCTTCCGGCGTTACGCCGATCATCGCCGGCGGGCTGTTCATGGCGAAATAGACGCCGGGCTCCAGAACACTGGCCGCAATCAGCGCCATGACCGCAACAAAAGACTCCATCAGCATGGCGCCGTAGCCGATGAAGCGCGTCTGGGTTTCGTCGGCGATCATTTTCGGCGTTGTGCCGGATGAGACCAGCGCATGGAAACCCGATACGGCGCCGCAAGCGATGGTGATGAACAGGAAAGGAAACACGCTGCCGGCGAAAACCGGCCCCGAACCATCAATGAAACGACTGATCGCCGGCATCCGCAGTTGCGGCCAGACGACGCAAATGCCCAGCGCCAGCGACAGGATCGTGCCGATCTTGAGGAAGGTGGACAAATAATCGCGCGGCGCAAGCAGGAGCCAGACTGGCAGCACGGCGGCCACAAAACCGTAGGCGATGAGCATCAGTGCGAGAGTCTCGCCACGGTAGGTGAACAGCGCCGCCAGCGCCGGCGTTTCGGCGACGGTGCGGCCGAAGGCGATGCTGGCGATGAGCGACACGAAGCCGATCGCTGACATTTCGCCGATATGACCGGGCCGCAAATAACGGCCGTAGACCCCCATGAATACGGCGATGGGTAATGTCGCAAACACCGTGAAGGCGCCCCAGGGACTATCGGCCAGGGCTTTGACGACGACCAGCGCCAGCACAGCGAGCAGGATGATCATGATCGAAAGAATGCCGAGCATGGCGATGACGCCAGGGACAGGCCCCATCTCGGTCTTGATCAGATCGCCCAACGAACGACCATCGCGTCGCGTCGAAATAAACAACACGACAAAATCTTGAACGGCGCCGGCGAAAATGACGCCGGTCAATAGCCACAGGGCTCCAGGCAGATACCCCATTTGCGCCGCGAGCACCGGGCCGACCAGCGGACCCGCGCCGGCGATGGCCGCAAAATGATGACCAAAAAGGACCCATTTGTCGGTCGGCACATAATCGAGCCCGTCATTGTGACGATACGCCGGCGTTCGACGGGTTGCATCAAGCCGCAGAACGCGCTCGGCGATAAAGCGCGAATAGAAACGATAGCCGATAGCGTAGACGCCGACAGCGGCGGCGACCAGCCACATGGCGTTAACCGGTTCGCCGCGCGCGATCGCCAGCGTGTAGAGAGAGAACAGCGCCAGCACGCCGACGCCAATCCATAAGGCAAGCGTCAACGGCGAAGCGGCGCGGGAAACGGAGGTCATCGACATCTCGTCATTACTCCAGTTCGACATGAACCAAACGGCCGCCGTGCAGAACCGGCGCGACGGTTATTCCGCCGCCGCCAGCGCCGCCGGCTCGTAATTGAGGATTGGCGACAGCCAGCGCTCGACCTCAGCGATGCTCATCCCCTTGCGTCGCGCATAATCCTCGACCTGATCGCGCTCCACCTTGGCGACGCCAAAATAATGCGCCTCAGGATGAGCAAAATACAGACCGCTGATCGACGCCGCAGGCGTCATCGCAAAACTCTCGGTGAGGGTGACGCCGGTGCGCTTGGTCACATCAAGCAGATCGAACAAGGTCGCTTTTTCTGTATGATCCGGCTGCGCCGGATAACCGGGCGCTGGACGCACGCCAGCATAGTTCTCCGCCAGCAACTCCTCCGGCCGATAGTTTTCCTTTGTCGCATATCCCCAAAATTCTCGCCGCACCCGTTCGTGCATGCGCTCGGCGAACGCTTCAGCGATGCGATCGGCCAGGGCCTTCACCATGATCGAACCGTAATCATCATTGGCGCGCGCATAGCGGGCGGAAATCTTTTCTTCCTCGGCGCCGGCGGTGACGACGAAGGCGCCGATGTAATCGGCCTTGCCGCTTTGTTTCGGCGCGACAAAATCGGCCAGCGCCGTGTTGGATTTTCCGTCGCGTTTCGACAGCTGCTGACGCAGCGTGTGGAAAGTGGCGATGGCGTCTGAGCGCGACTCGCCGCTATAGAGCGCGATATCGTCGCCTTCGGCGTTCGCTGGCCAGAAACCGATTACCGCCTTGGGCGTGAACCAGCGCTCCTCGACGATGCGCTTCAGCATTGACTGCGCATCGTCGTAAAGTCTGCGCGCCGCTTCCCCGCGCTCCGGATCGTCAAGCAGGGCCGGAAAGCGGCCCTTGAATTCCCAGGTCTGGAAAAAAGGCGTCCAGTCGATATAGGGCACAAGCTCCGCGACATCGTAACTCGCAAAGGCGCGGGCGCCGAAAAACGTTGGTTTCGTCGGCGTATATTTGTCCCAGTCGATTTTGAAGGCGTTGGCGCGCGCCTGCGCCAGCGACACGCGCTGTTTATCGGCTTGCGCCTTTGCATGGGCTTCGGCCACCCGCTGATATTCGGCGCGGGTATCGGCGATGTAGGTGGCGCGCGTCTTTTGCGACACCAGCGCCTGGGCAACGCCGACGGCGCGGCTGGCGTCGGTGACGTATACCGCCTGCCCGCGCATGTAATTCGGACTGATCTTGACGGCGGTGTGAACGCGACTCGTCGTGGCGCCGCCAATCAACAGCGGCATGTCGAGTCCTTCGCGCTCCAGCTCGGCGGCGACAAAGCACATCTCGTCAAGCGACGGAGTGATCAGTCCGGAAAGACCGATTATATCGACCTGCTCTTTTTTGGCGACATCGAGAATCTTCGCCGCCGGCGTCATCACGCCGAGATCGATCACCTCGAAATTATTACACCCGAGAACGACGCCGACGATATTCTTGCCAATATCGTGAACATCGCCCTTGACCGTCGCCAGCAGGATCTTGCCCGCCGAGGAGCGCGCATCCTTCTCCTGCTCCATGTAAGGCATCAGATAGGCCACGGCCTGTTTCATCACGCGCGCCGATTTCACAACCTGCGGCAGGAACATCTTGCCGGCGCCAAACAGATCGCCAACGACATTCATGCCGTCCATCAGCGGCCCCTCGATCACTTCCAGCGGCCGGCTCGCCTTTTGTCGGGCTTCCTCGACATCGACCTCGATGTAGTCTGTCAGACCATTGACCAGCGCATATTCGAGCCGCTTCTCGACGCTCGCCTCGCGCCAGGCGACATCTTTCTCCTGCGCGCGCGCCCCTGCGCCCTTAAATTTTTCCGCCATTTCGACGAGGCGCTCGGTCGCGTCGCGTCGCCGGTTGAGCACGACATCCTCGCAGGCCTCGCGCAATTCCGGATCGATCTCGGCGTAAACCGCGAGCTGGCCGGCGTTGACGATCCCCATGTCCATGCCGGCGGCGATGGCGTGATAGAGGAACACCGAATGCATCGCCTCGCGCACAGACTCGTTGCCGCGGAAAGAAAAGGAGAGATTGGAAACGCCGCCCGAAACATGGGCGTGGGGAAGATCGCGTTTGATGGCGCGCGCCGCGTCGATGAAATCGACGCCATAATTTTCGTGTTCCTCAATGCCTGTCGCGACCGCGAAGATATTGGGATCGAAGATGATGTCTTGCGGCGGAAAGCCGACGGTCTCGGTGAGGATTTTATAGGCGCGGGCCGAAATCTCGATCTTGCGGGCGAGCGTATCGGCCTGGCCCTTCTCATCGAAGGCCATAACGACGACAGCGGCGCCGTATCGGCGCACTTTCTGCGCTTCCTCGATGAATTTCTCCTCGCCCTCCTTGAGCGAGATCGAATTCACCACGCCCTTGCCCTGAAGGCATTTCAGCCCAGCTTCGATGACCTCGAATTTCGAGGAGTCGACCATTAACGGCACGCGCGCGATATCGGGCTCGGCGGCGAGCAGATTCAGATAATCGACCATCGCTTGCTGGGAGTCGAGCAGGCCCTCATCCATATTCACATCGATGATCTGCGCGCCATTCGCCACCTGATCGCGCGCGACATCCAGCGCGGCGGTGTAATCGCCATTGGTGATCAGCTTGCGAAATTTCGCGGAGCCGGTGACATTGGTGCGTTCGCCGACGTTGACGAAAGGAATGTCTTTGGTCAGCGTAAAGGGCTCAAGCCCCGAAAGCCGCAGCAGCGGCGCGATCGTCGGCACGACGCGCGGCGCCTTGTCTTTTATCGTTTGCGCAATGGCGCGAATATGATCCGGCGTGGTGCCGCAGCAACCGCCCAAAACATTGACGAGGCCGGCGGCGGCGAATTCGCCGACGAGTTCTGCCATATATTCCGGGCTCTCGTCGTAGAGACCGAATTCGTTCGGCAAGCCGGCGTTTGGAAAAGCGCAGACGCGCGTATCGGCGACGCGGCCGATCTCGACGATGTGCTGACGCATCTCGCGCGCGCCAAGCGCACAGTTGAAGCCGATGGAAAACGGCTTGGCGTGCGCCAGCGAATTCCAGAAAGCGATCGCCGTCTGGCCCGACAGCGTGCGGCCTGAAAGATCGGTGATCGTGCCCGAAATCATGATCGGGAAGCGCGTGCCAACCTCGTCGAAGGCGTCCTCCAGCGCATAAATCGCCGCCTTGGCGTTGAGGGTATCGAAGATCGTTTCGACGAGCAGAATATCTGCGCCGCCAGCGATCAGTCCCAGCGCCGCCTCCTTGTAGGCTGCACGCAATTCATCGAATGTGACGGCGCGAAAACCCGGATTGGAAACGTCTGGCGAAATCGACGCCGTTCGGTTGGTCGGGCCGATTGAGCCCGCGACAAAACGGCGAACGCCAGTGCGGGCCGCCACCTCGTCCGCCGCCGCGCGCGCGAGTTTGGCGCCAGCGAAATTAAGCTCGTAAGCGATAGGCTCCAGACCATAATCGGCCTGCGCGATCGTCGTCGAGGAAAAGGTGTTGGTCTCGATGATATCGGCGCCGGCGTCGAGATAGGCGACATGGATCGCCTTGATCGCCTCGGGTTGCGTCAGGATCAGGAGATCGTTGTTGCCGCGAAGATCTTTCGGATGATCTGCGAACCGGTCGCCGCGAAAATCCTCTTCCTCGAACTTGTGGCGCTGGATCATGGTGCCCATCGCGCCGTCGAGGATCAGGATTCGGCTCGCCGCCGCCGTTTCGAGCGCTTTGAGGATCTCGGGGCCGTGATTTTTATCGAAGGTCATGCGTCTGCTTTCTCGCGAACGGGACGAACGCCGAGCAAATGACAAATGGCGAAGACCATGTCGGCCCGGTTGTTGGTGTAGAAATGAAATTCCTCGACGCCGGCGCGCGCCAATCCCATGACTTGCTCGACGACCGTCGTCGCGGCGACGAGCGCATGAGTTTCCGGATCGTTTTCGAGACCCTCGAAACGCTCGGCGACCCAGCGCGGCACAGAGGCGCCGGCCCTGGCGGCGAAGCCAGCGACCTGACGGAAATTGCGGATCGGCATGATGCCGGGAACGATCGGAATCGTGACGCCGCTGGCGCGCGCCCGGTCGCGGAATTTCAGGTAGATGTCGTTATCGAAGAAAAACTGGGTGATGGCGCGCGTCGCGCCGGCGTCGACCTTGGCTTTCAGCGCGTCGATATCCTGATCGATCGAGCGACTTTCCGGATGGCCCTCGGGATAGGCGGAGACCGAGACCTCGAAATCAGCGATAGATTTGATGCCGCGCACGAGATGCGTCGAGGACGGATAGCCGAGCGGATTGGGCATAAAACGGGTTCCGACGCCGCCGGGCGGATCGCCGCGCAGCGCGACGATGTGGCGAACGCCGACATCCCAGTAATCCTGCACGATGGCGTCGATCTCTTGGCGCGAGGCCGCGACGCAGGTGAGATGCGCCGCCGGTTTCATATCCGTCTCGCCCGCGATGCGCGCGACGATGTGATGGGTGCGCTCGCGGGTCGAGCCGCCGGCGCCGTAGGTGACGGAGACGAAATGCGGTTGCAGCGCTTCGAGACGCTTCACCGTCTCCCAGAGCTGCGTCTCCATTTCCGGCGTCTTCGGCGGAAAGAATTCGTAGGAAATCCGGAATCGGCTTCCCGAGGCGGTGGGATGCAGGGCGTTGAACATCAGGCGGTCTCGTAGGAGGCGGCGGGAAGCGGATCGGCGATCACGCGCGGATCGCGCGCCAGCCAGAGCGATACGGTAAGCTTGGCGTTATCGCCGCTCGGCGGCGCGAGTTCACGATGCAACATCGGTTCGAGGCCGGCCTGGGCGAGCAGGCCGGAAATCTCCTCATTGGAGAAGCCCAGCCGACGGTGCGCATGTTTGTCGCGCAACGCTTCCTCGGCGTGCGGCGCGAAATCGACGACCAGCAGCCGGCCGCCGGGCGCGAGAATGCGAGCCGCCTCGCGAATGGCGCGCGCCGGATCGTCGAGATAATGCAACACCTGGTGCAAGATCGCCAGATCGGCGGAATTGCGCTCGATCGGAAGCGCATACATATCGCCCTGCCGGAGTTGCACATTGGCGAGGCCTGTCTCCTCCAGCCGCCCACGGGCGACAGCGAGCATCGCGGAAGAGAGATCGACGCCAATGGCGCGTTGCGCGAGCGGGGCGAAAATTTCAAGCATGCGCCCGGCGCCGGCGCCAAGATCGACAAGGCAGCGCACGGGCCGCGCGCCGACGGCCGCGCGCATCGCCGCCTCGACCTGCGCCTCCGGCGCGTGTCGCGAGCGGATGTCGTCCCATTCGGCGGCGTGGGCGGCGAAATAACGGGCGGCGGTATCGGCGCGGGCGTGACGCACCTCGGCGAGTCGCAGCCGATCCTCGGCCAGCACCGGGTCCCCGGGATCGAGCCAGCCGACAATATCGCCCGCCAGCGCCCCCGCTCCCGGCGAGGCGGCGAGACGGAAAAAGGCCCAGGCGCCCTCGCGCCGGCGCTCGATCAGCCCGGCCTCGACCAACAGCTTGAGATGTCGGGATATTCTCGGCTGTGACTGGCCAAGAATGGTCACCACCTCGCTGACGGTCAGTTCGGACTGGGCAAGGAGGGCGAGGAGACGCAGACGCGTTTCCTCGCCGGCGGCGTTGAGCCCCGCCAGCACCGGGTCCAGCCCGAGGATTTTTTGCGCAGCCATCCAGACCCTCATATAAGATATAAAGATATCTATATGCGTTTATCGACGGGCGCAAGGGGGAATGGGCATAAGTGAAAGTGTCTACAAGAATTTCCTTTACGATTGCCGAGCACACGATCTTCCGGCTCCCATACCAGAAAGTCCCACGCGGATCAGATATCCAAGGGAACCACAATCGTCTCTTATGAAACTGACTTTGTCAGGATCGGCTTATATGCGACGACGCCTAGCGTGTAGCCAAAATTGCGACTGAAAACCGAAATCAGGCGAATTTCCTATTGATTTTGAAGTCCGCAATCGAGCGGAAAGGGTGAAAGCCAGCTAAATTATCTCATGAGAAGTTGAAATCTCCGAATATGCAGCGCATGTCGGTATTAGTTCGGAACTTACTTATATCATATAAGTTACTGATTTATAATATTCTTATGATATTCTGATATTTAAAAATGGCTTGTTGCTCACCCTCTTGACAAGCCATGTTAGGCTACCTCGTCATCGAAATGGGAGTTTGTAGCCATGGATTTGGATATTGAGTTCAAAATCTTCGCACGCGCTGCCCGAAAATTATCTCCCAACATAAAATCAAAAGATATTCGTAGACTCTATGCTTTTCATAACGGACCTGAATTCGAATTACTATTTTTCATTGTCAAGGAGGCATGTGAACGAAAACACCTAAACTGAACTTCACACTCGTCAGGATTCCCGCGACCGCGTTCAACCCCTATCCTTTCGGGGAAAACTCTGACCGACGCCAATCCGTTCGAAAGCGATGCATCTATCGCGCATAAGATCACGGCGTTCTGCATGAAGAATGTATTCCCGGACTCCGTTGTTGGGATGTGCAACAACGACATCTTCGCGGAGCAGGATCTACTCTTCCTGCACGAAGGGGGCAATTCCCGCGGCGATGTGTCCTTAAACCGGATTTACGATGTTTGGAGTGATAAGGTCATGAACGAACTCTGCAAGATGATAGACCAAAGAACTGGCAAAAGTATTATTGTGTTTCGTGGCCATCCCATTCATTTGCTGCCTTGGCCGGAGTTGATTGAATTGGTAAATCAAGCATTAATGACACCAACACCAAGGCACATTTGGCGAGACCCGCGAGATTTTCAATTGTGCCGACGAAAAGTTCTGTTAGGCACGATTGAAACAGTTATGAAACTGCGCGAATATGAGTGTGTGTGATGCGCAACAACGACACCTTCCCGCCGCAGAACTACTACTGCTTACATGGAGGATCAATCGGCGTGCCAGTGTATCCATATGCTGGATTTCCGATCATGCAAGCGATACCGAATTAAGATACAAGTCTCAATGCTTCCCGAAGAAGATGCATTCGCAATGGAAAGCTCAATTGCAATGATGGCAGAGTTTGTTTTACATGATAGCAATCGCATGAAATCTAGAGGTTTTTTGGAGGGCAAATCATTTTTTATTTAATTTTTTTCTTTCATAACTGAAAAAAATTAATATGATAATCACCAACTAAATCTGGATAAAAATATGCTCCTGAAAGGAAATTTTGAAAGAGTCCTTTTTAGACTTGCTTTTTTTCTATGCGCCCTTTGGGCGCTACTCGTTGCATCCGAAATATTGTTGGAACTAAATCATTTAACCTCACGATTAATCTTTTTAGAGAAAATCCATTATGAAGGCGTCAGTGGGTGGTGTAATTTTTCTGAATTAAGCGACGAACCTGATTGTCCTCCAATTTATCAAATAAGCCTACTTAAGACTTCATTTTGGTTTTTTATGCCAATTTTGTTTTTTTCGATATTCATTGCTGGTTCATGCTGGGTCTTTCGAGGCTTTCAAGATAAGCAAAAATAAAATTGGCATACTTAGCCCTCGAGTAATTTAAATCCTCACAGCAAGTCATTGATAAAACCAAGGCTCAGATGCTTTTTAATAAATTTTTCCTCAAATTCTTGTTATCTACATAGCAAATGATATAGTCTTCTCAATTCGTTGGATTTTTATTTGTATAAATTAATTAATGAGACTAAATATTTCTATAATGATGAGGATAAAGCCTATCCTCTTTGACAAAAATTATATCTATTTCCTATGTATTGCGAGATTTACGGCAACGGGACACTCCCCCTCACGCCAAAAGAAAAACGGCCGCCCGAGGGCGGCCGTTGGTCTGAGATAACCGCGCCGCGCTTACGCCGGGGCCTTTTCCTCATTACCGACCACCTGCAGGAAGGTCTCGGCCGCCTCCCGGCGCTCGAAGACATGCGGTTGCAGGCCGCGCTTGGCCATCGCCTCTTTCATCTTCATGCGGGCGAAGGCCGAGGTCGCGTAGCGGGTGGTCGTCAGATAGTAATGCTGGCTGAGATATTCGATCATCTCGGCGTAATCGTCGTAAAGCGCCTCGTTGATCCGCGCGCCATCGTGATTGACCACCGAATTGACGCGCTTGCCGACCTTCTGACAGGCGGCGACCAGCGCGTTGCGCATTTCGTCGATGTCCTTCTTGGTGCGCGCGATCCAGCCCTCAAGATTGAGGAAGAGAATGTTACGCGCCGCATCATAGGTGATGCGCTGATCGAGGTTGAGATTGAGCAGATCGTTGATCAGCCCCATCGGCTCATCGATGAAGATACGCCGATCCATCGGCTCCGGCTCGTTGATGACCGGCTTGAAGTCCATGTAGGGCAAGATGTGCTTGTCGATATCGATGCCGGGCGCGATTTCGACCAGCTCCAGCCCCTTCTCGACCAGTTTGAACACGCAGCGCTCGGTCACATAATAGACCGGCTGCTTGCGCTTTTGCGCATATTTGCCCGAGAAGGTGATCTGCTCCACGGAGTTGAGGAACTTCTTGTTCCGGCCCTCCTGCAAAATGTGCACCTTGCCGTCGACGACCTCGACGCGCAGGCCGCCATTGGTGAAGGTCCCGGCGAAAATCACCAGCCGCGCGTTCTGGCTGATATTGATGAAGCCGCCGCAGCCATTGAGGCGTCCGCCAAATTTCGAGGTGTTGACGTTGCCCTGCAGATCGCATTCGGCCATGCCGAGACAGGTCATGTCGAGGCCGCCGCCGTCATAGAAATCGAATTGCTGGTTCTGCTGGATGATGCTGTCGGCGTTGGTCGCTGCGCCGAAACTCGATCCCGACGCGAGCACGCCGCCAATGGCGCCGGCCTCCGTGGTGAGGGTGATATAGGGCGTCAGCTTCTCTTCGTTGGCGACCGCCGCAATGCCCTCCGGCGCGCCGACGCCGAGATTGACCACGCCGTTCGGCGGCAGTTCGAAGGAGGCGCGCCGCGCGATCACCTTGCGCTCGTCGAGCGGCATCTTGGCGAATTTCTCGACCGGCACGCGCACCTCGCCAGCCAGCGCCGGGTTGTAGATCAAGCCATAATTCATGCGGTGCATTTCCGGCGAATCGGCGACGACCACCGCCGAGACCAGAATGCCCGGCACATGCACGTCCTTGGGCTTGATCGATCCCTGTTCGACAATGCGCTCGACCTGGGCGATGACAAGGCCGCCATTATTATGCGCCGCCATCGCCTGGGCGAGATTGTCGAGCACCAACGCCTCTTTCTCCATGCTGATATTGCCGGAGGGATCGGCGGAGGTGCCGCGGATAAAGGCGACGTCGATCTTGGTGGCGATATAGAAGAGCCACTCCTCGCCATTGATGTTGTGATATTTGACGATGTCTTCGGTGGTCACGTCGTTGACGCGGCCGCCGCCGAAGCGCTGGTCGACATAGGTGTAAAGGCCGACCTTGGAGAAAAGGCCCGGCTGGCCAGCGGCGCAAGCGCGATAGAGCTGGGAAATCACGCCCTGCGGCAGATTATAACCAAGGATTTTATTCTCCTGAGCCGCCTGGGCGACTTTCGGCATACGGCCGAAATTGGCGGCGATAACCCGGCGCAGCAGACCCTCATGATAGAAGCGGCCGGTGCCCAGCCCTTTGCTGTCGCCGGCGCCGGCTGTCATGATCAACGTCAGATCGCGCGGATGCTGCGTCTCGACGAAGCGCTTCTCCAGCGCCGCATGCAGCGCCTCCGGAATGCAGCTTTGCACGAATCCTGTGGTGGTCACGACGTCGTTGTCGCGAATGAGCGCAATCGCCTCGTCGGCGCTGATCACTTTATTGGCCATGTCCCCGGCTTCCCTTAACGGCCCCACTCTTTTCGGAGGGTCGCGCGGAAGCGTCCCGATGGTGAGTGCCCAGCTTAAAAAACGCGTTCAACCCTAGTGACCGGGCTGGTCCAGCGCAATACGGGCCGGCCCGGCGCAAGAGCGGCGAACCGCCGCAACCCCGTCCCGGGCGTGGCGCGGCGGTCGTTGTGCGCGTTCGGCCGCGGACGACGTCTTGGTTACTTCACACCGAGGATCTTGTGGGTCTGCAACGACAGGCGCCAGCGCGGATGAGCCAGACAATAATCGATCGCCGCCCGCGTATTGGCTTCAAGCCCCGGGCCGTCCATGGGCTGAAGCAGAAAGTGACGGAAATCGAGCCGCTCGAATCGCTCCGGCGCCGCGCCCGTTTGCGGATAGACCAGCTTGAGTTCGTGCCCCCGGGTCTGGGCGAGCGGCGCGCCCGCCTTGGGAGAGACGCAGATCCAGTCGACGCCGGCGGCCACCTGGAGCGAACCGTTGGTCTCGATGGCGATTTCGAAGTCGGCCGCATGAAGGGCCTCGATCAACGCATCGTCGACCTGGAGCATCGGTTCGCCGCCAGTCAACACGACCAGTCTTTCCGCCTCGCCAGCCCCCCACAGGGCCGTCAGATGGGCGACAAGCGCCGGAGCCTCGGCGAAGCGGCCGCCGCCCTCGCCATCGACGCCGACGAAATCGGTGTCGCAGAACGCGCAGATCGCTCCGGCGCGATCGGCTTCCCGGCCGCTCCAGAGATTGCAGCCGGCAAAACGGCAGAATACGGCGGGCCGGCCGGCGTTTAACCCCTCGCCCTGCAAGGTCTTGAAGGCTTCCTTAACCTGATAGGCCATGCCTGCAGATCCCGACGCGCCCGGCGAATCTAGCCGTTTTTCGGCAGCGGGGCGTCCTTGTCCTCGCCATCGCGCGGCGCCGGACGGGGATCGAGACTGCGGATATAAGCGACGATATCGTCGATTTCACTGCGGGAAAGATGCATGTCGGGCATCGGCGGATGCGGATTGGCGAGGAAATTGGCGATTTCCTTGCGATCCGGCCGGCGACGGGCAATGTCGCCGAAGGAGGGGGCGTCGGCGAAGGCGCTGGCCTGATCGCCAGAGACGACGTGACACTCCGCACACCAGCGTTGCGCGATGGTCCCTCCGTGACGGGCGTCGCCAGCCCTGGCCGGCGTCCCGACCAGGGACAGGGTCAGCAGGGCCAGACCGAGGGCCCCACCATAAGCGCGCGCGGCGCAAAAATTGTGAATCATGCGATTTCCTGTCCCAATAGCGCCAATTGTCCAGCGGCCCCCCGCGCCGGGAGTTATACAATCAAAGCCGCCGCGTCGCGAGAGCGATCGGTTAAGGAATTGTGCCCTGATTGCAACAATCGGAATTAAAGATACAGCGGCGCCGCATTGCGAATTTTCAGCCGCTTTTCGGCCGCAAACCCCCAGCTATTTCGCCGTATCGCAATCTGAACGATTGGCCATGGATTTGTCATGGCCTGGTCGCCAGAAATCGATGGAGCGCCGCTGGACGGCGTCAGATGGGCGCCTGCCGGCCCTAGAGCCGAGGCGCAGCGGGAAAGTTTGCGACGTTATGCAGAATTCGTATCGTGGCGAGAAAGAGCGGATGGCGCAGCCGCATGTCGGGTTGAACGCCCGGCGCGGCCCGCTCTCGACGATTCTGTTGACGGCCGGCGTCGCCATGTTGGGTCTGGCCCTTGTCGACCCCGCCCCGGCGCTCGACGCCGCCAACGTCCAGACAGCCGAACCAACCGCCCCCCTGCCCATGTTCAAGGACCCGCGCGCCGCACTGCGGGCGGGGCTGGAGAGCTACCACGCCGGAGACCCCGGCGCTTCGGTCGAGGCGCTGCGTTATGCGGCGGAGGGCGGGGAGACTCTGGCGCAGTGGAAACTGGGCAGCATGTACGCCCATGGCGACGGCGTCGTCCGCGACGAAACCAAGGCCTACGATTACTTCTCGCGACTTGTTGAACATTTCAGCGCGACCGAGCCCAATCCTAACGAGCGTCCGCTCGCGGCAAGCGCTTTCGTGGCGGTCGGGGCGTATCTGCGCAACGGATTGACCGACGCAAAGATCGCTCCTGACGCCGAGCGCGCCTTCGAACTTTTTCGCTACGCCGCGACCTATTTCGGCGACGCCGATGCGCAATACAATCTCGGCCGGATGTATCTTGAGGGCGCCGGCGTTCGGCGGGATGCGCGTCAGAGCATGAACTGGCTTGAACTCGCGGCCCGCAAGGGACATCCGCAGGCGCAGGCGGTTCTGGGGCGAGTGATGTTTAATGGCGAAGCCGGGGCGACGCAGCAACGATCGCGCGGACTGATGTATTTGACACTCGCCCGCGACTCGGTCGCCGCGACGGCGTCGGAACAATGGATCGTTGATCTGCATTCGCGCGCCCTCGAAACCGCCAGCGAGGACGAACGCAAGAACGCCATTGGCTTGCTCGAAGCCTATTTGCGTGAGCGCAACAACTGACATCCGTTCAGTTAAAAAAAACCCGCCATCGCTGGCGGGTGCAGGCCGTGCGCAAGCGGGGACGCGCTATGGCCCAAGGGAGGTTCTGAGTAGACTGGCGTTTCGACGCTGAACGGTCGCTGAATGGCCGACCTTCGGCTCGCCGCATCAGGTGAGTCGCGCCGGCTACAATGTCAGATCGGCGAATATCGGGACATGATCGGAAGGTTTTTCGCCGGCGCGCGTGCTTGCGGCGATCTCGACGCGCGCCAGACAATCCGCCGCGCGTGACGACAACAGCAGATGATCGATGCGCAGCCCGCGATTTTTGGGCCATGCGCCGGCCTGGTAATCCCAGAAAGTGTATAGACCGGACGCGTCGGTGACGGCGCGCAGCGCATCGACATAGCCGAGATTGATGAGGCGCTGGAAGGCGGCGCGCGACTCCGGCCGAAACAAGGCGTCTTGGGTCCAGGCGGCGGGGTCATAAACGTCGCGGTCGTCAGGAATAATATTGTAATCACCAACCAGAGCGGTTGGCTCCTCAAGCTCCAGCAAACGGGCGGCGTGCGCCGTCAGCGCCTCCATGAAGGCGAGCTTGTAGGGATATTTCGGCGAGTCGACCGGATTGCCATTGGGCGCGTAGATCGAAGCGATGCGCAATGCGCCGCCGGATTCTGATGAGACAACCGCTTCAAGATAGCGCGATTGGGAATCCTCGGCCATGCCAGGCAGACCAATCGCTGCGGCCTCAAGCGGACGGCGCGACAGGATTGCGACCCCGTTGAAGGTCTTCTGACCATGAACGAGGGCATTATAGCCTGCGTCCTCGATCTCGGCGCGCGGAAAAGCGGCGGTCTCGCATTTCAGCTCCTGAAGACATAGCACATCCGGCTCCGCCTCGCGCAAAAACGCGAGCAGCGGCGTCAGGCGTTGCCGAACAGAATTGACGTTCCATGACGCGATTCGCACCAGCTATCCCCTTACTGCGCCCAGCGACTTTCAGAAGACGACGGATGACGCTTGCATGGTTTGAGCGCCCCGGGCAAGCGCAAGGCCTCTTGCCACGACCCCGGAAATTCGCCGTGTCGCAGTCTTTAGCGCGCCACGTCGCCCCCGGCGGGCGCCTTTACTGTTTTGTTGACATACATTAATGCTCTGACGCTCTGTATCGCAAGGTTCGGGCATGGTTGATGCGTTAAGCTCGCTGAGCTGCGCATGCCGCAAATCATTTTCAGGGCCATTGGATGCTTCTTCCCGACTCTGCGCTGCGCGCCATGAAAGTATTGTTCGCAACGCCCTGCTACATTTCGGCGGTGTCTATGAATTATGTGACCAGCATGTTCGAACTGGTCAGCCATATAAAAAATTTCGGGCTCGACAGTATGTTGCATATGCATTCCGAGAGTCTCATCACTCGCGGTCGCAACATGATTGTAATGAAGTTTCTGGCCGACGAGTCGTTAACGCATCTTTTTTTTATCGACTCCGACATTGTCTTCAAACCCCAGTCGGTCTGCCGCCTGCTGCTCGCCGATCGCGACGTCGCCGCCGCCGTCTATCCGATCAAGCGGCTTAACTGGCCGCAGGGCGGCATGCGCGCCGGGGCGACGCTGGAGGATCTGCATCTCGATTACAATGATTACGCCTTCAACCCGATCATGGAATCGGCTGATCGTGTCAGCAAATACGTCGATGAGGACGGACTGATCGAAGTCGCCGAGGCCCCGACGGGTTTCATGTGCATCAAGCGCGGGGTGTTTCTCAAATTGATGGAACGCTATCCGCAGTTGCGCTACACGCCCGACGGACCGCCAGGTCATCCGCTGGCGCACCTTCACTGGCGTTTCTTCGATTGCATGATCGATCCCGACACCGATCGCTATCTGTCGGAAGATTACGCCTTTTGTCGTCTTTGGCGCGACATTAGCGGCAAGGTCTGGGTCGATGTCGATTGCCGGCTCGGCCACCTCGGCCAGCATCTCTACGAAGGCAATCTCTTCGACACCTTGCGGCGTCAGGGCCGGTGGTGAGGCTTCAACAGAGATCTGAAAGCCGCGCGTTTTAACGCGCGGCCGCCGTTGTTGGCCGCTCAGTCCTCAGGCGGCGCGACCGATTTGCGTCGCCTTCGGCACCTCAATCAGCTTGCCGGTCTTGACATCGTAGATGTAGCCATAGATCGGCACATTCTTCGGCACGAGAGGATGCGAACGGATGCGGGCGACATCCTGCGCCACGCTCTCCTCCTGATTTTTGATGGTGTGCCATTTGATGAAGTGGCCGGCCGCGCACCCGCCGCCGTGTTGCGGATTCGACCATTTCAGCGTCGACATGTCGAGCGCGGCGGTGGCGAGGCTGTCTTCCAAAAGATCGCCCATCACCTCGTCGCAAAACAGCTCCATGCCGCAATTGGTGTGATGGATCACGAACCATTCCTTGGTGCCCAGCAGCTTGTGCGAAATCACCAGCGAACGGATCGCGTCATCTGACGCGCGGGCGCCGGCGTTGCGGATCACATGCGCGTCGCCTTCCGAAAGGCCGGCGTATTTCGCCGGATCGAGACGCGCGTCCATGCAGGTGAGGATCGCAAAGCCGCGGGCCGGCGGCAGGGCCAGATCGCCTTTGCTTCCAAACCCCGCGACATAGGCGTTATTCGCGGCGATGACTTCGTCGACGATCTTGCTCATGCATGCTCCCTTGAAAATTTGTTCGTTTGCGGCTGAGCCCGGTTGTGTCGCGATGGCGCGGGCTGGCGCAAACTGTCGCTTTTAACGGATGATATCAAGCGCCAAATTTTTTGATCGTTACACTATAACATCGATCATTTGGTTATTTTCTGTCGTGTTCATCCTCAACGCCGCGCGCGAAAGAAATCGCGCAGCAATTCGGCCGCTTCGCTCTCGCGAATGCCGCCGTATACTTCCGGCGCGTGATGACAGGTGCTTTGCGCGTAAAAACGCGGCCCATGCTCCACCGCCCCGCCCTTGGGGTCGGCGGCGGCGAAATAGAGCCGCCGGATGCGCGCGAAAGAAATTGCGGCGGCGCACATGGCGCAGGGCTCGAGCGTCACATAGAGATCGCAACCGATCAGCCGCTCCGAGCCCAGCGTCCCGGCGGCGGCGCGAAGGGCCAGCATCTCGGCGTGAGCGGTGGGATCGCGGTCGCGCAGGGTGCGATTGCCGGCGACAGCGAGCAGCGCGCCGCCGCGCACGACAGCCGCGCCGACCGGCACTTCGCCGGCCAGCGCCGCCGCCCGCGCGGCCTCGAAAGCGGCGGCGAAGGGATCGCGGATGGGAGCAGGCTCCATTCTTTGCGCTTCTCTTTCCTGCAGACGCTTCAAAGCCGACCTCGCGCCTGCTATCAGAAAGCATGTCCGACAAGAAACACAATCGAAACGCCTCCCCGCCGGGCGGCGACCGTCCCTTGCGCCGTCCCGCCTCGAAATCCGGCCCGCCGGGGAAATCCCAGGGAAAATTCCCTGGCAAACCCGCGGCGAAGACCTTCGACAAATCGAACGCCCAACCCCGCGGCAAAGCCTTCGCCAAAGACGGCGGCGGTCAATCCTTCGGCGCGCCGGGCGGGAAAAGGCCACTAGGCAAGAAGCCCCTCGCCGGAAATCACGCCGGGGCGGCGAGCGGCAGACCAGCCTTCGAGCGTCCCGCTCGCGCCTCCGCCGAAACGGCGGGAGAGAAAGCCTTCGCCGGCGACCGGATCGCCAAGGTGATGGCGCGCGCTGGCGTCTGCTCGCGGCGCGACGCAGAAGTCTGGATCGCGGAGGGGCGCGTCGCGGTCAATGGCCGGGCGCTGTCGAGTCCTGCCGTCAATGTCTCTGAAAACGACCGCATCGAGATCGACGGCAAGCCGATGCAGGCGCGCGAGCGCACAAGGATGTTTCTGTTTCACAAGCCGGCCGGACTTGTGACCAGCGCCCGCGATCCGGAGGGCCGCGAAACGGTTTTCGCCTATCTCGACGCGCAACGCCCCGAACTGCCGCGCGTCGTGAGCGTCGGCCGCCTCGACATCAACACCGAAGGGCTGCTGCTGCTTACCAATGATGGCGGTCTCGCCCGCACGCTGGAGTTGCCCGCCACCGGCTGGACGCGGCGCTATCGCGTGCGCGCCCATGGCGCGATCAACCAGGCGCAGCTTGACGCCCTGAAGCAGGGCGTCATCGTCGAGGGCGTCGTCTACGCGCCTATCGACGCGCAACTGGAGCGCGTGCAGGGCGCAAACGCCTGGATCGCGATGAGCCTCACCGAGGGGAAAAATCGCGAGATCAAGCGCGTGCTCGCCCATCTTGGGCTTGAAGTAACGCGACTGATCCGCGTCTCCTATGGCCCGTTCCAGCTCGGCGATCTGCCGGAAGGCGCAGTCGAGGAAGTGCGCCTCAAGGTGTTGCGCGAACAGTTGGGCAAAAATCTTGCCGAACTCGCCGGAGTCGATTTTTCCGCCCCGGCGCGCGAACTCACCGCCGCCGAACGCGAAGAGATGCGGCAACGCGTCGAAAAGCGTCCTCGCAAACACATCTCGGTGTTGCGTCGGCAACGCGCCGAGCAGGCGGAGACCGGACCACGCGCGCGCATCGAACGCGGCGCCACCGCCGACCGAAAGGGCCGCGCCGTCCTCGTCGAACGCGTAACGCCGACGCGCTCACGCGCCGCCGAAGACGCGCCGACGACACGCAACGCCCGTCGCTTCGAAGCGATGAGAAGCGGCGACCGTCCGCCGCGTCGGGAGCGGTCGGCCTCCCCGGAGGAGATGAGGGAGGCCCGGCCGCAACGACGACCGCGCGCCGATGTCTCAAACGAAATGCGCTCGGACTGGCGGCGCGAGGCGACAGAACGCGGGGGAAACCGTCAAACGGGCGGTGGTCAGGGGAGCGGTCGCCCATGGAGCGCTCGCCCGGAACATGGCGGTGAGAGGGTCGAACGGTCTCACCGCGCCGGATGGCCGCAGGACCGTCCGCCGCGTCGGGAGCGGTCGACCTCCCCGGAGGAGATGAGGGAGGCCCGGCCGCAACGACGACCGCGCGCCGATGTCTCGAACGAAGCGCGCTCGGACTGGCGGCGCGAGGCGACAGAGCGCGGAGGGGATCGTCAAGCGGGCGGTCGTCAGGGGAGCGGTCGCCCGTGGAGCGCTCGCCCGGAACATGGCGGTGAGAGGGGCGACCGGTCTCACCGCGCCGGACGGCCGCAGGACCGGCAAACGGGATGGCGCGACGAAAGACGGGAAAGCCCCCGTGACGCAGCTGCGCCGCGCGACGCCCGGGCGCGCAACGACGACTCGCGCTACCGCACCGGTCCAGGCGATCAAAAGCGCGAACGGCCGGCCGGAGCCCCGGGTCGTTCCGGAGGGAAACCCGGCGGCAAATTTGGCGGGAAATTCGACGGCTCGAACAACGGCAGGTCAGGCGAGAGATCAGGCGAGAGATCAGGCAAGCGATTCGGCGAAAGAACAGGCGAGAGAACCGGCGCAAGATTCGGAAAGGGACCCGGCGGCGGACCCGGAAGGGGAACGCGCGGCGGACCCGGAAAGGGACCCGGCGGCGACAGGCCGCCTCGCAAGCCGCGCGGAGCCTGATCGCCATGCGGAACGTCTAGGTTCATGCGGATTGTCGGCGGCGCGCTGCGCGGACGAGCGCTTTCAGGACCTTCGTCGCCGGGCATTCGACCAACATCGGACCGGCTGCGCGAGTCGATCTTCGACATCCTGCAACACGCCTTTGAAGATCCGGTGCCCGGGGCGGCGGTCATCGACCTTTTTGCCGGGACCGGGGCGCTGGGCCTTGAGGCCCTGTCGCGCGGCGCGGCGCGTGCGTTGTTCGTGGACGATGGCGCGCCGGCGCGCGCCTTGCTGCGCGCCAATATCGAAACATTGGGGCTGGGCGGCGTGACCCGCGTCTTCCGGCGCGATGCGACCAAACCCGGACGGGCGCCTGCCGGCGAGCGTTTTTCGCTGGCCTTTCTCGATCCGCCCTATGGCAAGAACCTCGCCCCGCCGGCCCTGCACGCACTGCATGACGGCGGGTGGCTGAGCAAGGACGCGCTGGTGGTCGTCGAGGAGGCCGCCAACGCCCCGCTCGATCTGCCGGACGCCTTCGCCAGGGAAGACGCCCGCCATTATGGCGACACGCAGGCGCTATTCGCGCGCTACCGAGGTTGACGCGGAACCCCTTGCGCTGCGCGGCGTTGCGCCGCAGACGATGAAAGCTTTTTTCGGAGATGGCGATGGCGACGCCGTGAGCTGCGGCGATTGCATCGCCTTTGACCTCAAGGGCGCCCTGACGCAGGTCGCGACGCGAGAAGAAATCATGGAGACGCTGGCGATGAGCATTTACTTTGGCGCCGGTCCATCGGCGATATACGCCAGCCATGCGATCGACGCCTGCGTGAGCCTGGCGCAAACCGCTTCCCCGCCAACAAACTGATCCGGACCAACGCGCCATGGAGCTTCTCGACGCCATCAACCTGCGCCATTCGACGCGCGCCTATCTGACCGATGCGCCATCGAAGGAGATTTTCGAAGGTTTGATGGCGGCGGCGGCGCGCGCGCCCTGCGCATTTAACCGTCAGCCCTGGCGATTTACGGTCATCGTCAATCGCGATTTACTCGACGCAATTTCCGTCGGCGCCAAAAGCTACATGACGCGCGCCCGGCCGCTCGATCTGCCCGAGAGCCTGTATCAGAAACTGTCCGACCCGGCGTTTCATGTGTTTTACCGCGCGCCGGCGCTCATCGTGATTTCGGCGGCCGCACAGGGGCCGTGGATCGAGGCGGATGGCGCGCTGGCGGCGGCAAATCTTATGCTGGCGGCGCAGGCGCAGGGCCTTGGCTCCTGCTGGATCGGCCTGTCGCAACCTTTTCTGGCGACGCCGGCGGGCCGCGCGCTGGCGCAGCTTCCTGAAAACGAAACGCCCGTGGCGCCGGTTATCGTCGGGTGGCCAGCGCAAACCGGAACGCCGACGCCGCGTCAGCCTGTCGTCGCGCGGTGGATTATCTGAAATCGTCCAAGGCATATCCGGGCCGAATTTAATCGGACGTGAGATCTGGTCTTTTGTTTTGTTGCGATTTCTTTCGCGGAGCAGGTTTCCGCGTCGGCGGAAAACGTTCTAATCCCGCGGCGCGTCGCGTAAGGCCGCCAGGGCGCGACGATCGAGAATTTCAACGCCGCCGCGGGTGAGTTTAACCCATCCCGCCGCCTCGAAGCCCTTCAACGCGCGGCCGACCACTTCCCGCGCCGTGGCCAGATCCGCCGCTAGCGCCTGTTGGGTGGTCTCGATACGATGATCCTGCGCCTTCATCGCCAGCAGCCGCTCGGCGAGACGCACATTCACCGGCACACAGATGATTTCCTCAATACGCGACATCAACGCCGCGATGCGTCGCGCATAGCCATCGAACACCAGCGCCCGAAAGCCTGCTGAAACACTCATCAACTGATTGAATCTTTCGGCCGGCAAAATGCAGGCGACAACATCCGTCTCGGCGACGCCCTCCGCCGAATGGGCGTCTTCGGAGACCAGCGCCGCCGTGGTGAGGATGCAGGTTTCGTTATCCCTCACGCGGTAGAGAACGATTTCCTTGCCCGTCTCGGTCAAACGTTGCACGCGAATGGAGCCGGAGAGGACAAAAGGAAAATGCGCGCAACTGTCGCCGGGCCGAAACAAAACCGTTCCGCGCAGGATTTGTTTACGGACAGCGGCGTCGCGCAAAATATGTTTCGCTTCTGCGTCGAGCGCCTGAAGCGCTGGATTGCTGTCGATCCAGTTATCCGTCATCAGGCGCGCTCCGACTGCGTCTCGATTTTAACAGCCGGGACTTTCGTTGCACAAGCGGCAAAAAATCAAGCTTTGGATTTCAGGTCGTAGAGCGCGGCGAGCGCCTCGCGCGGCGTGAGCCGATCAGGATCGATCTGCGACAGCGCCTCTCGCAAAAGGTCCGGCGCGCGCGGCGCCTCGACGACATGTTTGAACAATGGCAAATCGTCGATCAGCGTCTCGACCGGCGCCCGGCGATCAGCGGCTTCGAGTTCGGCGAGAATGGCGTGGGCGCGCGCCACAACGGCCGGCGGCAGACCGGCGAGTTGCGCGACATGCACGCCATAGGAGCGATCCGCCGCACCCTCGATCACCTCATGCAGGAACACCACATCGCCGGCGTGATCGGCGACTCTCATGGTAAGATTGACGAGACGCAGCAATCGCTTCGACAGTTGCGTCAGTTCATGAAAATGCGTGGCGAAGATCGCCCGCGATCGGTTGACCTCATGTAGGTGCTCGATCGTCGCCCAGGCGATCGAAAGTCCATCGAATGTCGCCGTGCCCCGGCCGATTTCATCGAGAATGACCAGCGAGCGCGGCGTCGCGCAATTCAAAATCGTCGCGGTCTCGACCATTTCGACCATAAAGGTCGACCGGCCGCGCGCAAGATCGTCGGAGGCGCCGACGCGGGAAAACAACCTGTCAACGACGCCGAGCCGCGCCGATTGCGCCGGCACGAAAAACCCCCCCTGCGCCAGCAGCGCGATCAACGCATTTTGGCGCAGATAGGTCGATTTGCCGGCCATGTTCGGACCGGTGACGACAGCGACACGGCCGGCGTCCGCGCCAGTGAGGTCGCAATCATTGGCGGCGAAGGCCTTGCCCTGTGCTTGCAGCGAGGCCTCGACAACCGGATGCCGGCCGCCAACAATGTGAAAATCGAGCGAGCGGTCGACGTTCGGCCGCGTCCAGCCGCGCTTTTCCGCAACCTCGGCTTGCGTCGCCATCACGTCGAGCCGGGCAAAAGCTTGCGCCAATCGCTGTAAATCTTCGGTCTGCGCCAGTACATCGGCGGCAAGCGCATTGAAAATCGCCAGTTCGCGCGCCAGGGCCAGATCGGCCGCCGAAGCGATCCGGCTTTGCAGTTCGTTCAATTCCCGCGTTGAAAAACGCATCGCGTCCTGCATTGTCTGACGATGCGAAAAGATCGCGTCGAACGGCGGCTTGAGCAGACGCTCGCCCTGCGCCGCCGGCAGTTCGAGAAAATACCCCAGAAAATTATTATGCTTGATTTTGAGCCTTGCGCCGGTCTCTTCCGCGTAACGCGTCTGCAGGGCTGCGATCACGGTGCGGCTTTCGTCGCGCAGCGCCCGGGCCTCGTCGAGTTCAGCATCGCGGCCGGCGCGAATAAAATCCCCGGCGCGTTTATCGAGCGGCGCGCTCTCCTTCAGCGCGTCGATAATTTCATGCGCCAGTGCGTTGTCGGCGCCGCGCAGCAAAGCGAGATCCTCGGCGAGCAAGAGCGGCGGACGCGCGCCATCGAAAAGCGCGGCGACGTCTTGCGCCGCCGTCAACGCCAGACCGACGCTCGCCAGATCGCGCGGTCCACCGCGCTGCAACGACAGACGCGACACGGCCCGGGCCAGATCGGGCGCACGCGTGAGCCTGGCGCGCATCGCTGCGCGTCGGGGCGCCTCGTCGAGAAAAAAACTCACCGCGTCGAGACGCGCGTTGATCGCCGCCGGATCGGTCAGCGGGGTCGCAAGCCGATCGGCGATCAGTCGCGCGCCGGCGGGCGTCGCCGTCAGATCGACGACAGACAGGAGTGAACCCTCGCGCTCTCCTGAGAGCGTACGGGTGAGTTCGAGATTGGCGCGCGTTGCGGAATCGATCTCCAGCGTCGCCCCATCGCTCTGGCGGACTGGCCGCGACAACGCCGGCTTCTGACCCCTCTGCGTGCGCTCGATATAAAATATGGCGGTGGCGGCGGCGGCGCGGGTCGTCGGACCAAGCGCCCCAAAACCTTCAAGCGTAGCGACGCCGTAAAAATCCTGAAGCCGGCGCGTGGCGGCGGCGTCATCGCCAATCTCGCGGCCCAGGGGCGCAAGCGGTGCGCCATTCGACGCCAACAACGGGCCGAGCCGGGCGTCGCGACACAGCGCCTCTGCCGCGATAATCTCGCGCGGCTCCAGCCGCGCCAGTTCGGCGGCGAGCGCCGCCTCATCGCATTCGGCGACCACGAAAGCGCCCGTGGAGATATCGACGCAGGCGATCCCGTAACGCCACTCCCCTTCCGGAGCGCGACAGCGCGCGACGGCGGCGAAGGCGTTGGCGCGGGCCGGATCGAGCAGCGCCTCCTCAGTGATCGTACCCGGCGTCACCAGCCGCACCACATCGCGCCGGACGACCGATTTGGCGCCGCGTTTCTTCGCCTCGGCCGGGTCCTCCATCTGCTCGCAGACTGCAACGCGATGGCCCAGCGCGATCAGCTTCTGGAGATAATCATTGGCGCGCTCGACCGGCACGCCGCACATCGGGATATCGGCCCCCTGATGCTTGCCCCGCTTTGTTAGCATGATGCCCAGGGCGCGCGCAGCCGTCTGGGCGTCATCGAAAAACAATTCGTAAAAATCGCCCATCCGGTAGAACAGCAGGCAGTCCGGATTCGCCGCCTTGATCTCGATATACTGCGCGATCATCGGCGTGGCGCGCGCGGCGGAGAGCGAAGACTCCGTTTCGGGGACGGCGGATACAGTCATCGTTTCATTCTAGCGGCCCCAACGCGGCGCGGGGCCATCGCAGGACCTAAAATTCCGGCTGGCGCACAGGAAAATTCTCTCCTGAGGCAGGTCCAGCCCCCTTTGTGAATTTTGTCTGGACCGTTTATGTTGCGGCGCAACATAAACGGGCGGGACACACATGGCGATAGACGAGAAGACCCCGGCGGGCCGGCCGCTGATCTCCGACCGCGAGGCGTTGCTGTTTCATTCGCGCGGACGCCCCGGCAAGCTGGAAGTCGTGGCCACCAAGCCGATGGCGACCCAGCGCGACCTCTCGCTCGCCTATTCGCCCGGCGTCGCCGCTCCGGTGCTGGCCATCGCCAGGGACCCCTCGCTCGCCTACGACTACACGACGCGCGGCAACATGGTCGCGGTGATCAGCAACGGGACCGCGATCCTCGGACTGGGCGACCTCGGCGCCCTCGCCGCCAAACCGGTGATGGAAGGCAAGTCGGCGCTGTTCAAACGCTTCGCCGACGTCGACTCGATCGACCTCGAGGTCGACACAAAAGACATCGAGGAATTCATCGCCGCCGTACGCTATCTTGGACCATCCTTCGGCGGGATCAATCTCGAAGACATCAAGGCTCCTGAATGTTTCATCATCGAGGAGCGTCTGCGCGATTTGATGGACATTCCGGTCTTTCATGACGACCAGCATGGCACAGCGATCATTTCCGCCGCCGGTCTGATCAATGCGCTGGCCCTGACAGGCCGGGATATCAAAACCGCCAGGCTTGTCTGTAACGGCGCGGGCGCCGCCGGCATCGCCTGTCTCGATCTCGCGAAGGCGCTCGGTTTCGATCCGCGCAACGTCATTCTGTGTGACACCAAGGGAGTCGTGTATCACGGCCGCAGCGAAGGCATGAACCAATGGAAAAGCGCGCATGCTGTCGAGACGCCGGCGCGCACGCTGGCGGAGGCTCTGGAGGGCGCCGACATTTTCTACGGTCTATCGGTGAAAGGCGCGCTCACCCCGCAAATGCTGACGTCGATGGCGCCCAATCCGATCATTTTCGCCATGGCGAATCCGGACCCGGAAATTACGCCGGAGGAAGCGCGGGCGACCAGACCCGACGCGATCGTCGCCACCGGCCGCTCCGACTATCCAAACCAGATCAACAATGTTCTGGGTTTTCCTTATATATTTCGCGGCGCCCTCGACGTGCGCGCCAAAACCATCAACATGGAGATGAAAATCGCCGCGGCGAAAGCGCTGGCCGAACTGGCGCGCGAAGACGTGCCGGACGAGGTCGCCAACGCCTATCGCGGCGCGCGGCCAAAATTCGGACGCGACTATCTGATCCCCGCGCCCTTCGATCCGCGACTGATTTCGGTTGTGCCGCTGGCTGTCGCGCGCGCTGCGATGGACTCGGGCGTCGCGCGCCGCCCGATCGTCGATATGAAGGGCTACCGCGCCGAGTTGACCGCGCGTCGGGATCCCGTCGCTGGACTGATGCAGACGATCTATGAACGCGTGCGGCGTCATCCCAAACGCGTCGTCTTTGCGGAGGGCGAGGAGGAGCAGGTTTTGCGCGCCGCCGTGAGCTTCGTCAATGAAGGGCTCGGAACGGCGATGCTCGTCGGCCGCGAAGATCGGGTGCGGGCGACCGCCGCCTCTGTCGGCGTCGACCTGCCCAAAGGCGTTCAAATTCATAACGCCAAACTCTCCAACAAGAACGCGGACTATGCGCAATTCCTTTTCCGCCGCCTGCAACGCAAGGGCTTCCTGCTGCGTGACTGCCAGCGCCTCATCAACCACGACCGCAATCATTTCGCCGCCGCGATGATCGCCCATGGCGACGCCGACGCCTTGGTCACCGGCGTCACACGCAATTTTTCGCTGGCCCTGTCAGAGGTGCGCCGCGTGATCGATCCCCGACCGGGACACCGGCTGATCGGCGCCTCCCTGGTTCTGGCCAGAGGAAATGTCGTGCTGGTCGCCGACACAGCCATCACCGAATTGCCCGAGGCGGAAGAACTCGCAGAGATCGCAATTGAGGCGGCGGGCGTGGCCAGACGACTGGGGCTGAACCCGCGCGTCGCTCTGCTCGCTTTCTCCACCTTCGGCTATCCGCCGGGAGAGCGCACGGCGCGGGTGCAGGAGGCGGTGCGAATCCTCGACACTCGCCGGGTCGATTTCGAGTATGAAGGCGAGATGGGCGCAGATATTGCGCTCAACCGCGAGCTTATGGCCGCCTATCCTTTTTCAAGACTGACCGATGTCGCCAATGTTTTGGTCATGCCGGCGCTCCATTCGGCGGCGATCTCGACGAAAATGCTCCAGGAACTGGGCGGCGCAACAGTATTGGGTCCCCTGATCGTCGGGCTGGACAAGCCCGTTCAGATCGTTCAGCTCGGCGCGACCGACGCCGATATCGTTAATATGGCGGCGATCGCCGCGTTTGGCGTCGGAGGTTAGGCAAGCGTTTTCCGCGCAGACCTGCTCCACGTCGAAAGCCGCCTGACGCCATTGCCGCGAAAGCGAAGTCTTCCGCCGCGCGACAGTTTGCGGGCGGGGCCGGATATCAGCAGGCGGGGGACTGTAGGCGGTTTCTATAGAGAGCGAGCGTCGCCCTGTGATGATGGGTGAAACGCGCATCCGCAGCGGAGCCGTCGCCAGGATTGTGATGAAGAATTCACCCGAGTGTTTCGCGACAGAGATCGTCGAAATAGCAACGCATCTGCAAAATATGCAACCGCCAGACTTCGTCGACGACTTTCGAAGGCGTCGCCTCGTGGCCGCTCATCGCAGCGATCTACAGAAACTTTCGATATTCCTCAATGGCTCTTGGCGTAAAATGCGGAGACCAACCTTGATAAAGCCTCAGCCGGCTGGAAGAAGCGCCGCCCTCGCCCTCCTCGAGGGGGAAGTCCGCAATCCTCTCGAATTAAGCCCTTCCGAGGTCTTCAGCGTTTAGTCGCAATTCCATTTTTCTATGACTAAATCCATTTTATCCCTGAATATATACATAATCGGGCTGATTTTTACAATTTCGTGACGCTCTTTCATTTCCATGACGGCGTTTCGTTGGAATTTATACAAAGACACGGCGGGCTCCGATGCTTGCCTGTTCAAATCCCGGCCTCTAGAAAGGCGCGTACAGGTTTCGAGTCAGCACACATTTGTCTACGCGCCGCTGCAACCTGCGGGAGTGCGCGACCGTGTAATCCTTTCACCCTTGAGAAAAGTCGTCACATGAACATCACAATGATCGGCTCAGGCTATGTCGGACTGGTGTCGGGCGCCTGTTTTGCGGATTTTGGTCACAAGGTCATTTGCGTCGACTCCGACGCCTCGAAAATCGAACGACTGAAGGGCGGCGAAATCCCGATCTTCGAGCCGGGCCTCGACGAGCTTGTCGCCAACAATGTCGCCCAGAACCGCCTCTCCTTCACCACCGATCTGGCCCCGGCCGTGAAAGGCGCGGACGCCGTGTTTATCGCCGTCGGCACGCCGTCGCGTCGTGGCGACGGCCACGCCGATCTTTCCTATGTCTATGCCGCCGCCAGGACCATCGCCGGCGCACTCGACGGCTTCACTGTCGTCGTCAACAAATCGACCGTTCCGGTCGGCACGGGCGACGAAGTCGAGCGAATCATTCGCGAAGCGAATCCGCAAGCCGATTTCGCCGTCGTCTCCAATCCGGAGTTCCTGCGCGAAGGCGCCGCCATTGACGATTTCAAACGTCCCGATCGCGTCGTCATCGGCATCGAGGATGCGCGCGCCCGGGAAGTCATGGAGGAGATTTACCGACCGCTGTCGCTGAATGCCCCGCCGCTGCTTTTTGTGGGTCGACGCACGTCGGAACTCACCAAATATGCGGCGAACGCCTTTCTGGCGACCAAAATCACTTTCATCAACGAGATCGCCGATCTTTGCGAAAAAGTCGGCGCGGACGTTCAGGACGTCGCGCGCGGCATCGGCCTCGACAATCGTATCGGCAGAAAATTCCTGCACGCCGGCCCCGGCTATGGCGGTTCATGTTTCCCGAAGGATACGCTGGCGCTGATCAAGACGGGACAGGATGAGGGCGCGGCGCTGCGCATCGTCGAAACCGTCGTCGCGGTCAATGACGCCCGCAAGCGGGCAATGGCGCGCAAGATCATTCAGGCGCTGGGCGGTTCGGCGCGCGGCAAGAAAATCGCGCTGCTGGGCCTCGCCTTCAAGCCCAACACCGATGACATGAGGGACGCCCCGTCGCTGGCGATTGTCGCCTCTCTGACCGGCGATGGCGCGCAGGTGCACGCCTATGATCCTGAAAGCATGGAGCAGGCGCGTCCATTGATGCCGGACGTAATCTTTCACGACGACGCCTATGCCGCGATCGACGGCGCTGACGCGCTGGCGATCGTCACGGAATGGGACGCTTTCCGGGCGCTCGATCTCGATCGGGTGAAGAATTTGCTGAAGTCGCCGATCATAATCGATCTTCGCAACATCTACCGCGCGGCTGAAATCCGTAAACGCGGCTTCGCTTATGTCAGCGTCGGACGCGCATAAACGCGACTCTGAAGTTCATGCCATCTGCGGCCCTCTCGTCGAGGGCCGACAGCTTGGCGACGGCGCAGAGATATATCCTGTCTGCGCCTCAGTTAGACTGATCCGGCAACGTCTCAATCAGTCGTGGCGATGATGTTTGCCCGTTTGCGGATTATAACGCATCTTGTGATGAGGCGCATGGTAGGGGTTCATGTGCTTGAGTTCGCGATGCGGGCAGGGGCTAACCCAGTGACGGATGCCTCTGGCGTGACCCTGCGGGCTGGTGGTGACGAAACAACCCTTGTTGTGATGTCCGTGCTGCGAAGCGATAGCGCCGGTGGGCGCTAAACCGATGCCCGCAACAGCGCCCAGACACATCAGCGCGCGCATAAACGTTTTTCTAAGGACCATGTTTGCCTCTCCCCTGTGATCTGGCTGAAAGCGCCACCGGTGGTTGCAGCTTCATGGCTCAACCCTCGGATTGAGCAGGCCCGCAAGCAAAGGATGCGCCCTCGATTACATAAAGAACTATAAATGCGAAAACAAACTGGTCCAGCAAAGAAAGACGGCGCCTCATTGGTAGGCAATTTCATCGTCTTGCCTCCAGCATCGCAAAAGCGCAAAACCCTGTCATGAAAACGCTCTCCCACATCAACGCCGCCGGCGAGGCGCATATGGTCGATGTTTCGGACAAGTCCGAGACGCGACGACTGGCCCGTGCGCGTGGGAGAGTGACGATGGCGCCGGAAACGCTGGCGCTGGCGATCGCCGGAGAAGCCAAAAAAGGCGATGTCTTCGGAGTCGCCCGGATCGCCGGGCTGATGGCGGCGAAAAAAACCAGCGATCTGATCCCGCTCTGTCACCCCCTGCCATTGTCGAGCGTGAAGGTGGATATCATGCCTGACCCCGATCTGCCGGGCGTTCATGTCAATGTCGAAACCGTGGTCACCGGCAAGACCGGCGTGGAGATGGAGGCGCTGACGGCCGTGTCGGTCGCATGCCTGACAATCTACGATATGCTGAAAGCCGTTGATCGCGGAATGCGTATCGAGGGCGTCGAACTTGTCGCCAAGGAAGGCGGGAAATCTGGCGTTTGGCGCCGAGACTGATCCGATCAGACAGGAACGGGACCAATAAAATGGCTGATCAAAAGCTTTTGCCTGTTGACGAGGCCCTATCGCGCGTTCTGGCCCGGGCCAGCCTGCTCGGCGAGGAGACGGTCGCTATCGACGCGGCGCAGGGTCGCACACTGGCGCATCATCTCATCGCCACCCGCACCCAGCCGCCGGTCGCCGTTTCCGCCATGGACGGCTATGCTGTCCGCACCAACGATTTTCCCACCGACGCCGGTCTGCGGTTGGTGGGTGAAAGCGCGGCTGGTCACGGATACGGCGGCGTTCTCAATCCGGGAGAGACGGTGCGCATCTTCACCGGCGCGCCTGTCCCGGAAGGCGCCGACGCGGTGGTCTTGCAGGAAAACGTCACGACCGACGGCGGGATCGTTCACCCTGTCGAAACCGTGCTCATCGGTGAAAACATTCGCGCCGCCGGCCTCGATTTTCGCGCCGGGACCGCCGGATTAAAGGCCGGAACGCGTCTTGGCGCCGCCGAACTCGCCCTCGCCGCCGCCATGAACCACGCCCGCCTGCCGGTAGCGCGGCGCCCACGCGTCGCCCTGCTCGCCTCGGGCGACGAACTGGTCCCTCCCGGCGCCGAGCCAGGTCCGGCCCAGATCATCGCCTGCAACAGCTTCGCCGTCGCCGCCATCGCCCGCGACGCCGGGGCGGAGACGATCGATCTCGGCCTTTTTCCCGACACGATCGAAGAACTTGAGCGCGGCGTTCAACTGGCCCGCGCGGCGCAGGCCGATGTGCTGGTGACGCTGGGCGGCGCCTCGGTCGGCGATCACGATCTCTTGCGGCCGGCGCTGGCGCGTCAGGGTATGGCGCTGGATTTCTGGAAAATCGCCATGCGTCCGGGAAAGCCGCTGATCCACGGCTCGCTGGGGCAGACGCACATATTGGGCCTGCCGGGCAATCCGGTCGCCGCCTACGTCTGCGCGCTGGTGTTTCTGGGGCCGCTGATCCGCGCGCTTCAGGGCGACCCCGACGCCGCCGCCGACCGCAGCGAGACGGTCGTCGCCGGAGCCGCCTTGCCGGCCAACAAGGGCCGGCGAGACTATATGCGGGCCAGACTTTCCGCCGACGCCCATGGTCGACAGGTTGCGACTCCTCAGCCGTTGCAGGACTCGTCGCTGCTAACCGAACTCCAGCAATCGCAGGCGCTGCTGATCCGCGAACCACTGGCCCCGGCGCTGTCCGCCGGCGACGCCGTTCGCATCCTGCGACTGCCGACCTGAGACGATGCAGCCCCGTGACTTTGCCGCCGCAAGATGGCAGAGAAGGCGCGTTGTTTAACCGTCGCAACGGGAGCCCCGCAGATGTCGATCCTCGATTCCGTCCGCAAGGCGCTCGTTCCGATTCATCCGGAAGGCTACGTCTTTATCGGCGCCTTCGCCGCCGCCAGCTTCGTTCTGAACTGGCTGTCGCCGACTCTCGGATGGATCGGCTTCATCGCCACTGCCTGGTGCGCCTATTTCTTCCGCGATCCGCCGCGAGTCACGCCCTTGCGCGAAGGCATTGTGGTGTCCCCGGCCGATGGCGTGGTCTCAGCGATCGGCTTCCATCTGCCGCCCCCGGAACTCGGCATGGGCGCGGAGCCGTTACAGCGGATCTCGGTGTTTATGAGCGTTTTCGACGTTCATGTGAATCGTGCGCCGGTCTCCGGCCGGGTGATGAAAATCGCTTACAAGCCCGGACTTTTCCTGAGCGCCGATCTCGACAAGGCGAGCGAGGACAATGAACGCAACGGCCTCGTCATCGACTCAAGACTCGGCCGCATCGGCGTCGTTCAGATTGCCGGTCTCGTCGCCCGCCGCATCGTTTGCTTCATCCGCGAGGGCGAGGAAATCGGCGTGGGCGACCGGTTTGGCCTGATTCGCTTCGGCTCGCGCCTTGACGTCTATTTGCCAGCGACCGTGCGACCGGCCATCGCCGTTGGCGCCCGCGCCATCGCTGGCGAAACTATCCTCGCCGACGTCAACGCCGGCGCGGTCGGCGCCACTTTCAAGACCGGTTGAGGCGCACTGAAATGAGTGAACCGGGCGACAATCAGTATGAGGACGCGCTGACGGCATCGGAAATGCGGCGCCTGCGCTTTCGGAATATTCCGATCCGCGTAGTTTTACCCAATCTGGTGACGCTACTGGCCCTGTGCATGGGTCTGACCTCGATCCGCTTCGCCATCGAGGGCCGTTTCGAGACGGCGATCACCGCCGTGATGGCCGCCGCCGTACTCGACGGGCTTGATGGCCGGATCGCGCGCGCGCTCAAGGGCACCTCGCGCTTTGGAGCCGAACTGGACTCGCTTTCGGATTTCGTCGATTTCGGCGTCGCCCCGGCCCTACTGCTCTACCTATGGAGCTTGCACGAGATCAAGGGAATGGGCTGGTTCGCGGTGCTGGTCTTCGTGATCGCGGCGGCGCTGCGCCTGGCCCGCTTCAATGTGATGATCGACGACCCGACCAAACCTGCATGGCACGCCGATTTCTTTGTTGGCATGCCGGCCCCGGCCGGCGCGGTGACAGTGCTGCTGCCGCTTTATCTCAACCTCTCGGTGCTGGAGTTGCCGGCGACGAGAGGACTGGCGATCTTCAATATTTTTTATGTGATCGCCATTGCCCTTCTGATGGCGAGCCGCATTCCGCATTTTTCCGGCAAACGCATTGGCCGCATTCCGCGCGACCTCGTCATTCCTGTATTGTTTGGCGTCGGCGCAACAATTCTACTGCTGGCGATCTTTCCGATGGAGCTGCTTGCTGTCGTCAGCCTCGCCTTTCTGGCGATGATCCCCTTCAGCGTGAAGCATTACAACAGGCTTGCGAAAGCTGAGGCGAACAAAAGCGTCGGCTGAAATTATTTCTGAACCGGCGCAAGCGGCGCCAGCTCCTGCTTTTCGATTTTCCTGCTGGCGGCGATGTCTTCCGGCGTGCGCGCATCGATCACCGCCTGCTTGTCGGCCTCGCCGGCGCGCGGCGCGGTGATTTGCGCGCCAATGCCCCTGACTACGTCGGGAGCCTCGGCGAAGGCGCCATGGCCGATGAAATCCGTCGAAAAGGATGAGATATCCCGCACCGAAACGCCCAGACGATCCAGTTCGGCCTTGTCCTCAGGCTTGGCGGGATCGAGGGCGCCGAGCCGTTGGCGATCGCCGGCGATGCGCGAGGAGATCGAGAGAGCGCGATCGTTGCTGGCGACAAAAATCGAGACATGTCCCGGATCGAGCCGCGACACCTGCTGACGGAACACGCTGAGGTCAATATCGGGATTGGCGAGCATCACCTGTCCGAGCCGTCCGTCGAGATCGGGATGGCCGGAGATGGCGAGGGCGCGCAAGGTCTCCATCGTTAACCAGGCCCCCATCGAATGCGCGAGAACGTGCACCCTCCCGACGCCGGGCGTGCGGGAGAGGCCAAGCAGCAATTGCTCCAGCGCATCGCGCGAGACGGTCGCCGCCTCCTTGTCGGACTCATAATTCATCAGGCCGCCGCGCGAATTCCATGTGAACAAAGTCGCTACGCCGGCGAAATCGCCGTCGGCGACGATCTGCGCCAGACGAAACCGCGCCTCATCCAGCCCGGTGTTGAAACCATGGACATAGAGCAGAATGTCGCGCGCGACTCCCACCCGTCCGGAAACATGCGCGGCGATTTCCTGAAAGAACTCGGCGTCATCCATCGGACGCCTGGCGACCACCGAAAAATGACTTTTCGGATCGGGGCCGCCGAAACTCGGCCTTTCGATCGCACCGGTCTCGTGGCCCTGCGGCACGCCGATGGTGGTGAGCGAAAATTTGGCCCGGCCGTCGTCCGCCGCGCCTTCGCCGCGTCGTGTCGAGGCCACAAACAACGGCACGCGCATCGGCTGGCCGCGCGGCGCGGCGAAGAGCCCGCTGTCGGCCATTTGACGATCCGCCATCCCGAGACCGTCCGCCATGCAGCCTTCAAGCGACAGCCCCAGCAATAGCGACATGAAAAAAGCGGCCGCGGAACTGACCAAAGAAAAGGAATGTCGCACGAGAGCCTGTCGGGTAAGGCGCGCCCTCTGCGCGCTGCGGATCTCTGGCGCCAGGCGCCGTTTGTGTTGATTTCCATGCGCCGGGAAAGCGACAAAAGCGCGGCGGCGCGGAGCTTAAAAGCTAAAAAAACCTTGCCAAATCATTAATCAGCGAGATTTTGCCGCACTTGCGCGGGGCTGGCCGCGCCGTGCATAGTGCCGAGCGGAGCATCTAACGGGGACGCGGCTCGCCCTGCGCGAGGCCGGACGGACATGCGGATCAGAATTTTGGGTTCGGGGGCCGGCGGCGGCTTCCCGCAATGGAATTGCAACTGCGCCAACTGCCGGGCCGTACGCGCCGGCGCGCCGGGTTTTCTGCCACGGACCCAATCGTCGCTGGCGGTGAGCGCCAATGGCGAGGACTGGCTTCTGCTCAACGCCTCGCCCGATCTGCGCGAACAGATCGCCGCCGCGCCTGAGCTGTCGCCGCGGCGCGACGACCCGGTGCGCGCCAGTCCGATCAAGGCCGTGGCGCTGACCAATGGCGACGTCGATCATGTCGCCGGGCTGCTAAATCTGCGCGAGGCGCAACCCTTCAACATTTATGCGGCCCGCCGGGTGATCGACGCGCTCGCCGCCAACCCGATATTTTCGATCCTGCAGCCGCAACTCGTCCCGCGCATCGAACTGGCGATGGAGACGCCGACGTCCGTCAGCGGGGCCTCAGTCGACCTGGGCCTGAGCCTGCGGGCCTTTCCCGTGCCGGGCAAAATCGCGCTGTATCTTGAGGACAGGAACGCGCCGAATTTCGGCACCTCGGCGGGCGACACGCTAGGTCTTGAGGTCATCGAAACCGCGACCGGCGCATCCTTTTTCTATGTTCCCGGCTGCGCACAGGTTGACGCGCCGCTCGCCGCGCGTTTGCGCCATGCCGCGCTCGTCTTTTTCGATGGCACGCTGTTCGAGGAGGAGGAGATGATCCGCCAGGGCCTGATGGGAAAGACCGGCTCGCGCATGGGCCACATCAACATGAGTGGCGAAGATGGCTCCCTCGCTGCTTTCACGCCGCTTGACGTCAAGCGCAAGATCTATGTGCATATCAATAATTCGAACCCGGTTCTCGACGAGCACTCCAACGCCTACGCCACCGTCCAGGCGGCGGGCTGGGAGGTCGGCGAGGATGGCATGGAGGTGATCCTGTGAACGAGATTGCCCGCATAGACTGGCGCAATGTCGCACCGCTGTCGCTCGACGATTTCGAGACGGCGATCCGCGCGGTGGGCGCCGAACGGTATCATGACAAGCATGTCTTCCATCAACTTCTCCATGGCGGCAAGCTGAACAGGGATCAGGTCGCGGCCTGGGCGCTCAACCGCTATTGCTACCAGGAGGCGGTGCCGCGTAAGGACGCCGCCTTTATCGGCCGCGTTCACGACCGCGAATTGAGGCGCGAGTGGATTCGCCGCATTCACGATCACGATGGCCTCGACGCCGAAAACGGCGGCATCGAACGCTGGTTGGCGCTCACAGATGCGCTGGGGTTCCCGCGGGAATACGTGCTATCGCGACGCGGCGCCCTGCCGGCGACGATATTCGCCGTCGAGGCCTATGTGCGCTTCGTGGTGGAGCAGCCGCTCGTCGTCGCCGTCGCCTCTTCGCTCACCGAACTCTTCGCCCCATCGATCCATCGCGAGCGGATCGCCGGCATGCTCGAAAATTATGACTTCGTCGACGATCATGTGATGGCCTATTTCAAGCGCCGGCTGGCGCAGGCCCCGCGCGACAGCGAATTCGCCCTCGCTTATGTCAAGGAAAACGCCCGCACCCGCGCCGAACAGGAGGCATGCGTCGCAGCGGTTCAATTCAAATGCAACGTGCTATGGGCGCAACTCGACGCGCTGCATCACGCCTATGTGACGCCAGGCCTGATTCCGCCGGGCGCATGGCGGCCCGGCGATCCGGATGTCTGACCTCTCCCCCGGGCGCTTCATGATCGGGCCGGACTCGCGTCCGGCATTCACTCGCTATGCGCGACTGCATGAAGATCGCGCCCGCGGTCGCTCCGTGGCGCTGGCGCCCGAACGCGCCTACGAACTCGATCCGATCGGGGTAATTGTCCTGAGCGCCCTCGACGGCCGGATCAGCGTGCGCGACCTCAGCGCCCAACTTGCAGAAAAATACGCCGCCCCTGTCGAGGTGATCGCGCGCGATGTGACGACGTTGCTGCAGGGGCTCGCCGACAAACGCCTGTTGCGCGAGGGTCCAGATCCATTTTCTGCTCCCGCGCGCTCGCTCTTCAGCCGATCAATTACGCGACACGACGGCGGCCCGGCCGGTTTGCTCGCCGAACTCACTCACCGCTGCCCGTTACAATGTCCCTATTGCTCCAATCCCCTCGAACTGGAGCGCGCCAGCGCCGAACTCACCGCCGAGGAGTGGGGCGAGACTTTTCGTCAGGCGGCGTCGATCGGCGCGTTGCAACTGCATCTTTCCGGTGGCGAACCGACGGCGCGACGCGACCTTGAAGACATCCTCGCTTATGCGGTCGAGGCCGGACTTTACACCAATCTGATCACGTCGGCGGTGCTGCTGACGAAAGACCGGCTGGCGCGGCTCGCCGACATCGGTCTCGATCACGTGCAGGTCTCCATCCAGGACATCGTCGCCGATAACGCCGACCGCATCTCCGCCTATGACGGCGGCGTTGCAAAAAAATACGATGTGGCGCGCTGGACGCGGGAGTTTGGCCTCGGCCTGACGATCAATGCGCCGATGCATCGACAAAACATCGCGCATCTGCCGCAAATCATCGATTTCGCCGTCGAGGTCGACGCCCAACGCATTGAGATCGCGCATATCCAGTATTACGCATGGGCCGAGCTCAATCGCGCCGCGCTGATCCCTACTCGCGAAACCTTTATGGAGACGGTCGAGGTTGTCGAAGCGGCGAAAAAACGCCTCCTCGGCGTGCTGAATTTTGATTTCGTCATCCACGATCACTACGCATCGCGCCCGAAGACCTGCACCGGCGGCTGGGGCCAATCCATCCTCGCCGTGACGCCTTCCGGCAAGGCCCTGCCATGCCACGCAGCCCAGACCTTGCCCGGTCTGATCTTCGAAAATGTGCGCGACAAGCCTCTCGGCGACATCTGGCGCGACGGCGCCGCCTTCAACGCCTATCGTGGAATCGGCTGGATGAAAGAGCCCTGCCGCTCCTGCGACCGCCGCGAGATCGATTTTGGCGGCTGTCGATGTCAGGCCATGGCGGTTTCGGGCGACCCGGCCGCGACCGACCCGGCGTGCGCGTTGTCGCCGGATCATGCGCGCTTTGCGGCCTTTGCGGAAACGGAGTCGCAGGCGCCGGCGCCGGCGTTTATTTACCGGCGTTATGGCGGCGCCTCAATGACCTGACGACCGCCCCCGGCGCATCCTTCAGCGGGACTTCAGCAGGCGTCGCCGTTAGCGACGCCTTTTTTGTTTTAGCCGTATTTTTGGCGCCTCGGTAACCAAAGCGCAACTTCCGCCAATTATCCTGTCTTTTGTCTCGCGGAGTTAACAAATTGTTGCACTTGAATGTTGCGTGAGTGGAGTGGGCCTCATGAAATCGCGGGATACCCTTGTTCGACTGAAACGTTTTCAGGTCGAGGAAAAGCGGCGTCGCATTATCCAGTTAAACGCCATGATCGCGGAATTCTCCCGCATGGCCAACGATCTTGATCGTGAGATCGCAACCGAGGAAAAACGCGTCAATATTGCAGACCCCAATCACTACGCCTATCCGACTTATGCCCGCGCAGCCCGCACGCGACGCGATAACATGATCGCTTCGGTCAACGATTTGCGCAGCCAGCTTGAGGAGGCTGAAGCCCGTTACGAAGAGGCGAATGAGGATCTCGCCAAGGCGCAGGGTCAGGAAGCGCGCGACCGGGGCGCAGAACGAATGGTGGATCTCGTCGCCGAACGTCACGCCGCCATCGATCTGCCAGAGCCGGTCCGGCGCGCGTAGGACGGACCCGACGCCGCTCTATTCGTCGCAGTTTCCGGACGCGTCCTGAAAAGCCTCGACGAATTTCGACTCTGTCGTCCCCTTGAGCGGCGTAAAACCATAGAGCCCGATCAGGAACAGCGACGCGCCGCCAAAGGCGCGCGCTTGTGGTCCCGGCGACGCTATGGGCGCCAGCGTCTCCCTCAACCTTTCGGCGTAGGCTTGCCGCATGGCCTCGACCAGCGCGAGGCCGCGCTTGCTCGCCGTATTGCGCGTCAGCGCATAGCCCAGCGCGAACAGGGCGCCGATTGCGGCGACGGTCAGATACATCAGATAGGAGGGATTGGCGCCCTCCGCGAGAAGGACCCGCAGCTTGAGGCCCGCCACGGAGACAATGACGATTGTCCCGACAATCTGCGCCCAATGTTTCGCCAGACGGACCGAAGCCGGCTGGATCAGATCGTCCGCCGCCAGTTGCGCGCGCACCGGCGCCAGATCGACGAAGAGATGGCGACGCAACGCCTTGTCCTCAAAGAGTCGCCGCGCCGTCGGTCCATGACGCACGGCGGCAAGCAGACGCAGCTCCATTGAGTCAAGCTCGCCGTTATCGGGTTTCTTTCCGGTGGGATTGATATGTCCTTCATCGCCCAGAATCAGATAACCGCGCTCATCGAGATCGTAGACGAGCGTCTGGATGACGCGTCCGACGCCGCCGCTAAGGAAAGCCGTCATCATCGCGGCTGGCTCAGAAGGAACCGCCGCCGGCGGCGAGCGTCCGCTTCTGTCGGCGACATAAATCGCCACAAAACTCGCGAACAACACGCCGATCACAACGGCGCCCAGAAAGTTCAGAAAGGCGGGACCCGGCAAATCAAGAAATTGCGACGCCGACAAGAGGGCAGCTCCGTTATGCGCGAGAGATCAAAACTGTTTCAGCGCGAGAGAGAGGCGACGCGCCTGCAGGGTGACAGCGGCCAGAACAGCGAGCCCCGTGGCCTGATGCGCCAGCGCCACGAGCAGGTGGGGGTCGCCGTCATAAGGCGGCTCGACCAGGAGCAGCGTCGCCACGCCAAGCGCGATTTGCGCCAGCACATGGATAAATACGCTGCGCGCCCCGCTGCGCGCCTTGCCGTCGGCGTTCATCGACGCATCAGCCAGGTGCAGCAGAGACAGCACAAAAACAACATAGGCGATCATCCGGTGAAAGAATTGCACCGTCACCGGATTATCGACCAGATTGTCCCACCAGGGCGACAGCGACCACAGGTCCATGGCCGTTGGGAAGAGCCGACCCTCCATCAGCGGCCAGGTGTTATCGATGTAGCCGGCGCGTAAACCGGCGACGAGACCGCCGACAAAAATTTGCAGGAACAAGATGGCGAGCAGGGTATAGGCGGTTGCGCGCAACCGACCGCCGGCGTCTATGACGCTCATTCGACGTTGGGGTCCAAGACCGCCGGCGATCCACAGACAGGACGCAAAAAGCAGCGCCGCCAGCAGTAAATGCGTCGCCAGGCGCTCCTGCGCAACCTCTGTACGGTGGATCAGACCGGAGGACACCATCCACCAGCCGACAAAACCCTGCAACGCGCCGAGCGCCAGAACGCCCAGCAGGGGCAATTTGATCTCATGCGGCAGACGGCGAGTCGCCCAGAACCAGATCAGGGGGAGAACGAAGGCTAAGCCAATTACTCTGCCCAGCAACCGATGACCCCACTCCCAGAAGTAAATGTATTTAAACCCATCCAGATCCATATCCGGGAACAATTCCCTGAATTGGGGGATCTGCTTGTAGTCCTCGAAGGCCCGCGTCCACTCCTGAGCATTCAGGGGGGGGATAACGCCGGTGACAGGCTTCCACTCGACGATCGACAGGCCGGATTCAGTAAGCCTCGTCGCGCCGCCAACAATCACCATCAAAAAGACAAGGACGGCGACGAGCCAGAGCCAGTTGCGCACAGCCACGGCGTTTTCCGGCGTGGCGTGATGACGGATCGCCGGGATGGGTTCGGGAAAATGCAGCCAGTCTTCCATCGCGCGCTCGCATCTGATCGGCAGGGTTGCACGGCACATAAAAGACAGCCGCCGCGCTTGTCCACACCCGACCGGCCAACATCCCCTCCAGCGGGCGGCGGCCCCATGATTTTTTGCCCCGCAAGGGGGCCGGAGGCTATGATGCCGACAGGCGAGTCGGAGATCACGCGTGGCGGTCCGGAAGACGGCGGAAAAGATCGATTTCAGCGAGCTGCGCGCCATCGGCGACGTCGCCGACACATTGGGTCTACCCGCGCATGTCCTGCGGTTTTGGGAAACCCGTTTCCGCGAGATCGCGCCGGTCAAGCGCGCCGGTGGGCGGCGCTTCTATCGTCCGCGAGACATCGAACTGGTCGACGCCATTCGTCGCCTGCTTTACGATAGAGGCTATACGATCAAAGGCGTGCAGCGCATCCTCAAGGAACAGGGAACCGACGCCGTCCTCGCCCAGATCACGGCGCTGGACGACAGTTGCCCGACGCCGCCCACAGAAGCCGTGGCGCCGTCCCTGCGCCGGATCGAACCACGGCTCGAGGCGACCGCTCCGGCCCCGCCTGTTATGCCGCAGCTCCCATTCGACCTGGAGCCGGCGCGGCCAGGGGGAACGGAAGACCCGACGGAAAATAGTGAACCGGGAGCGCCGGCGGTTCCCTGGCCGCCGCCGCTGGCCCTGACCCCGCCGATCAAACAGCAAACGCCGCCCTCGGGGCTCGACTCCGCTCGCGATCGGCTGTTGCGGGAAGCGCTGACGGAGATCGAGGAGTGTCGCCGCCTTCTGGCGCTGACGCTTCGCTGACATCATTGCCAGCGGTCGGAGGGGTCACTATAAGGCGTCTCAGTCGGAGTGTAGCGCAGCCCGGTTAGCGCACTTGTCTGGGGGACAAGGGGTCGTGGGTTCGAATCCCGCCACTCCGACCAATCAACATTCGCCATTATTCGCCAATGCTCAAAAAGCCTCGGGAAATCCGGGGCTTTTGCTTTATCAGGCATCCTTGCGCGTTCGCTTTTGTTCGCATAAATTCGCAACATTCTGGGGGACAAAAAGGGGGATCAATAGCAAAGGTGGTCGGAAGACTCACGGCATTGACCGCCAGTCGCGCCGGACCGGGAATCTATCCCGATGGCGACGGTTTGTATCTTTGCGTCTCAAAAACCGGCCGCCGAACATGGGTTTTCCGATTTTCTTGGCAGGGCCGCCGCCCGGAAATGGGCTTAGGAAATTTTGACGACCTGCCATTGATCGACGCTCGCGACGCCGCCGCCGCCGCCCGTAAATTGGTCCGGGCCGGGATCAATCCGATTGAGGCCCGGCGAACGGAGAGGATCGAGAAGCAATCCCGGCGTCTCTTTGGCGACATCGCCGATGATCTGATCGCCGCCAAGTCACACGAATGGCGAAACGAAAAGCATCGGGAGCAATGGCGCATATCTCTCGAAAAGGCCGCAGCACCTTTGCGCGCCTTGCCCGTCGACATGATCGAGACGGATCATATCCTTTCCGTGCTGGCGCCGATTTGGAATGAGACGCCAGAAAGCGCCGCGCGTCTTCGCCAAAGGATCGAGGCGGTTTTAAACGCTGCGAGGGCGAAGGGGCTGCGCAGCGGAGACAACCCGGCCACATGGCGGGGGCACCTCGAACACCTCTTGCCGAAGCGGCCGGGCGTCGCGCGCGGTCATCATGCGGCGTTGGATTATCGAGAGGCGCCGGCGTTCATGCGCCAGTTAAGTGAACTCGACACCGTGGCGGCGCGAGCTCTGGAATTCACGATCTACACCGCTGCGCGCTCTGGAGAGACCTACGGCGCGACCTGGCCCGAGATAGATGCAAAACAGGCTGTCTGGATTATTCCCGCCACGCGAATGAAAGCCGGCCGCGCGCATCGCGTCCCGTTGTCGGAACCGGCGCGCGACATCCTCGCGACGCTCTCGACTCGCCGCGTCTCCGATTATGTCTTTCCGGGAATGAAGCGCGGCAAACCTCTCTCTCATGTCGCGATGGCGAAAGTGATCGAACGTCTTGGCGTCGAAAATGCGACGCCGCACGGTTTCCGATCCGCTTTTCGTGACTGGGCAGGCAATGAGACAAATCACCATCGCGAAGTTGCCGAAGCGGCGCTTGCGCACGTTGTCGGCGACGCCGCAGAGCAAGCCTACAGACGCGGCGACGCTTTGGAGAAACGCCGCGCGCTCATGGACGATTGGGCCGCATATCTGGCAGGTCAATCGTCATGACGACGCGAGGCCGGGGACCATTAGCAGGAGATGGCGGGCGGAAGCCGAAGACGCTGCAATCCGATCCTGATCGCTTCGTTATATGCGCAATGCTATGGCTGAGATTTACCAGAACCATAAAGCGCCCGCTTAATGCGCGCGAAATTAAAATGTTTGATTTACTTTTTTCACATTCAACAAAAAGCGAAATTGAGGGCATCATCGAAAAAGATCGCATCGGTATATCTTTCTTTAATAGCGACCAAGAGCGCGCTATTCCGGCAGACATAGAAAATAGGAACGCAACCGCCGCACCGGGAAAGCCAATTTATTGGCGTTCACGCATAGACGCGCTGCGCAAAAAACTCGAAAAAAACTGGCTTTTGATCGATCCTGATCGAAAAGTTAAAAAATCTGACAGGCTTAGTCAGTCACAGATTGATGATGCAATGTGGATAATTAGATCATGCGGAACAATAGATTTATTGTTTTCCGATGACATGGTCATCAGAGACGGAGCGCCGGCGAGACTCGCATTGCTGGGCTGGGGACATGCCGGCGAAATTGTCGCCGCCCGCGTTTCGGCTATTGTCAATTTTTTCAGAACGCAGTCAGTAAATAACTGATTTAATGCAATAATAAGGCGAAACTTTTTTCCGCCGCGAGATTTATTCGTTTTCGCTCATGATTTTACCCGTTCGCAGCAATTCAACTGCACGGGAGAACCAAGTGCAAAACAATCTTAACGCCGCCGCCGTCACTCTCGCGGATCGCCTCGAATACGGCTTCATTACAATCGACGAGCTTTGTCAGTTGAAGCAGTGCGGCCGCACGATGGTCTATGCCGACATAAAAGCTGGCGCGCTGGAGATCGAGAAGCACGGCAAATCTACCCGCGTCGCCGGTCCGAAAGCAAAAGCATACGTTCCGGGCGCGCATCGTCGGATTGCCGAGCAGGCCGCCTGAGCCGCGCATGTCCCGCAAGTATCACAACCCGCCGCGCCGTGATGGCGCCGCATCCCTGAGAAGGAAATCAAATCATGAATAGGAAAAAACAATGCCCGCCGGTGGCGACCGGCGGGCAGGGAATTGTTCAGCATTGCGGCGAGAACAATTCAGACAATAGCGAACACATCATCCACCTGCAAGCGTATCGTGCGACCTATCTCGCCCGCCGCCACCGCCTCGCGCCCGCCTTCGCCGCCGCCGTGGCCGGGCTCGCCTTCACCGTGGAGGCGACGAAATGAAGACGATAGCTAATCCTCTCGACAATATCCGGCTCGATTATCTTTGCGAACTCTCCGACATGCTTGCCGCCCGCGCCGTCGCGCTGAGGAT
>CAIQCB010000005.1 GCA_903870245.1 uncultured Methylocystaceae bacterium
CACAGGGAATCACGTTCTAAGCTCAAGATCAATTTGCAAGGAAAGGGCGACGTCCAACACACTTTCTTGCAGATATGAATACTTACAAGTGATGGCATAGAAAATAGGATCAGTGGCTTATGTATAGTTCACGGGCGACTATTTAAATTTCTAGACCAGCGTCCAAGCCCTCATTTACGAATACCCATACTTGCCGCGCGCACTCAAGGATACTAGCGGCGCTGCGAAGCTTGGGCTTTGGGCAGATGGCGGGCTATGGGCAGGGGACAGATTGTTCTTGGGTGGGGTTAACGGTGGGGTTGCAGGTTGTATTTTTGGTATAAAACACTGAATTAAAAAGATTTATTGTTGTTAAATGGCGGAAGAGGTGGGATTCGAACCCACGGTGGAGTTGCCCCCACGGCGGTTTTCAAGACCGCTGCCTTAAACCACTCGGCCACCCTTCCCCCGGCGACGTGATATAGCATGGCGCCTCCGCGTGCGAGAGAAAAGCCGTGCCCCTGCATTTCGCCTATGGATCGAATATGGACGCCGCCGCCATGGCCCGCCGTTGCCCGCGCGCGCGGCTGCTCGGGCCCGCCCGGCTCGCCGGCTGGCGTTTCGCGCTGATGCCCTCGGGCTACGCCACCATCCTCCCCGATCCCCGCCGCAGCGTCCATGGCGCGCTGTGGGACATCGCCATCGCCGATATGCCGGCGCTCGATCGCTACGAGCGGATCGATCAGGGTTTGTACGTCAAGCGCAGCCTGCGGGCGTTGCGGCCGCCGGCCGGCGCGGTCCAGGCGCTGGTCTATATCGGGGCGCGGCCGGAGCAGGGCGCGGCCCCGCGCGGTTATCTCGATGAGATTATCGCGGCGGCGCGGGCGTTGGCGCCGCCGGCGGAATATCTGGGCTTTCTTTCGGGGCTCGCCGCCGCGCAAAAAAAAGGCGGCGCCTCATGAGCCGGGCGGTTCCCCTCGTTAACACAATCGCCGGATTGCGCGCTTTCGTGCGGGCGCGACGCGCCGCCGGCGAGCGTATCGGGCTGGCGCCAACCATGGGCGCGCTGCATGACGGCCACCTCTCGCTGATCGAAACGGCGCGCCGGCGCGCCGAACGGGTGATCGCGACGATTTTCGTCAATCCCACCCAGTTTGGCCCCCATGAGGATTTCTCGCGCTATCCGCGCAGCCTCGACGCCGATCTCGCCCGGCTGGCGGAGGTCGACACGGATCTCGTCTTCGCGCCCTCGGCCGAGGAGATGTATCCCCCCGGTTTCGTCGCCACCGTGTCGCTCGCCGGGCCGGCGACGGCGGGTCTGGAGGATCGCTTCCGGCCAAACCATTTCGCCGGCGTCGCCACGGTCGTCGCCAAGCTGCTCAACCAGGCGCAGGCCGACATCGCGGTGTTCGGCGAGAAAGACTACCAGCAATTGCTGGTTATTCGTCAGATGGCGCGCGATCTCGATATCCCGACCGAGATTTTCGGCGCGCCGACGTTGCGCGACTCCGACGGCCTCGCCCGCTCCTCGCGCAACGTCTATCTCTCGCCGCAGGAACGCGCCCGGGCTCCGGCCCTCCATCGCGCGCTCGACGCTGCGGCGGGCGCCATCGCGAACGGCGCGGCGATCGAGGCGGCGCTGGCCACGGCGCGCAGCGCGGTCGCGAACGCCGGCTTCGAGATCGATTATATCGAGGCGCGCGACGCGCAAACGCTGGCGCCTGTCGCCGATGGCGCCGCAGGCGGGATGCGGATCCTCGCCGCCGCGCGACTTGGCGCGACGCGCCTGATCGACAATGTCGCGGTGGCGGCCACGTAACGACGCCGAAGCAACGACGCCGAAGCAACGACGACTTGGCCCCACCCGCAACCCGCAGGACCCATCCGCCCTTGCCGGGACGAAGGGACTCCCTTCCTCCTGCACAGGACATGGCGGCGCGCCAATGACGAACAGCGCAAACAGATCGTCATGATGTCATAAATCCTTCACGTCCATCGCCGCGCTTCTGAAAAGATTTAACGATGATCCCGCCGCACTGGAAACGGCGTGTTCAAGACAGACAATCCCTGCGGTTTGTCTCTCCGCGCCGGGGCGCAAACCGGCAACCAGAAAAAACGTATCTGCAAACCTGACCCGCGAGCATGGCCAGCAACTCTGGCGTGCAAATCTGGATTACAAATCTGATCTGCAAATCATACAAGCTGCGCCGGTTTGGAGACGGGAGATAAACTGTTTCGCCTTTCCTGATGACCAATGTCAGCGCCTTTATTGATTGCGACGTCGATCAATTTCGGCGCATGGATTTATCGAAAGGATGACGACCGGCTTTACAGAAAATTCTTGCTGTCACATTTCTTTAAATGACTTGACGGAGACATAGGGTTGATTAGCTGACGATAATTGATGAACTCTTCAGAGGGAGAAAAGCCATGAAACAACTTGTAAAAATAGGCCTCGTCGCCGTCGCCCTGGTTTCCGGTCAAAATCTATCTCTGGCGAGCGATCATCACTACGCTGACGATAACTCCTATTTCGCCTCCAAATACCATAAGCGCAATCCTCATCACTGGAGGAAGAGCCAACAGAACACCGCGCCAAGGCCGAAGCATTGGGGACGCCATCATCACCATGGCATTGCGCTTGACGGTAACGACGGCCGTCCGTAATTGCCGCGCGCGAGCGCCCGGGCGGGAGATTGTTCAAGCCTTTGGCGCGAAGGCTCCCCTGCCCGGGCGCCGCATTTTGGCGGCGTAATTTGCGTCTTCGGGAATGATGTCCTCGGGAGTGACATTATCGAGAATAACGAGGGCGCTGATCACTTAAATCTTCATCGCGCTTCCTTCCCATCAACCCTGACAGAAACGCAGGGACTTCGCCTGTTTGTCGCTCCCGCTCCGCTCGCCGGTCACAAATCATCCCTGGCGCGCCGAATTCTCCAACTTCTCGTTCATCAGAGACACGCATCCCGTGCGAGTTTGGGAAAGCGCGCGTCCGATCCCATGAAGAGTGTCTGTCTCCATGAAGCGCGAATGCTCAGGCGATATTGGAACCTCCTGCGAGAATCCTCTCCGATCCCTGCCAGCATGAGTTCCCGGGCCTGAATCCACGAACCTGAAATAATGGGACAAACAGCTTCCCCGCGCTCGTGCGTCCGGGGGGCCCCGGCAAACGACTTGTCAGCCGGGGAAACCTGCCGTACGACCGGCGAAAGCGCAGGCGGCTGGCGTCGCCGCGCCGGAGCAGGACATGACGCCGAATGAAAAGATCGAGGCCTATCTGCGCGCCGAGCAGGCGCGGGAGGATGGAGCTGTCGATCCAGGGCTCAAATTTCTGGCGCAAAAGGTCCGGGAATTTTACTGGACTTTCACACGTCTGCTTGGCCTGTCGCATCTTCACGACGGACAATGGCGCACGCCGTCGGAGGCCGACGCCCTGAAACTCTGCGAAACGCTTTGCGGAGAGATTCCGGCGCCGCCGACGCGCGCGCGACTGCTCATCGACATGACCGCAACGCATCGCTACGCTCTTCACACAGGGGTGCAACGGGTTGTGCGTGAAATTGCGCGCAACTGTGTCGAGGCGGGTCTGGGTCTGCCGTTTTACATTGAGGACGGACGTCTCTACAGCCATTACCGTCACCCGAATCTGCCGATTGAAATTCACATCGAAGCGGGCGACAGGATTTTTCTGCTCGACTCGGGCTGGGGATTTTGGCGTGAATATCCGCCCTTGATCGCCTCGGCGCATGCCGCCGGCGCGCAAGTCATTGGCGCGCTTTACGATCTGATCCCGCTCAATTTTCCCGCCGCCGTGCAGCGCGCCAATGGCGAAGCCTTTACGCTTTGGTTCGAGAATGTGCTGCTGAACTGCGATGCGCTGGCCTGCATCTCGCGCAGCGTCGCCATGGACTTTATCGAATGGCTGCGCGCGCATAAGGTTAAACCGCCGTCACAAATGCGTCTGGGCTGGTTTCCGCTCGGCGCCGATTTCAGGCAGCTGAAGACGCAGGCGCCATCGTCTCAGGCCTGGTCGCTCGTCGCGGATGGAGCGCCGTTTTTCCTCAGCGTCGGCACGATCGAGCCGCGCAAGGCCTATCCGGTGGCGCTGGCGGCGTTCGAAAAGCTTTGGGCCGAGGGATGCGATGCGCGATATGTGATTGTCGGCCGGCCGGGATGGAAAACCGGCGTCCTGCAACAAAATCTGCGCCGTCATTCGGAACAGGGCCGACGTCTATTCTGGTTCGCCGACGCCAGCGACGACGATCTGCATTTGCTTTATCGCCATGCGCGGGCGCTTGTTTTTCCCTCCTTCGTGGAGGGATTTGGCATGCCGCTGGTCGAGGCGGCGCATCACGGCGTCGCGGCGATCGCTAGCGACATTCCAGTTTTTCGCGAAATCGGCGGCGATCATGTCCGGTATTTCTCGGCGCTGGACGTCGACGACCTGGCGCGAGCCATCAGGGAATCGCTATCAGAGACCGTCCGGCCGCCGACGCCGGCGACCATCGGCTGGCGAGAGGCCGCGACAATGGTCGCGGAACTGATCATGGACAACGCCTATCAGATCGATGCGAGGCGGTTGAGCGAGAGCGTCTGAAAAAAAGCCCGCATGTCTCACGCGGGCTTATGCTCGAAAGCGCGCTAAAAGCTACACGTCGAAGCCGCCGTCGCCGCCGCCAAAGCCACTGTCGTCATAACCCGCGTCGGAGCTGTAGCCGTCGTCGTCATAACCACCGGTTTCATAACCGGCGTCATGAGTCTGGCCAGGGTGGCCAGGGTGGCCCTGACCCTCGGCTCCACCAGCCTCATCGCCGTAGTAATTGTTGATGATCGTCGTTTCGCTGGCCGGCGTGTAGCCTGAAGCAATGCCGAGATTCGACATGCCGCCGACGCCACCCATGCCGCCATGACCGAACAGGTTGCGAATGCTGTCGGCCAGCAACACGCCGCCCGCCACGCCAGCCGCCGTGCCGAGCGCGCCGCGCAGGAATCCACCGCCCGCCGGCTCTGGCGCATAGCCCGGATATTGCGGCGGCGGGGGCGCGTAACCCGGTTGGGGTCCCCAGGGGCCGGCAGGCTGTTGCGCCGGTTCTGCCCGGCGGCCGCCGCCCAGAAAGCCGCCCAGGAATCCGCCCGAGCCCCTGGATTCCAGCGCTTTCACCTTCGCCTCAAGCTCCTGAATGCGCGCACTGGCGCCTTCAAGAGCCTGCTCCTGCACGATCACGGTCTGCGCCAGCAGATAGGGCGCGGCCGGCTGGGCCTTGACCTGATCGGCGATGAAATCTTCCGCCTCCCGGTCTCGCGGCGCCGTCGCCGCGCTTTTGGTGCGCTCGAACAAACCTGCGAGAAGTTGACGTTCTTCCGGTGACATAAAGCTCTCCTTCGGTCGCGCCATCGGCGCGGACATGAAGAATATGGTCGATTGCGGGGCAGACGCCAAGAGCTTGACCGCCTTCGCAGGGCGGGGGCCAGGTTAAACTTTCGTCATCCTGCTCTTCACAGGACTCCACCGATGGCGCGATGCGCTTGATCGTTTCAATCGCCGGCGATCGCCATGTCGTCGCGATGAATCAGTTCGTCCGGGCCTCGATACCCCAGCAGCTCTTCGATGTCCCGAGACGATCGGCCGGCGATCTTGGCGGCGTCGAGGGCGTCATAGGTGACAAGGCCCCGGCCGATTTCCCCGCCGCGCGGGTTGCGGATGACAATGCAATCGCCGCGCGCGAAGGCGCCCTCAATCCGTGTGACCCCTGCGGGCAGGAGACTCTTGCCGGCGACGATCGCACGAGCGGCGCCATCGTCGATGTGAGCGGCGCCCTTGGGCTCGAGTGAGCCGGCGATCCATTTTTTTCGCGCGGTCACGGGGTTCGACGGGCTGAGGAACCAGGTGCAGCGTTCACCGCCGGCAATACGCTCAATCGGCGCCTCGGGGCGGCCGTCGGCGATCACCATATGCGCGCCGCCGGTTACCGCGATTTTCGCAGCCTCGATTTTGGTGCGCATGCCGCCGCGCGAATATTGCGACGCCGCGCCGCCAGCCATCGCCTCGATCTCGGCGGTGACGCGCGACACCACGGGAATGTGGGTCGCAGTCGGATCCGTGGCGGGGGGCGCAGTATAAAGGCCATCGATGTCGGAGAGCAGAACCAGCAGATCGGCGCTGGCCATTGTGGCGACCCGGGCTGCAAGGCGATCATTGTCGCCATAACGGATTTCCGCCGTCGCCACCGTATCGTTCTCGTTGATCACCGGCACGGCGCGTAGCGATAGCAGCCGATTGAGACATTCACGCGCGTAAAGGTAGCGTCGGCGCTCCTCTGTGTCGCCGAAGGTGACAAGCACCTGTCCGGCGACCAGATCGCGCGCGGCGAGCGTCTCAGCCCAGATGCGCGCCAGTTCGATCTGGCCTACGGCGGCGGCGGCCTGACTGTCCTCAAGCGCCAGCGCGCCCGGCTCCAGACCGAGCACGCTTCTCCCGAGCGCGACGGCGCCGGATGAGACGACCAGAACGTCAGCCCCGCCGCGCCGCAGGGCGGCGATATCGTCGGCCAGACGCGACAACCATTGCCGCTTGACCGCCGCCGCTTGCGGATCAACCAGCAGCGACGAGCCGACTTTAACGACGATGCGACGGAAAGCGGAAATATCCGGAGCGCGCGGGTTCATGCTCATGTCGGCGGAAGAGGTGCGATGCGTCAGCGTTAGACCTGTCAGCGAAAGACGTCCAGTCGCCTGACAGCACATTGGCGACTAGGTCGGGAACGCGGCGCCAACGCTGGTCCGCCGCGACGCCGGAGAGATCGATTGCGCAGAGTTGCGCGCAATCGACAGGCAACGCGGCCATGGATTGAGTGCGGGGGTCTATCGCGCCCGCACCGTGAGATCGGTGCCGTCGGCGCCCGTTTCGCTGCTCGGCGGCTGATCCGAGACGATGATGGAGCCGCCGGTCCAGAACAATTCCGACAATCTGTCACGAACGTCCTGCGCAAGTTCGATGCGGTCCAGCGCCGCCGACGGACCCGGCGTCATGCGCTGGCCGTCCGTGGGCGGAGACAAAACCGTCCACTGCAGCGATTTGCCGTCGTCGCCAGGCGCGGTTGCGATGAAAAGATGCGTGCCAAGCGGCGAGTCCGGATCGCGGATCGTCGCCTGCGCCTCGAACACCGGCACAAGGCCCTGACGGACGTAGATTTTTTTGTCCTTGCGGCTGATGAGCACGGAAACGGCTTCAGTGCGGCGTCGCGCCATCTTTTCCGCTTTCGCCGCCTCCTCCGCCGTTGACTCCGCCTCAACCAGGCGTCGGGCCAGATCAGAGATCTCGGCGTCAAGCGCGGCCGGCGACTTGCGGGCGGCGTCGAGTTTGGCGTTCAATTCAGGCAGAGCGTATTCGGCCTCAAGTTTCGCCTCCACGGCGGCGAATTTCTCATTGAGCGCGGCCTCGATTTGCTGGGCCGAGCGAGCCGCCCGCGCAGCGGCGGCAGGGGAGGAGGAATCTGGCGGATTGGCCGCCTCCTGCTTTTTCGTCTCGACGTCGGCAATGGCTTTCTCAAGACGCTTCGTCGCCTGATCCAAACGCGTGTGCGCGGCGTCAAGGGCGTTCTCGGCCGCCCGCTGAGCAGCGCCGACGCGGGCGAACTCGTTGCGTTTGGCGGCGAGAGTCGTTGACAGGTCGCGCGCCTGCCTGCGCGCCGCCGCGAGATCGGCGACGACCCTGTTCTTCAGTTCTTCCGCATATTCACGCGGGTTCAGCAGTTTCTGCGGCGCGGCGCTATCCGCTGTCGGCGCAGAAGCGGCAGGCGCGGCGGCAGGTTCGGCAGGCGTTGACGGCGCCAAAGGCGCCGCCTCTGCGCTGGAGACGAACGAGGGAGTGGTCAGCGAGAGCGTCCGGGGAGTCGCCGCGCCGGTCGCAGGCGCAGCGGCGCCGCCCGTCGAGGTTTGGCGGGTGGAGTCGTCCGATCTGCGCGGCGTTTCGGATGGAGCGGGGGCATTGGTCGCCGCCGGTTCCGTTACGGGCTGTGGCGCGACGGCGGGCGTCGCAATATCGCCCTTGTCCTTCTCCCTGCCCTTCAACGGCAGGGCCGCTGGCGCAGCCGCCATTTTCGGCGCAGGCAGCCAGGAATGCGAGATGGGCTCGGGCTGCACATTATCGTGAGAGATGATCACCCGTTCGCCGATTTTGGTCAGCCCCCAAAGCTTTGGCGCGAAACTCGCCGGCAGGCGCACGCAGCCATGCGAGGCGGGGTGGCCGGGCACGACGCCGGTGTGCATGGCGACGCCCGACCACGTCACACGCTGCATGAAAGGCATGGGCGCGTTGGAATAGAGATTGGAATGATGCATCAATTCCCGGGCGAGAATGGTGAAGATCCCGCGAGGCGTTTCGTGCCCGGGCATGCCGCTCGAAATTTGCGATCGGGTCACGACGCCATCGTGGTTATAAACGGTGAGTTCTTGCTCTCCGAGAGCCACGACGACAAAGAGCGGCAGATGACGCCGCGTAGTCACGGGCGGCCTTGAGTCGTTTTTGGTTTCGACGCGTTTCCAGGGTTTTGTATCCAGGCCAAGCAGGGAGTCGTCGTCGATATCCTGAGTCTCGGGCCGGTCGCCTCCGCGTTTGTCGATCTTGCGAGCCAGACGGATCGGGCGCTCACGCGTCTCGGTCTCGCGACTGACGGAATCGCGCAGGATTTTTTGTTTACCCGTCGCGCGCGATTTGACTTCTGGGGCCGCCGCAGTCGCTCGCGGGGTCTCGTCGCCGCCGAAAAGACCCAGGAGATCGAGCGCCGTCGCCGGCCGCGGTTCAACCGCCACGGCGCCGCTGGCGATCACGATCGCCGTGACAAAAATTCTGTTTCCCAATCGCGTGCGCCAATGCATAGCAAGACCCCGGTGACAAATTCGAGCGATCTCGAAATCCACAATTCATCATGTTCGAGTCGCTTCGATTTGGCTATCGGCGATAAGCCCTAAATCGTGATCTGGACGCCTGTTCACAAATGAATTTTTAACACTGTTGCGCAAGAGACACAGCGCGCGACGCCAACAAAAAAACAGTTAAAAAGACGTTAAGCCTGACATCGCATCGCGATTCTGTTGCGCCAGCGCCACACTGAATCGCAATGCGACGTCTGAAGTCTTCGACGCAACGAAAATTCGTTGACTGTGCAAGCCGCGATCGTTTTTCTTTGTCGTAACGCGAGCGGGTTGTTGCTCGTGTCGGATCGAAATCGCGGCGGCGACAGTCTGCTTACCGAATGGCGACGCCAAACTGTTTGGACACAATCACAATGAAAAAGCTCTCCGTTTCCTTCGCCGCTCTGGCGCTCGCCCTCTCCGCCGTTTCAGCCGTTGCAGCAGATCTTCCCTCCAGAAAGGAAGCGGTGCTTCCCCCTCCCCCGCCCCCGAGCTGGACTGGCCTTTACGCCGGTCTGAACATCGGCGGCGGCTGGAACGCCGGCAACGGCAACGGCAACGCATGGAACCTGAACGGCTGGAACGGCGGCGTCACCAACAACCTTTCGAGCGGCGTGATCGGCGGCGGACAGATCGGCTACAATTATCAGATTGGCGGACTGGGCGGCGCTCTGCCGGGCGGTCTGGGCAGCGGCATCGTGGTTGGCGCGGAAGCTGACTTCCAGGGCACCAGCCTGGGCTCGAGCGGCTATAACTGGTCGCAGCCGGGCGTCGCGCTCAACTGGTTCGGCACGGTCCGCGGCCGTCTCGGCCTCGCGGTGATGCCGTCGCTGCTGATCTATGGCACGGGCGGCTTCGCCTATGGCAGCGTCAACCGCAACGGCGTTCTCTATTTCCAGCAGGGTTACACCGCCTCGCAGACAGGCTGGACCGCCGGCGGCGGCCTCGAATATCTGCTGACCCCGGTCGTGTCGACGAAGCTTGAGTATCTCTACACAGATCTGAGCGGCGGGAACACCAACGGCTGGAGCAACCTGGGCGTCGGGCTGAACAACGTCAACAATCATACGCGCTGGAACACGATCCGCGCGGGCGTCAACTACCACATCAACTTCGGTGGCGCGCCGGTTATCGCTTCCTACTGATCGAACCGCAAAGCGGAATGGAAAACCCGGCGCAGCGCGCCGGGTTTTTTTGTTCGGGATTTCATGTGCAGATTGTTGCGGCCATCGCGAATGACCGCGCTTATCCGTTACCCTGCTTGTCCATTTAGGGAACCGGCGCAGGGATCGGATCGCCGGGCGTTCGGCGCATCATCAGATGCCGACCCGCGTCAGGACTGGCGGGGGCGCGCCATTGCGGCGCTGACGACATCGCCGGGCCGGGCGCCCGCTGCGCCGCAACAGCGCGCGCATAATTCTTTTTGGGCCGATGATTGAAGGCCTCGACCCTGTCACCGCAAAGATGAACGACCCGGGCCCCGTTCTTGCGGGGAACGCAGGACGCGGCGGCAAGGGCCGGATCGGAGACGAAGAGCAGCAGAAGCAGCGGAAGACGGCGCATGGCCGGAAGCATAGCGCATTCGGGCCGGGCAAAGCGAGCAACCGCCCCAATCGGGGAATTGCGGTCACAGCGTTGGGGGTCTGGTCAGAACGGATCAATTTCATGGCAGGAGTGGAGGGGCTCGAACCCCCAACCCCCGGTTTTGGAGACCGGTGCTCTACCAGTTGAGCTACACTCCTGCAGTCCCGCACGCGGGACGCGCCTTCAATGCCGCAACCGGGGCCCCGGCGCAAGAGGCGCGAAACAGGCGCGACAGTTTCCGTCGGGGGAGCCGCGCCGGGAATTACCCGTCAGCGATCAGGAATTGCCGCCCGACAGAACCGTGACGGCGCGGCGGTTCTGCGACCAGCAAGAGATGTCGTCGCAGGTCGCCACTGGCCGCTCCTTGCCAAAGCTCGCCGTCCGGATGCGGTTCGCCGCGACTCCGCGGGAAATCAGATAATTTTTGGCGGCCTCAGCCCGTCTTGCGCCGAGCGCGAAATTATATTCACGGGTGCCGCGCTCGTCGGCGTGGCCTTCGAGCGTGAAAGTGTAGCGTGGATACTGGTTCAACCATTCCGCCTGTTTGTCCAGGGTCGCCTGCGCCTCTGCGGAAAGTTCGGTGGCGTCGCTGTCGAAAAATACCCGATCGCCGATCCGGCCAGCGAATTCCTGGGCGCTGCCAGGGGCCCCAAGACCGCCGCGCTCGACCCCGCCGCGCCCGTTATTGCGTCCACCGCCGCCAGACGCGCCCAGGCCGTCAGTCAGTTCATCCGCGGGGTTTTTGGCGCAACCCGCGAGCCCCAGGGCGGTCGTCAGCGCGAGCACGGCGGCGACGCTGCGGACGCGTGATGAAAACGGCATGGACGTTACTCCTGTATTGGACTCGAACTGGAGACAGTCCTATCCGCGCAGGGTTAAATGAAGGTTCCGTCAACCTTGACGAATGGCCGCCAATCTCGGTGAGATTCGGTCGAAATGATTATTTGCCTAATAAAAGCTTAATTGGTTAACAGCGCGTAAACTCAGGGTCACGGGGTCACGGCTTGTAGACTTCTCCGTCCGGGCCCTTCCAGCCATCCTTGCGTTCGGCGAAGCGCAAATCCTCGTCGAAGGTTCGCACGCCGCCGGGTTCGATATATTGGCGGCCAGGCGTCGGACGCGTCTCACGAATCAGCGAAAAATAGTTGTCGCTCGAACAATCGGCGGCGCGCCTGGGCGCTGACGGGGCGCAATCGAGATTGGCGCCTTCGGGAAATTGAACCTGCGCCCGGAAGAAAATTTCAAATCCGCGTATTTCGCCAGCGATCATGTCGAAATCCGCCCGCCGCTTCGTTTCATAGGAGAGCAGCGCGTAATGCTGACTGAACCGGCTTGCGACAAGATGGCCAATGACGGCGCGGGCGTCCTCATCGCCCGGTCGACATCCGATGAAACAAGCCGAGGCGGCGTCGGCGGCGAAAAAATTCAAGACAGCGAGACTGGCGGCAAGAATTTTGCGCATGCTTGTGGTTCCTGTGAAACCGGCCGCGCCACAATGGCGCTCGGCTTGCCGCTGACGCGGCGTCTCCTAAATTACTAGGGCGGATGAATGCGGAGAAAATGTCATGAACGAGGGCATAGCGCCATTTTTTGCGCCATTTACGCTTTTGATCGGCGGCGCCCTCCTGGCGGTCGGTCTACTCTCGCTCTTCGATCTGCATTTTTTAAAAACTCCCTTACGGGGCAAAATCGCACTGGCGAGCGGCCTGGCGTTCATTCTCGCTACGCAACTGATGTTTGCGACAAGCAGCATGGGCGGACGTTATTTTGAAGGCCAGAAAAATCTGCTAACAGACTGCGAATACAAGGTTGAACGCGATTTTCCCCTGGAGCGTCGCGATAACCCGAAGATGATCGGCGAGAAGATATCCGCCTGCATGGCGGATCTTGGTTACGAATGGAGCGTGGAACAGGATCATTGCAAAGAAGCGCCGCTCGCAACCAATGTTTTTTGTTATCTGCCCACCGGGACGATGGACCGCAGGATCGTTGCATTCCAGATGGGCTTTGAATAATCAGAAAAGCGAACCCTGTCCGCCGCCAGCTTTCGTCGTTCGTTTTGTTTTGACGGGGGTTTTTGCGGCCGTTTGTCCTTCCGGTTTGGCGGCCTGAGCCGAAAAACGCCCGTCCGAAACCTCTATCTCGAGCATCGCGCCGGTCGGCGCCTGGGCCGTTGACCGCACCAGCGCGCCTTCGCTGTCTCGAACCAGCGCGAACCCCCGCCCGAGAACAGCGTGATGGCTGAGGGACTCGCCCAGTCGGCGCAGACGCTCAAGTTTCGTCCGCCGCTCGGCGAGACTCTGCGTAATGGCCCGCGCCATTCGCATGTCCAGGCTTTTCAGACGCTGCGACACATGGTCGGTTTCCCGCCGAGCCAGCACGACCCGCGCCGCAAGCCCTCTCGAAAGTCGCGTTGCCAAGCCGCGAAGTTTTTCACTCATGCGCGCCAGTTCGGCCTGGGGCGAATGCCGGGCCAACCGGCCTGCAGCCCGCGCCAGCCGCAGCCGTTGCGCGTCCTGCCGGGCGCGCAAGCCTGTGGCGAGACGTTCGCCGGCGCGATCGAGTCGTTGACGCGGCGTCGCCAGCAGATTTAGAGGCGACGGCATCACCCGCGTCAGAGCGTTCAGACGATTGCGCCGATCCTGCATAAGTCGATGCGTCGCCGTCGACAGACGCCGCCCGCGACCGGCCAGAAGCTCCAGCAACTCGACGCGCACCGGCACGGCTTTTTCGGCGGCGCCGGTCGGCGTCGGGGCGCGCAGATCAGCGGCGAGATCGATGAGGGTCCAGTCGGTTTCATGGCCGACGGCGGCGATCAGCGGAATGCGACTTTCGGCGACCGCGCGCACGGCGATCTCCTCGTTGAAACTCCACAAATCCTCCAGCGAACCGCCGCCGCGCGCAACGATCAGCACATCGGGTCGGGGAATCGCGCCGCTGGTCGGCAGGACGTTAAACCCACGGATTGCGGCGGCGACCTCGGCCGCCGAAGTTTCGCCCTGCACGCGCGCCGGCCAAACGAGCACGCGGCAGGGAAAACGTTCATTGATCCGATGCAGGATATCGCGGATCACCGCGCCCGTCGGCGACGTGACGACCCCAACGACGCGCGGCAGGAAGGGGATCGGCCGTTTGCGGCTCTGGTCAAAAAGCCCTTCAGACTCGAACTGCTTGCGGCGCGCTTCGAGTAAAGCCATCAACGCGCCGACGCCCGCCGGCTCCATCGTTTCGATGACGATCTGATAGGAGGATTTGCCCGGAAAAGTGGTGATTCTTCCGGTCGCGATGACCTCCAGGCCCTCCTGGGGACGCGCACGCAAGCGTTGCAACGTCCCTTTCCAAGCCACGGCGTCCAGCCGGGCGTTGGCGTCCTTTAGTGAAAAATAGGCATGGCCGGAGGCATGCGGGCCGCGATAATTAGAAATTTCTCCGCGCACCCGCACCCGGCCGAAGCGATCCTCGACCGTGCGTTTGAGCGCCTGGGCGAGTTCGGAAACGCTGAGTTCCGGCGTGTTGGACCCCGGCGTCGCGTCCGGCGCTTCGCTCTCCGCGCTCATGCCGGTCTTACGCGGCTTCCGCCGTTCCCTTCAACGCATGGCAGATCTGCGAGACCAGCGTCTCAACGAGATCGGGATCATCGCCCTCGCCCATCACGCGAATCACAGGCTCCGTGCCCGAGGCGCGGACGATGAGACGACCACAGCCGTTCAGCTTGTCGTGCGCATCCTTGATTGCATTGACGACTGTGTCGTTCTCCAGAGCGCGTTTCTGGGCGCGAACATTGCGCAGGATCTGCGGCAGAGGTTCAAAGCAATGACACACTTCGCTGACGCGACGTCCCTGACGCGAGACCTCGGCAAGAACCTGCATCGCAGTGACAAGCCCGTCCCCCGTTGTCGAATAATCGGACAGGATGACGTGACCCGATTGCTCGCCGCCGACATTGTAACCTGCCTGGCGCATGCGCTCGATGACATAACGATCGCCAACAGCGGTGCGCTCGAGCTTCAGGCCCAGCGAGGTGAGATGTCGCTCGAGGCCGAGGTTCGACATGATGGTCGCCACCAGTCCGGGCTTGGACAACAATCCCTGCTCGGCCCAGCTTGACGCGACGACGGCCATGAGTTGATCGCCGTCGATCACCTGACTGTTCTCGTCGACCATGATGACCCGATCCGCGTCGCCATCGAGCGCGATGCCAACATCGGCGCGCAATTCGCGCACCTTGGCGCGCAAGGCGGCGGGATGGGTCGAACCGATATTTTTATTGATATTGAAGCCGTCCGGCTCCACGCCGATCGCGATGACTTCGGCGCCAAGCTCCCAGAGCGCTTCGGGCGCAACCTTGTAGGCGGCGCCGTTGGCGCAATCAATTACGATCCGCAATCCTTCAAGAGATAAATTGCGCGGCAGAGTGCGTTTGGCGAATTCGATATAGCGCGCGTGCACGTCATCGATGCGGCGAGCGCGGCCAAGTTCGGTGGAGGCGGCAAGTTTACGACTGAGATCCTCATCGAGAAGTTTCTCGATCTGCAATTCGATGTCGTCGGAGAGCTTGTGCCCGTCTGGACCAAACAGCTTGATGCCGTTGTCCTCGTAGGAATTATGCGAAGCCGAAATCATCACGCCGACGGAAGCGCGCATCGAGCGCGTCAGCATGGCGACAGCGGGCGTCGGCATGGGACCGACAAGCAGGGGATCCATGCCGATTGAGGCAAAGCCGGCGACAAGCGCATATTCGATCATATAGCCGGACAGGCGGGTGTCCTTGCCAATCACAACGCGATGGCGTCCCTCGCCGTTATGAAAAATGAGACCGGCGGCCTGTCCAATCTTGAGGGCCAACTCCGGGGTGATCTTGACATTGGCGAGACCACGAATGCCGTCGGTGCCAAAATATTTGCGACTCATAAAAGGTCCCTTGGGTGTGAAAAACAACTTCTAGTATAGCCCAGACGCCGGCATTTTCAGAATCGGAGGCGATGCGTGAAGGCGATTGTTTTAAAATTGAATTAACTTGACCATATCGTAGGGAGAAAAGGAAAATGAACAAAACATCCGGCGCAACGCCGATGGCGGTCATCTACCACAACCCGGCCTGCGGGACCTCGCGCAAGGTTCTGGAGGCGCTAAGGGCGGCGGGGTTCGAGCCCAGTGTGATCGACTATCTCAACGATCCGCCAGACCGTAAAACCCTGGAGACGCTGCTGACGCGAATGGGATGCCGTGTGCGCGACATCCTGCGCAAACGCGGAACGCCCTATGCGGAGCTTGGCCTCGATCGCCCCGATCTGGACGACAACAAAATTTTCGAGGCCGTCGCGCAGCATCCAATCCTGATCGAACGACCGATCGTATCGATCGGGGACAAGGCCGCTCTGTGCAGACCGGCGGAAACCCTCGACGATTTGATCGCCGCAGCCAGAAAATCATAAAATACTAGAATCTTGGAACAAGCGAGCCCGGCGTTAGACGCCGGGCCCAATATCCTCTTCAGACTGGATTCGGCTCCAGCCCGCCCACGTCCGGCGTTGAGCCTGGACCCGTGGTCGGCACCGCCGAACCACGCGGCGGTTGCGGCGTTGTGGATGCGTCATCGCGAACCGGGCGCTTGCCGGCGAGAAGCCCCACCAATTCTTCTCCGCTCAGGGTCTCGAATTCGAGTAGACCCTTGGCAAGGATTTCGAGTTGGTCGCGTTTCTCGGTGAGGATACGCCTGGCGGTGTCATAACCATCCTGAACGTAGCGGCGCACCTCGGCGTCGATCAGTTGCTGCGTCGCCTCGGACAAGGCCGGCGGGCGACTGGCGGAATAGCCCAGGAACTGCTCCTGCTGCGGTTCGGCGTAAGCGACCGTGCCGAGCTTGTCCGAAAAACCAAGCTGGGTCACCATCGCCCGCGCCACGCGCGTGCATTGCTGAATGTCCGACGCTGCGCCCGAGGTCACATTGTCCTGTCCAAACACCAGCTCTTCAGCGACGCGGCCGCCCATTGCGATCGCCAGCATCGCAACAAGTTGCTCGTAGTTCTGCGAGATCTGGTCGCGTTCCGGCAAGCTCTGCACCATGCCCAGCGCACCGCCGCGCGGGATGATCGTCGCCTTGTGGATCGGAGTCGCGCCCGGCATGTTCAGGGACACCAGCGCATGGCCGCCCTCATGAAAAGCCGTAAGACGCTTGTCGTCCTCGGTCATCATCAGCGTGCGCCGTTCCGCCCCCATCAGGATTTTGTCGCGGGCGTCCTCGAACTCCTGCCTGGTGACGATGCGCTTCGACCGCCGCGCCGCCAGCAGCGCCGCCTCATTGACCAGATTCATCAGATCGGCGCCGGAGAAGCCCGGCGTGCCGCGCGCCACC
>CAIQCB010000006.1 GCA_903870245.1 uncultured Methylocystaceae bacterium
AATGGATCGATTGCAGGCTCTTGGGCGAGAAGCTGCCTCTTGGCGTCACGTAACCCGCCCGCGCCGTCGACACGGGCCAAGTGTAGCTGCCTGACGACGAGTTCACATGCATCGTCTGTGTCGACAAATCGATATGAATATGTGTGACGGCCTGCGCCGGCATGGACGCCAGCGTCAGCGCCGCGCTCGTCAGCAAAAATAACCCAATGCGTCCCATCCCGGTCACCTTTCGTGCGTTTCCCGTATGTAAGGTTATCGCGCGATACGGCGCGGCGACAATCCGCAGGCCGCGTCCACAAACTTATCCACGAGGATTCTTCACCCTGTTCAGAGGGTTAGAAAACGCGGTTGCGTCACCGCAAAATATCGACTCGACAAGCCTCCGGCGATGTGAGAACAAATATAGAACATAGTAGGAGCAGCCAGCATGCCGGAGATCGTCGCCAGCTACCGCCATTCGCCGTTTTCGGCGGAGCCGGAACAGCTCAATTCTCAGGAAATCTGGGCAGTTGGGCGCGATGTGCGGGCTCAGCTCGTAACCGATTCGCTCGCCCGCGCGCTCGACTTTTCAGGGATCGAGGAACAGGTGACGCAGGTGAACGTCAACGGCGTTTCCTTCGGCGTGGCCTGGGACCTCGAGCATGAGGTTTTGAACCCTGCCAGAAAGCCGGTGATGGGCGTCACCGAATATGACGAGAGCGTTCCGGATTGCGTGATGGTCGCCATCAACGGACCGAAACTCTCAAGCCTCGATTATCTGCTGCGCTCGACGATTGCGCATGAACTCGGCCATGTGATGTTCGACGCGCCGCGCTGGATCCGGCTTGGACCGGCGCTGACGACAGCTTGTTTCAGCGCAGAACAAGCACATGCCGCCAAATACGACCCGCGTGAGGTGCGCGCCAATGAGTTCATGGGTGGGCTCCTGGTTCCGCCGGCGCTGGTGCGCGTCGACTTTATGCGCGCGGCGCGGCGCCATCGGCTGCAGCCCTCTCGCCGCCCGTCCACGATGATCCGGGGCGCCGCCGCCTACGACAACTGTGTTCAGGACGCCGACGCCGTGCAAGAGGCGGTGTTCTCGCTGGCCGAGCTTTACGGCGTTTCAGAGAGTTTTATGCGTGTGCGGCTTGAGCGCTACGACCTTCTGCGCAGCCGCAGCCCTCGCTGATATCCATTATCCTCACAATCAAGGAACAAGACCATGGCCTTTGGAAGCTGGATCCGCGAAGAGCGCGAAAAAGCGGGCGTCTCCCTCAAAGACCTGTCCCGGCGCATCAACATCTCGACGCCCTACTGGTCGCGCATCGAGCGCGGCCTCGAGCGGGCGCCAAAAGACACGCTGATCATCGCAGCCTGCAAGGAACTTGGCCTCTCGACGGATCGGGCCTTCCTTGAGGCAAAGCGCTTGCCACCGGACATGCAGGAAAATCTCGAGATGGCCATCTCGGTCTATCGAGAGTTCAACACCCGCTCCGCCGCTTAACAGCAGGCGTCTTTTCATAAATCAGGGCTCTTCGACGCGGAGGCGATTCCGCGAAGAGGAGAGGTTTGTCTTTTTATCGATCGGACGATTGTTTTTGGAGATTGCGATGACGCTGGCGCTTTGGGAAGAGGAAGAATGGTGCGAACCTCAAATCAGCGCCCGCGAGTTGCAAGTCATGATGCTGGCAGCCGACTTTCAGGCGCGGCGGATTGTTCGAAAGCTGCGCCTCGACCAAAGCCACGCCGAAGACATTGAGCAAGAAATCCTTCTCATCCTGATCGAGCGCCGACGTTACTTCGATCCCCGTCGTGGTCCATGGACGGCTTTTGTCCTGATGGTCGCACGCCAGGGCGCCCAACAGGTCGCCGACCGGCTCGCGGCCGAGGGGCGGATGTTTGATGGAGATCATGATGATCGCTATTTTGAAGACGAAGAAAACGACACCTTCAGTCTCGACATGCATCCCGACGACGCCTGCCAGACAGAAAGCGATCATTTATTTCGCTTTTTTCTTGGCATGACGATCCGGCGGCTTCCGCCGGAATTACGCCTTGTCGCTGAACTTGCGCTTGAGGCTGACGGCGATCTGGCCGAGGCGCAGCGCGCGAGCGGCCTATCCACGAGCGAGTTTTATCGTCGGCTCCGGGAATTGCGCCTGCGCCTCATCGTCCTGTCACTCGCGCCGCGTCGCCTGTTGTCGACGATCTGAGACCTTTTGGGAAAAAACGACGCCTTGATCCCTACCTTCTCTGTATGGGGTGATGTTTGTCCCATCACGAACACGGGACCTCTTGGGAAAATTCGAAGGTCAAATCGCTACCTTCATAGCAGGGGGTAGAGCGGTCTGAAAAACCGGCTCCGCCCACATCGCCGACATCGCTGAATTTTGACGCCCGGAAGCCTGCGCTTGCGGGCGAACGGGAAAGGTTTTTCAAGGTGAGAACATCCATTTCCATAGACATCGACTACGGCAAAGTCCCACTCGACGACAATGGCGTCGTCGACTGGATCCTCGACGCCGAACCCGGCGCGGCCGCCGCCTATTATCGCGGGCATCTTGCTCATGATCGCTGCGAATCCACACAAGTGCATTCTGCGGAAAAACGCCGCCGTCTGATCGCCATCGCCAAACGCGCGCTGGCCGAGGAACAAAACGGTCTCATTCGCCTCGTCCAGCGCCGCCTCGGCGACCACGATTACATCTACATCATGGTCCGCGCCTCGCTCCGCATCAGCCGGAGGCCGCGATGAACGGCTTCGAGACACATGGTGTCCATCACCTCTCGGCTTCCTCACTCAATCTCTACGCGGCGTCGCCGGCGCTGTGGGTGATGGAGCGATTGCTCGGGCGGCGTAGCCCGGGCAGCGCCCCAATGGCGCGCGGCAAGGCGGTCGAGGAAGGCGTGCACGTCGGGCTGATAGATCCGATGAAGACCCCCACGGAGTGCGCGGCGCTGGCGCTCTCCGCCTATGACAAGGAAATGGCTCTCCTCGCCGACGAGAAACGCGAGAGCGAGCGCGAGCAGATACCGGGCTATGTCGACCATGCTCTGGCCGAGCTTCGCCAATATGGCGAACCAACCGCCTATCAGGACCGCGTCGAATATCGTCTCGACGATGTTCCGGTCCCTGTGGTCGGCTTCATCGACTGGCGCTTCGATCAGCATGGTCTGATCGTCGACCTGAAGACCAGCGAACGTTTGCCCGCCGCCATTTCCGCCGCACATGCGCGCCAGGGCGCGATCTACGCTCGCGCGCACGGCAATTACGGCATGAGGTTCGCCTACGTCAAATCGACCGCCGGCAAGAAAGATGGGCGCGCGATCTGCGTCTATGAACTCTCACGCGACGAAATAGATCGACAGGTCACGGGGTTGCGCGAGATCGCGCTGCGGCTGGAGCGGTTTTTGAGCCTCTCGCGCGATCCACATGAACTCACTGCCCTGCTCGTTCCCGATTACGAGTCTTTCTACTGGAGCAATCCCACAACGCGCGCCAATGGCGCAGCGGTTTTCGGTTTCTAGTCCAGCAACAAAAGGAGAATGGACATGGGTCTTAATATCGGCGCCAGCGGCGGATTCAAGACATTTATAAAGTACAACGCAAAAGCCGGAAGATGGTTCCTGCGTGACAGCGACGGCGACAAAGAAATTCCGATGCCGCTCGGATTTGTCGCCGACATGGACAATATCGCAACCGGCTGGATGAAGTATCAGGAAGGACAGGCGCCGCAGCGGCGCTTCGATCCCGATCTGCAGACGCCGGCGCCGTCGCCCGGCGAAGGTTTCAAGCGCGGCTTCGTGATGATGGTGTTCAGCGTCAGGTTTTTCGGCGGCGCGGCGGAGTTTGGCGGCAACTCCATCCATCTCGCCAACGCCTTCAAGGATGTCTACGCCGAATGGGAAGCCGGACGCGGCGCCAATCCCGGCAAGCTGCCGGTCATCCGCTGCGACAGCGTCGAGCCGATGAAAGACAAGCATGGGACAAATTATCGCCCCAAACTCGTCATCGCGCAGTGGGTCGAACGTCCGAACGATCTGCCTGACGTCATCCCGATCGAAGCGGACGAGGTGTGGCGCGGCGGTGCGACACAGGCGCCAGCAAGATCGCCCGCGCAACATGTGCCGCCTCCTGCGACTCCTGCGCCAGCTGCGGCAGCGTCGGCGTCGCTGTCGGAAACGATGTTCTGATCCTTCCAGCAAACCCGGGAGAGCTTCGGCTCTCCCGCCTTTTTCCTGATCCCGCCGCGAGCCTGCAATGGAAACGACGACTGTTGCGCCCATTCTACAGCCGAATATTGATGCGATGCGCCGGCACCTGCAGCATCTCTTCGGCGGGCTCGACCTCGCCTATGACGACGCCAAGGTCGAACTGGCGTGGACCGACGGTCGCGACGGTCGCCTGAGCCATGCCGAAATCTTCACCGTCGCTACCCTCGACAAGCTTCTCGAGCGCGCCGTCGCAGAAAACAGCAAGCAGGGCCAGAATGTTTATATCGGTCAGGCGTTGCGTCATCCAAACACTGCGCCCTTCGGCAGAGGGAGCGACAAGGATTTTTACGCCCTCACCGCCTTCTATGTCGATATCGATGACGATGTCGTGCGTGAGGCTGCGGAGAAATATCGCGCCCGCGGCTGCGCGCCGACCGCCGTCATCTTCACCGGTCTGACGCCGCATCCCCGCGCGCAGATCCTCTGGCGGCTCGATCGTCCCGTCACCGATCCGAACCTGTGCCGGGCACAGAACAGCGCGCTGGCGCTGGCGCTTGGCGGCGACGTCATGGTGGTCAATCCGGGGCGGGTCATGCGGCTTGGCGGCTCGATTGCATGGCCGCGCAAGAAGGGGCGCGTGCTTGAACTGACGGAGTTTTACGAAAACAAGTCTGGCGGACCCAATTCTTACAACCCGGGAAGAATTGCCGAGGCTTTTCCCCTCGCGCAACCGGACCTGGCGTCGGGGCGTTCTGGCGTGGCCACTGCCCCTGCACAAAAGACGATTGCAGCGGCTGCGTCGAGTCAGGACAATATTGCTGCAACAGGACATGTCGCGCCTGTTATCGCCCCCGCGCCAATACAGGCCGCCATAGGGAGCGACCTCTACATCGGGACCACTGGCGTCTCGGTCGACGCCTGCATCGCGCGCATTCGCGCCGGCGACCATTGGCACGACAATATGTTGCGCCTCGTCGGCCATTGGGTCTCGCGCGGCTGGAGCGATACGGAAATCGCCGCCGCAGCCGAGGCGATGACGCTTCCGGGCTACACAGCCGCGCAGACACGGCGCGAGGTTGCAACCATGATCGCCGGCGGCCGCGCCAAATGGAATGCGCCTAATCCGGTCATCGCGATCGACGAAAAAAACGTCAACCCAGTCATCAATTTGATGGACTGGACCGCCGATCGTTACGCCGGCGAGGCGAGGCCCATCGTCTGGTTGTGCACAGGCGTCATTCCGCTTGGCGTCCCGGCGATCCTCGCCGCGATGGGAGGCTTGGGAAAAAGCTATCTTGCTCTCGACCTTGCTCTGAATATTGCGGCCGGAGTCGCGGGACTCGAACAGCACCCTCTCGTGCTCGGTGGACGGATCGCCGTTCAAGGCGCGGCCGTCATCATGACAGCCGAAGACAGTTTTGACGCCATTCATCGTCGTCTCAACAGGATAGATCCGGAATCGCGTCGGCTTCGGCATCCCAAACGCCTGATCGTCCTGCCGATGTCGGATGCTGGCGGAACTCAACCGTTGATTGCGAGCGACGGCAAAAACTTCATTCGCACACCCTTCTTTCAGGAGATGAAACGCCAGTTGGTCGACATCGAAGACTTGCGGCTCGTTGTGATCGATCCGCTTCAAGCTTTCACATCAGCAGATGTTAACGCCGATCCCGCCGCCGCTCAATTCCTTTGGTCGGCGATTGCGGAATTGGCGGCGTCCACAGGCGCGACGGTTCTCCTGACTCATCACATGCGCAAGGATGGCATGATGCGCATCTCGAATGGCGATGATGCGCGGGAGTCGATCCGTGGCACGACCGCGCTCGTCGATGGCGCAAGACTGGCCTATGCGCTTTGGAAGCTTGATGAGGAGGCAGCCTCGCCGATTTGCGACAAGCTCGAAATCGAATTTGAGCGCGGACGGATTGTCTGTGGCGCTGTCGTTAAATCCAACGATGAAACAGACCACTCCACCCATGTTTATTTGCGGGAAGAGAGCGGCTTGCTGAAACAGGTCGAAATCGAGATCGAAACCTCGAAGACCACGGCGTCCAATTTCAAAATCGAGCAGGCGCGCGAGGTTCAAAAGGAGGTGCAGCGCCGGTTCGACACGGGCGCAGCCTTCTCGCCGTCACCCCAATCTCAATCACGATACCTCGGCACATACCTCATTCGTCAATACGGCGTGAATCGTCGAGAGGCGGCGAACCTGATCGCGGACTGGATCAACAACGGCGTCCTGACGCTGGAGATGATCGATCAACGAACAAAACAGAAAGGCTTGAAGGTGGCGTCATGGCTTTGAAATCGGCTGCGGAAGTTGCGGAAGTTAGTCCAGAACTCATTGATTTTACTTGTGTGACAGAGTTGCGGAGGTTGCGGAAGTTGGTTTGTAACCGATTGATAAATATGCGGAAGTTCTGCGGAAGTCAGTGTCCCCCATACCCCCTACGCGTGCGCGCGCGTGAGACGCTCGCGCCGCGTTTCCGGGCGACGGGCGGAGGTCTGTCATGACCCGCGCGGCGATGCGTCGTCGCGACGCCAACTTCGATCTCGCGACCAGCGCATCGGCGCCGGGCGAGGTGCGCATCCGCGCCATGGTCGAGGGCCTCGCCGAGGTCGCGAACGCGATGGAGCGGCGTTGGGGCGCAGGTCGCCTGCGTCGACTGGCGCCCGATCCGTTACGCCTGCGCTTCGACGAGCAACAGGCGCGCGTCGATGCGGCGACGGCCAGCGGCGAGGAGCAGTTCGTCCGGATCCAGACCGAGGCGATGCGACGCGCGTGGGAAACGCTCGAACGCGCCGCAATTGAGGCCGGCGCTACGCCCCTGTCGGCTGATGTGTGGGAGACGGCGTTGCCGAAGACCGGCGAAGTCGTGGCGCTCGTGCGCACCGACGCCGACATGGCGCAGGTTGCAAGCGGCTGTCCCGCCTTCACCCTCGCCGAGGTTGCGCTGCTCATCGAAAAACTCGGGCCCGAGGCGCTTGAGACGAAACGCGTCTTCCCCGGCGCCGTCGTTACCGACATGCGCCCTTCGGAGACATTCGACTGGTCGAAAGGAGACGACATGCCGTTTTGATCACTCGCGACGCATCAGGACGACGGTGGAGTTGAATTGGCGTTCGCTCTCCACCGCCGCCCCTCACCCACAAAGAACACTCAGGAGCATCCATCATGGCAATGGCGACTCACACCCTCGTGAGCGAAAACGCAAGAATTACTTATCCACAAATCGTCGCGCCCGACGCGCGCGCCATCATCGCGCTCGATCTCGGCACGACGACCGGCTGGGCGATGCGCACCGCTGACGGCGTCATCACCAGCGGCGCGGCGACGTTCAAACCCAGCCGATACGACGGCGGCGGCATGCGCTATCTGCGCTTTCGCGGCTGGCTGGATCAGCTGCGTCGCTACGCCGGGCGCGTCGAAGCCGTTCATTTCGAGGAGGTGCGCCGTCACAACGGCGTTGACGCAGCGCACATCTACGGCGGCTTTCTAGCGACGCTGACCGGCTGGTGCGAGCACCGTGTGATCCCCTACCAGGGCGTGCCGGTCGGCACGATCAAGAAGTTCATCGCCGGCAAGGGCAACGCCGACAAGCAGGCGGTGATCGACGCCGTTCGCGCCCGCGGATTCAGCCCGGCGGACGACAACGAGGCCGACGCGATCGCGATTCTACTGTGGAGCCTTGAGCAGAAAGGCGGCCAGTGATGAACGCCATCAAAACGCTCGACGACGCGGTGTGCGTCGTGACGCAACGCAACGCCGCCTATGGCGATCCCGCGACATCGCTCGCCGCCATCGCGGCGCGCTGGTCTCTCACTTTGGGCCAGACCGTCACGCCGACGCAAGTGGCGCTGTGCATGATCGATCTAAAACTGGCGCGTCTCGCGCACGATCCCAAACATCGCGACAGCGTGCTCGACGTGATCGGCTACGCCGCGCTGCTTCCGGAGGTGACGCAATGAAATGGCTGCCTCGCGGCTATGGCGGCGACCGGCGACCGCCTGAGGAAGTGAAACGCGACGGCTGGCGGGATTTGGGCCTGCTCGCCGTCTCCATCGACGACAATCGGCTGACATGGCCGGAGCGCGAACTGGTGAAGCAACTGGGCGAAAAGCTTTACGGCCAGCGTCCTCAAACACAGGAGAAACGCAAATGAGAGCTGGACGTAAACGTAAACCCGGCTTGCGCTATCCTTGCGGCAAGCTGAAACGGGAGGAGACCGAACGCGAAGCCATGGCCACCGCGCTCTCGGCTCGCCAGCGTCATTACGGCGTAACGGCGAAACAGGCGCGCGACGCACGGCTCGGATCGTCGCTCGGCCGGCTAAACCTCCAATCGCTGATCAGCGATCAGCAATTCGACGCGGGGGTGAAGTTCGGGCAACTCCATCAGGCGCATCATGCCATCATGGGGCTGCCGGCGCCAAATCCGACATCGGTGACGGCGATCATGATCGCCGCTGGTCTCGTCGCCGGCGTCACGACGACAGAAGCGGAGGAGGATACGATCCAGAACCTTCGCAAACGCTATGATACAGCAACCGATGCGCTCGATCAGTGCGATCGCGACCATCGCATGGCGCGTGGCCGCAAACCGTCGCTGCTGCTCTACCGCGTGGTGTGCGCCGATGAGGACACCACGCTCTGGCCCGAATGTGACGTTGGAAACCTGCGTGTTGCGCTCAACGCGCTGGTGCGGATTTTTCGGTATTGACGCGATTCGGCGAAGCAGCTAAAAGTTCCTGAGTGTCATAGGACGATTTGCGCCCGGAGCGAAAAGCTTCCGGGCGTTTTGTTATTTTTCAGCCTCGCCAGTCTTTGCCGTATCTGAATCTCGGATGCCTGGCTCTGTATGTCCGAGCAGCAAGTTGGACATGGCCGTCAGAAATTGTGGCTGATCGCAAGTATGATGGAGAGGCGCCCATGATCGGGCTGGCGTGGCTAAGCGACGCCGCCACAAGGCATAACGGCGACGCCACAAGGCAGATACCGAGCAATTTATAGATCATTGGCATTCCTTTCGGCACAAAATCCAAGCCGCAGGAATAGCATAGCAATTCTGGTCCCACATGCACATCGTCGTCTCGTTTCGCGATCAGGCGTTGTCGCGCTACGCCGCGCGGCTTGAGTCATTGGCGGGCGGCGAAGGTCGTGGCGTGCTGGCGCAGGCGCTAAACGAAGGCGGACGCGCGGTGCGACAGGCCACGGTCGCGGCGGGAACGGCGCAGACAGGCCTGTCGGGCGATACGCTGGAGCGCGCGCAGCGTGAACTGCCGGCGGACGCTGGTTCGCTCAGCTACACGATCTGGTCGGAAGGCGGCAACGTTCGCCTCAAATACTTCGGCGCCAAGGAAGGCGGCGGCGGCGTCACCGCGCATCCGTGGAACAGATCGACCTACTACGATCGGGCGTTCATCACCTCGGGCCTGCCAGGACGGCGCGCGCCATCGCCAAAGCTCGGCGGGCATGTCTATCGCAGCGCTGGCGGCAATCGACGTTGGGGCGGACCGATCAGCGTCGTGCGCTCTGGCCTGTTCATCCCTGTCGAGATGACCAAGGGACAGACAGCAGCAGCGTTCGACAAGGGCGCAGCAAGCGTGCTGGCGACAACGGTGGTGGCGCGATTAGGCGCGTTGCTGCCTTAAGAGCGACGAGCTATTCGCGAAATCTTACAACCGCACCATCGGAGTAATCGGCTAAAAGAAACACAACTCCAGCATTTTCAAGTGTTGCCTGGATCCTTGTGACCGCATTCTCATTTATTTTTCGGGTACTGGATTCGAACATCTTAATTGTCTCGACATCCACGCCGGATTCGTTTTCCAAACACTCTACAGACCAATTCAGAATTACGCGGGCCGCGTGACATTGTGATGGCGACATAAGCACTCGGTACGGTTTCATAATCATTACGTAGAGCTACACATCATAAAAAATAGCGGTCTGTTTGCGCTAAAGCACCGCATGTTGTCCGCTCTAATAAGAATTGGTTCCTTTTGCCGCATTGCACCATGGAGCGGACGCCGACCCCGATGCGTTCGAATGTAAGCAAATTTCGTTTTTGCGGTTTGGTTTGAAAAACCCGGCCCTGCGACGCGAGTTTCCATGACCCCTCCCCAGATCGTCATGCGCCCGGTTTCGGAGCTGAAGCCCTACGCGCAGAACGCCCGCACCCATTCGCAGGAACAGATCGAACAGCTCGCCGCATCGATCCGGGAGTTTGGATTTACCAACCCGGTGCTGGCCACAGTAGAGGGAATGATTGTCGCCGGGCACGGTCGCATCGAAGCGGCGAAGCTGGTGGGGATTTCGGATGTTCCGACACTCGTCGTCGGCGCCAATTGGTCGCCAGCGCAGCTACGGGCCTATGTGCTGGCCGATAATCAGCTGGCGCTGAACGCCGGATGGGACAACGATATCCTGAAAAAGGAACTGGCCGACCTCACCGCCGAGGATTTCCATATCCCGGTGATCGGCTTCGACCACGATCTGGTCACTGCGCTACTGGCAGACCCACCGACCGGCGGGCTGACCGACGAAAATGAAATCCCCGAGGCGCCGAAAAAGCCAGCCACTCGGCGCGGCGATCTATGGCTGCTCGGCAATCACCGCCTGCTCTGCGGCGACTCGACCAGTCCGGATGACGTGCTGCGGCTGATGGACGGCAAGCGCGCGGCGCTGTTCGCCACCGACCCACCCTATCTCGTCGATTACGACGGCACGAACCACCCGACGAAAAAGGGCGCAACGGCCCGGGCGAAGAAGATCGCCAACAAGGACTGGTCCGAGGAATACATCGAACAGCCGCATTGGGACGATTCCTCGCAGGGGCCGCAGTTTTACGAAGCCTTCATGCAGGTGGCGATCGACTGCGCCATCGCCGAGGACGCGGCGTGGTATTGCTGGCACGCCTCGCGCCGTCAGGCGATGCTGGAGGCGTGCTGGAAGAAGTTCGATGTTCTGCACCATCAGCAGATTATCTGGGCCAAGACTCGGCCGGTTCTGACCCGGTCGATCATGCTGTGGGCGCATGAGCCGTGTCTGTTCGGCTGGCGGTCCGGCAAGAAACCGCGCGTCAATCGCGAGGGTTTCGACAGCTGGCCGACGACGGTGTGGAACATCCCATCGAGCGAAATCGAGACGCGGGAGCATCCGACCAGCAAACCTGTCCGGGTGTTTTCGCTCCCCATGGAGTTGCACACGCTTCCGAGCGACATCTGCTACGAGCCGTTCTCCGGTTCCGGCTCCCAACATATCGCTGGCGAAAAAACCGGCCGGCGGGTTTACGGTATGGAGATGTCGGAGGTGTTCTGCGATGTGATCATCAATCGCTGGCAGGCCTTCTCGGGAAAGATCGCCACCCTTGCGGGAGACAATCAATCCTACGCCGATATTCGCGCCGCGCGCGTAGGCGTCGAGAAGGCGGCCGCCTGATGCAGTCGCGGACGATGTCGCTGATTGAGGCGCTGGCGAATATACTGGTACACTTTTACGCCGCCATCTGGCACATTAGAGGTCTTGGCCAAGTGTTCGGCAGGCACATCAAGCTGGCCGAAACCGCTGACGACTTCGGTCAAATTGGCATAGCGCGCCTCTAGCATCAGGATTACGGTAGCAGGTCGACCAGATCGAGTTTCGCTATGAGCATGAGGTCCTGAAGGTTGTCTCGATCGGTTTGTGTGGCAATTTCGATGCTAGGGCTGCTGTCGATCGCCGGTACGACGGCGTTCGAGAATGCCGATTCGACGATCGGCGATCCCGAGGGCGATCCCGAGGGTGCTGCGAGAGTGACGTTGGTCCCGGCAAATTTGATCGCAAGGCTGGGCGGATTACCGTCTGCGCGCCCGGAGAAGGCGGTGTGCGAAATTGTCGCGCCGTGGGCTTGGGCAAGCCACGGCAGTCGGCATTTGGCGATCAGAATATCGACCTTCCCGGTGGTCTTGAGCTTGTGCCATTCGGCGGGCATGTCGCGGCGCAGGTCGATCGCGAAGAACAAGCCGGACCGCGCCGCCTGGACTGCCATCGTCTTGACCTGATGGACCAGCGAATCCTCCACCAGCGCGCGGAAGGTGCCCCCCCGTGTTTGGCAGTGTAGCGGATCGTCAAAATGATGTCACTGATCGTCGTCGCATCGAATGTTGGCAAGGTGTGCTGCAACTCGACCGTCCAGCTGCTTTCGACCCCCGCGCCCTCGAAAGGGAGATAGCGTTCGTCGCCCAAAGCGACCTCGAACAGCCCGCTGTCGTTCATCGCGGTGCTGGTGGAAATCGACGCGATGCCTCCGCGGTTGGCAACGAAGCGACTGTCGTTGGGCTGCGCACAGTAGCAGCCTTCCTTTAGCTCGGTGTTCGCGCGATACCGGTTGGCAACCATGGTGACGCGGGCGGTGACACCCACCTGTGGCCCGGCGACGCACGGGACGTTGACCGCCAAAGTCTTGATGCGGCGGAAGTAATGACCGGGGTGATCGAGATCGAATATCGCTTCGGGCAGGGTGAAGCTGCATTTGCCCGTCGAACGCAGGCGTTCGAGCGCCAGCGGATCCAGCAGCGCTAGCGACACCGACTTGGTCAACTCCTCGAGCCGCGGGTTGAGTGCCATGTAGGCAGCTTCCATCCGCATCAGATCCTGCATCAGCAGATCGCCCGCCAGCAGGCCTATGCGCAGTCCATCCCAATGCCCGGTCTGGACGTAGCTGTCAGTTCTGTCAATGGTGTTCCCGCTATTCGGCCTGCACGCTTCGCTGGACCAGAACTTGGCGATTGGATTGATTTTCACCGTTGTGTCGCTGGTGCGCAGTTATGCGCTGCGGCGGATTTTTAATCTTGCTCATGCGACTCCTGCCGCCAAACAGATTGAGTCCTCAAGGTAATTGTTCCCGGCTGGAACAATTAAAGCCCGCCTTGCGGCGGGCTTTTTCATATCGGTTTCAGTGCCGGATCAACCGATCCGATACACCCGCCCGCGCTTCTCATCTTTCTCGGAGACGACATTGAGCCCGAGCTTTTTCTTGAGCGCGCCGGCGAAGGCGCCGCGAATCGTATGCTGCTGCCAGCCGGTGGCCTCGATAATCTCGACGATGGTCGCGCCAGTTTTGCGCTGCAGCATGGCGATCATGGCCGCCTGTTTGGTGCCCTCACGCGGCGTTGGCGTCGTCGCGCCAACGGGCGCCGTCCGTGCGGTTTTCTTGACCGGCCCGACGGCATCGGCGGCTTTGGCCTTCTTCGCGCCCATGGCCGCCTTTGGCGCCTTGGCGGGCGTTTGGCTCGCGGCGGGTTTTGGAGTCGCTTTCGATTTCTTGTCGCTCTCGGGACCAATTCCGATGGCGGCAAGTCCTGCCTCGGTGATGGCGAGCGTGACGCCTTGGCCGGCGCGCCTCTCGCGCCAGATCGTCTCGCCGGTGCGCGTATCGGCGTCGATTTCCTCGAGCAGCCCTTTCTGTATCAGCGGGATCACCACCTTGTTCGCCGCGCCGCCTTTCAGATTGGGCGGCAACGGCAACGCCAGCATTGTCGAGCGTTGAGCGGCCTTGTTCAGGACGATGAGCTGGGTGTCGGTGAGTTTCATGGATTTGGCTCCTTCAGCCGGTGACCGCGACCATCGCAGCCTGCTACGGGCTGAAGCCCGCAGTCGGCGCGGGCTGGAGCTTTGGGCGCTGAAAGGACGCGTTATTCGGCGTATTCGCCCTCGTTGAACGCGGCGTCGGTGATCTCTTTGAGCATGGTGGCGTAGCGCGCCAGCGTGCCGACATGGCTCCAGTCGACGTCGTCGGGCGCGCAATTGAAGTGATCGTCGCTGAGGGCGCTTAATCGCTCCAGCATGGCGTCGATTTCAATCTTTTTGACCATGAAAGCGTCGAGGGCGGTCTGTTTATGATTGATCGTGCTCATCTGCGTCTCCATCAAGCTTGACGCATACAGGCGTGAGTTGAGCGGAATGTGAAGGCGTAATCGCCATCTTTAAAAAGAATAATCTGCGACAAATGATCAATCGGGCGTTGATGTTCAGATGAGCGATGCATCTTCCCAGAACTCCGCCGGATTGATTACGGTCGCAAAGGCTGCTGCCTTGTTGATGATCAGTGACCAGTGGGTGCGGGATCTCGGCAAGAAGGGCTATGTGCCGAAGGCTGTCGGCGGCATGGTGCCGCTGGTGGCCACCGTGCAGGGCTACATTCGCTGGCTGAAGGATGAAGAGCGCCGCACATCGAAGTCGGCCGCCGCGTCGCAGGTTCAGCAGGAGCGCGCGCTGGAAATCCGCATGCGACGCGAGCGTGAGGCGGCGACTCTGATCGAAATGCGAACGGTCGAGACAATTTTCGCCGATGTCTGGGGCGCGTTTCGTTCCGAGCTTGCCGGCGTGCCGGCGGCGGCGACGCGTGATTTGAACCTGCGCGCCGATATCGAGACGAGGCTCAATGACGCGCTTGATCGCGCCCGCAGCAGATTCGAGAAATCGAGCGCGGCTCTACGAGCAGGTCGCGATCTCGACATGGCCCGCGAAACGCCAGCATCCTGACGAGTGGGCATCCGAAAATATTGTCTATGGTCCGGAGACCGGCTGGCCGGGACCACGTAATCCGGGGCTCACGCCCTACAT
>CAIQCB010000007.1 GCA_903870245.1 uncultured Methylocystaceae bacterium
AGCTTCACCCGTTCGTCGCCGATAAAGGCCCAATCTTCGCTCCAGTCGAACTGAAACGCCTCGCCGGGCTCAAAGGCCAGGGGAACAAACGTCCCGCGTCCGCTGGCGTGTTGTTGGCGGCGTTGTTCCGCCTTCCAGCGGCGCGCAAAAGCCGCGACACGGCCGTAGGAGCCGGTAAAGCCGAGAGCAACAAGATCGATATGGAGTTGTTTCAGCGTCCGCTTCTGTTTGCGAGGCTTGCCAGCCTCCACTTTGAGCATGCGCGTCAACTGATCGGAAAAGGCCGCAAGCTTGCCGGGACGCGCCGGCGCCCTGAACTTCGGCTCAATAACTTCGTCCCTTAAATATTTGCGGATCGTGTTGCGAGACAGTTTCGTGCGACGGGAAATCTCTCGGATCGGCAGATGATCGCGTAACGCCCAGCGTCGGATAATGCCCAAAAGGTCCATGTTGATCACTCCAGCGCTCTCCGCCATGACAGACGGGGTCGAGGTCAAAACATGGGTCAATTCTCAACGAAAATTTCAGCCCAAACGGGTCAATCCTAAATGAAAATCAACAAGGAGAAGGCAAAATGAACGCACTGCAAACATTGATCGAGGCACACAAAGCCGCCGCCGCTGCATTCGAGGCCACTTGCGACAATCTCGACAAGGTTTGCGAGGCATACGACGCCACCCACAAAGGCAAGACCATTACCGTCAAGATCGGCGACATTGCGCCCGGCGTCGAGGACCGTCGCGACAACTTGCGCGCCTATGCAGACGACCTGATAAGCAAGTTTCGCCGGCTCGCGCCATTCGTGCGCGACATGTCGCCTGAATTCTCCGACGCATTCGACGACTTCATGATGAAGACGAAAAATGCGCTTTATGAGAAGATCGACGCGGTGCTTGCCGAGGAAAACGACAGACAGCAAGAATTTGGGCTCGCCAGCGCCCAGCGCGATTGGGAACGGTTAAGCGCCGCCGAACGCGAGACGCTTCTCGCGATTTGCCGACACCGCTGCGAGACCCTCGAAGAGGAACGCCAGCGGCTTCACTATGTCCTCGCCTGCCCGTCGTTTGCCGGGTGCGGCGACATTGCCGAAGATTGCGGCGAGGCGATCAAGGAATCACTCGCGGATCATGTCGGATTGGCGGCGTAGCAATGACGCGCGTCTCACTCATCACCCCGCATGGCCGCGTTAATCGCGTGGCCGTATTTCTCGACGCCCGGCGTCAATATCGGCTTATGGGCCCGCTGGGCTGGAGCTGGCCGGAATGCCTTCGTTATTCGTGGCGACGGGCGATAGCTTGGCAGCACAGCGCCGATCAATTGCGCATGGAGCGAGACCTAGGAAATCACCCCGAACGCTAGATAACCCCGGTCACTGGCGCGGATCGCGCCGCTAATGCAAATCACCCGGCCGGGGCGGGATCACGGCGCGACCTCTTCTAGCCGCTCTGCAATGAAATGGTTGACGCTCTCTCCCGCCTTTGCCGCCTGTTCGGCGACACGGCGATGCAGTTCCGGCGGAATGCGAAGCGACAGATTCCCGGAATAGGGCTTTTCGGGCTCTACGCCACGCTCTGCGCACCAGTCCCGATAATCCGCAACTGTATCAGCGAAAGCCTGCCGCAGTTCCGGCAGGGTCTCCCCTTCAAATGTAAGAACGGCGCGGGCATTGACGACGCGTCCATGAATAACGCCCGCCTCTTCGTCAACCTCCAGAGTGGCGAGATAGCCCTCATGGTGCAATGTCGTCATGGCTCTACTCCTGCCAACTTAAGGAACTCACGAACAGACTCGACAGCGCCCTTGTTTGTTTCAGGCCTCGGGTGCGGGCGATGGAATACCGCCTCGGCGCCATTCAACAGAAACCGGACACGTGAGCCGCGCCCCTCCGATCTTTCAGAGCCCAACGCAATCAAAAGGGCCTCTGTGTCCGCACAGCGCAAGCCGGAAGGGACCGGACGGGCAAAGATCGCCCCCAATGTGCGCCTGTGCTTTCCGTTCATTTATGGCTGATAGCATAAATTGCTATCAAGAGACAGTAAAACAATGACGATGGCCAGAGCCTTGGACGACCGAATAAGCGCCCCGACTTTTCGCCCCGTGGCGACATGGTGGCGACACGGCCTTTTCAGGGGCTGGGCGAACCGGCTAGAATGTCTCTTAAGTCTTTGTTTTGATTGGTGAGCGCGCTGGGACTCGAACCCAGGACCCCCTGATTAAAAGTCAGATGCTCTACCGACTGAGCTACGCGCTCGTGTTACCTCGCCGTTTTAGGGCGGGAGGTGAGTATATTTTCCTAAGGCGGGTCGGGCCGCCCCGTCGCTGTTTGTGCGATACGCACCCCTACCGACCAAAAGGCGGTCGGTCAACCCTCCGGAAAGACAGCCTCTAAAGGGTCGTCTCGCAAGCCCCAGCTCTGGCTCAAGAGGGCTGGCAACTTGGTCATGGATTTGGCGTCACTCATGGGCCTGGTCGCTGGTTTGAGACAGGAGAAACTGGACTCCTGCTGTTACTTCAAGGCTAAAATCACCCTGGGCCTGCCTATATCAGCGCCGTCCATAATAGTCATATTAATGGAGCGCCATTCATTCCTTCGTGGCGAGATGTCGGTAAAATAATGGATTACAATGATTTGCGGCTGAGTTTAGGTTGTTGTTGGCCGCGTCGGGGCGCGACGGGTGCGGTAAGGCCCTTTACATCGCGCCGGGCCATGGATTTGCTGAAGCCTATAAAATTTCGGCCAATCTCTATCCTGAAATTTCGCTAATAACGGCCGGAGGGTTGTGACGCTACAAGATGGCGCTTGCGGAGACGCTTTGCCGCCATTCGAATGCCTCAGCCCGTTTCTCCGTAGTACTTCGCCGAGGTGAGGCCCCTCATCGATTACATTCAGTAATTCTTCTTGTGAACTGCGAGTCACAACGAAACATCACTATCGATCTTAACACTTCTGATTGGATAATTGATCACGCGTCTGAACCACCTAAAATGTTAATCAAAAGACAGCTCCTGCTTCCGGACAACGGGCCGGCTTCTCGAAGTCTTGCAACAGTCGAGCTATGTTCGATAGGCTTCCAGAGAGCCGATAAAAAATTTGCAACATCTCATTCTAAAAAATGAACTGTTCGTTTTAAAGATTTGGAGATATTTGTAGTTAATAGCAAATTTACTTTCAACTTATGCACACTGCGTCGGCTTGAGTTATCTGCATTCAACTGGTCTCTTTTGTCGCGAATGCGTGAAAATCTTCTCTAGAGGCGGCCGTCAGTGTAGTGCCTTCAAAGACTGATTTTCCCCAAATAGAACCTGTAATCAAATCTTTCTTTTTTATGATGCTGTAAATATCGATAACACTCGTTGGGTCACTGAAGTTTGGTCGAACAGGGAGGGCGGGGATCGTCATGGAGGATAAAAATTCTTCGGCCCTTCACGATTGAAACACAAGTCGCAAGATCATCCTCACCTAAGCATCAGGCTCTGATAATGCCATGAGCATGTATTTGTCTTGAGTGTGAATTGTCGGTTCCATGACCGATCACACTCTCAACCACGTCATGACGTTTTAGAATCAGTAAATCTGGACTTATCCTTTGCGCGGGAAAAATTGCGCGCAAGAAGCAGAATATCATCAGCTTTTCCGCGCTCATGTTCTCCTACCCACTCCCGTCCGGCGAAACAATTTATGACGATTTTGAGAGGATAGACCAGAGTCATGTTACAACTCACATCTCTTGATCGGCTGGAATCGGAATCGATTTATATTTTCAGAGAATGCGTTTCTCTGGCGGAGAAGCCCATTATTCTTTTCTCAGCAGGAAAGGATTCGACTGTTCTTGGACATCTCGCGGCAAAAGCTTTTTATCCCTCCAGGCCGCCCCTATCGCTTCTGCATATAGACTCTACCTGGGAATTCAGGGAATTGCTTGATTTCAGAGATGAATTTGCAAAAAAATATCAATTTAATTTGATCGTATATTCAAATGAGGAAGGCAGGAAGCTGGGCGTCAACCCGTTCGATCACGGCGAAAGGTATACGCGAATTATGAGAACCGATGCCTTGCGCGAAGCTCTGGATAAAGGCGGATATGACTTTATTTTTGGTGGCGCACGACGCGATGAAGAGCGCTCTCGCGCCAAGGAAAGAATCGTCTCGATAAGAAACCAACATCATGGCTGGGATCCCAGACATCAAAGGCCTGAATTCAACAGGATGTTCAATCTTCGTCTTTCGGCACAAAACAGCGCGAGGGTTTTTCCATTATCCAACTGGACCGAGGAGGACATACTGAAATACATCGAAAGAGAAAACATCGACATCTGTTCCCTATACTACTCTGCTCCGCGTCAGACAGTAACAAGGGGCGCTGCCTATATTGTTGTCGATGATCCGAAAAGAATGCGATTGTTGAGTGGCGACGCAATCGAGACACGTTCGGTGCGTTTCAGAACCTTGGGATGCTGGCCCGTCACCGGCGCGCTTGTTTCTCAAGCTAATGACATACAATCGATCATTGAAGAAAATAAATTATCCAGAATATCCGAACGACAGGGGCGTATCGCTGACAACGAGGATGGCGGCTCACTGGAGGACAAAAAACGCGAGGGGTATTTTTGACAGTCCGATCCAATGAGATCATTCCCTGCAATGATCGTATCAAGTCAGAAAGTCATTATTTTCCCGGTCTGCCTGAGGTATGCGTTCATGACGTCCGGACACCCTTATTGCGGGAGCAGCGCTTCTATCGCTACCATGCACGGCAAAGAAATCGTCATGGCCCCAATCCTATATCATTGGTTGGGCGTTCATCTTGTTTGCGCCGAGCAAGTAAACACCGATGTCTTTGGGACGTTTACCGGAGAAATTCCTCGCACCGGCACAATGCTGGAAACAGCGCGAAAAAAAGCGCAAGCGGCAATCGATGCGACCGGATGCCCGATTGGCCTGGGGAGCGAAGGATCTTTTGGCCCGGATCCGGATGTCCCTTTTCTGGCGTCAGGCTCGGAGATCATATTGCTCTATGATGCGTATCGGGATCATGAAATCTACATTCACCGAAAAACTAAAACCAATTTCGATCATATCGCGATCCATCCGGATCAGGACCTGACAAGATTTCTGTTGCGTATCGGCTTCCCCGTCCACGCCGTCATCATCAGGCCCGAAGCCTGCAACGAGCCACGCGATGTCATCAAGGGATTGAGGGATCCTGATGCGGTTCGGGCGCAAATAAAAATTATGGCTGCACGCTCTGCGACAGGCCGTGCGATTGTTCAAACGGATATGCGCGCGCACCTTAATCCAACGCGAATGAAATCGATCGGATCGATCGCCAGACGGCTTGCATTGCGCGTCAGAAGATTGTGTCCATGCTGCGGACTGCCGGGTTTTGGTCCTGTCGATGTCGTCAGAGGCCTGGCCTGCGCCGATTGCGCGACGCCCACATCCCTGATCAAGGCCGTAATCTATTCTTGTCGGGGATGCTCCCATCGATTGGTGCGGCATGAGCGACCCATGACACATCTTGCGGACCCCAGATACTGCCCGAACTGCAACCCATAATTTCTCCATCTCGCGTTTTGATGATCCGCGTCAGCGTCCTGACGCTAACCAATTGCGTCGATCTTGGGCATTTGGTGCACAGTCCGCCGTCAGCATGATTGAATTACGATCAAACTGCGGGCGGTTCCGCCAATTTGGTTGACTTGCAGGAGCGCCATTCAGCAAACTCTTTTCTACGGCGCAGCACGCCGTTCCGCGAAAGGCGCCCCTTTTGTCTATCCAAGTCGCGCTTCACCACGTCACACACTACAAATACGATCGCCCTGTCGGGCTTGGTCCCCAGATTGTGCGGTTGCGCCCGGCGCCTCATTGCCGCACGCGCGTTACCGCTTATTCCTTGAAGATCCTGCCCACGCAGCATTTCATCAACTGGCAACAGGATCCGCACGGCAACTGGCAGGCGCGTCTTGTTTTTCCCGAAAAGGCGCGGGAATTCAGGATAGAGGTCGATCTTCTCGCCGAGATGGCTGTTTTCAATCCATTCGATTTTTTCGTCGAGCCCTATGCGGAGGAGTTTCCTTTCGCCTACGCCGTTGAACTAGAGACGCAACTGGCCCCCTATCTGGAGATCGAGCCCGGCGGCCCAGCGCTTGAGGCCTATGTCGCCGCCATCCCCCGTGAGAAGCTGCGCGCCGTTGATTTCCTCGTCGGCGTCAACGCCCAGCTTCAGCGCGATATTCGTTACGTCATACGAATGGAGCCCGGCGTGCAGGCGCCCGACGAGACCCTCCTTCTGCGTTCGGGTTCTTGTCGAGACTCCGCCTGGTTGCTTGTTCAGATTCTCCGCCGTCTTGGCCTGGCGGCTCGTTTCGTCTCCGGCTATTTGATCCAGCTCAAGGAGGACATTGATCCGATCGAAGGACCGACGGGCACGGATAGAGACTTCACTGATCTTCACGCCTGGACGGAAGTTTATGTGCCTGGCGCTGGCTGGATTGGACTCGACGCCACGTCAGGGCTGTTTTGCGGCGAGGGACATCTCCCGCTGTGCGGTGCGCCGCATTACCGATCCTGCGCGCCCGTGACCGGCCAGGTCGAGCCGGCTGAATGCGATTTTCACTTCGAGATGCGCGTCGATCGCATTCGTGAGCAACCCCGGATCACCGCCCCGTTCCCGGATGAGGCCTGGGCGCGACTGGACAGGCTTGGAGAAACCGTCGACCGCGATCTGGACAAACAGGATGTGCGCCTGACCATGGGCGGCGAGCCGACCTTCGTCTCGATCGATGATTTCGAGTCCGCCGAATGGAACACCGCCGCCGTCGGTCCGACCAAACGAGCGCGCGCCGACGATCTAATTCGCCGGCTACGCGAGCGTTTCGGTCCGGGCGGCTTCCTGCATTACGGGCAGGGCAAATGGTACCCGGGCGAGAGCCTGCCGCGTTGGGCCTTTTCCCTTTACTGGCGCAAGGACGGTCAGCCGATCTGGGAAAATCCCGGGCTCGTTGCCGGCATGTCTGCAAAGGCGCCGCCCGTCGGGCCCGATGAGGCTGCGCGCTTCGCCGCCGAACTCGCGGCGGGGCTCGGCGTTGGCTCCGATTATGTTATCCCGGCCTTTGAAGATCCGGCGCATTGGATGCTTAAAGAGGGTCAGCTCCCGATCAATGTCGATCCGGGAGATCCGAGGATCGAGGACGCTGAAGAGCGCGCGCGCATGATGCGCGTCTTCGAACGCGGCCTGGCGACGCCCAGCGGTTATGTCTTGCCGATTCAGCGCTGGAACGCGCGAGGCGCGCAGCGCTGGACATCTGAGCGCTGGCCGCTGCGACGTGGCAGACTGTTTCTGGCCCCGGGCGACTCGCCGTTGGGATTGCGACTGCCGTTGAACGCGTTGCCATGGGTGTCGCCGTCCCTCTACCCTCACGTCCATAATCAGGATCCGATGGAGGCGCGCGAGAGTCTCCCGCACACCGCGCATTTCCAGCATGTCTTTAGCGAAACCCGCGCGGCAGGCGATCCACAGGTTCACGGTCAATCGATCGTCGAGGGAGTCGTGCGCACAGCGCTCGCCGTCGAGCCGCGCGACGGCGCGCTTTGCGTCTTCATGCCGCCGGTGTCAAAACTGGAGGATTATCTCGAACTTCTGGCCGCTGTTGAAACGACCGCGTCGACGCTCAATGCGCCAATTCATATCGAGGGCTATCCGCCGCCTGTCGACCCCCGGCTCGAGGTGGTGAAGGCGACCCCCGATCCCGGCGTGATCGAAGTGAATATTCATCCGGCCGCCTCGTGGCGAGAGGCAGTGGCAACGACGACAACGCTCTACGAGGAAGCGCGACTTGCGCGGCTCACCACCAGCAAATTTATGACCGACGGGCGATGCGCGGGTTCGGGCGGCGGCAATCATGTCGTGCTCGGCGGCGTGACCCCAGCGGAGTCGCCGTTCCTCAGGCGCCCGGATCTCCTCAAGAGCCTGGTGCTGTACTGGCAACGCCACCCCTCGCTCTCCTACCTGTTTTCTGGACTTTTTATCGGCCCCACCAGTCAGTCCCCCCGTATCGACGAAGCGCGTCACGACGCGCTCTACGAGCTTGAGATCGCCATGGCCAACACGCCGGCGGCGGGTGAGACCGACTTTCCGCTGTGGCTCGTGGATCGACTCTATCGCAACCTGCTGGTCGACGTTTCTGGCAACACCCATCGTTCGGAAATTTGCATCGACAAGCTCTATTCTCCCGACGGTCCCACGGGTCGTCTTGGCCTCGTCGAATTTCGCGGCTTCGAAATGCCGCCCGACCCTCGCATGAGTCTCGCTCAGCAATTATTGCTGCGAGCGCTTGTCGCCTGGTTTTGGAGAGAGCCGCAAGAGGGCTCATGTGTGCGCTGGGGCACGTCGCTGCATGACAAGTTCATGCTGCCCCATTTCGTCTGGGCGGATTTCCTCGACGTTCTCGACGATCTCAAACGCGCCGGCTACCCCTTCGAGGAGGAGTGGTTCCGCGCTCAATACGAATTCCGGTTTCCGCTGGCCGGGCAGGTGGAGCATGGCGGCGTGACTTTGGAGATTCGCCACGCGCTTGAACCCTGGCATGTGCTTGGCGAAGAGGGCTCCGCTGGCGGCACGGTGCGTTATGTGGATTCCTCCGTCGAACGCCTCGAAGTCAAAGCCCGCCATTTCGTGCCCAACAGGCACGTTGTCGCTTGTAACGGCCGCCGTCTGCCGCTCTGCCCGACAGGCGCGCCCGGCGAGGCGGTTGCGGGCGTCCGCTTCAAGGCCTGGCGGCCATCTTCCGGGATGCATCCCAACATCCCCGTGCATGCGCCGCTGACCTTCGACATCGTCGATGGCTGGAGCAATCGTTCTCTGGGCGGCTGCGTCTATCACAGCGCCCACCCGGGCGGTCGCAATTACGAGACTTATCCGGTTAATTTCCATGAGGCCGAAGCGCGCCGGCTTGCGCGTTTTCAGGACCACGGCCACACTCCGGGTCGAGTGGAGCCGCCGCGACGTGAACCTGAAGGCGAGTTTCCGCTAACGCTGGACCTCAGGAGGCCAATTGATTGCTGACCCGCAGGCCGTTGCGATCGATGGCGACATCGCCCGGCGTATCGCCGCCTGGATCGCCGATTATGCGCCCTTGTCGGGTGTGCCGGACGAGTTAATCGGGCCGGATGGACGTCCGCGCGCGCATTGGGCGCAACTTCTCAACACGCTTGCGGGGCTGGGTCAGGACGGCGTGGAGGGCCGGTTTGCGGCGGCGGCGCGGCGCATCAACGACATGGGCGTTACCCACCGCGTGCACGGCGAAGCGCAGGAGCGTCCTTGGCCCCTGAGCCGCTTGCCGCTACTCCTGACCGAGAATGAATGGCGCGAGATTGCGACGGGGGTCGCCCAGCGGGCGGAGCTTCTGGACCGCGTCCTGCGCGATGTTTACGGCCCGGCCTCACTCGTTGTCGATGGCGCATTGCCCGCCGCAGCCGTCGCAGGGTCGCCAGAGTTCATTCGACCGATGTGCGGCGTCGAGCCGGCCGGCGGTCGCTGGCTACGTTTTTTCGCCGCCGATCTTGGCCGCGGGCCGGATGGCAAATGGTGGGTTTTGGGCGACCGCGCCCAGGCCCCATCGGGCGCGGGTTACGCTGTCGAGAACCGACTGGTTCTCGCTCGCGCGTTCCCGAGCCTTTATCGCGAGATGAACGTGCGTCGCCTTGCAGGTTTCTTCCGCGATTTCCGGGCGGGACTGGTGGCTGCCGCGAAACGATCCGATCCGCGCATCTGCCTCATGACTCCGGGGCCGTGGAGCGAGACCTACAGCGAACACGTCTACCTCGCGCGTTATCTTGGCTTTCTGCTCCTTGAGGGCGAGGACCTGGTCACTGGCGACGGCAGATTGCATGCCCGCACGGTCGCCGGGCCGAAACGCATCGACGTGGTTTGGCGGCGAGTGGACTCCGACTGGCTTGATCCGCTGGAGGCGAACGCCGCCTCACGGCTCGGCGCGCCGGGCTTTTACGACGCCATCAGGCGGGGGACGGTCACGCTGGCCAATATGCCTGGCGCGGGTTTCGTGGAGTCTCGCGCGTTGATGAGTTTCCTTCCCGCGCTCTCCCGGCGCCTATTGGGCGAAGATCTGCGACTGCCCAACGTCGCCACATGGTGGTGCGGGCAGGAGGCGGAGCGCGCCGAAATCCTCGCCAGCTTCGACCATCGCGCAATCGCAGGCGCTTTCGGCGACAGGCCGGAGGGGCTGGAGGATGGAGGTCCCGCCATCGGCGCTCAACTTGACGATATGCGTCGCACGCGACTGATCCGCGCTATTAAGACCCGCGGCATGGACTATGTCGGGCAGGAACTGGTGCAGCTCTCCACGACGCCCGCATGGCGCGACGGCGCATTGACCCCGCGTCCCTTCACTTTGCGCGTCTTCGCCGCCGCGACCGCAGAAGGTTGGACGATTATGCCCGGCGGCTTTTGCCGCGTCGCCAACCATCTTGACGCGCGCGCCATCTCCATGGGGGCCGGCGCGCAATCAGCGGACGTTTGGGTGCTGGGCGAGGCGGCGGAGCCGACGACAACCCTGTTGCCAAACAACAATGATGTGAAAGTGGTGCGCGTTCCCGGCAATCTGCCGAGCCGGGCCGCCGATAATCTGTTCTGGATGGGGCGCTATCTGGAGCGCGCCGAAGCGACCCTGCGTGTCGTGCGTTTGATGTGTAATCGCATGACCGAGTCGCAGGTCGGCTCGACCCATCGCCAGCCGATCGAGCGTTGCGAAAGGTTACTCGTCGCCTGGGGCGCGACGGCGCCTATGCCGGGAGGCGCGTCCGGCGCGGCGCTGGCGCTCGCCGCCGCAACCAGCGCCGAGCACTACGGCTCGGCCCGGTCCATCGCCCTGCAGGCGACGCGGTCGGCCTCCATTGTGCGCGAGCGCCTGTCCCAGGATATGTGGCAGTTGCTGACGCGCCTCGATGCGCGGCTCGCGCGCGCCAGCGCGCGGGCTCCCCTTGAGCCGGAGATACTGGAGATGACGGAACGGGCGTTGCACACGCTGGCGGCGCTCTCTGGCCTGATGGATGAAAATTTCAATCGCGTCACCGGCTGGGTTTTCATCGACCTTGGGAGGCGCGTGGAGCGTGCGATCAATACCTGTCGTTTCGTTCGTCACTTTGCCGCCGACGATCCGACGATCGAGACGCTGGACGCCCTGCTTGAGCTGATCGATTCGCAGATTTCCTATCGCACGCGTTATCTTGCGGGCGCGGCGCAGGCCCCGGCGATCGACATGGCGATGCTTGATCCGTTCAATCCCCGCTCTGTGGCTTTCCAGTCGCGACGCATCGACAGCCATCTCGCCGCCTTGCCGTCGCTCAGCGATGACGGCATGATGGAGCCGCAGCGCCGGCTTGCCGTGGCGCTGCGCGCCGAACTGGAGGCGGAGGATGCGCGGCGTCTGGATACGGCGCGCGTGCTCACAATTGAACAACGATTGATGGCGATCGCCGTCGCCGTGGCAGCCCGTTACTTCTCACACGGAAGCGACCCGTCGCCAGCGGATAAACGGTCCAGACTCGCGTGATCTACAATATTCGTCACGTGACGACCTACACTTACGAAACCAGCGTCGCCTCGACGCGCTGCGCATTTCGTCTGACGCCCCGCGACGGGGGCGGCCAGCGCTTGCTCGCACACGAGATTGAAGCGACTCCGGCCTTGCACGCTGCGACCGAGCGGCTGGATTTCTTTGGCAACCGCATCATTGAGGCGACCATTCGCGAAGCGCATGCAAAACTGATTATCGCCATGACCGCGCGCGTGGAGGTGAGCCGCGAAGAGCCGCCGGCGGAGGGGCTAACGCCGCTTTGGGAGAGTGTAGGGCGCGACGCGGCCGATGTTCGGTCGCTTGCGGCGGACTCGCCGGCGCATGCGCTGTTCGCCAGCCGGCTCGCGCCGATCGAAGCGCCGGTGACCGAATACGCCCGCCAGAGCTTTGCGCCGGGGCGACCAGTTCTCGAAGGCGCAGCGGAATTGATGCGGCGGATCAGGGCGGATTTCGTCTACGATCCCGAAGCCACCGATGTCGCAACGCCGCTGGCCGAGGCTTTTGCGCGAAAGAGCGGAGTCTGTCAGGATTTTGCGCATATCATGATCGCCGGCTTGCGCGGTCTCGGATTACCGGCCGCCTATGTCAGCGGCTATATCCGCACATTCCCGGCGCCGGGCGAAATCCGTCTCGACGGGGCCGACGCGTCGCACGCCTGGGTGGCCGTGTGGTGCGGCGATCCCTTCGGCTGGATTCAGATGGACCCGACCAACGCCATGTACGCCGATAATAATCATATCGTCGTCGCTGTCGGCCGTGATTACGCCGATGTCGCGCCGATCGATGGCGTGATCGTTGGCGCCGGGCGCCAGACGCTCGCTGTGGCGGTCGATATCAAACCGGTGGGGGCGCCGGGTTAGGGCTCAAGCCCGCGCACATAAAAGAATTGCACGAAAAAACGCGCGGGATGGTTGATTGTTCCGCCACAATCCGGGCTTCATTGGAACTGAGGCGCATGATGACGGGTTTTGCGCTTTTCAAAGCCCCGGGCGCCCGCCGGAGCATCTCTTGAAAACCATATCTTGTCTTCCGTGAAGAACTCGGAAGACATTGAAGTTGTATAGTTTTGTGCCACGCTGAAGTAGTGGTTTTTGCAAGTTTTGCCGATGTTTGGCGTGGTTTTCTTGCAAATTGATCCTTGTGCTGCTCTGTGATTCTCTACTTTCGTCGATGTCGGGCGAAGGAGGTTGGCGATGCGGCCGAAGGAGCGGCGGGATGGCGGGCAGAGGGATTTATTTCGGGCGCGGCTCGATCAGATCGTCGATATGAGCCATCCGCTGCCGAAGCTCGCCGCGACAATCGACTGGGACTTTCTGGAGCAGCGCTTC
>CAIQCB010000008.1 GCA_903870245.1 uncultured Methylocystaceae bacterium
AGTCGAAAGCAGCCGCCGTCGATCTGAAGGGCCTTCATGCGAAGATCGGCGAACTGACGCTGGAAAACGATTTTTTATCCGGCGCGCTCACCAAGGCGGGATTGCTGGGCGCAAAAAGATGATCGACCGCGATCACGATCTTCCGATCACCCGGCAGGCGAAGGCGCTGGGCTGATGATTCCGATCGATGGCGCCCCCCTAAAACGAGATTATTGCGCCCCCCGATTCCGGAATGATGGCGCCCCCCGATTCCTGGATGATGCCGCCCCCCTGTAACGGAATGATCCCGCCCGGGTAGTTCCTTGCAGTGGCAGGCGCCGCCGTTGGCCTGATCAGATCGCTTCTTTGGCAATCCCAGGGAGTGATCATGTCAGCGGAGCGGATTACGATGCGCCGGGCGCGTGAGATTATTCGACTAAATTCCTCGTCGTTGTCGGCGCACGAGATATCGCGGCGGCTTGGCATGCCGCGCTCGACGGTGCGGGAGGCGCTCAAACGCGCAGCGGGCGCAGGGCTCACATGGCCGCTACCCGAGGACATGAACGACGATGCGCTCGAGGCGGCGCTTTACGCGAACCGGCGCAGCAAACGCGGGCATCGGCGTATAGAAGAGCCGGATTGGACGGGCGTACATCGCGAGCTGAAACGCAAGTACGTCACCTTACTGATTTTATGGGACGAATACATCGCCGATAATCCCGGCGGCTATAGCTACTCGCGGTTCTGCGAGCTTTATCGGGCCTTCGAAAAGACCCTGTCGGTGACAATGCGGCAGACGCACACCGCCGGCGAACGGCTTTTTGTCGATTACGCCGGCGACGGCGTTCCTGTCGTCATCGACCGGCTGACCGGCGAGGTCCGCATGGCGCAGATTTTTGTCGCCGTGCTGGGCGCATCGAGCCTCACCTTCGCGCGGGCGAGCTGGACGCAGACGCTTCCCGACTGGATCGACGCCCATGTTGCGGCGCTTTCCGCGATCGGCGGCGTCCCGCAGCTCATCGTGCCGGACAACGCCAAAACCGCCATCGTCAAAGCCTGTTTCTACGATCCGCAGATCAATCGGACCTACGCCGACATGGCGACGCATTACGGCGCGGCGCTGTTGCCGGCGCGGCCCAGAAAGCCGCGCGACAAGGCAAAGGTCGAGTCCGCCGTGCTGATTGTCGAACGCTGGCTGCTCGGCAGGCTACGCCGCCGGACGTTTTACAGCCTGGCTGAGCTCAACGCCGCGATTGACGAGATGCTGAAAAACCTCAACGAGGAGCGGCTGCTGCGCCGGATGGGCGCCACCCGCCGCCAATTGTTCGAAGAGATCGACCGCCCGGCGCTGAAACCTCTGCCCATCGAGCCCTACGCATATAGCGAATGGCGTCTGCGCCGCGTCGGGATCGATTATCACGTCGAGATCGACGCGCATTATTACTCCGTCCCATATCGCTTCGCCCGGATGGAGGTCGAGGCGCGGCTGGGCGTCCGAAGCGTCGAGATTTTCCACAAGGGCGAGCGCATCGCCGTCCATTTGCGGATGAGCGGCAACCGAAAACATACGACCATTCCCGAGCACATGCCTTCCAGCCATCGGCGCTATGCGGGCTGGACGATCGAGCGCATTCGCGATTAAAGTAGCCGATTGGTCCGGAAAGTCGCGGGCGACAATTGTCTTTGTCCATGGCCTGGGCGGTCATCCCTATGACACATGGCGTCGATCTGCCGATGGCGACACCTACTGGCCCATTTGGCTGGCCGAGGGCGGGGAGATCAAGATGATAGATAGTGGCCACTGGTCAGTGAGAATGAAACTGGATCTCAGACAGTTTCCGGGTGATCGTTACGATTTTGCCCTTGATGATCGCGTCGATCAGACTGGAGACTCCGGACCTGGCGTCCATTAGATCGATCGTCGACAAAGCGCACTACAGAAGGTAATTGCGAATATTGATGTAACCTGCGTGGCCCATTCCGTTCAATATCCGCCATGACTTTCGGCACGGAAGAGTTGATCTGACGATTGCCGCAGCTCAACGCCCCATTCCTCGGGTTCTTTCCAGCCGCCAGTCGACGCCGCCATCGCCTCTCACAACACCCGAGACCTGCCGATCTCGAAACCTGTCGAGTGACGCCGACCACGGGACAAGCTGAAAGCCCAGCCCGTCGTCGATCATGGCGAAGCGGCCGGAGCTGAGGCGGAGCGTTTCACGGAAGGTTCCCGAAACGGCGCCGCCCAGCGTTGCGGGATGAAAGGTCATGCTGCGGGCTTGGGCGATTCTTTCGCCGATCGCTTCCAGTTCGCGATTGCGAAGCGTGTCGAGCAGGTCCTTGCGGAAACGCACCCGATCTCCCTCGCGCTGCGCGAGGCCTTCCTCGATCAGATGTTCGGCGCGTTGCCGTAATGCCCGCCGCACCTCCAGACCAAAGCCGCTTTCGGCGAGACGCAGCGGCATTCGTTCGACGAGCCGATGGTCGAGCCAGGTTGCGCCGGGAGCCGTCAACTGCCGGGCGATGTCGAGATCGGACCGGTTCGCGAGGACGAGGGTCGGCGCCTGATCGCCATTGTCGCCGAAGCGGCGCAGCTCGACGATCCCGCCGGACGGCGGGGCGTGCTCGAAGGCCTCGATATCCCGAAAGCGAAGATGATGCGCGCGCCCGTCGACGCCATCGACGATGGCGTAGGCCTCCCCGGAGAGTTCGTCGTGAAGACCGGTGGCGATGAGCCGCCCGATTACCGGCGGATGGCTGGCGGGAGGATCGATAACAAAATCCTCGACGGCGCGCTCCAGCCCTCTCTCCGTCAGGGCGCGATGCATGGTTTTGACAATGTCGCCACGTAGCCCGAGATCGCGCAGCCGTCTTTCTACTTCGGCCCCGACAACCCACTGGCCGGCGTCGTCGGTCACGGCGAGACCCATGGTTTCGAGATAGCGCAACCGGCGGATCATTTGCCGGCGGATAAACGGATCGTCCGGCCCCGGCCGCTCGGGCCTCAGATCGACAAGCCCGACCTCGTCGGCGCGGGATTTGATTTCCCGGTCGAGACGGGTCCAGCGGTCGGCGGTCGCCTCCCTTTCCAGGCTGGCCTGGATTTCCCGCTCGGGCTTTGGCCCCAGTTCGAGCGCGACGAGATCCTCGGCGCGCGAGCGCATCCCCCGGGCGATATAGTCGCGGGCGATGACGAGATCGGCGCCCGTCTCGTCGACGCCCCGGACCAGAAGATGGATGTGGGGATTG
>CAIQCB010000009.1 GCA_903870245.1 uncultured Methylocystaceae bacterium
CGCCGCCGCAGGATACAACTTCCGGCGCCTGCTCAAATGGCTGGCGCTTTTGTGCGCCTTATTGCTGGGCGTCTTCCGTCTAGCCGAAAGGTCAGAAAATCATCCCATCGTGGCGTGAAATGCGTTCTTCACGGACGACTAATTAACGTCATGATTTACGGTTAAGCATTATCTTCAGGCTTCGCTCAAACTCTTTGGCTCTTGATGTTCGAATGATGCAAGTTCCGAGGTTTTTTGGTTTTTAACGCTACTGCCACGACGTTTTAAGATGACGTCCAACACACGTGTTTGTATGACGCGCGAGCGTTCCAGTCTGAACAATTCTGTATCTCTACAGTCTATAGTCGCACGATTAGATCATCCCTTCGACAGATATTCCTGTTCCCGGGAACCGCTCTCACGATTCTGGCTCGGTGAGCGGTTCCTCATGATTCGTGGAGTCACTGTCTGAATCCTTTTTGGCTTCGGAGTCGTCGTTCTCGCTGCGTTTTTTGCCAGCTTCGACGATGTCGCGCTCAGGGCGCGGCAATACAGGCCCTTCAGGATACACAAAGCCGAGAGTCTTGCCGCCCTGGTCGTCGCCGACAACAACAACCCGAACTGCGCCGCCATTTTTCAGCCGACCGAACAAAACCTCATCGGCCAGAGGCGTTTTGATATGTTGATGGATCACGCGCGACATCGGACGGGCGCCCATCGATTCATCATAACCATGTTCCACGAGCCAGTTGCGCGCCTCGTCGGAGAGTTCGATTGTAACGTTGCGGTCGGCGAGCTGAGCTTCGAGTTGCATAACGAACTTGTCGACGACGCGTTTGATGATCTCGACCGGTAGATGGCCAAAGGGAACAATGGCGTCGAGACGATTGCGGAATTCCGGCGCGAACAGGCGATTGATCGCTTCGCTGTCGTCGAGATCGCGGCGGGAGCGGGTGAATCCGATCGGCGCCCGCGCGAGATCGGCGGCGCCGGCGTTCGTCGTCATGATCAGGATGACGTTCCGGAAATCAATCGTCTTGCCATTGTGATCGGTGAGCTTGCCGTGATCCATCACCTGCAACAGGATGTTGTAAAGGTCAGGATGGGCCTTCTCGATTTCGTCCAGCAACAAAACGCAATGCGGATGCTGGTCGATGGCGTCGGTCAGAAGGCCGCCCTGATCGAAACCGACATAACCGGGAGGGGCGCCGATCAGACGGCTTACTGTATGGCGCTCCATATATTCCGACATGTCGAAGCGTACGAGTTCGATGCCAAGCGAACTGGCGAGTTGACGCGCCGCCTCCGTCTTGCCGACGCCGGTCGGGCCGGAAAAGAGGTAGCAGCCGATTGGCTTTTCATGATCACGCAGCCCCGCGCGCGCCAGTTTGATGGCTGAGGACAGCGCACTGATGGCTTTGTCCTGACCATAGACGACGCGTTTTAGGGTTTCGTCGAGGTGCGCAAGCACTTCAACGTCATCCCTTGAAACGGTTTTGGGAGGGATGCGCGCCATCGTGGCGATAGTTGTTTCAATCTCTTTGAGGCCGATGACTTTTTTGCGCTTGCCTTCCGGCGCCAACATTTGCGCCGCGCCGCACTCGTCGATAACGTCGATGGCCTTGTCGGGCAATTTGCGGTCATGAATGTATTTTGCTGAGAGTTCGACCGCCGCTTTCAGGGCGTCGCCGGTGTAGCGTATTTTATGAAACTCTTCGAAATAGGGCTTCAGCCCCTTAACGATTTCAATAGCGTCGGGAATCGATGGCTCGTTAACGTCAATCTTCTGGAATCGCCGCACAAGCGCGCGGTCCTTCTCAAAATATTGCCGATATTCCTTATAAGTGGTTGAGCCTATGCAACGCAGCACGCCCTGAGCCAAGGCCGGTTTCAGGAGGTTCGAGGCGTCCATGGCGCCGCCAGAGGTAGCGCCGGCGCCGATCACGGTGTGAATTTCGTCAATAAACAGAATAGCGTCCTTGTGGTGTTCGATTTCCTTGACGACCTGTTTGAGACGTTCTTCGAAATCGCCGCGATAGCGAGTCCCGGCAAGCAGCGCACCCATATCGAGGGCGAAGACAGTGGCCTCGGCGAGAACTTCGGGCACCTCATGATTTTCTATCTTGCGTGCGAGTCCCTCGGCGATGGCGGTTTTGCCGACGCCCGGATCTCCGACCAACAAGGGATTGTTTTTGGCGCGGCGGCAAAGAACCTGAATAGTCCGAAGCACTTCCGCATCCCGGCCGATTAACGGATCGATCCGTCCTTCCCTGGCTTTTTTGTTGAGATTGACGCAATAGGCGTCGAGTGCGCCATCCTTTTTGCGGTTCTCGCCGTCCCGGTTATCGCCGCGTTCGGTCTCCTCATCCGCCCCGCGGGGTCCTCGGCTTGCGTCGGAGAGGCCCGGGCGTTTGGCAATGCCGTGACTGATATAATTTACTGCGTCGTAGCGAGTCATGTCCTGCTCTTGCAGGAAATAAACGGCATGACTCTCGCGTTCCGCGAAGAGAGCGACCAGCACATTGGCGCCGGTGACGTCCTCACGTCCGGAAGACTGAACGCTGATGATTGCTCGTTGGACCACACGCTGAAAGCCCGCTGTTGGCTTGCAGTCGTCGGCGTCATCGTTGATCAGATTTTCGAGTTCATTGTCGAGGTAGTCACGCAGATTTTTCGTCAGCAACTCCAGATCGACCGAACAGGCCCTCAGGACAGCCGACGCATCAACGTCCTCAACCAAACTCAGGAGAAGATGTTCCAGCGTCGCATATTCGTGGCGGCGTTCACGCGCGGCGGCGAGTGCGCGGTCAAGGGATTGTTTTAGGTTGCGCGAAAAGGCCGGCATCGTCTGGGTTCCCTATTTTTTTTCCATGATGCATTGCAGCGGATGCTGATGTTTCCGGGCGAAATCCATCACCTGGGTGACCTTGGTTTCTGCGACTTCATATGTATACACACCGCATTCACCGACCCCGTGGTTATGAACATGGAGCATGATACGGGTCGCTTCTTCGACAGACTTGTTGAAATATTTTCGCAGCACGATCACGACGAACTCCTGTGTCGTGTAATCGTCGTTGAGCAAAAGGACCCGATACATGTTCGGTTTTCGGGTCTGCGGCTTGGTGCGGGTGACCAGGGCCGTGCCCGAACCGGGACCGTCGCCGGATTTCTCAGGCTCCTGACCGGCGCGCGGAATTCTCGATCCATCTGCCCGATGTCGCTCTTTAATCATTGTTTTTTCATAATTTTCTATCAGAGACGCCACTTGCGGCCTTTCCTTGCGTCCTGTCATTTGGGGAGTCGAACTCCAAAAATTTAGGGGCTGAACGCAGGAGCTGACCTGGCCAGACACTAGACTTCTGTCTCCAGCGCGTATTGGCAAGAGCCTTTTTCCCAAACGGCTCAAAAAAATAGCTTTGTGAACGGGATGTTTACCTGCGCCGTTCATGCTGCGCGGGAGGGAATTATTCTCAATTGGCCATAATAGTGGGCAGATAGTTGGAAGACAGCTCGGAAAACTCGCCGGAGCATCGGCAGAGACGGTTACTGGTTGATGCGCCGGGCAGTTCGCCCTTGCCGGGCCTCGCCGCTCTAACCGCCCTTATGTTGCTGTGCAGCGTGCTCCTCGCCAAAACGCTCGCCTACATGGTCGAAAGTCTTGAAAGTCCTCAGGCGGTCCCGGAGACGCAGGCTTTGTCCCAACAAATACCCGCGCCGCCATTCCATCGCCGGGCCCTCTCGGACAAGTTTCTGCGCATGGGGGTGGATGACATCGCAACGGGTTCAATACGCCAATCGCCAGACAAGCGATGATAGCTCTCATTCCCTTAAAACAACGCCCGACGCAGACGCCGATTTGCAGATATTATTGACATTCGGCGTTTTTTTTGCATTAGTGAACAATATGGTCTTGACGTTATCGAGATGACTGCCGTCCTGACCGCCCTGCGCCCATGCGTTTAATCGGCGATCCCCCGATAAGCGGCGCATCATTCGACCAGCGCCCATGTGCTGGAAGATCCCAATAAAATCAGGAATTTTAATGACATTCGATGAACTGGGCCTTTCTGAAAAGGTTCTCGCGGCCGTTCAAGCATCGGGATATACGACGCCTACGCCGATCCAGGCCCAGGCAATCCCGCCGGCGCTTCAAGGCCGGGATATTCTGGGCATCGCCCAAACAGGCACAGGCAAAACAGCCGCCTTCACTCTGCCCATGCTCAGCCGACTGGAACAGGGGCGCGCCCGAGCCAGAGTGCCGCGAACCCTGATACTCGAACCGACGCGAGAACTTGCCGCTCAGGTTGAGGAAAGCTTCGCCAAATACGGCATAAATCAAAAACTGAATGTCGCCTTGCTGATCGGCGGCGTTGCTTTTGGCGACCAGGAAGCCCGGATCATGCGCGGCGCAGACGTGCTCATCGCGACCCCCGGACGCTTGCTGGATTTTTTCGATCGTGGTAAATTGTTGCTTACCGGCATCGAAATCCTCGTCATCGATGAAGCCGACCGCATGCTCGACATGGGCTTCATTCCGGACATAGAACGCGTCTGCAAGCTGGTTCCATTCACCCGCCAGACCTTATTTTTCTCCGCAACCATGCCGCCGGAGATCACCCGGCTTACCGAAGCCTTCCTGCACAATCCGGTTCGGGTGGAGGTCGCGCGCGCTGCGACGACGGCCTCCACGATCCGCCAGGCTTTGGTGGCGACGCATGGTCATGGCGAAAAACGCGAGTCATTGCGGCGATTGATCCGCGGCGCGGAAAACCTCAAAAACGCGATCATTTTCTGCAATCGTAAACGCGATGTCGCCATCCTGCACCGGTCGCTGGTCAAGCACGGTTTCGCCGCCGGCGCCCTGCACGGCGATATGGATCAGCTTGCGCGCATGGCCTCGCTCGACGCATTCAAAAACGGCGATATGACATTGCTAGTCTGTTCCGACGTCGCGGCGCGTGGGCTCGATATTCCGGACGTCAGCCATGTCTTCAATTTCGACGTGCCGACCCACAGCGAGGATTATGTTCATCGCATCGGCCGCACGGGCCGGGCAGGCAGATCCGGCGTCGCTTATACGCTGGTGACCACAGATGACGGCAAATATATCGACCAAATCGAAAAACTGATTGGCAAGACAATCGATTGGGAAGGGCCCGGACTGAACGATTTGCCGCCATCAGACGAAACGTCCCAACCTTCTGACCGTCGTCGGGAAAGGGGCGGGCGCAACGCCGGTCGACGGGAACCAAATGGCGATCGCAGGCGTTCCGGCCGCAGCGAGGAACGAGCGACAGTCCCGGCGGAGGCTCCGGTGTCGATGGCGCGCGATCCCATGGAGGGGGCGCCGCTCGCCCGCCAGCCCATTGCCGCCCGTCGCCCCGAAAATGACGCCTTTGGTCACCGCCGCACGCAGGTCGGGGACGAACATCGTCGGCGCCGTCCACGCGATCGCTTCGACGACAATGGACCTCCTGTGATCGGTCTTGGCGATCATGTGCCATCGTTTCTTCTGCGACCCGTCGCCCCGCGTCAGGCCAAAGTCGTTGAAGAGTTCGAAGAATAATTTGTTCTGATCAACCTGCGAGGGGCGTCATCGAAGCCCTGATTTTTTCCGCCTGTGCGGCAAGAATAGAATCGTCCGCCATCACGCCGGGGGGGCGAAGGGCGACGCCCTCCCAACGCGGCAAAAGATGGAAATGCAGGTGGAAAATCACCTGGCCGCCGGCGCTTTCGCTGAATTGATGAAGTGTCATGCCGTCCGCCTCAAGAGCTGTCTTGACGACGCGGGCGACATGTTGAACGCGTCTGATCAATTCCGAGAGTGTATGAGGCGACACGTCGAGGAGATCCCGGGCCCCTTCCTTCGGAATAACGAGAACATGGCCTTCGGCGCGCGGCATGATATCCATGAAGGCAAGTGAGATGTCGTCTTCATAAACCTTGTGCGCAGGTATTTCGCCTCGCAGGATTTTGCCAAAAATATTATTGGGATCGTAAAGAGCGGCCATGCTTGATTACTCCTGCTGCGCTCGTTCTTCGAACGCAAAGGCGCGAATGTTTGTTATGCGAAAAGCCGCTGCCGGGTAAACGCCCAGGACTTCGACTTCCCTGGAAAAAAATGTCAATTCTTCGAAAGCTCTTGCCAGCGCCGGTTGATCGGGATGACCGTCGACATCGGCGAGGAATCTCGTCGCAGCAAATTCCCCGTCGACCATGTAACTTTCCAGTTTGGTCATGTTGACGCCGTTTGTCGCAAATCCGCCCAACGCCTTGTAAAGCGCCGCAGGAACGTTTCTGACTCTGAAGATGAATGTAGTCATCGTCGGGCCGTTGTCGAGCGCGGCCCATCGCCGCGTTTTCGAGAGTACAACGAAACGGGTGGTGTTGTGCGCCTCGTCCTCTACATCTTCCGCGAGTATGTCCAACCCGTAAATTTCGGCGGCGAGTCTGGGAGCCAGCGCCGCCCTGGACGGGTCCTTCCATTCTGCAATTTCGCGGGCTGCGCCGGCGGTGTCGCCTGATGTGAAGGGGACGAGGCCGAAATCGCGGATGATCCGTCGGCATTGGCCAAGAGCGTGAACATGGCTGAATACGCTCTTGAGCCCCTCGCGGACGGCCCCTCTTGTGGCCATAAGCTGAAAATGGATCGGAAGAAAATATTCCCCGACTATGTGCAATCCTGAATGCGGCAGAAAATGATGAATGTCGGCGACGCGACCGGCGATGGAGTTTTCGATGGGTATCATGGCCAGAACGGCCCGACCCTCAGACACGGCAGCGAAAGCGTCTTCAAAACTGGCGCAGGGCAGGGGAGTCATCTGAGGATAGGCGTCCCGACATGCGATGTCGGAATTGGCGCCGGGTTCCCCCTGATAGGCGATGTATTGGGTCACGAATGGTCCTGGGCAATGGCTGCTAGGGACGCCATGGCGAGATCGCGCCAGGTATCGACCGAAGACGCGCCGTTGTCCAGCACGGCGGCGTCAATCCTGATGCCCGCCTCCAGCGCACGCAACTGCTCCAGCCGTTCCCGCTTTTCGAGCGGCGACGGCGGCAGGGCGACGAACTGTTCGAGCGCCGATCTTCGAAACGCATAAACTCCCACGTGTTTGTAGATTGGTCCATCTCCCCACGGCGCGCGGGCGCGGGTAAAATAAAGCGCTCGTAAACGGCGCGCGTCAGTTTCAGCGCCAATGATTTTGACGGCGTTGGGGTCGTCAGACTCCTCCGCCGAGGCGAGGCAGGCGAGCGTGCCGATCCCGGTTTCCGGGGTCTCAAGCAAATTGATCGCCGAGGCGAGCGCACCGACAGGCAAGAAGGGATTATCCCCTTGCATGTTGACGACTATGTTGTGACGCCTGTCCGGATCGATTTTAGCGATTGCTTCTCCAACCCGCGCCGTTCCGCAATTGCAATCCTGACGGGTCATGGCAATGGCGCCGCCGGCGGCCTGAATGACGGAAGCGATTTCCCCGCAATCGGTCGCAACGACGACGGGTCCGATCGCCTCGCCGATTGCCGTTTCCCACGCCCTTAGAATCAAAGGTTTGCCGCCAATATCAATGAGCATTTTTCCCGGCAAACGGCTCGAACCGAGTCTTGCCGGGATCAGTATGATTGGCGCAGTCGGCAATTGTCTGATTAATAAGCGTTATTGTCCTCGGCGACCCAGCCCTTGTCGGATTTCACGAAATGCAGAGTGCCTTCGCTGGTTGCGACCTCGCTCTTGGCGAAAGTGCGATCTTCATTGACCCCAAGGAAGGCGCAGATCCCGCGCTCTTTCTCCTCGTGGCATTTTGCTTCGTATCCATCGGGGAATTGAACTTCGGCCTCATACATCAGCTCGTAAGCTTCAGTATTGCCGTGCTTGACCTCGCGACCCTGAACTTTCTTAAAGGAAACGATTTTGGCGGATAGCCCGTTCTTCTGAATGATGTTGCTCAAAACTTTTGCGCCCGTCGCATCGCCGGGCTGATGATCGCCGCACCCGGCGAGGCCCAATAATGCCGCAATCGCAACCACATACCGGGCGTTGTTGATGACCATGTTTCCCTCCGAAGACTTACGCCGGCGTGGCGAAGATTGATGCGTAAATAGCGCAAGGGGCTGGAAAATCCATAACCGGCGATGTTCGTCCGGATATGAAATTCTTCCACAGGCGCGATATGTGTGAAATTTTAGGCTGTCTGGTTGCTTTTTTATGCAGGAGCAGTAACCTGACGAAGGTCAAGAGTTCCAGAGTTCCCTAATTCCAGAACAGTCGGGGCGCACGCCAGATAATTTTGGGCATTCGGCGCTCCATGGATGCCGAAAACTATGCGAACACCCTGCGGAGTGCTCAGGTCCGCCGCATCTCCTGGGTCCGTGGGGTTGGCCGGCTGGCGATGGTTGGAGTGGCCTCCTTGAAGCCATCGTCAGTCGGCCGCCTTTATCGATGGAAATTCTGCAGACACAAGTCTACCATAAACCAAAATCAACGCTTTATTAACCACGCGGCGCAATGCAGATTTATTTCTGCACGCTTTGCTTGCCGAGAGCCTATTACTTGATCTTGGTTTCCTTGAACTCAACGTGTTTTCGCACGACCGGATCGTATTTTTTAAAGACGAATTTCTCGGTCTTTGTGCGTGCGTTCTTCTTGGTCACGTAGAAATAGCCCGTATCCGCCGTGGACAGGAGCTTGATCTTGATCATGGCGGATTTGGCCATTGTTTTTTTCCGGTTTGTTATTGAACAAAAAATCATCCCCGCCGCAGAATCCACGACGGGGCTCAATTGCTGCGCAAGATACGGATGCGCGGCTGGATGTCAAGCCAATGAAGACGATCAAAGACGTCGCTGGGCCTGATGTTTAGCGACGCCCCCTAAATTTCTTGGGGGAGGCGCTGGTCCTGCTAGGCCCGCCCTTGCGAGGCGCGGGCGGCGGTCGCCTGGCGCTGCCGCCTACCACTTCGAAACGCAGTGCGCCGGCGATCGGAGCCGCCTCGATCAGACGCACTTCGATCATATCTGCGAGGCGATAGCTGACGCCCGAACGGGAGGTCAGGGCGTGCGCGGCTTCATCATAGGCATAATACTCGCGTCCCAGCGTCGCCGCCGGGACGAAACCGTCGGCCCCTGTGTCGCTGAGCCGCACGAACAGACCTGATTTTGTCACCCCGGAAATACGCGCCTCGAACCGGGCGCCGATCTGGTCAGCCAGGTGATGAGCAATCAAACGATCGACCGTTTCGCGTTCGGCGGCCATGGCCCGACGCTCGGCGGCGGAAATCCGTGCAGCGATTTCCGCCAATTCGCCGGCCGGCGTCTCGGGCAGCGCGCCCTCGCCGAGTTTCAGGGCCCGGATCAGCGCCCGGTGGACAATCAGGTCGGCGTAGCGCCGGATTGGCGAGGTGAAATGCGCATAACGTCGTAGGTTCAGGCCGAAATGACCGTAGTTCTCGTGGGTGTATTCCGCCTGCGCTTGCGTGCGCAGAATGATTTCATTGACGATGTTTTCGTGCTCATGCCCTTTCATCTGGCCCAGGATCGCGTTGAAGTTCGCTGGACGCAGAACCTGTCCCTTGGCGAGTTTGACGCCAATTGTTCCCAGAAATTCGGAGAGCGCCGTCACCTTTTCGCGCGAGGGCTCGTCATGGGCGCGGTAAATCAGCTGTTGACGGCGCTCTTCGAGCGTTTCCGCCGCCGCGACATTGGCGAGGATCATAAATTCCTCGATGAGCCGATGCGCTTCAAGGCGCGGCGGGAAAACCACGCGATCGAAGGAGCCATCCGGTTTCAGTAAGATTTTGCGCTCCGGCAAGTCGAGTTCAAGCGGCGCGCGCAGGTTGCGGGCGTGTTGCAAAGCTTCATGAGCCGCATAGAGCGGCCGCAATACGCTATTGAGCAAGGGAGCCGTCGTCTCATCCGGTTCGCCGTCGATGGCGGCCTGCGCCTGTTGATAAGAGAGTTTGGCGCAGGAGCGCATCATGATGCGATGAAAACTTTGATCGAGTTTTTTGCCCTTTGCAGTGATGCGCATGCGAACTGCGAGCGCCGGGCGATCTTCCCGGGCACGCAGCGAGCAAAGATCGTTGGAAATTCTTTCCGGCAACATCGGCACCACGCGATCCGGAAAATACACCGAATTGCCGCGCTCCAGCGCGTCGCGATCGAGGGGCGCGTGTGGTTTCACGTAATGTGCGACATCGGCGATAGCGACGGTGAGAACGAACCCATCAATATTATCTGGCGCGGCGTCGGGCGCTGCATGAACGGCGTCGTCATGATCCTTGGCGTCCGGCGGATCAATCGTGACGAGGGGCAGTTCGCGCCAGTCTTCTCGACCTCGAAGCGTTGCGGGGTTGGCGCGTTCGGCTTCCTCCAACGCCTCAGCACGAAACGCCTCCGGGATATCATGCGCACGCAGGGCGATGAGGCTGATCGCCTTTTCATTGGTCACGGAGCCAAGCGTTTCGCGAATTCTGGCGCGCGGAGCGCCAAAGCGGGTCTTGCCGACAAGATCGACGCTGATCAGATCGCCGTGTCGCGCCTCGCCGATGTCGGCCGCGGCGACGGCGAGTTCGCGACCGGCCTGTTTTTTGTCGATTGGGACAATGCGTCCGGCGCCATGGGCTTCGATGTGCAAAACGCCCAGAACGCGATGGCGGGCGCGTAACAGGAGTTTGATGACCCGGCCCGAGTAGGGCGGGTCGTTTGGACCGGCGTCCCGGTCGGGTTCGGCGCGGACCAGCGCCCTGTCGCCGACCCCCGGCAGAGGCTCGCCCGGCCGGGCTCGACGCGGCGCGCGGACATGGATGCGCGGCGGCGGACCGGACTCGGCTTCATTCCACTCGACCGGAATGGCGACCAGTTCGCCGTCGCGGTCTCTATCCACGATATCAACAAGAGCAACTGGCGGCAGAGCGCCCTTGCGCGTCAGACGTTTGCCCCGCTTCTCCAGCACGCCCTCTGCGGCGAGTTCTGCAAGCCTTTGTTTAAGCGCCAGGCGATGTTCGCCCTTGAGGCCGAAAGCGCGGGCGATTTCCCGCACGCCAATCTTGCCGTCCGACCGCTCTTCGCGTTCGCGGGCGAGAAAGGCGAGTAGAGCATCGCGATCAGGCAGTTCGGCGTTTTTTTTGGAAGACAAATTCACTCTCTGTCGCCGACGTTTCTCGCGGCTCTTTGCAATATAGGAATGGGTTGCGATCTACGCCAATGGTCGCGTCCACCCCAGAGCGCTTTGCAATGGATTGGAAACCGCTATGGCGAGATAAAGCGCTACAAAACAATAGCCCAGAAATCCGGCCTGATTAAAGCAGACCGGAAAATGTTCTGGCGGACGCAGCGAGACGTGTGGCAGCAAGACGTGTGAAAGAAATACAAATCGAGGATAGGACCGGCGAATCACCTGGCGGTTTTTGCGGTCGCCTTCTTCGTCGCAGCTTTCTTTGTCGCAGCTTTCTTCGTTGCGGCCTTTTTCGCCGGCGACTTTTTGGTTGCAGCCTTTTTTATGAGCTTCCCGTCGGCGAAAGGGGGTTCGTCGCTGTCTTCGACCGCCTTTTTAATTTTGGACGGCGACTTCCCGGCGACAGATTTTGTCGCGGGCGCTTTTTTTGCCGCCGTTTTCTTTTTTGGAGGACCGCCCTTGTCGTCGATCAACTTGATTGCGTCCTCAAGCGTCACATCGTCGGCGCCCATGCTTTTCGGCAAGGTGGCGTTGATTTTTCCAAGATTGACGTAGGGTCCGTAGCGTCCAGCCCGGACGGTGATGACCCCGCCATCGGGATGCTCGCCCAGCACTTTGCCACCGCCGCCGCCGCCGCCGGAGGCCTTGGCGGCGATGATCTCCAGCGCCTGCTCCAGCGTTAAACTGGCCGGATCGACCGTTCGGGGGAGAGTGGCGTTGACCTTGCCCCAACTGACGTAGGGGCCAAAGCGTCCGGATTTCACCGTCACGGCCCCGCCATCGGGGTGATCCCCGAGCGCACGACCGGGATCGGCGGCGCGGCCAAAACGCGATCCGCCGCCGCCAGACTCTTTCTGGACAATCAGATCGATGGCGCGATTGGCGCCTATGGTCAGCACATCATCGTCGGAGCCGACGTTTGCATAGGTTTTACCGTGCTGCACATAGGGACCATAACGGCCGATGTTGGCGAGGATAGGCTCGCCGGTGGTCGGATGTTTCGCCACTTCGCGCGGTAAGGAAAGCAGGGCGAGCGCCTGCTCCAGCGTCAGCTCGTCGGCCCGGATGGTTTTGGGCAGGGAGGCGCGTTTGGGTTTCTCGCCGCCTTCCTCCTGTTCGCCCGCCTGCACATAGGCGCCGAAACGGCCGTCACGAAGAGTGATTTGCGCGCCTGTATCAGGATCCTGGCCCAGAACCCGAACGCCTGGCTGCGCGCCTTCCGCGGCATCGCCGCTCGGCGGCGACAACGTCCGGGTGAATCGACATTCTGGATAATTCGAACAGCCAATGAAGGCGCCAAACTTGCCGACCTTCAGCGACAATTGCCCGGCGCTACACGCCGGGCACGCGCGCGGATCGGAGCCATCTTCCTTGGGCGGAAAGATGTGCGGACCCAGCAATTCATTGAGGCTGTCGAGGACCTGTGTGGTGCGCAGATCCTTCGTTTCGTTCACTGCAGCGGAAAAATCCCGCCAGAAATCGCGCAGCACCTGTTTCCAGTCGATCTCGTTGTTGGAGACCAGATCGAGCTTTTCCTCAAGACTGGCGGTAAAGTCGAATTCGACATAGCGCGAAAAGAAGCTTTCAAGAAAAGCGACGACGAGACGTCCTTTATCCTCTGGCACGAGCCGCTTTTTATCGAGGCGCACATATTCGCGGTCGCGCAGAACGGCGAGAGTCGAGGCGTAGGTCGAGGGACGGCCTATGCCCAGTTCCTCCATCCGCTTGACCAGCGTCGCCTCAGAAAAGCGCGGCGGCGGCTGGGTGAAATGTTGGGTAGCGTCGATCTTGTCGCGCGCCAGCGCTTCCCCCTCTTTCATGAACGGGAGGCGGCCGCCGTCTTCGTCCTCTTCGTCGTCGCGGCCTTCCTGATAGAGTTCGAGGAAGCCCGAAAAGCGCATGACCTGACCGTTGGCCCGGAGTTCGAGGTGGCGCGCGCCGACCCTCGCGTCAATGTCAACCGTGGTGCGCTCGAACTCCGCGGACTCCATCTGACTGGCGACCGTGCGGTTCCAGATGAGTTCGTAAAGCTTCGCCTGTTCTGGCTCCAGATATTTGGCCATCTGACGTGGCAATCGGGACGCATCGGTCGGGCGGATCGCCTCATGCGCCTCCTGGGCGTTTTTGGCTTTCGCCGTGTATTTACGCGGCGCCTTGGGAACAAAGCGGTCGCCATATTCCTTGCCAATCACGCGGCGCACGCTGGCGACGGCTTCAGGGGCCATGTCGACGCCGTCGGTTCGCATATAAGTAATCAGACCGGCGGTCTCGCCGCCAATATCCACCCCCTCGTAGAGGCGTTGGGCGATTCTCATGGTGATTGCGGGCGCCAGACCCAGCTTGCGCGATGCCTCTTGCTGTAAGGTCGAGGTGGTGAAAGGCGCGTAGGGATGTCGCCTAGCGGGTTTCGCCTCGACCGAGCGCACCGAGAAAGCTGCGGAGTCGAGAGCTTTCTTGAAAGCCTCGGCTTCTGCGCCTGCGCCAATATCGAGTTGTGAGATCTTCTTGCCGTCGGCGCCAACCAGTCGCGCCGTGAAAGCTTCACCCGCCTCGGTTTTCAGATGCGCGACCAGAGACCAGTATTCGCGAGCGACGAATTTCTCGATTTCGAGTTCCCGGTCGCACACCAACCGCAACGCTACCGACTGAACGCGTCCCGCAGATCGAGCGCCGGGCAGCTTGCGCCACAACACCGGAGAGAGCGTGAAGCCGACAAGATAATCGAGCGCGCGACGGGCGAGGTAGGCGTCGACCAGCGCCTGATCGATCTGGCGCGGATGCGCCATCGCTTCCCGAATGGCGTCCTTTGTGACGGCGTTGAAAACAACGCGCTCGATCTTTTTGTCCTTCAGCACCCGCTTCTTGTTGAGGATATCGAGAAGATGCCAGGAGATCGCCTCGCCTTCGCGATCCGGGTCGGTGGCGAGGATAACCTTGTCAGCGCCTCTCACCGCGTCGGCGATGGCGGAGACGCGTTTTGCGCCTTTGGCGTCCATCTCCCAGATCATGGCGAAGTCGTTGTCGGGGTCGACCGAACCGTCCTTGGGCGGCAGGTCGCGCACGTGGCCGTAACACGCGATGACATTGAAATCACGGCCCAAATACTTATTGATCGTTTGCGCTTTAGCCGCCGACTCGACGATAACGACATTCATTGCATGCTATATCCCAGATGCGCCGCCCGAACCCGCCGGCGGCGGCTAGATGGGCGAAAGCGGCCTTGACTGTCAAATCGGCCCTTTTCCGGCCGGGGAGGCGAGAGGTCCGTCTCCCGCTCTTGATCGATACTTGTTCACGCTGACAAGGCGCTGATAAATGATGCTTTTTGATAAACTGGCCGCGACCCAGCAATTTTCGGACATCGAATTTCTGAACACGCTGGTTTCCCTGACCGTGGCGCTGGTTCTGGGGACCGTCATTGGCGCAGAGCGCCAGTATCGCCAGCGCACCGCTGGCTTGCGCACCAATGCGCTGGTGGCCTTGGGCGCGGCGGCTTTTGTCGATCTGGCGATGCAACTGGCCGGTAATGACGGCGCTACCCGCGTCCTAGCCTATATCGCCTCCGGCGTCGGATTTCTGGGCGCCGGCGTCATTATGAAGGACGGGGCGAATGTGCGTGGACTGAACACCGCCGCCACGATCTGGTGCTCCGCCGTCACGGGCGCCTATGCCGGCGCAGACCATCCGCTCGGCGCGCTGGCGATGTGCGCTTTCGTTCTGATCGGAAACACATTTTTGCGGCCCTTGGTGAATTACATTGAACGCGCTCCGATCGATGAGAGCGTGACCGAACTGACCATCGAGGTGCGCGTCTGGACGACAGAGGCGCGCCGGATCGATGTGCGGGAGACATTGCTGGACGCGCTGGAAACCGCCAACTATCCGCTTCGCGACATAAGCGAAGTCAATCGTGAAAATCAGGTCGAGATCAGCGCGACGTTGGCGACCACCAGCGTAAGCGCACCTGATCTCGACCTCTTGACTTCGGCGCTGATGCGGTCGCCCGGAGTTATGCATGCGACATGGACGTCAAGGGCCGAGGAATAGAAGCTTTGCCCGGACTTGCCGGGCGAGCCCCCCTCCTGTATGAGCATGGCCAGCCGAACGCATTGCGTTATGCGCAGATATGGCCTCGTGGCGGAGTGGCTACGCAGAGGACTGCAAATCCTTGTACTCCGGTTCGAATCCGGACGAGGCCTCCACCAGCCTGTCGATCAGCCCGGCGTTGCGACAGGCGATAATCGACGAGGGATCGTTAGAGTCTTTCGTCGCCAGCAACTCCACCTCGGGAGATAATTATGTTGCATGCCCAGATCGCCGAGGCCCAGAAAACACTCGACACCGCGCGGCGCGAACTGAAAAACGCGGCGATCAACTTCGATGTGTCGGATGAGGAACTCCTTGAAGCCCGCGCTAATGTGCGCCGTATCTACGATGAGTTGAAGGCGCTGGACGCCAAAAAACTCAGCCGACAGGGTTTGTTTGGTTTTCTTAAATTCTGGTGAACCCGTTCGGGCGGACGCGCGTCGCCCTTAGCCTTGCGCCGGGACGTCCGAATGATCTCTCCCGATACGCCTCCAGGAACCGAGGTTATCTGTATCGACGCTTCTGCAGGTCCCTATGGAACCGGCGGCTTGGCTCCGGGAGAGATCTATACTGTCCGCCGCATCGAGACGGCGCTTGAAAAACGCTATGCCGTTTTGTTGGATGAGTTGCCGCCCGTTGAGGTTTGCATGCCGCCGTGGGGTATGGTGACGATTGGTTTCGAATTGAAGCGATTTCGTTACCTCGATATTCCCGAGACGCTCACCGAACTTTTGGGGCAAAAAAAGGCGTCTCCGGAATGTGTTTGAGGCCGCCGGTGACCGACCGCACCCTCTCATGGCAAGGGCGGGGAGGACGTCTCGGCCTGTGGCAATAATTTCGCGGCTGCGCCAGAACGAAGAATGAAACTTTGCGGGTCTGGCCGCCAATCCGGATCGTCCCATGCTCCTGTGAGATCGAAGACGATGCGGCGACCCGGAGCCTCAGGAGCGCTCGGCGTGGGTTGAGTTTCCGACGCAATGGTTTTCAGCGACAAAGCGCGTTCCGTTACATTGATGTCGCCCGTCAGAGACAAATTGTAGTCCTCGCCTTTTCCGAGTCCCGTTGTTAAGACCCCCAGACCATTTTCGATATTAATGGAGACGTTGGCCGTCTTCACTCGTGAGCGTCCCGTTCGTGCGGCGTGGGCGCTGGCGAGAGGATTTGTCGCAAGTAATTTCAACGCGCGCGGGAAATCCACGCCTTCAATGTCGCCGCCGGCCAAAGAGAAACTTGCCTGACCAGCCAGATTTCGCATCAACGCGTCGGCGTCCTCGCCTTGCGCATCGAGAGTGATGTCCACGTCGAGCGCGCCGCCAACTCTATGCTGTCCAAAAGCGTCCCATAATAATGCGCCGGCGTCGACTTTTTCCGCCCTGGCGAGGCCATGGATCGCGACTGCGGGAGCGCCCGAGCCCTGCTGTTTGAGGCGGGCTTGCGCAGTCATATGACCCCCGTAGGCCGTCGCCTTCGTCAAAGCCAGATCAAGGGCCCCATCGTGCGCCAGAACCGCAAAGGAGCCATGATCTACGCTCAGCCGCCCCAGTCGCGCATGCTCCGCGTCGAGGCGGAGGTCGATGTCAACGCCAGTCAGGTCAGGCAAATCAAGCGGTTCATGGCTCCATTGGCCATCCGAGGTCACCGTCGCCGGCAGGTCGGCGAGTATGGGCTCAAACGACATGAAGGCGCTGGATAAGGCGCCTGAAAGCTCCAGTTTTTCGTGCGAACGCCGAAGCGCGACGGCGCCATCGAGAACGTTGCCGTCGACCCGCATGCGCAGATTAGCGAGACGCGCCTCATTATCATCCAGGATCGCTTCAGCGGAGAATTCCGCGTCTCGCAAGGGACCAGGCATGTGGAGATTTACATCGAATAATTGCAGCGCTTCACGCGCCGCCGCCGCCCGACCGGCAAGACGACCGGAAAAATGAGGAACATCCCCCAGGGCAGCAAAACCTTGCGCCTCGAAATTGAGATTTTTTCCATCGATCCGGGCCGCCACAAAGGATTGCTCGTTGCGCAGGAGCAAACCAGGACGGGCAATCCATACCATGGCCTCGTGCCGTTCTCCGCGCCAGTCCACGCCGCCGGCGATCAGGGCCGGCTGACCAATCCGTGGCCAATCCAGAGAGACCGTCATTCTTTCGAAGATTTGGGCGCCGCTATGGCGCTTGATGGTGAGCGCGCCGTCGAGAATATTGACGACGCCCAGGCGTGCGGCGTCCGCCTGTTGCGCCTCGGGCGTCTCCGATCGCGTCAGCGACGCGCGCATGGCGGCGCCAGGAGCAACGATTGATCCCTTATCAACATCAATGATCGCCCTTGGCCTCACAAGCGTGAGCGTTGTGACCTGGACGCGGCCGGCGAGCAGGCGTCCGAGGTTAAGCGCGCAATTCAGCTCCGGGCTTTCGATCACGAGTGCGCCATTCAGGTCGGCGAAGGCGACATCATTCATGACGATGTGGGGCCGAGGCGTCAGCGCCAGCCGCGCGGGACCGCGCGCAACGACATAGAGTCCCGAGGAAGATTGTAACTGGCCGGTGGCCGACCGGCTGAGGGCGTCGGCCGAAAAGAGCCAGGGGGCGATCGCCGCGCCGCCAGAAACAATAATAAAAACAAATATAACAAAGGTCAGGAGAAGACCCGGCGTCCTGCCGCGTCTGTTCTCACGCGCCAAACGACGCGGCGCTTCCGGCGAGGCCTCTGGCGGCCGATGATCGGTAAACGGCGTCACACGCTTTACTCCCAACCCCGGCATATTCAGGGGAAAGCGCGGCGATAAAGAGGCGAGAAGCGAGTTTCAGGGCGCAAGGGCTGGGAAACGGCGATTATCTGGCGGGCTTCCCAGGCCACGTTACGCCAAGGTCAGATTGACGAGGCCCTCAGTTCCGCAGACCCAAACGGGTTGAACGACAGCAGGAAATCCCTCAGTTCAAAAGTCAAACTTGTTGGAGTGGTCTTGAAACCCCTTTGAATTTAAGTTCAGCGCAAGTCCCTGAGCGTTCGACTTATGAGCTTTCATTGCAGGCATGGTTCTGCAAAGCCTGTAGCGCTTCTCGACCGCCGATAGCTCGATCCGGCGGCCAGACATAGAAATTCCCTTGTGTCATCAGCGCCTGCTCCAGTGCCGAATGATAGGCTTCGCGGGTTATCTCGATTGCGCCCAGCGAGGCGAGGTGAGTAGTCATGAATTGGGTGTCGAGAAGACGAAATCCCCCCGCGCGCAGGCGTGCAACAAGATGAGTCAGCGCGACCTTAGAGGCGTCGCGTTCGCGATGAAACATGCTCTCGCCGAAAAAGGCTCCGCCCATAGCGACACCGTAGAGCCCGCCAACCAACCGCCCTTCGCGTCGACATTCGATCGTGTGAACAAAACCCAGATCGAACAATTCGCGATATAATCGACGAATTTCCTTATTGATCCAGGTTTTTTCCCGTTCCGGCGCCGGCGCGGCGCAACCGGCGATGACAGCGTCGAAATCGTGATCGATCATTACCTCGAAACGCTCGCTGCGAACCGTCTTTGAGAGCGAGCGAGAGACGATAAAAGAGTCCAGGGGAAAAACGGCGCGTTGTTCCGGGTCGACCCAGAACAATTCCTTGTCACCAGCGCTCTCGGCCATGGGAAAAAGGCCGAGAGTATAGGCGCGCAGGACATGATCGGGGGTGATGGTCCTCAACTCGCGTCGCGACATGACATCATCCTCGGCGAGGCGACATTCCAGATGAGGTTTTCTTGCCGGTTTGTGGATCAGAAACCCGGTTCTATGCCGCCGGTCGCCAGAAAATGCTCCAGCCAATGAATATCGTAAACGCCATTTTGAACGTCAGCGTTCCGCACCAGCGTGCGGAAGAGCGGCAGGGTGGTGTCGATGCCGTCGACGATGAATTCGTCCAGCGCCCGGCGAAGGCGCATCAGCGCTTCAGTGCGGTTACGGCCGTGCACGATCAGCTTGCCGATGAGCGAGTCGTAATTGGGCGGGATGGCGTAGCCCTGATAGACAGCCGAGTCGACGCGCACGCCAACGCCGCCGGGCGGGTGATAATAGGAAATACGTCCCGGCGAGGGACGGAATGTCGAGGGATGTTCGGCATTGACGCGGCATTCGATCGCGTGGCCATAAAACAAGATGTCTTCCTGCTTGAGCGATAACGGCGAACCGGCGGCGACGCGGATCTGCTCGCAAACCAGATCGACTCCCGTGATGGATTCCGTCACCGGATGCTCGACCTGAATGCGCGTATTCATTTCGATGAAATAAAATTCGCCGTTTTCATAGAGGAATTCGATGGTGCCGGCCCCGGCATATTGAAGATCGCGCATCGCTTTGGCGCAGACTTCGCCGATCTCCTTGCGTTGCGTATCGTTGAGGGCAGGCGAGGGGCTTTCTTCGAAAACTTTCTGATGACGTCGCTGTAGAGAACAATCGCGCTCGCCCAGATGAACAGCCTGTCCCTTGCCATCGCCAAAAATCTGGATTTCGATATGGCGCGGCTTGCCGAGATATTTTTCGATATAGACCGTATCGTCGCCAAACGCGGCTTTGGCTTCAGTGCGCGCCGTGGCGATGGCGTTGGCGAGTTCGTTTCGGTCATGCGCGACCTTCATGCCGCGACCGCCGCCGCCGGATGCGGCTTTCACCAATACCGGGAAGCCAATTTTTTCCGCAACTTTGAGGGCTTCCTTTTCGCTCAGAATCGGTCCGTCTGATCCGGGCACGCAAGGAATGCCGAGGCGTTTGGCTGTCGTCTTCGCTTCAATTTTGTCGCCCATCAAACGAATATGTTCGGATTTTGGGCCGATGAAAGTGATGTTGTGCTCTTCGAGAATTTCGGCGAAACGCGCGTTTTCGGAGAGAAAACCGTAGCCCGGATGCACTGCGTCGGCGCCGGTGATTTCGCACGCCGAGAGCAGGGATGGGATGTTGAGATAGGAGTCGCGCGCTGAGGGGGGGCCGATGCAAACGGACTCATCAGCGAGTTTCACATGCATGGCCTCGGCGTCGGCGGTGGAGTGAACCGCGACTGTTGCGATCCCCAGCTCCTTGGCGGCGCGAAGAATACGAAGCGCGATTTCGCCGCGATTGGCGATGAGAATCTTGTCGAACATCCAGCGCCCTATTCGATCACGAGAAGCGGTTCACCGTATTCTACGGGCTGACCGTCGTCGACCATGATGGCGGTGACGACTCCCGCTTTGGGCGCGATGATGTCGTTGAAGGTTTTCATCGCCTCGATCAACAGCAGCTTGTCGCCGACCGAGACGCGCGTCCCAATTTCGATGAACGGTTTCGAATCAGGATTAGGTCTCAGGTAGGCCGTTCCGACCATTGGCGATTTAACGGCGTTGGCGTCTGCGTAATCTGGTTTCGCCGGCTCGGGGGCTGGACGTGGCGTCGCCGATACGGGCGCAGGGGCATGCAGGATGCTAGCGGTCGTCGGGACGGCGATCGTGGCGGCGGCCGGAGCAGACGGCGCGCGGACGGCGCGTATGCGCAGATCGCCCTTCTCAACCTCGAATTCGGTCAGATCGCTATCGGCGACAAGAGCGGCAATCGTTTTCAGAAGGCCAAAGTCTATAACCGATTGACTTTGTCCCGCCGCCGGACGGAGCGGAGCTTTTGGAGGCGTTGGAGTTTTGCGCGCCATGGATGTGTTCCGGTCTTTCTCAGAGTTTCTCGAAAATCGCGTCGAGCGCGAGAAGGTAGGAGGAGGGTCCAAATCCAGCGATAACTCCCCGCGCAGCCGGTGAGATATAGGAATGGCGTCGGAAGCTTTCCCGCGCATGAACGTTGGACAAATGCACTTCAATAACCTCGGCGTTCGATCCCTTGATGGCGTCGTAAAGGGCAATCGAGGTGTGGGTCAGCGCGCCCGGGTTCAGAATAACGGGCGCTCTGGCCTCGCCTGCCTCTTGAATCCATGTCACGAGGTCGCCTTCGTGGTTGGATTGCTTGAACACAAGCGTCGCGCCTCGGGACGCGCAGCGGGACTGCAATAGCTCGCGAATATCTTCGAGGCTTGAAGAACCATAAATCTCCGGCTCCCGTTTGCCGAGAAGATTCAGGTTAGGGCCGTTGAGCACATGAATGGCGGTCATGGCGGTGTTGAACGATCCCATTTGTCCGAATGATGCGTTCGCATCATTTGATTGTTGTTTTTCGAGTTTTCTCGGTCAGATCGCAAAGGTCAACCGCAGATCGTTGCAGTTTCAACAGACTGTTTTGCCGCACTGATGCATATTTTCGATTTTCTTTTTGAGTTCGTCGTAGGGCACGCCGCCGACCAAAGCCTCGCCGCCGACGACCCAGGCAGGCGTTCCGTCGAAATGCAGGGCGTCGGCAAGTCCGCTGACTTCTTGAAGAGCCGCTTTTGTCTGGGGTTTGTCGAAATCTTTTTCCAGACGGGTCATGTCTGCGCCGACCTCTTTGGCGACGGCCATGGCCTGCTGCTTGCCGATGTGGCCCTTGGTTTCGAGGACTTTGCGATGGAACTCCCAGAATTTATCAGGTGAAAACTGCATGCGGGCAGCGTTTGCGACCAGCGCAGCCTCTACGGAGTCCGGACCCAAAATAGCGAAGTCCTTCAACACGACCCGCAGTTTGGGGTCGCCTTCGATCAGTTTGGCGACGGTGTTGACCGAGCGCTTGCAGTAGCCGCAATTGTAGTCGAAGAACTCGACCAGCGTCACGTCGCCTTGCGGATTGCCCACGACTGCCTGATTGACCGAGTTAAAAAGCGTCGAGGCCTTGTCGGCGACCACCTTGCCGCGCTGATTGGCTTCCTCGGCCTTCTGACGCTTCTCCAGTTCCTCGATCGCTTCCCGAACGACTTCCGGATTGGCGATGAGGTAATCGTGGACGATTTTCTCGACCGCCGTCTTCTGGCCGGCGGAGAATTCGCCAGCAGCCAGAGCGACCTCGGATCGGGCGACGCCGGCAATCGAGCCGGTGAGAATAATGCCGGCGGCGAGCCAAATCGGAAGACGCATAATTTTCTCCATGTTTGCGGCGCGAAAAGCAACACGCCGCTCAAAACGGGCCAAACGCCGGTGTGGCTATCCATCCTCTTGATAAAGCAGGATGAGCGCGCCGATCATGACGCCGACGATTGCGGGTGACCAAGCAGCCACGACGGGACTGATCAGACCCGCGCCGCCAAGATCCGACAGGACTTTTGTGCCGATATAAAGCACGAAGCCCGCCGCCACGCCATAGGAAAGGGTGACGCCGACGCCGCCCATACGTGAAAATCGCAGGGAGAATGACGCCGCCAGCAAGACCATTGCGACCAGCAGGATCGGGCGAGACAAAAGCCCTTGATATTGAATGCGATAGGCGGTTGCGTCCAGGCCGGCCTCGGCAGTATGGTCGGCAACCTCCGGCAGGCTCCAGAAGGGCGTTGATTGTGGCGGGGTGTTGACCGCCGCCGCCTGTTCAGGCGTCAGACTGGTCGCCAACATGTAACTCTTGATGTTTCTGGTCGGTTGCCCTGGCGCGCTGATCACGCCGTCGCTCAAGACCCAGACGCCCGGCTCGAGATGTCCCCGCGCCGCCTCGACGCGTTCGATAAAGCCGCCCTGGGGCGAGTAAACATTGACGCTGACCTCGAATAACTCCGTGCCCTTGCGCGCCGAGCCCGTCGCGTGGATGACGGCCAGTCCGTCGACGCCATGCTGCCGCAACCAGACGCCATGATCGATGCGAACGCTGCCCTGAACGCCAAACAGTTCAACCTCCATCTGATCGGCTTGCTGCTTCAGTGTTGCGGCCAGCGGATTGTAGGCGGCGATGGAGATCACGCCGATCACAAACGCAGTCATGACCGGGGCGAACAGGAACTGCCAGACCGACATTCCTGCGGCGCGCGCCACGATCAGTTCGAGTTTTCGGGTGAGGTCGACGAAGGCGGCCATGGAGCCGAACAGGACCGCGAAAGGCAGGATCGCCTCGGCGGCGGCCGGAACCTTCATGAGGGTGATCAGGGCTACGATTTTTGCGCTAGCGTCCGGACTGTCGCTGGCCCGCCGAAGCATTTCAACAAACACCACGACGAACATCAGGCAGAAGATTGTGAAGAAGATCGAAAGGATCATCTTTGCAAAGCGCGCCGCCAGGTAGCGGGTGATCGTGACGCCGATCATGAGAGCGCCACAGGCCTCAAGCGTCGGCTGAACGACGGGCCGGCAAATCGGAAATTGGGCTTTGGCGCGGTCACGCCCGGCTTTTGGGAGTCGATCACGGCCTTTTCGCGGCGCGATTGACCCCGCGACACGAGCGGGATATTGCGCCCCCAGGATCCTTTTGACCGACGCCCGGCGCGTCGACTCCCCGGAATGAGGCGGATATGACGCTCAATGTGAAATTCGACGCTGTCGCTCTTGACGCCGTCGCCGCCCGCCTTGGGGTCGCCGAGGACGCGGGTCGGTCGCGCACCCTTGTGGTTTTCGCCGGCAAAGATCTGGCTATAGCCGATGCCGCCAAGTCCCTTTTATCCGGCGTTCAGGAGCAAATCTCCCGCGCCGCCGGCGTCGCCAAATTCAAGGGCAAGGTCGGTTCTTCGCTGGAGCTCCTTGCTCCAGGAGGGCTGGGGGTCAGTCGACTGGTGATTGTCGGCGCCGGCGCTGCAGATGGCGACGAGTCCGAGGGCAGTAAGTCCGAAACGGATACGAAATCAAATGATTTCCTGAACCTTGGCGGACAAACGGCGGCGCGGCTGACGCCGGGTGGCGAGATAATCGTGGTTCTGGATCTTCCGGACCGATCGTTCGACCCTGCGGCGGCGGCTCAATTCGCTTTGGGCGCCTGGCTGCGGAGTTACAAATTCGATCACTACAAGACGAGGAAAAAAGACGACAGCGAGAAGCAAGAGCCGATTGAGGTCCTTCTCGGCGTCGCAAACGCCGCGGCGGCCGGCGCGGCCATCGCCGAGAGCGCCGCTCTTGCCGAGGGGGTAGTCCTCGCTCGCACGCTCGTGAATGAGCCGGCAAATGTCCTATCGCCCACTGAATTCGCCCGCCGAGCCTCTGAGTTGATGAAATTGGGGGTCGAGGTCGAGATTCTTGACGAAAAAGCCATGGCTGAACTCGGCATGAGGGCGCTGCTCGGAGTCGGACAGGGCTCTGAGGCGGAGAGCAAGCTGGCCGTTCTGCGCTGGAACGGCGGCGGCGACGCCCCCCCCGTCGCCTTTGTCGGGAAAGGCGTCGTCTTCGACTCTGGCGGCGTCTCGATCAAGCCTGCCGCCTCCATGGAGGACATGAAGGGCGATATGGCCGGCGCCGCCGCCGTGACCGGCGCGCTGCACGCCATCGCCGCGCGTAAGGCCAAGGCAAATGTCATTGGCGTGCTCGGTCTCGTCGAGAACATGCCCGACGGCAAGGCGCAGCGTCCCGGCGACATTGTGAAATCCATGTCCGGCCAGACCATCGAGATTATCAACACCGATGCGGAGGGTCGGCTCGTGCTGGCCGACGCCCTGACCTATGTAGTCGATAAATATAAACCTGCGGCGATCGTCGATCTGGCGACATTGACCGGCGCCATACTGGTCGCCCTCGGGCAGGAATATGGCGGGCTGTTCTCGAACAATGACGAACTTGCCGAACGCCTGAGCAAGGCCGGCGTCACAACGGGCGAAAAATTGTGGCGGCTCCCGATGGGGCCGGCTTACGACAAGCTCATCGACTCGAAATTCGCCGATATGAAAAACACCGGAGGCCGTCACGCCGGTTCGATCACTGCAGCGCAATTCTTGCAACGTTTTGTCGGCAAAACGCCGTGGGCGCATCTCGACATCGCCGGCACTGGCATGGGGTCTCCCTCTAGCGACATCAACCAAAGCTGGGGATCTGGCTGGGGCGTGCGGCTTCTCGACCGGCTGGTGCGCGACAATTACGAGTCCTGATTTCTGATCGCCAGCGCTAAAGTCTATCCGTCCCGTGGCGCGCGCAGCCGAAAAATGTCCTCAAAGGGATAATTTCGAAGACTGCGTACGCCTCTTTGACGCTTTTGGCGCCCCGACGATCGTTCAAGAAGAAAGTGGTCTTCGCTATTTCTTCAATGAATTCTGGACGGCCGGACAGCGCCAGGGGCATGCGCTTCACGAGGTCAGCTACCGCGCGTGTTTCAAGCCGCAATTGCCCGAATTTTTTATTGACCGCCTGACGAGCGAAGGCGAGAGCGTTTACGATCCGTTCATGGGTCGCGGCACAACCCCCTTGCAGGCGGCGTTGCAGGCGCGCCGACCTATGGGCAACGATATCAGTCCGGTCAGTCTTTTATTGACTCGTCCGCGACTGAATCCACCGACACTCGATACGATCGCAGACCGACTGGCTGGCGTCGACTGGTCGAGAGGCGCGAGTGAGCGCGATGACCTTCTGGCGTTTTATCACCCCGAAACGCTGCGACAGATTTGCGCCTTGCGACGTCATCTATTACGCCACGCGCCCCCGAACGCTGCAGTCGATCCCGCTCTCGACTGGATCAGAATGATAGCGCTAAACAGGCTTACTGGACATTCGCCAGGATTTTTTTCGGTCTATTCCTTGCCACCAAATCAGGCGGTTAGCGTCGAGGCGCAGCGCAAAATCAACGAAAAGCGCAGGCAGATCCCGCCAATGCGCGATGTGGCGGGGCTGATCGTAAAAAAATCGCGCGCCCTTTTGTCCCAAGGCACCCCGCCGTCGCATCCCGCCCCGTTGCTCTCGACAGCTCCAGCCTGGCGTACGCCGTTGGTTGCGGACTCTTCCGTCGATCTGATCGTCACGTCGCCTCCCTTTCTTGATGTTGTGGACTACGCCCAGGATAATTGGCTGCGAAACTGGTTCGCCGGGGTTGACGCCAAAACAGTTGAGATTTCCGCGCATCGCAGTGTCGAAGCATGGATGCAAATGGTTCGCGACTGTTTCTGCGCCTTTGCTCGCATTGTGCGGCCGGGGGGGCATGTCGCCTTTGAAGTCGGTGAGGTGCGTCGGGGAGCCGTGCTGCTCGAACGACAGGTCTGGGAGGCGGTCGAGGGGCTGCCGTTCGAGCGTTTGTTCGTTCTGGTCAATCGACAGGAATTCACCAAAACCAGCAATTGCTGGGGCGTCGACAATAATCGCAAAGGCACCAACTCGAACAGGATCGTTGTTTTTCGGCGGCGTTGATCCAACCCGGAAACTTGCGCGCCGTCGACGAATTGGTCATCAAAGGCATGGTCACATTACCCGGCGCCGTCATGATCGAAGTGTCCTTCTACCATCTGTCTGAAAGAAAGGTGGAATCCGCCCTTCAGCTTTTGCTGGAGCGCGCGCGGGGCCGGGGCTGGCGGGCGGTGGTTCAGGCGGCGAGCGCCGCGCGCCTAAAAAAAATCGATGCTTTTCTGTGGTCTTACAGCCGCGACAGTTTTTTGCCGCATGGCGGCGCGGCCGATCCCGATCCGAAATCGCAGCCCATCTATCTCACTTGCGACGATAACGATAATCCCAACAACGCGGAGATCCGTTTTTTTATCGAGAGCGTTGCGATTGCCCCAGTTCTGGATGGCGTGTCGGCGCCGTCGATTCGCGCCGCGCTTCTTTTCGATGGCGCCGATGCGGCCGAACTTGAGGACGCCCGCGCGCAATGGCGCGAATTACGTGATGCTGGCTATCCGCTTGTCTATTACCAACAGACCGACGACGGCAAATGGATCGAAAAAGCACGGGAACCGAAGTCATGAGTCTCACGACAGTTTCTGGCTCCGGGAGCGCCCCGCTACTCTCTATTCAGCGCGTCTCCAGGCGTTATGGACCGGTGATCGCGCTCGACGACGTCTCTCTCGACATCGCGCGTGGAGAATTCTTTGCATTGCTCGGTCCATCCGGCTGTGGAAAGACAACGCTAATGCGCTGTGTCGCCGGATTCGAGACTCCCGATAGCGGAGAACTTCTTCTTGATGGCGAGGATCTGGCTGGCATGCCGCCTTATCGGCGTCCGGTAAACATGATGTTCCAGTCCTATGCGCTTTTTCCCCATCTCGACGTTTTCGAGAATGTCGCATTTGGCCTTCGGCGCCAGGGTTTAAACAAGGAGACAATCGCAGGCCGCGTTCGCGCCTTGTTGCAGCTCACGCAACTCGATTCGTATGGTTCAAGAAAGATCAATGAATTATCAGGGGGCCAACGCCAGCGAGTGGCTCTCGCTCGCGCGCTGGCGCCAGGTCCGCGACTATTGCTCCTAGACGAACCATTGGGAGCGCTCGACAGAAAACTGCGTGAGGAGACTCAATTTCATCTCAAGAAAATACAGCGGGAGACCGGCACAAGCTTTATGATTGTCACCCATGATCAGGATGAGGCGCTGGCGTTGGCCGATCGCGTCGCCGTTATGCGCGCCGGACGGATCGAGCAGGTGGCGAGTCCGAATGACATTTACGAGCGCCCTGCGTCCCGGTTCGTTGCAGGATTTGTCGGAGATACAAATTTTATCGATGGAGTCGTTGTTTTTGACAGCGCTCCTTACCTGTTAACGGATTTCGGTCGGATCGCCCTTTCAACATGCTGTTTGCCAGATGGTAGACGCGCGACGCTTAGCGTTCGACCGGAGGATATCCATGCGCGCCATGACGGCCCCGGGATCTCCGGTATTGTAGAAGAGTTCGTTTTTCGCGGCGACAATACGCTCCTGCGCGTTAGGGTCGGAAATGACGTTATACTGCGCGTTGCGACATGGGATATGCGCTTTTCGGTTGGCGAGAGCGTTATGTTGCAATTTCCGCTGGATACGCCCGCTCTCTTTGCGGAGGAAATATGAAAAAAGCCCAAACTCTTTCGCGAGGCCAACGGCTTGTTCTGCTCGCGCCATATCTCTGGATTGTCGCCTTTTTGCTGGCGCCGTTGATCCTGATCCTGAAAATTTCTTTCTCGCACACTGTATTGGCGCGTCCTCCCTACCGGCCAATTTTCGAACTCTCCGAGGGCCTTGCCGGATTTTGGACCAAAGCGCAGACGTTTACTTTTGACGCCTACAGAGTGTTGTTCACGGACAGTCTTTACATCAACGCCTATATCTCCTCGCTGACCATCGCCGCTGTTGCGACGCTGGTGACTTTGCTGGTCGCCTATCCTTTCGCCCTTGCGATGGCGCGAGCTCCTGAAAAGTGGCGACCATTTCTTATCGGACTCGCCGCCGCGCCCTTCTGGACGAGTTTTCTAATCAGGGTCTACGCCTGGATTGCGCTTCTCAAGGATGAGGGATTGATCAATAAGGGCCTGATCGCCCTGGGCCTGATAGATGCGCCGATCCAGATGTTCGCGACACGTTTCGCCGTGGTGATCGGGATCGTTTATTCCTATCTTCCCTTCATGCTCTTGCCGCTTTATGCGGCGCTGGAGCGCCAGAATCCTGCGCTCCGGGAGGCGTCGGCTGATCTGGGAGCAACTCCAATGCAAACATTTCTTCGTGTGACCTTGCCGCTGTCGCGCGAAGGGATAATCGCTGGCGTGTTGCTTGTCTTTATTCCGGCGGTCGGCGAATTCGTGATTCCCGATTTGCTCGGGGGGTCAGACACCTTGATGATCGGACGCACGTTGTGGAATGATTTCTTCGCCAATCATGACTGGCCCACGGCCTCGGCCGCCGCCGTTTTGCTGCTGGTCCTGTTAATCGCTCCCCTGGCGGCGCTGGAGCGTATGCGCTTTGGTCAAAAAGATTTGCGGCCATGAACGGACAGTTTCGTATCCTGCAAGCATTGATGCTGACGGCAGGTTTTATTTTTCTTTATGCGCCCATCGTTATTCTGGCCGCGATGAGCTTCAACGCTTCCCGTCTGGTGTCGGTTTGGGGCGGGTTTTCGACACGATGGTATGCTGCTCTCATTGAAAACGAGCAGTTGATGCATTCCGCATGGATCAGTCTTGCCGATGCGACTCTCTCAGCCCTGTTTGCTACTATTCTGGGATTGCTCGCCGCGGTCTCCCTTGCGCGCTTCGGGGCTTTTCCTTCACGTCTTCTTTTTTTTGGCGCCATCCATGCGCCTCTTGTTTTGCCTGAGGTTGTGATGGGATTGGCTTTGTTAAGTTGCTTTGTGGCCCTCGGGGTCGGTCGCGGCTTCACGACCCTTGTGATCGGGCACGTCACCTTCACGATGTGTTTTACTACTGTCGCATTGCTGGCTTCGTTGAGGGAATGCGATCCAGCGCTTGAGGAGGCGGCGATGGATCTTGGGGCAACGCCTTTCACGGCCTTTTTGCTGGTGGCCTTGCCGCAGATCGCTCCCGCCATGGCGAGCGCCTTTCTTCTCGCCTTCACTCTGGCGCTCGATGACCTGGTGATCGCCAGCTTCGCCACCGGACCGGGCGCCACGACCTTGCCGATGCGAATCTATTCTCAGGTGCGTCTCGGCGTCTCGCCGCAGATCAACGCTATGTCGACGCTTCTGCTCGGTATGGTCGCCGTGGCGATGGGCGCCGGCGCGTTGATCCTGCGGCGAGGCGCCCGACGCAGTCGCAGGGTATCCGTAACTTGATGAAAATGAAGTATTTGCATTAATCATTGACCCTGGCTCGCCAGCCCGTCTATCACAGGTTTCGACCGGGAATGACAACGTATGGCGAAACAAGCGCGAACGACGAGACGAAAGACCGGCGGCCCAAATTCTTCAGCTGTCGCCGCCATAGCTCCTGCGCCCTCGTCGCCGCCTGGAGCCGTCGTCATTTCAAAATCGGCTGAACCCTCTGGCCACGCGCCAAGCGGCGTGAAATGGGCCGGGCTCAGTCTTGAGCGTCAGCTAATGTTTTGGGGACTCTCGCTGCTCTTGCTGGCGGCAATCCTCTACCTGCTCAGTCCGGTGTTGGCGCCCTTCGTCGCCGGAACGGCCCTGGGATATTTGCTCGATCCTGTAGCCGACAGGTTGCAGCGTATGGGCATGTCGCGATTGGGGGCGGCGCTTGTGCTGCTGGTTTTTTTTATTGCATTTGTCGTGACAGTCCTGATTGTTCTTCTTCCCATCCTGTCGAGACAATTCGCTGGATTGATTACAGCCATGCCTGGATATCTACAAACCCTCAGCGGTTTGATTTCCGGGTGGCAAACGCGTTTCACAAGCGAGTATTTTAATGAATGGTTGCAGAGTTTGGGGCTGGGTCCGGCGGGAACCATCGACACCCAGAAGTATATCGATGATCTCGCCAATCAGGGCGCCGTGCTGATTGGCGATTTTCTAAAATCTCTGGTCTGGCGCGGTTACGCCTTGATCAACGTAGCCGCGCTCGTGGTGATTACCCCGGTCGTCGCTTTTTATATGATGCTGGATTGGGATCACATGATCCATATTCTCGATAGTCTGGTGCCGCCCCGACACCGTGACGACGTCCGTTTTCTGGCTGGAGAAATAGATCGGGCGCTTGCCGGTTTCGTTCGGGGACAGTCGCTGGTTTGCATATTTCTGGGCGTTTGGTACGCCGTCGGGCTTTCAGCGATTGGTTTAAACTTCGGTTTTCTGATCGGCGTTATCGCTGGCGTGCTGAGTTTCATTCCCTATGTCGGCTCGATTACGGCGTTTGTATTTTCGATCATCATCGCGATCGTCCAGGGATGGCCGCATGTCAGTTTGCCCGTCGAGGCGATCGCTATCGTCAGCTTCGGGCTGATCATGGACGGGTATGTGTTGTCGCCCCGACTGGTCGGCGCTTCGGTGGGCTTGCATCCGGTCTGGATCATGTTCGCTCTGTTGGCTTTTGGAGCGCTTTTTGGTTTTACTGGAATGATTATCGCCGTGCCGACGGCCGCCGCACTGGGCGCGGTCATGCGGTTTCTGGCGGCGCGTTACCGCCGCAGCGCGCTGTTTCGTGAAAGCGGCCCAGCGTCGCACAGGGCCTGATGCCGGTGGCGACGAACATGCGCGCCGAAGACGAAGCGCAGCTCACGCTCGATTTTCCAATCAAAACCCGGCTCGGTCCCGATGACTTCCTGCCGGCGCCCGCGAATGAAGCAGCGCTCGCCCTTATTCGCCGCTGGCCAGCGGACTGGCCAGACCGCATTGTTACGCTGGTTGGTCCCGCCGGTTGCGGGAAAAGCCATCTCGCGGCGATTTGGGCGGCGCAGGCTGGGGCGCGCGAGATTGATCCGCGCGCCTTGCCGTCCATCAATGTGCTGACGGAGACGATCCCGGCCGCTTTACTGATCGACGACGCAGATCGGGTTGTCGATGAAACCGGATTCTTCCATCTCCTGAATTTTGTAATCGAGAATCGATTATGGCTGTTAATGACTCGCCAGCGCGCGCCTCTGCCCGCGGAAGTAGCGTTGCCGGACCTTTTGTCACGCCTGCGTCGTGCACCGGCGATAGAGATTGGATCGCCGGATGAAGCGCTGGTTCTTGCCGTTCTGGAAAAGCTTTGCCGAGATCGTCAATTGAGCGTGGATGCCCAAACGCTGGCCTTTATCGCTCTGCGTCTTGAACGCTCGCTCGACGCTGCCCGAGCCTTCGTGGCGGCTCTGGATCGCGCTGCGCTGGCGCAGGGCAGGGCGGCGACGCGGGCGTTGGCGGCAGATGTTCTCGCCCGGCTTTACAGCGACGCGAACGAGGCGGAGAATTAAACCATGGGCATCGTCGCTTGCTTCCAGGGAAAGTGATATGAGTCAATCTTCAGGCGTCGAGAACAGGAAAACGGGTGTGACAGAAAACGTGGTTGCAACTGGCGATACGAGCAGCGAGGCTGCTGGCATTGAGGTAATGGACCCCGCCGGTGAACTGCTAGCGTATCCAGACGCGCTTGTTGACTCCCCCAAACGATTTATCAATCGTGAATTATCTTGGCTGGAGTTCAACCGGCGTGTGTTGCAGGAGGCCTCCAATCGCAACCATCCATTGCTTGAACAATTACGCTTCCTATCGATATCGGCCAATAATCTTGATGAATTTTTTATGGTCCGTGTCGCGGGTCTGCGCGGACAGATGCGCTCGGGGATGACTGCGCTCTCTCAGGATGGGCTGACGCCCGCCGAGCAGCTTGTCAAAATCACCGAGCGCTCAACCCGTCTGACAAATGAGCAGTTAAGACGCTGGCGCGATCTGCGTCGCGAACTCCACGAGGCGGGAATCAGCATTATCGAACCCGCCGATCTCTCGAAGCCCGAATTGCTTTGGCTGGAAGAGCACTTCCTTAATCGCATTTTTCCGGTTTTAACGCCGCTCGCCGTCGATCCGGCGCATCCGTTTCCTTTCATTCCAAATCTTGGGTCGACGCTGGCGCTGGAGCTGGTGCGGCCCGGCGATCGCAAAACGCTACAGGCGCTTGTGCGTCTTCCTGCGAAAATCGAGCGTTTTGTTAAATTACCCGAAAGCGGCGACGGGCGTGAGCGTTTCATCCTGCTTGAAACGCTGATCGCGATTAACGCACAGCGGCTTTTTCCCGGTTATCTCTTGCGTGGGCAGGGGTTATTTCGTGTAATTCGCGACAGCGATCTTGAAGTCGAGGAAGAGGCCGAAGATCTCGTTCTGTTGTTTGAAACCGCGCTCAAGCGTCGACGACGCGGGTCAGTGATCCGTCTTGAGGTCGCCGCGGACATGCCGGAAAGTCTTCGTGCGCTGGTCGCAGACGAACTCGATGTGGCTCCGACGGAGACCTTCGAGATTGACGGCATGCTAGCCTTGATTGATCTATCCGAACTTGTGGCGCGGGACCGCCCTGATCTCAAATTCAAACCCTACAATCCCCGCTTTCCCGAGCGCGTTCGTGATAATGGCGGCGATTGCTTTCCGGCTATCAAACAGAAAGACCTCGCGGTCCACCACCCCTATGAGTCCTTTGACGTTGTCGTGCAGTTTCTTCAACAGGCGGCGCGAGATCCCAATGTCATTGCCATCAAACAGACTCTCTATCGAACCTCCAACAACAGTCCGATCGTGCGCGCGCTGGTCGAGGCGGCGGAGGCTGGCAAGTCCGTCACCGCACTTGTCGAACTGAAAGCGCGCTTTGATGAGGAAGCGAACATCCGTTGGGCGCGCGATCTGGAACGCGCCGGCGCGCAGGTCGTCTTCGGTTTTATCGAACTCAAAACCCATGCCAAACTCTCGTTGGTAGTGCGGCGTGAAGGCGCCGGTCTTGTTACCTACTGCCATGTCGGTACGGGAAATTACCACCCGGTCACGGCGCGTGTTTATACCGATATTTCGGTGTTCACCGCCGATCCGGTGATTGGTCGCGATGTGTCGAGGATTTTTAATTATATCACAGGTTACGCCGAGCCTGCCGGCCTGGAGCGGATGGCGGTGTCGCCGATATCTCTCAAAAAAAAATTGCTGGAGCATATCGAACAGGAAATTGCACATGTTAAAGCCGGCAAAACCGGTTCGATATGGGCGAAGTGCAATGCGCTTGTCGATCCGGAAATCATTGACGCTTTTTATACAGCTTCGCGTGCTGGAGTCTCTATTGATCTGGTTGTGCGCGGCATCTGCTGCCTGAGACCGGGTGTTCCAGGCTTATCGGAGAATATTCGCGTCAAGTCCATTGTTGGCCGGTTTCTTGAGCATGCGCGCGTATACGCCTTTGGCGGCGGTTACCCATTGCCGCACACACGGGCTCATGTCTATATCTCCTCGGCTGATCTGATGACGCGAAATCTCGACCGGCGCGTCGAATCTCTCCTCCCGATCGTCAATCCCACTGTGCATCAGCAATTACTCGACCAGATCATGGTCGCCAATCTGATGGATAACCAGCAAAGCTACCGGGTAATGCCTGATGGCTCGTCGCAGCGTATGTCGCCTGCGGAAGGCGAAGAGCCATTTAACGCACACCAGTATTTTATGACGCACCCCAGCCTTTCAGGTCGAGGCAAGTCGCTGAAGGATTGGCGACCGCGCTCTCTCGTGAAGAAATCCAAAAATGCTTAAATCATTTTTGCGCGCGCGGCCGGCGCCAACCTCGACGGAAGCGCCATCGATCAAGCCGGTCGCTATAGTCGATATCGGCTCCAATTCTGTACGCCTTGTCGTGTACCAATCCCTGTCTCGCGCACCGACGCCGATTTTCAACGAGAAAGCAATGTGCGGTCTCGGCCGGGGGGTGTTGACCACGGGTCGCTTACCGGAGGAAGGCGTTGACAAGGCGATGAAGGCCCTGCGACGTTATCGAGCGTTGTGCGACATGATGAACGTCAGCCGGGTCGAAGCCATCGCCACCGCCGCTGCGCGGGACGCTGAAAATGGCGCCGCCTTTCTCGATGCGGCAAGCAAGGTGATCGGCTGCGATATTCAACTCTTGTCCGGTCGCCGCGAAGCGGAGCTTTCGGCTCTGGGCGTGGTGTCCGCCATCCACAATCCTGACGGCGTTGTCGGCGATCTCGGCGGAGGTTCGCTTGAATTGATCGATGTGAAGGAAGAAGAGATTGGCAAGGGCATGACCCTGCCGCTCGGCGGCCTCGCCTTGATGGACGCTTCACGCCGTTCGCCCCGTGACGCCATCAAAATCGCCCGAAAGGCAATCGCCACCGCCAAGCCGCTCGAACATCTCAAGGGGCGCACCTTTTACGCAGTCGGCGGCACCTGGCGCTCGCTGGCAAAGCTACATATGAAACAGCGCCATTATCCGCTTGGCGTGATGCATAACTATCGCATCCAGACAAGCGAGGCGGCCGACTTCGCCGAACTCGTCGAATATATCGATAGCGACGCGATTGAGGATATCGATGTCGTTTCGGCGGCCCGTCGTCCCTTGCTCGCCTATGGCGCAATTGTGCTCGACGAAATCATCCGCCGCGCCCGGCCGCGCGAGATTGTGATTTCCGCCGCTGGCGTACGCGAGGGTCTGATTTACGACAGGCTTACGCCTGTTGAACGCGCCGTAGATCCCTTGTTGTTCGCTTCGAGAGAGGTGGAGTCGATCTTCGCGCGTGCGCCCGGTTACGGCGACGAATTGATTGGTTGGGTTGATGACTTCATGCGCTCCGGCCTCATCGACGAAACTGTTGAGGAAAAACGGCTGCGTCATGCCGCCTGCCTGCTCTCCGATATCGCGTGGCGGGCGCATCCCGAATATCGCGCCCAGCGCGCCTTGAATGTGGTGACCCAGGGACCCTTTTTGTCGATCGATCACCCTGGCAGGGCTTTTTTGTCGATGGCCATTGTTTTGCGTCACGAAGGACCGGAGGGCGACGACGCCATTGCGGAACTACGAAGTATATTGACGACCCGACTGTTTTTGCGCGCCCGCGTCCTCGGCGCAGCGATGCGCGTCGCCTATCTGCTCTCAGCGTCGATGCCTGGGGTATTGCCGCGCACCACGATGCGTTTGGCCGAAGCTAGCCTGAAGCTTTCCCTGCCGTCCGAACTCGCTGATCTTGCCAGTGACAGGGTGCTTAATCGCCTTAAATCTTTGGGTCGACTGCTCGGCGTTGAAGCGGAACTGACCATACAGGGATAAATCTTGCCATTCGGACTACTGACGTCTTGATTGGTGGTTCCGTCCCTCAATGGTTTTGCCAGAATAGGCTAGCGGCTCACGACTGTTCTGAAAATAGGGCGAGCCAATTAAAGCAGCAAGCGCCAGTGTAAGGACCCAAATGGCCGAAGGAACCATCGTTTCCTTCATCGATTTATCCAAACGAGACATGTTTCTCCCCGTCAATTAAACAACCTTGCATTACAAGGGTAATGGATGCGATGCTGGTTGTTCCCGGCATCGCTCCTGTCGCGATTATCAGAACAGATGAGGTTCTTGATTATAATATTGTTTAAAATCGAAGGGTTTTAGCTGCGCGCGACACGCTTTGCTGATTTGCGCGCCATGCTGGCGAAGGCAATCCTCCATCTCGTGCTGCCACATGATGTCGTCATTGCAATATTTGGCTGCGTCTTTGGCGCAGGCGTCGATCTCAGCTGCCCCGCCTTCGCCGGCGCTGTAATCTCTTGCAGAGGCATGATCGCCGAATAACGCCAGCGTCATAAGACCGAGGAATACGGCCACAAGCCGGCCAAGCCTGGATAATGTCATCGTCTGTTCCTTCTCTGGGTTTAGAATCAAGAGTTTGTTCCTGATTTGCGGGAGATCCCTGAAACCTGGACATCGGGCGAAAGCCATTTTTTGCTGTGATATTTACGAAAGTCTGTATTCTCCATGTGAGAACGACAAGCCGGCGTTAGATGCGCAATATGGCTTTGCAGACAATTTTCAAGCTCGAAGAGAAGCGGCGCCCAAGCTCTGCAATATTTGTTAATATCCTTGAGGCAATCGCCAAATTGCTGCCCATCATCATTATCTGTGTTGGGATCGTAGGAATGTTGCTGCGCCAGTGCAGATTCTGGGTTCGAGATAATTAACGTAGAACAAAGAATCATAATAAAGGAAATGGCCGCGAAACATTTCGACATTTTGGAAAATCCAGATAATGAGGAAAAGTAATTTGGTTTATTGAGCGTTTCTTGGAATAAATGGCATTTGCGTCTCCATTTTAAGGAGATTTTTAACAAATCCAAATAATAACTAGGAATAGAGTTTGTGGATGATGCCATGAGAGAATGCCCATGGTCCGTATTATTATTCGAGGTATTATTAAATGTAATTGAAAGATCTAAACTTATTACAGATTTGTCTCTGACAGGACCCGAGAGAGTCGGAGACAAACAGTAAAAATATCTGATTGGTTTCGGGATGATCATCATAAGCCTGCTTCTTTAGCAATCTTTGAGATTGCTCTCTCGACATTTCTTTGACATTTCATTGACCTTTGTAAACTCTTCCTTATTTAGAGTTTTAAAAGACAATTCCCGCAAACTTGATTTTTCAGATGGTGAATATGACGGAGAGTCTGTTGCGATAAAGGTCCACATCGCACCTTTTAGCACGTCCCTGTTCGTCCCCTGGCCAAAAGCATACATGGTTCCCAAATTTAGCTGAGCTTCTGGATCACCATTTGACGCAGCGATTTTCATCCATTTGAAGGCTTCCCTGAAATCTTGGGGGACGCCGTTTCCCTCATAAAACATGGCTGCAACGCCAGCCTGCGCGGGCGGGACGCCTTGTCCGGCAGCGGATAGCAACCACTTCATTGCTTCATGGTAATTTTGAGTAACAACTTCACCATCCATATACATTGAACCGAGATTGAATTGCGCGGAAGCCAGCCCCTTTTTTGCTGCTTCAGTTGTCCAGTGAACGCCCAGTTTTATATCGCGCGGCGTGCCTCGTCCAAAGAGGTATAACGCCCCGAGTTCGCCCTGCGCCCGGACATCGCCTTTTTCGGCAAGGGGTTTCAATAATTTGAATGCATTTGTGAAATCGTTTTTCTTGGAGGCCTCCAAGGCGGAGATATAGTCGTCACATTTCGCCTCGATGGAGTAAAGGCAAACAAAAATTTGTAATGCAAAAAACCAATATCTGTCGATCATGTAAAGCTCCACAATCGTATTATTCGTCCGTTTAGCTGACGGAACGAAGATTTGTATATTATCGACTCCGGGCAAGTCCATGCCCGGAGTCGGTATGTTGGACATTGATCTATCGCGACACTGTCGCTTCAGTATTTGGCGACCACAGCTGCGGGAGCCGAATAAAAGTGATAATTGACGCCGGCTCTAACAAGATTGCCTGTTAAGCGCGGATTGATCGTTGATGAAGTCCAAAGCGCCGTCGAAGTTCCGACAGCAGCGCCTGCCCCCAGTGGTCCGGCATAGGAATTGAGGTTCAAATCGGCGCTGCCAAGGTCGTAATAAAGATATTCAACTTTGGCCGACCAGTTCTGCATGAACATCCATTCGGCTCCACCGCCTGCGGTCCAGCCAACCTGAACCTCAGAGATATTTGCGTTGGCGAAGGCGGACTGGTTCAGCGCACCTGCGGTATTAAAGCCAAATTGAGCAAGATCGACGCTATAGGTGACATTGCCATAAGCAAGACCGCCCGTGCCGAAAACGAGCAGGTTCGGCATTGCGAGATAGCCAACGCGCCCACGAACTGTTCCAAGAAAGTTCATGTTGCCATTGCCGCTGAGTGAATTCCAGACTGAGCCGCCCGTAGAGACTGGCCAGATGTTATTGACGACGCGCGTGGTGTTTCCCGTCGGGACAACGCCCTGTATGTCGGCTTCGAAGCCCGCGACAAGATTGCCGTTCAAGTATCCCGGTTGCCAATTGTAGCCGAGTTGCAGGCCACCGATAAAGCCGTTGGTGCTGCCGACATTCAGCGGACCATTCAATGAGGTCCAGAAAATGTCTCGATCCGGATGAGCTGCCTGAAACCGCGATGAGACCGGGTAAGTTGTCACCTGGGTGGAGCCGCCATTGGACCAGGTTCCGCCTGCGTTGACGCCGACATAAAACCCTTTCCACATGGGCGCCGGCGGCGGTGGCGGCGGCGCTTTTGTTGTGGGCAGGTCGGCTGCGAAGCCGATGCTCGGTAGCAGCAGCGCCGTTACGCAGAGCACGGATTTGAGTTGCTTGTTCATTGTCATTCTCCAAACTTGTAAATTTTTGTTGTTACGCAGTTACGATTTGACTTGTGCTTCGGGCGCCTGCGCGCTTGATATGCCATGCAGCTTTAGTAGTTCCACTGCAGCTGCCAGCGCAGAGTGTCGGCCTGGAACTGGCGATAGGGCGCAGCAGTAATATTCGTGCGATCAGATTTGTTGTAGCTTGCCGTAATCTCAACCTCGGGCAGCGGCTGGTATTCGATACCGACATCCCACTCATTCACACGATTCTGGGGCGCATTGACTTCATATTTGCTGAAGCCGTTGAAGTATTGATACTGGACATAGGGGAAGAAGGTGCCGAGACCAAAGTCCTTATCCTCATATTTGTAGTTGACGAGCACGTAACCGCCGTTAATCTTTTGTGAAGTGATCGCTGTCTGGGTGGCGTTTAGACCCGGGCTGACGCCCCAGTTCCACTCGGCCTGTACGCCGAAGGGCTGGGGGTAAACCACGCCGGTGAGCGCAACGCGAGAGTCCTGAATTCCCTGACAGCCATTGGCGCAGGCCGGCGACCAACCCGTTGTGCGGGGCCAGTAGCCCAGATTGAAATTGCCCGGCACATCGTATCCCGGCGCAACAACTACAGGCAGGTAGGAATTACCGCCCGGCTGGAAGGCTGGCAGCATCACATTGCCAGCCCAGTTGGTTCCCATGCCGAGAGAGGGACGAATAGCGCCGGTTATTGGGGAAACTCGCCCGGTATAACCCTGAATGGAGGCTTCAACGACCTGCCCGCTTTCAAAAACGTAGGGGTAGGTCATGCGCGCAACGAGATGAGTGTTCTTATTCAGCTCGACGCGGTTTGCGCCCTGGCCGTTATAAACGCCGAACGCGAACATGCCGTAATCGCCTGAACCTTTAAGATTGTTTTTCACAAGATCGCGGAAGAGATGACGCATATCTTTCGGGGTATAGTAGAAGAACAGGCCGAGATCGCGTTCATCACGTGTTGCTGTGTTCAGCGCATCCGGACGATCGAGAGTCAGACGGTTTTGTGACGACTGCATGTTTGTAAAGCCGTAGGGAACCTTTGACTGACCGGCGCGGACACGGAACTCCTTGTCATGATCAAAGTAAATATCGGCATAGGCGTCGCGAAGCTGAGCGAAGTTGCCGCCAGTAGCTGCGGCGTTGGTTCCGATCATTCCTTGATAATAGGCGTTTACTGGCTGATAGGGACCCTGAAAGACGCCGTAGTAGCCCGGCGCGATACCGCCGGCGCCGATGGGTCCTGAGGCCGGAGAGTTGACGGCCCCGAAAAATGTTGCCGCGTTCGAGTATCCGCCGGGAGGCGTGCTCGCGAAATCCGGCTGGATGTAGATATAGAGGTGATCAGAGACGTCGCCAGAGAAGATCAGACGCATCCGGCGGATCAGGAAGTTCGATCGGGGCCGCGCCGAGTTATCCGCCCAGTAGACATCGTTATTGGCGAATTCCGAATTCTGCAGGAAATTGGTGTAACGCATCTGGGTATAACCACGAATGCTGATGCGGTTATACCACTGCTGCAATGACGCCGACGGATCTGGCGCCGAGCCGCCCGCATAGCGTCCATCGGCGGAGGGGGCTGAGGGCGCGCCACGGGCGGTGCCAACTTCGCCCGGATTGCTGCCCGAGGTTCCCGTGCCAAGTATGCCCTGGCCTGTGCCCCGGGGATTATTCATGATCGGGTTTGCGTGGTGGCTATGGCTTCCGCCGCCCCGGGACTCGAGCTGTTGAATACGCTTTTGCTGCTGCAGCAGCAGAGCCTTCAATTCTTTCACATCGTCTTCGGTGCTGGCGTAGGCAAGATTATTGGCGCCGAAGGCGCAGATGCTGAACGCCGCCACGATCAGGGCTCTGTGAGCAACGGAATGTTTCATTGTCCAAACCTTCCTTTTTTTGTGGAGGTTGGTCCCCCACATGTTCATGGACGGATTACTCGGCGCGCTCTGTGACGATTAGATTACAAAACAGTCGAGCGGTATGTGACTGGACGAGCGCGTTGAGAGTTGTTGTCCGATGACAACAGCAGTGGCCCTTGAATGTTGTTTAAGACATTGTAAATAATGAATAAAAATAAACAGTGAGAAACGGCGACAAAACCCATGACAGGAGGCTTGTGTCATGAATTTCGCTAAATCATTGTAAGTATGAAGTCAGTCGAGGCCGTTCTCGCTTGTAAAGCTTGTCAGGCTGACGGATCGAGCATGTTTGGGGGATCATTGCCGCCGTCAGAGACAACGCATGAGTTCTGCGGCGAGCAAAATCACTTCGCTCAACCCGTGTAATTTACTAGTTGCGGAGAGAAGAGTCAGTTTTCGAATCACTCAATCCACTAATCGAAGAGATTATCCGCCTCATTATGATACTTGCGGAAGTCGGTTGGCGCGATTTGATCCTTGCAGGCGGGAGTGAGCTGCCGCGTGTGTCGGGACAGGCATAACTCCATTTCGAAAATAGCCATCACATTTCCGCCACAAAATCGGGCGGCGTCACTGGCGCAGGCTTCCTGTTCCTCGGTGATGTTCTCGGCAATGACCCCGGAATAGGAATGTTGCTGGGCATGAGAGGGAAAGACAGCAAAAATCACGCCCGCACACAGACAGAAGAGATAAAACCTACGCATTGACAGGACTCCCGGGGGCGGCGGCGCACAATCTCGAATAACTGAACGCCCGCGATCTCTTGATTATATGGACGCGTGATTTTCCGGCGCTGGAACTTTGGGCGGCGACGCGGGACGTCTGCTTTTTCTTTTGGCGATCAATGGGTCGTCAATGCTCAGACCATAGCCAATTCCTCTCACCGCACGAACGGCGTCTGTTCTGTTGGGGACAGTGAGCGCCTTGCGAAGTCTTCCCATCATGACGTCAATGGTGCGATAATCAATTTTATCCGGTTGTTCCCACAAGTGATTGATCAGTTCCTGCCGCGTAAAAATCTTTTTCGGCTCTCTTAGTAAAATCGCCAGCAACCTGAATTCGGCGTCGCGCAATTTTACAGGGGCGCCATGTCGGCGGACATCCCTCGCCTCAATGAGCATTTCAATGCCATTGTGCTTTAAGGCATTGCTGATTTCTTGTCCGTTGAGCACGAAATCGACCGGGGCGACTCTTCTGATAGTTTTCTTGCCTCCCGAGAAAAAGCTTTTTGTTCGAAGGAAACGCAGTTGGGCCCAGGCGCGCGTTACAAGTTCGACATCTGAAATGGGACGACCAAGGTAATCATCCGCTCCGACGGTAAGGACACGGATTGCGTCAATTTCATTATGGGTATCGGAAATAACGATCACTCTGGTCTCATTGAGGGAAGCGTCAGACCTGATGCGGAGGCACAAATCCAGACCGCTCAGGCCAACCGTTCCCCAGCTAACGATAATGATATTGGGAACGAATTGTTCGATCATGGAATAGGCTTCGGCGCTGTCCGCAGACCATTTGACCAGATAGCCTTCATTTTCGAAACGCCGAAGCAGAGGCTCTGCGACCTCCTGGTTGTTCTCGATGAGCATTAATCTTGGCGCAAAACTCTGAAAACTATCCATAATCACGAACCTCCGCCAATCGCTATGTCTATCAGGAGCGATATCGGACGAAACTGCCCGATGTCGCCGCTTCGGAACGTGAGCTAGTTTTTCAGGAAGCCTGGAAGCCAGCTCGTTAACGACGAAGAGCTTTGAGTGTCCCTGGGCGCTGTTTCGGGTTTTCGAATCGTTTCATTCACCCCGGCCGTCTGGGCGACAGGATCGGCTTCATTCCCCTGGCCGCCAAAAAATCTTCCAAGAAACCCGTTTTTGGCGGAAGTGTCCTTAACCTCTTTCAGAGGTATCGACGAGTGTCGGTATCCATCCGGCGGTTCGGAGAGAAGCTGACGTAGCGGCTCATCTGGTTCCGATTCGGCGGCACTTTGCTTTCTGTTGATGATCTTTTGCAACAAACCCGGCTCGTCATCCGCGCCGGCAGCAGTCCCTGTCGCGGGTCCGCGAACCCGCTCCATCAATCCCGGTTTTGGCTTTTCCGGCTCGGCGCCGGGAGCGCGCGCATAACGATCCGTGCGACGATGTTCTTTCGTTGCGTCTTGCGGCCATCCCTCCGGTTTTGGCTGCGGCTCGCGGGGCGCCGGCAAAACCTTGGAGTCCTTCGGCATGACCAATTTGGCGCGTTCATTGTAGTTGATTTTGTCGATGCCCTCGTCCCCAGTCAGCCCGACCATGTCGGAAACCGCCTTGAAGGTAGACTTGTCGTCGCCGGCCCGGACTGCGCCGGAGGATATTAGCGTCGCCCCAAGCAGAATCAGATAAGCGGCGCCGGAATTACGTGTCGATTTCCTCATGATGACGCACCCTTGTCATGTCATATCCCGATCATCGAGTTGATTAATGACGTCTTAATGACAGTAGGCGGACCGTCAAGATTTCGTTGTAAGCATTTGATCCTTATGATTTAGTCAAATTCATATATTCATCATATATAACCAGGGCGCGGAATATGCGCTGCGATTCGCGGCAAAGAAAAGGACAAAGGCGCCGCGCAGGATGAATTTTCTAGCCATGGCGGAGGCTTCACGGCAGACGCAAATCGCCGTATTTTGACATCATCAGCCTCTTCGTAGGCGATAAATTATAAGCACAAGCATCACCAGAGGGATTTTCATGCGTCAGATCGAATTCACTGTGCGTGGCATGAAGGGTGATCTTTACACCTGCACCTTCGAGCGCGAAGGGGATAACCTCAATGCCTTCTGCACCTGCCCTGACGGACGCTCTGGTAATTATTGCAAGCATAGATTTGCGCTGATTGATGGCAACCATGATATTGTTGTCAGCAACAATGCACAGGAGGTCGACGAGCTGCTCGAGATGGTTTCGGGCACCGACGTGGAAACGGCGCTGGTTGCCCTATCGGAGGCGATCGAAACCTACCAGCAGGCTGAAGAGCGATTGATCGAGGCCCAAAATGGGCTTGCTATGGCAATGCGTAAGTGAACTGCAAAAGTGAACTGCGCAAGTAAACACGGTGTGTCGGTCAGTATAATACAACTGGCCGACAGCTTTTAATTCATGCGATAGTCTTTGGCAGTTACTTTCATCTGGAAAATTTCTGCGTGCCTGCAACCCAGGTTTCGCTAACCTTGATATTGCCGATTTTGCGCGGATCGGTTTTATGTGGATCGTCTTCGAGAATAACGAAATCGGCTTCTTTCCCCTTCTCTAGCGATCCAATCCTGTCGCCCAACCCGATCTGTCTGGCCGCATCAATCGTGACGGCGCGCAAAGCCTGATCAATTGATACTGCCTGATCTGGACCAATTACAGAGCCATCAATCTCGCACCGCCGACTCACAGCGGTGCTAACCAAACTCAATGCGCCTGCAGGAGAGCAGGGGGAATCTGAATGAAGCGTGAAGGGTAGTTTTTCTCTGACGCACCATCCTGCAGGATCAGTATTTTCGGCGCGCCTAGCGCCAAAGATATCATCGCGATAGGCAGCGCCATAGAAGCGTACGTGGTTCATTAAAAAACTGGGCTGAACATTAAGCTTTTTCATGCGCTGAATTTGATCGAGACGAACAATTGTCGAATGTTCAATTCTGTTTATTCCGTATTCGGTAGAGCCGGAATATGAAGCCTCAATGGCATCCAGGGCGATATCTATGGTGTAATCACCGTTACAATGAATCAGGACTGGAAGCCGCGCTTTATTGACATTTTTGACCATATCCTTCAATTGATCGGCGTCGAAGTTTGTTTTGCCCTTATTGTCGGAGTTCAAATAAGGTTCGGTTTGGGCGCCTGTCCGAGTTTGATTGGAGCCGTCTCCAACAATTTTAACGCCATAGAGAGAGAAAAGACTATTCGGTAATTGCGCCCCTTTGGGGCCCAGGCCAAGATGACGGTAAGCTTCGTATCCTTGCATATCCTCATACATGAGGCTTGCGCTTGTGCGGCACATCATCCGTGGCGATAGTTTCGAGAAAGGCTCAATCCATTCAGATTTTAAAGTTCCGGGTTCATGCACCGCAGTGTTGCCCGAAGCCGCAGCTGTTTTCAGATAATCTGAAATAGCTTTAGCAGCTAATTGAGGCGTTAATTTCGGTATAAAAAGATGAGCAAATTTCATCATAGCGCTTTCTTCGTAAACTAATCCGTCAAGAGCGCCCGAGTCAGTGCGGCCAAAATGTCCTCCACCGGGTAACGGACCGATATCTTCTGGAATGTTCGCAAGCTTGAGCGCCATGCTATTCACACAAGCATCGTGTCCATTTGTATACCATACAAAGATTGGATGCTTTGTTGAGATAGCGTCCAATTCTTGACGGGAGAGATCGCCACCTTGCAAGAGATTGTCAAAATTGGAGCAGCTAATCCAATGTCCCGGAGGCGTTCGAGCTGCAAGAGCATGCAACTCTGAAATTAATTTGCCTCTGGTTGGATAATTTACATACCCTACATCTTCAAGCAATTCCAGAATCAACGCCGATAACACTGTGTGGTTATGAGGATCGATAAATCCCGGCAACATGACCCTGCCGTCGAGTTCAACAATTCTGGTACTATTCGACCTATAATGCGCAACGGAGCTTTCGTTTCCGAGAGCAATTATTTTTCCTGATGCAACGGCAAGAGAGTTCACGGGAGTGGAGCCGGGTAAGGGTATAATCTTACCTCCCCTGAAAATGACCTCGGCGCTCGTATCTTCTGCGAAGACTTCATTGTTTTTGCTGCCAGCGACGAGTGCTGCGGCCGTGCCGACCGATGTCGCCATAAAGTTTCTTCGGGATGGCTTTAGCGGCAGTCTCTCGAAGAGTTTTCCGCCTGCGTGTGACAGGTAATCATTGTTTAAAAAAAATGATGAGAAACAAGAGCGACACATTTTTAATCTCCATCTCGATGACGCAGGTGTCTACATTTGGTTTGTTTTGAATTCTTTTTGCTATTTCAATTAAATGATATCTGTTGACGAAGGCCTTGAAAAGCCATTTGTTGTAATATAAGAATAATCAATAATGACTTGGAAAAACGATTAATGTCTCGTAATCAGTTTGACGCGGCGCCATATTCACTGCGCCAGGTTAAATCTGTCCATGTTTAAGCCGGTCATGTTAAAGCTGCGCCATGTTCAATATGTGATTATAGACCGAAACTGTCTTGTATTAATGAAAAAGGGAATGTAGATTTTTGAGTAGATCTGTATGGACCCGAATTATTTTTTACCTTTTCGCTTTCGTGAGCATGAGTCTTTTGCCATTGATTAGCGAAGCTTCCCAAAGTTCGCATGTAAAACAAACGCATAAAAAAAAGTTTTCACGGGCGCCGGGCGCACCGCGTTTGGGGCCATGGATTGAAGAAGGCTGGCGCCGAGAGGATTGGTCTCGCGCGCCCTCCGAGAGAAACTGGGGTGACTCAGCACCAAGCGGCTCAGATCCTGAAAGTGGTCATCCGTCAATTACAGCAGAATACCCATGGGGTTATGTCTCGCCCTATATTCGCGTTCGCGGCAAATGCATTGTTAATGAGCTCAATGAAAGTCCGGGCGGTCTTGTGGTTCGTTATCAGCGGATTTTACCTGCATATTACTGTCGTTAATATTGGTTTTGATGATGGATGACCATGACATCGTGATTTATAATTGGTCATCGTGATTTATAATTGTTCTCTGTCTCGTTTCGGAAACACTAGCTTTTTATTGTTCATATTTTATGGGGGCTGTATTGGAGTCAGTCCAGTCGAGTTGACTGGTTGATCCGTAACATTTGCGTATAGAGGCAAAGTTCTTCTTTGTCCGCCGTTTTGAATAACGACTTCTTTCGGAGCGATTGATGCAATATTCCATGAATCGACCGTGTCGCCAATTTTGCGCCATGCGCCTTCTGGCGCGTCGGATGATATAATATAAGCCTGCAGAATTTTCTTGTTAAGCACGATAGCAGTTACCGAAATCCCGCCGGACTCGGTCGTTCCGTTTGACGGAGAGACTGCATTGGCGGCTTTTGGCGATGGCTTGCGAGACTTTGAGAAGATTGGTCTTGAGATACTCTCGATATCGACATTCGCTGGCTTCGGGGGATCAAGGCTCACAATGGCAAGAGATGGTGGTTTCCATTCTTGCGCGGCAATCTCATCCTCCTGGCCCCCATTGCCAAGGAAGGATTTAAACGCAAAAACGCCCATCGCTAGAGTCAAAATGGAGAGAGTCATCAGCCCCACAGCCCATAATGGCGATATCCGTAAATACTTCATTCTTTGCGAAGGTTCCGAGGCTTTAGAACTCTTCCACTTACGGCCAAAATTTCTCATCAGCGACTCATCTTTGGCGCTCCGCCAAATACGTCGAATTGCGCCTCGACTTCATCAGTTTGCTGCCCTTGGGGGGCGCCCCAAAATACTGTCTGACTACGCAAAGTGGCTGCCGTGATCAGGAGAAGCGGCGGGTCTCCCTCAAGCGCTCGCGCCAGGGCGTGGATATTTTCGTTCGGACCGGCAACGTCAATACGCGCACCGACAAGTGTAACCCCCTGTAAGTCCTTGTTTGGCAACATTTGAATCGAACGTACTGTAACCTGGGTCGTCTCGGCGATCGCTTTTAGACGAGCTTGCAAATTGGCGTTAATGACGCCGTCACTGTCTCCCTGAAAAAGCTCTCCTTGCGCATTGATGTCGGAGACTTGATGAGCATAATCTTGTATCTGTCCCTCGTGCACAACGACCGACTCGTATCGTGAGAGTGTCTGATTTCGCTCAGCGATCTCACGCGAACCATCCGCGATCATTCGACGTATGGGATCGACGAATATAGAGTAAAGAACGATAAGCATTAGAAAATTAAACCCGACGAAAATCCAACGACGCGATTTTCTATTGCGAAAAATTGTCATTTTGGCTCTGGAGTTCATTGATTGCTCTCCGGAGGTCGGGGTTCAATTTTTGCCTGGAGTGAAAAACTTTCACGTTTCTCATGAGGATCGGGGGTGATCGGCGCTGTAAGCGTGGCTTCATTGAAAAGTAAAGATTTATTAAATTGAGCCGGTAATCCTACGGCTGAGTTGGCGAATCCGATAATGTCTACGACACGCTCATTGGGTTTGTTTTCTGAAAGCCTTAGCTCGGTGAGGAATGCACTATCGGGTAAAATTTTAGCGACTTCTTCCCAGACATCTGCGAAGAGTGGCTCGCGTCGCGCAGAGCGTAAAACCGTTAAAAGTCGGCTTTCAGCCGATGCCTTATCGATAACCTGCCGTAAACGGGCGGCGCGCGCAGCCATTTCGTTTATTTTTGTGTCCAATTCATTGTTCAATGTGGCTTGGCGCCATAGCGTTCCGCCAATGCCGATAAGGCCGAGCAAGATTGTCATCGTACACAATGCGAGTGTGATCCTGCTGGGGATTTTTGAACTCTTTTTTCGATCGCCCAGTTCGATAATCGGTTTGATTTCGGAGGGGGCGCCGCCCACGGGTCGGATAAAGGAGACCTTCTGGGTATTAAGTCCACTAAATTGAGCCGCTTCGGCGGCGATATCTTTTCTGATAATCCATAGAGAGATGTGCGTTTTGTCGGCCGCTCCCTCATGGCGCGCAGTGGTATAACCAAAGATAATATCATCCAGTTTAAATGGCGTTTTACGCTCAATGTCGGAGATCAGGAGTTTTGGCAGACTAGCCAAGGCCACGCTTGGGATATCGAAACGACGCACAAAGAAAGCCCCGGCATCAATCTCGATTCCGATCCGAACAGCGGTGGGCGCCAGACCATGGCGGGTGAGAGCCTCTTCCAGTGACGATGAAGAGATTTCATCAGCTGTCAGTCTCCAGGTTCTTACGCCACGCCTGTCCGTGCACCAGAGGTCACGCTCGCCAGCTCTCAGAATGAGCTGACGATCGCCCTGGTCGGTGAGCCATTCAAGCATCTCGGGAGGAAAGAGGTTAAAGAATTCCCTGCGATACCAGTTAAGAAAACTGTCGGTGGCAGCCGAGAATGAACCTGGCAGTATATGGCGCGTCCAGAACTCGCTTGACACGGATAAGAAACCTCAACTCATTGGGGATGAGCCACGCATTCTTAGGATTGTGTTGAGACCATAACTTTCAGACTTAAAAATGGCAATTAACATGTTGAGTTATTGCTTTTGAGCAATAAAAACCGCTCAAATACCAGCGGTACACAGCTGCATCTGACGATGTTAAGTTCGATCAAAATCTCAGAAATGAGGGTGTCAGTGTGTTCGCTGAAACCTTGGCCTTAACCTTTAAATGAAAAAATTTAATTTTGTTATTACAACTGATTTAGCCTTTAAGGCTGGAAAACCGGGAACTCAAGCCGCTATCCTGATATGTGCCCGGTCGATCGGGACTACTGAATTGGAAATGAGCAGGACGAGGGCAGTTATTTTTTTGATCCCGAGGCCCTAGCCAGGCCCCGATTTATTGGGTTTCAATGTGTGGAGGTAGCGACAGAGTATACTATATAGTCATCCTAGCCAAAGATCGTAATCGATCTTGTCTGACAAGCTAGTTGTAAAAAAATTCAGATAGATGAAACGACCGTATCATAAATATTTTTTTTGTGCTGCAAGGTTAGACAGGAGCTTATTAATTGGGTGCTATCTAACGTCTGGGTAATCTATAATTAAAATAACGCCAACCAGGCGGACATCGGCAAGGGTATGCTTATGAGGCTTAACGTCGGATCATCTGTGCTGAGTCCAGGAATTGAGACAATGGCGTGGCCCGACGCCAGAAGCACAGACTTTGTCGAGAGTTTCGGAGAGTTTCTGTTACAGGAAAAGGCGACGGACTCACTTGCCCTACAACGATCACAGCGGGCCGCGACTCAGAGCGGGGAGCGGTTCGACCATGTTTTGACAAAACTCGGCCTTGTTTCCGAGGCTGATCTCTGTGACCATTTGGGAAAGTTTCTCAATATTGCCAAAATAGACTCCAGCGAAACGCCACTTGAACCACTGCTGAGAGATGAGATACCTGAGAAATTTATCCATGCGAACCGCATGTTGCCCCTTTCGGTTGATGGTCAGCGTCTCAAACTTGCGATCGTTGATCCGCTGGATATGGAGCCAGTGAGAGCGCTTGCCTATTCGACGGGATATGAAATAGAGCTTAGGCTTCTTTTCCCTGCGCAATTCGAGAAATTATGGTCATCTCTATATGGCGAACGGCAATCAGGCTTCTCTTTTGTTGAGACTGACCAGCGCGCACAGAATGCGAGCGAATTTGATTTGCAACGCCTGCGCGATATCGCCAATGAAGCTCCAGTGGTACGTCGCGTTAACCAGATTATTGTTGAGGCGATTGAGGCGCGCGCTTCGGACATTCATATAGAACCCTCACTCGAAGCAGTGCATGTCCGTCACAGGATAGATGGAGCGCTTCGTAGTGTTCAATCAATGCCTCCGGGGTTGAAGGCCGCTATAGCCTCACGCATCAAGATCATGGCTCGTCTGGACATCGCCGAGCGCCGTCTGCCTCAGGACGGGCGTATCAAACTCGCCATTCGTGGAGTCGATATTGATTTTCGTGTTTCAACTTTACCTACCGCTCATGGTGAGAGCATTGTCTTGCGTATTCTTGATCGCAGCCAGATTGCACTCGATTTCGATAAACTCGGTTTTGAACAAGTAACAACCTCCGAGTTCCGTCATGTGATGCGTAATCCAAACGGAATCGTGCTGGTCACGGGCCCAACCGGCAGTGGAAAGACAACCACACTATACACGGCCCTAAAGGAATTAACGACTCCAGACGTTAAGGTGTTCACAGTTGAGGACCCTATAGAATATCAGCTTACCGGCGTTAATCAGGTACAGGTGCAACCAGCGATCGGGCTGGATTTTCCGAATACCCTTCGCGCTATACTCCGGCAGGACCCGGATATTATCATGATTGGCGAAATCAGGGACTCAGAAACGGCGCGTATTGCTATTCAGTCATCATTGACCGGCCATCTCGTTTTCTCAACTCTTCACACCAATAGCGCCGCAAGTTCTATAACCCGGCTCATTGACATGGGAGTTGAAAATTATCTTATCGCATCCTCGGTAAAAGCCGTGCTGGCGCAACGTCTGGTGCGACGGCTCTGTACGTTTTGCGCCATTCCGATGGATAACCGAACAGTTGTTCGCGCACAGTTTTCAGGCGAGCCTTTCGCAACTCCGGATGATCGTCTGTCTTCTCCATCTGGCTGCTCGCATTGCAACAATACCGGCTATTCAGGACGCTCCACTATCGCAGAATTGTTAATCATGAATAAGCGCATCCAAAGGCTTGTTTGTGAAAGTGCGTCAGATGACCAACTCGAGGCTGCTGCGCGCGACAGTGGGATGACGACAATGTATCAATGCGGCATGGCCAAAGCATGGCGAGGCGAGACCACTATAGAAGAAGTCGCGCGCGTGACGCGCATGGATTGAGTCGATGCCAAAATTTAAATATCGAGCTTACAGCGACGCAGGTGATCTTCTTGAGGGAGAAATAGAAGCGCGTAGCAGCAACGAAGCTGAGGATAGCCTCCTCAAGCGTGGACTAACGCCTTTTCAGACGACCGAGGTGAAATCCGGGGCAAACCCCTTTCTTCTAGGCAAGCGCAGGGTTTCTGCAACACAGATCGCTGGTTTTACTCGCGAATTAGCCGCGCTGGAACTGGCTGATATTCCTCTGGACCAGAGTCTGCGAATCCTTGCTACGCAGAGCTCTGCACCCGCTCTGCTTGAATTGGTGCAAGACATTCTTGGGCGTGTCGTTGACGGGGAGTCTTTGTCTGACGCTCTTTCCCGGCGTCAGGAAATCTTTGGCTCAGAATATATCAATATGGTCCGAGAAGGTGAGACGGTCGGTCGTGTCGGGATAGCTTTATCAAATCTTGCGGACATGCTGGAGAGAAGACTCGAAATACGCGCCAAGGTTCAAAGCGCGCTCATCTATCCAATAATCCTAATTGTTCTCGCGATTGTTTCGACTGGCGTGGTATTAGGAACGCTTCTTCCCAGTATAGCACCAATCTTCGCAGATAATGGCAAAGAAATGCCGGGAGGCCTCCAGCTCATGCTGGATTTAGAGGATAATGCCGGGGTTATTGGATTTTTACTTGCAATACTTTGCCTTGCAGCCTTGTTTGCTTACATCATGGCTCGTTCACGTCCCGCATGGCAGGTAGCCTTCGCCCGTTTCGTTCTGAAAATTCCTGTTGCTGGAGGAATGGCGGCGCAATTTGCTACAGCGCGCTTTTCGCGTACTCTTGGTTCTATGCTGAAAGCCGGCGTCCCGCTTTTGCAAGCTCTCGAAAGTGCACGTGCTGGTGTGTCCAATGCTTTTTTTCATCAGGCGTTCGCGCAGGTTGTAGAGGCAGTGCGGAGCGGTTCCAATCTCAGCAATGCTCTTGCTCTCGTTCCATTCATGCCGCCGATCGCGATGCAGATGATCGCCATCGGCGAGGAGACGGCCCAATTGGGCGATATGCTGCTCCGGGTCGCTGGCATGTTCGAACGTCAGACCCAGCGATCTATCGAACGCGCCATGGGACTGCTGACGCCCGTTCTTACCATTTTGATTTCTGTCGTCGTCGGAGGACTGATAATGACGGTAATGGACGCCGTGCTCAGCATCAATGATATTGCAGCGCAATGAGACGTTTCTCCAGACTTCATCAGCCTCGCGCTGGCTTTACATTGCTGGAAACTCTTGTCGTTCTTTCGCTTATTGGTCTTCTTGCCGGGATGGCTTCTCCATTATTGCATTCCCCCGCAGAACGTTTGAGACTCGAGAGCGCGACCCGTTCCTTTTGTGCCGTGCTTAGAGCCTCGCGTGCTCGTTCTATAGCGAACAATCAAGAGACGATTGTCGTTATCGACGTTGTCAATAAAACCTATGCATCGCCCGTGATCAATAACGGCAGATTTCCCTCTGACGCATCGATCCAAATCGAAGTGGCGAATACCCGGTATCTTGGCGAGAATCTCGGAACGATTGTATTCTTTCCTGACGGCGCCTCGACTGGGGGCAATATTACTTTGAAGCTTTCCAAAACAAATGCCAGAATCAGCGTAAACTGGCTTACTGGCGGGGCGAAATGCGTGTTCGGCTAAAATGGCGTAAGGGGTTTACGCTGATTGAGGCTTTGGGCGCTTTTGCCATTCTTGCGATTACATTAGGGCAGCTCTTAAATGGCGTGAGCGGAGGCGTCAGAAATGAGGCTCGCGCAGATTTTCTCCTACGTGCATCCCGGGAAGGTGCATCACAAATTGATGCGCTTGGCGTCGATGGAACGGTTCAATCTGGCGAGACAAGCGGCAAATATCCAGACGGTCTCAATTGGATTCTTACGGTCAGCCCGGGACCGGTTGTCCCAATTGTTGGCGGAGGACAGACAATATCGAGTTTCCATGTGAAACTTATTATTATGAAGCCATCGGGTTATGGTGAGCGTTTCACGCTTTCTACAGTGAAGTTAAAAGTCGATCAAACCAGGTTTACACCATGAAATTTCGTCATGCTGACGGGTTCACGCTGATTGAGCTCTTGTTGGCGGTGACCCTCCTGTCTTTGATTACTGCGTCAATCATGGGTGGCGTTCATCTTGGCCGGCGTAGTTGGGAAACGAGTCGTGTCAGCGAGTCCTTGGATGAGCTCGAGACCGCTGTTCATGCCATTAGGGATCTTCTGGGGCGAAGTTTTATCATTACCCCTGATCAGACGACGCCTGGTTTGAAGGAAAAGCCCTTAACGTTTATGGGCGCTCCTAATGGCTGTCGTTTTGTTGTCCTAAGCGAGGGTGGCGCGCAATGGGGCGGGCTCATCATAACTGAAGTTGGAGTCGAGAATGGCCCTGATGGCGCAGCGCTCCTCGTTTGGACAAAGCCCTATCGTCCGCAATCAGGTCTAATGATAGATCGTGCAGATATGCAGAAAACAATTCTCGCTGAGGGACTAGTTTCAATCCGGTTTGATTATTTCGGAGCTGTAGAGCCTGTGCCTGGTCAAGAAAGGATATCGCAGCCCGTATGGATCGGAAATTGGCGTAGCGTCACCAGTCTTCCATCATTGGTTTCTGTAACAATCGTTTTGCGGCGACTTGGACGCGATGTTAGAGCTAACGCGGTCATGGCTTTACGCCAGCAATAAAAATATAGTTCTGATTTTTCAGGATTTTGTCAATTTATACAAGCTCCTGAGCGCAAGTTCGGCACCGCGTCGAGAGCGACGCCCGACCCAGGGGTAAGATTTCAATCATACGGTGTGATGTCTTGCGCGTCTGCAGCATCATATATCAGTTACGCTATCATCAGCCGAATTGAAGCGGACCCAAAACATATGACAGCCAGAGTCCCAGCGCCAGATGTGGTCCGAATGGCATAGGTTGCCGCAGATCGGTATGTTCGCCGACGCGTAGCGCGATAACCGTCCATATCAGCGCTGACAGCGTCGCATAGATAAGGCAACTCGGAAGGCCTGCGAATCCTAGCCACAGACCTGCGACAGCATAGAGCCTTGCGTCTCCCGATCCGACGCCGGCCTGCCCGCGCGCCGCTTCAAAGGCACAGGCGATCAGGCGCAAAGAAGAATACGCGATAGCCCCAGCTGCGAGCCGGAGTATTGCTTCCCTAAGATCAAGATTGTTCCAGGAGAGCGGCGCAATGACGCAAAGGAAGATCAGTGGGCCGTCAGGAATGATGAAATAGCGGATATCGAACAGTGAAATCACGCAAAGGCCGATGAAGAGTCCAATTCCTGAAGCGATTACCAGGGCTGGCGACGCTCTCTGGTCCATGAGCATGAACAGAGCCAGGAAGGCGATCCATACTGTTGGAGACAGCGCCCTGGATCCTCTTTGGAACAGGATCGCGTCGGCCCCAAGATGTGCGAGCGTACGCCATCTGCGGCGGCAGGAAGGCCTCAATAATCTCATCCGGATTAACTGCTGGAGCATTAAAGATGAGCCCTTACTGTAGCTTGGCTGTTTCAAACTGCTACATAATGATGGAAAAACAGAGTTCTGATTATAAATCGTGGCAAAAAACCACTAGATATGTTAGTTGTCTTTTTGTAGCCAGAGTTCACGGTTGGCCTAGCTGGGTTTGTAGTATTGCGTATCGCCCATTTATTCAGTGCGCTGGCTTTTGCGGTTCTTGCGCTTGCGGCCTGTAACTCGTCCGTTTCGGGCGGGCCTCCCGTCGCCGAGTGGAATGTCGAGCCTGTCAGCCGCGGTTATCGCTCAGGGGCTCAAATCGGCGACAATGGATCGAAGGGTCTTCTCGGGCGCAGAGGATCTGGCGCCAAGGCGATAGTGTCCACTGGCACCGGTAAAATGATCGGACCGGGTCGATCGCGACCGGCGCAGGAGCCCGTCGGCGAGGATGGTGTGACCCTTAATCTGGTCGGTCTACCAATTGCGCAAGCGGCCAAAATCGTAATCGGCGACATCATGGGCGCTGATTTCGTTGTCGATCCCAAACTTGATGGCAAGGTGACGGTCCATACCGCCAATCCGGTCAGCAAGAAGACTGCGCTTGATCTTTTTCAATCGGCTTTGAAGGTCTCTGGCGCCTCCGTTGTTAAAGCCGGGGACATATTCAAAATCGTTCCCAACGATCAGGCGTTAGTGTCCGGGGAGATCATTTCCGGCGACTCCCTGCCGCCGGATGCGACACCCCTGGGCGAGACCGCGCGGGTGGTTTCCTTGCGATATGTGTCTGCGTCCGAGATGAAACGCGTGCTCGAACCCATTGCCGAGCGAGGCAGCGTCGTCCGCGCCGACGACGCGCGCAATACGCTTACCATCAATGGCACGGCTTCCAATCTTTCCACGCTGATGGACGCCATCAGCATGTTCGACGTCGACACCATGAGAGGCATGTCTTTCGCGCTTGTGCCGGTACGAAGCGGCGACGCCGATGTGATCGCCGATGACCTGAAAAATATCTTCGGGTCGGAAAAGGAAGGCCCGATGGGCGGCATGATCCGTTTTGTTGGCAACAAGCGTCTTGCCTCAATCCTGGTGATTTCACCGCAGCCGCAGTATATCGGACGCGCCCGGGCATGGATCGAGAAGCTCGATGCCCGCGCCGAAAACAATGAAAAACAATTTTTTACATACCGCGTTCAGAACAGGCCGGCGCGGGAGCTGATGTCTGTGCTCGCTTCAATCTTTGGGGCCAATAAAGGTGCTTCGGGAGCGGGCGTATCACCCCGCTTCGGTCAATCCTCCTTGTCATCGTCAGGCGGTATGAACGGTTCAGCGACGCCGCCGATCGGCGGAATATCAACATCGGCAGGAGGAGGGCCGGGCGGCCTGGGTGCTGGCGGCGGCGGCGCTCCCGGATCCGCATCGGCTTCCGGCGGAGGGTTTGGCTCCGCTCTTGGAGGCTCAACGGGCACGCCGAGCGGCATTTCCGGATTCAGCGTCCCGGGCGGGCCGTCGGGTGGTCCGGAACTCGATCAAACGCCGTCTGTAAGTCTCGATAACGATCGCTACAAAATTGGAGTCGACGACGCCAAAAACGCCCTTATTGTTATGTCAACGCCAGAGGATTACCGACGGGTTCGGCAGGTCATCGAGTCTCTCGACGTTTTGCCCAATCAGATCTACCTCGAAGCCACAATCGCCGAAGTTCGCCTGAACGACGCTTTGAGATTTGGCGTGAGGTTCTTCTTGCAAAAGAACGCCAGCATCGTCGCCGGCAGTAGCGGTCTGGCCAATCAACCCGCTGTCAATGATTTACTTGGGAACAACCTTCTGGGCGCCCCGGTCGGCGCATTATTTCCGGGATTTGCCTATGCCTATCGCGCCCTTAACCAGCAGGCGACCATTAACGCGCTCAACGCAATTTCCGAAGTAAATATCATTTCAACGCCGTCCTTGACCGTCCTCGACAATCGCGAAGCTCTGTTGCAGGTCGGCGACCAGATCCCGGTGCAGACCCTGACCAGCGTTTCGGCGATCGGGAACACCTTCAATTCAGTCAATTACACCAACACCGGCGTCATCCTTAAGTTGACTCCGCACATCAGCGAGAGTGGACGCGTGATGCTGGAGATCGAGCAGGAGGTGTCCAATGTCGATCCTGCTACGCCTGTGGGCAGCACGACGCCCACCATCCAGCAGCGGCGCGTGAAGACTCAGGTCGTTGTCAATGATAGCGAGTCGCTGATGCTTGGCGGTATGGTAAAGGATCAGACCGGCCGAAGCGCTGCGCAGGTGCCTGTGGTCGGCGATATCCCGATCTTTGGAACCGCCTTCAAGGACAAGAATGATGCAATCGACAAGCAGGAACTGATCATCATGATCACGCCGCATGTGGTTCGCTCTTTGAGCGAAGGTCGTGAAATTACTGAAGAATATAAAAGAAAATTGCTCAATATTTCTTCGCGGGCCATCGGTCGACAACATGATATCGAACAATCGGCGCGGCGAACGATACTTGACCCATGGTCGAAAAGTCCATGGCGCGCAGATAAGGAAACGCGATAGGCGCGCAGCTTATCAACAATCCGGTTCTCCCTTTACGCCCATCATTCTGAGTCTGCGCATCTCCTCCAGATGAACAGGCTCGCTACGACGCCATTCCCTGAATGCAAAGGGCTTGCCATTCGCCGGCCGCAAATTCAGCAGAGCGTCGCGTCCCGATGTCTGTCCGCCGGGCAACAAGGCTTCGGCATGGATCAGAAGAGTGGATCGATCGCTCATCTGGTTAAGGCCTGCCGGGAAACGGGGATCTTTTCGGTTTAGCGTGTTTGGAAAGGGCTCCGCCGTCAAATGGCGAATAATCTCCGCCGGATAGCCAGCGAGCGCCGCAAACAGAGCGGGTGGGGCAGCCCGCGCGTCGACGCCAGGGCTACGAGAATTGACCGTGACGAAACGCATTAGAAGTCGATAAAGTTCTGGATCGACGCCATCGACTTGGTCGAGTTCCGTTATTGTCTCGAACAACGCCTGTTTGAGAGGAACAGGCTTTTTCTGCCTTGTCGACTCGAGCGCTATCCTCCCAGAACCTGTGGCGGACGGCGAGGCGCGGAAAGCCATTATTGAGCCAGATACCTCCTGCGCCTTCTTGTCGGAGACGCCAAGTCCGAGAAGAAGCGAACGAAGCGTCTCCGGAGATGAAGCATTAAGATCAATCTTGCCGCCTTCATCCTCTATGCTCACAGTGACGATGGCGCCGTCAAATATACAGAATTGCGGTGCGCCATCGTAGGCGACGTCATTATCGGGATTTTCAACGGCGCTTTGCTTGCTGACGAGAGCCAGCGTCTTGAGGTTGATAGCAGCCTCTGCGACATAGCCAGCCGCGACGGCATTGGCGATATTGTTAGCCGCCTGCAAACGTTGTCGCCCGGATGTCATGAATGCAACGACCATAGTGGCGATAAGGCCAATGCCCCATACCACGACGAGAAGCGCGAACCCTGAATTCCGTTTATGGCGGAGACGATGCCTGCCTTTGCAGACGGTCACCTCGCCTGGGAGCCGCGCGTGAGGCCGCCTGCGCGACCATCAGGTCCGTTCGATGCGACATCATAGGGACCGCCGTTTTGTCCGGGCGAGCGATAGCTGTAGGGATGCCCCCAGGGATCCTTCGGAACCCCTGTCGATTTCAGATAGGGCCCATTCCAGGACGAAACCCCGGACGGACGCTGTATGAGTGCGACAAGACCTTCTTCGGTTGAAGGATAGCGACCGGCGTCAAGGTAAAACAGATCGAGCGCGCTGGCCAGATTTTGCATTTGTATTTCGGCGGTTTTGACTTTCGAATCTGAAAGATAGTTCAAAACGCGCGGACCGACGAGACCAACAATCGATCCGATGATCGCGAGCACGACAAGCATTTCGACAAGGGTGAAGCCGGCGCGTCGGCTATAGGTTCTTCTGCGGCGCGAGAATAACGATCCGGCGAGCGCGATAGTCTGACTGGTCATTTTATTTTTCCTGTAATCAGCGCCTAGAGTTCAACATATATGTCGCATCCGTAGATTGACATGGGATTTCCTTCTGCGTCCTCGATCTTGTTCCAGCATTTTCCGACACCGGAAATCATGCGGTAGATGAAGACGCCTTCCGCTTCGGTTACGCGCTTTTCAGGAACCCGCTGGCGGCCCAGATAATTGAAATAGGCCGTAGCGATATCGTCGCCGCAACGGTACATTGTTCCGCGATCGAGCAGAAAGACGTTGCTGCGATCCTTCGCATGGCTGATGCAATAAGAGTAGTGGGTAAGCCCTTCGGGCTTGACGCTGATTTGCGCCGTGGCCGAGCCTGATGCGAGAAAGAACCCAAGCAGGAAAGAGAAAAAATAAGCCATTCAACCCTCAAAGAGCGCCGATCAGCGCGCGTTTGTTATGATGTTTTTCACCAGATTATGCAATACTGGCCAATCCAGATGAACTCATCATCGAGTAATATTTCAGTAATATCAGGTTAATTTGATCAAGCCTGTATCTTAAACAAAATCTAATACAAAAAGAAATGTTTTACTATGGTTCAGAGTAGTCGTCGGCAGAGCCCTTTGAGAAGTTTCCAGTTCCCGTCTTCCCTCCATTCGACAAGCGCCACATCGAGATATACCTGGCCAGAATTCTGTTCGCTCCTGACAAAGTTTACCTGACAGGAATATTTTGGCGGGCTGTCGCTCAAGCATTCAAGTCCGGTGATCTTGATATCCTTGTCGTGTTTGCCATCGTTGGTCGTCGCCTCACGATCAAAGGCAGCTTGAATGTTTTCGATTGATGGCGGCTCCAATGTCGCCGCCCCCGAATGTCCGATCATGAGCGCGCAAAGGAATTTACCCAATAGACACGCCATAAGTTAACCCCGTCAAAAGTATCCGTCGCCTCGAATACGGGAACGGCGTTCAACCGTTCCCGTATCTGTTTCGTCTCTGGAGATTTATTCGATGTCCAGGGCGGAGATTTTAAGGGGCGACACCGTCGATCCCCATGGAACAACTCCGACAGCGCGCATCATGCCTCCATCTTCATGTTCAAGAATGTGGCAATGCATCACGAATTTACCCAGCTTGGCGAAGGGGATCTGCGTAGTAATAGTCGTCGCCTTGCATTTACCTGCCTTATAATCAGCGATACTGCCGCAATCGCTGACGCCAGTGTTGGTGGCGACTGGCAGCGGCACGCTATCCTGAAGCATGCCAGGATTGACCGCTGCTGCACTCAACAGGCTGCTGGCAGGGGTGGCGTTGTTTGGGTCGATCAAACGGAACCTTGTCTGGTGGATGTGAAAATTATGCAATTCGGTCGCGAGATTGATAATTTCCCATGTTTCCACCACAGGCATCTGGTTCTTGGCCAAGGGCACGCAGATAACTTGTGTCGGATCGTATTTTGCAATCTCCTGGGTTTCCCGCACGACGCCAAGTGAGTCCACCAGCTCGTATCCAAGTCCAAATTCAGCTTGTCCGCTAGGACCAGTGGTGGCGAGATTGGCGAAGTAGACCCTACGCTTCCAGCCCGTCGGCAGAGCTTTGCAGTTTGAGGGCACAGGCGTATCGACGGCGCCCGGGACGGCGGCCTGGAAGATGCCGCCGGTAGATCTTACTGATTCCGCCGCGCCATTGACCACATGAACCAACTCTTTAACTACAGTCGGCGAGCCGGCTGGTATGCTCACTGTGGCCAGCTGAATCGGCGGCCACTGATCGCCATTGGCAGGTATTGCTCCGCCCGTGTTCAATCCCGCCGTTATCAGATTGCCTGCAAGGGCCGTCTTCAACCGATTGCCGTTGATGTCCCTTGCCGCGACATGCAATTCGACGCGGGTTCCGACCATCATGATGATCTCGGAAGCGCAGACTGGCTGGGTCTTGTAGGACTCGGACACCTTACCACAGCTCGCCAGAGTGAAGCGATTTTTGCCGAGTTGAATTACCTGACCCGCATTAGCTCCAGTCGGGAAAGAAACGGAAATACCGTCAATGGAGAGAATCTGGACAGGCATGGCGTAGCCGCTAGCCCCCATTTTCCATTGCAATCGATAGCTCGCCACGCTGGAGGAGTTTGTCAGACGCCATACTTCGCCTTCCGCCGTCGCGACGGGAATGGAGGGGTAGAGTTGACCATTGATCGGAAAATTCCACTGTCCTCCAGCATAGGCGCCTATTCCGGGACAGGAACCATTCGGGGAAGGGGACGTAATGAGGCCAGCGCCACAAAAGTCGGGATCTTCCTGCAGAAGGGGCGTAAATTTGCCTCCCGGCTGCGTAACCAACTGCATATCCTTGAGGATCAAATGACGCACGTTTGTTTCTGTAATCGGCTTCGTGCAGGAGTCGTCACCGCATTCGTAACTAGAAGCCTTGCCGATAGTGATGATCGAGGAGAGACCGGACGAAAGATGATTCAGGGTTAAACCGTGGGTGTGTGCGTGTATCCAGCCTGTGCCAAGCGGATGATTTTTGGGAATCAGAATGTCGTATTGAGCGACGCCAAAAGGAACGACATCGCCATGCGAGTGGCCTGGATTTGTGGCGAGTGGATCAATCGCTGTGGGCGACCCGTTGGCCGGGTTGAAAATCGATGTGTAGATGAAGTCGCCGTATACCGGTATTCCGCTCAAGCTCGTGTTCGGTCTTGCGTCGACCACAAGTCCGTGAGTGTGCAGGTTCGTAGGATTCAGAACAAGAAGGGGGTCCTGATAGAGATAGGCGATCTGCGTTGTGACCGCCGGCAGCCTGCTCTTCGGAAGACCAGCTATCGAGGTGTTAAGCGTCGGCAGGTTGTTTCTGAATTTGATTTTCAGCCGATCTCCCGGCGTAAGGGAGAGACGAACGCCGCCATATTGGGTCTGGGTGCTTTTGCCTGTGCAGGTTGGGACGACGGCAGAGCCTCCCGTCGGAAGAGTGACTTTCGTGTTGGTTGCGTCGACGCTAAAGCAGGTTGTGTAGGCCCAACCTTTAACGCCAGTATTTCCGCCCGCTCCCTGAACCTCCTGAGCGATCATGACGATGTCAAGAAGGCCATTGAGGCTTGAGAATACTGGAGGTTCAGCCAGCGGAGCAGCGGATGCGGAGTTGAAAGCCAGCGCCGCAGCAATCGCCGCCGTCGCAGTCATAAGACTGGACTTTATATTCATTATTTAACGCCTCCCAAGTTTATATTTATGAGATATAAAGCCAAGTTTGACCCGTTACGATCAGTAAATGATGAATGGATGCTTAAGGCAATTATAGAAGCCGGTGTAATAATTCCAAGCGTTGAAAATCCTCTTACGAACTAAAACCTTTCAATGTAATCAATAATGTCGGCAGCATCTTCTGGCCTCAAGCCAAGCGGCGGCATCAATACGCCCGGATACTTATCCTGCAGCGCCATTGTTTGCGGATCCTTGCGTTGCCGCATGCGATCCGGAAACATGATGAATTCCGTAAGCCATTCACGGGAGCGCCTTTTAGTGACGCCTGCCAGATCTGGGCCGACCCGATCGCCGCCGCCGATGGCATGGCATGGCGCACAGAGCTTGGCGAACATCGCCTTGCCCGGCACGCCGCCGGAGTCATAGGCCTTATCGACCAAATCCTGATTGGCGGTCGTGTCGCTTTTTGGCCTCCAGGCAGGATCCATGCCCCTGATATCCATCTCGACGCTTGCCAGATCGCCCATCAGGGAGTTTCTGGCCCATACGCCGGTCGACTCGTTGCCAATAACGATCTCGTTGCGATGTTCGCTCAGATTGCGGCTGCGATCTCCAAGGGAATGGTTGATCTTTTTGATCGTTTCCGGATCGCCGGTCAGGAAGCGCCAGCCCGTTTTTGCGCCGAAGGCTTCGGCGAATTTCTTGAGTTCGGCGGGCGTATCGCGTTCCGGGTCTACGGTGATGGAATAGAAAAAGACATCTTTACCGAGCTTGTCGCCGAGACTCTGCTGGAGTTGGGACATGCGCGCCGTTGTCAGCGGACAGAGATCCGGGCAATGCGTGTAGATGAAATTGACGACGACAATCTTGCCCTTGATCAGGTCGTCGTAGAACGCATAACGATTACCATCCTGATCGATAACGGGAAGGTTGGGGAAATAGCCGGCGCCATGGGAGTTATCCGATAACGCCGGCAGTAACGATTTCAGCAGAATAAGGGATACCGCAATCACTCGCTTGAAGTTTCTCATGACGATTGCGGTCTCCATCAACTCAAATTGCCTTGGCCATGATCTCCGGCGTTGTGAACACTACGCCATCGGGTGTCGGGTTGGGCGTTGGCGTCACTGTCGATTGAGGGGAACCCGCAATGCCGCTGATAAGTTGAACTCGCGCGGCCATCGCAAAATCCTCGTGAGCGGTGTTGTGGCAATGGGTAATGTAGGCTCCGGCGAATTCGCCGAATTGCACCTGGAAGGATACGCTTCCGCCGCCAACCCGCCAGACATCCTTTCGCGCCATGTTTTCCGTAACGCTGAGCGACCCCTTGCCTGTGCGTTTGAAGGTGACGCCTTCCTCGAAATGCAGGTGCATGGGGTGCGACCAGCCGCCGCTACTGCTGTTGACTGTCCAGTGCTCGACTTCTCCGGGTCTGGGGACGAGCATGGCGACCCGGTTGGCGTTGAGGCTATGTTCAAGCTGACCATTGACCGATATGACCCAGGGGAAGGGCATTGCGTCCGGACAATCCGGCGTACATTTGCCATTGGCGCCGCGAGATGTGCCAATGCCGCGTCCGAGATCAATTACGCGCGTGCGAACGGGCGTGACAATGGGGATCTGCTCGGTCAAGGCCAGAGGCACGATGCTCGTATCGGGCGTCGTAGACCTATGGATGACGCCGGGAACATCTACGCTCGCCACCTGGCCGACCACGCGAAATTCCAGGATCGGTCCTACCATCGGGTCCGGATCGAGCGGGAGTCCGGCAAGCGCCTCGGATAGTTTGACCGCCATTTTGGGTTCGCGGCCATCATTGTGCCAGTTGAGATTGACGACACGCAGTTTTTGACCGATCGCGAATTTGGAGAAATCCACGATAATATCGAAGCGTTCGCCCGTTGCCTGATCTCCCAGTCCCGTCACAGTTACGGGTCTTGGAAGCAGGTTGCCGTCGGTCGCAATGACCTGGATCGGAACGGCGGCTCCCTGCGCGTTGGCAAGCACGAGATTCAAAAAACGCGCCTGGCAGCAATTCAGAATACGGAAGCGGTATTTCCGGGGCAGCACCTCGAAAAATGGCGCAAAAGCCAAGTTCACCATCGGGACGTCGCCAAGGGAGCCGTCCGTATCGAAGATATCGAAAAAGAGCTGGCCATCCGCCCGATACGACTGGTCGGAGATCATCAGGTTGACGTCGAAATCGAGATTACCCCAATCGAGCAGGCTTCCGCTCGGCAATCTCAGATTTACGCCATCCGTAATTTTCTCGTTTCCACGATCCGGGCCACTGTAAACATTGATAGAGCCGACGTTCCCCTTGTAGACGTTTTCAGCAGTGTAAAAGAAACGGTGGTCGTGCGCCCAGAGCGAGCTCTGGATTTCCCTGAAATCTCCGGGCACACGGACCAGTCCACCCGCGCCGTTGGGCGCCGAGGCCCTGTTGTCGGTTGCGGCCGTATTGATCCTGTCGCGGCGCGCCAGCGCCAGGCTCCAGCGATAGTCGTAAAATGTTCCGGGAAAATGATGCACGTTCGCGGCGCCATCGCTCTCCGCGCCGTTGTGGGCGTTATGTAAATGAAATTGAGTTTCGTTGCGACCGAAGCCGCCGTTCAGCGACTTGTCGGCCGGAAGATTGTTGTATGCGCGCAGGAGGATTGGCTCGCCGTAACGCGCCTTGATCAGGAAGGGCGGCAATCTTCCATTGGCGACGTTGCCGCTCGCCCATGTCCATACGCTCTGCGGCGATTGCGCCGGAAATAGGGGATGGAATTTTGTGTTGGCGGCGATCTGCGCCAGAGACATCACATAACCGACCTGAGGGAAGAATTCATTCCATCGCTGATGCGCGAAGAACTCTCCGGGAGGACGACCTTCGATCGGACCGCGGCCGGTCAGAGGATTGATGAACTGCTTATTGGTGGGGCTGGCCGTAAAATCCGTATGATAGGACAGACGCTTCGCCGGACGCTCTTTCGTGGCCGCAGGAAATAGCGCATCGCCGTTTGCCGCGCGCGTGATTGGCATCGGCGTTTGCAATGAAAGACGCGGCATGGGTTGCGAAAACTTGGTCGCGCCGAAAAGCGGACTGCGAGGCGTGCCTGTCGGCACAGCAGCGAAGGCGCTCGGCGCAAAGGGACTGAGTCCGTTCTTGAAGGCGAGCGCCCCGGCAAAGGTAAACAGGCCCCATTTGTATAATTCTCTTCGCGAAACTTCCCCAGTCGAAAGCGCCTTAACGATTTCAGAACGGTTTTCTCTAGCGCGCTCCGCTTCTTTTTTGCGGGCGCCGCTGGCGTCAATTGGCAAGAACATTGATATTTACCTCAGGTTTCGCCTCAGGCCTTTGTGCCGTGGATACAGGTCAAGGATTCTGTCTGGTTGATTGGTGCAAAGACTTGAGACACTGAGGTCATTCAGCATTGCGATCAAAATCTCAGGAGATATCCTATTTACGCAATCAATTAGTTTCGCGCAATCGATGGTCAATGCCGAATATTCTTTAAAAAATTGAGGCTGCATTCAATATGAACGGCGGCTGAACAAACAGTTAATTTCTCGTAATATAAATGTTGAACAAGTTATGGTATTCCTGCATCCGCAATTCAATAAAAGCTTGAAGCAGTCTTTGTGGCGCATGATTACGTAACTGCAACTCAAGCATTAACCGCACAAATATTCAGCTATTGCGCAAAATCCTAAGTAGACGATAAATTTTATAGATAATGTATAGATATTAATTATCCTCTACGATTAATTGTCAGTTGCGATCCGCGTGTTTGAGACTATCAGCCAGCAGCCTCGCTTCATACAATTCATCGCGATCAAGAAATTTATCCAGTTTCTTTCGTTTTTGCGCCGCCTTGGCGTCGCCTTTCGCCGCCGCGACGGAAAACCACGCCCAGGCCTGGATCATGTCTCTCTCGACGCCAAGTCCATCTTCATAGGCCAGACCCAGATTAAACATACTGTCCACGACGCCAAGTTCTGCGGCGCGACGAAACAAATCGCTCGCTCGCGCATAATCTGGCTTACGCCCTTCACCGCCACTGTAGAGCACCGCCAGATTATGCATGGCGTTTGGATCGCCATTGTTGGCGGCCATCTCAAGCCATTTACGCGCCAGGGAGAAATTACGGGGAACTTCCCTGCCTTTCATGTGCAAAACGCCAAGCTGCAACTGGGCCTTTACACTGCCGTGGCTGGCGGATTTCTCGAGCCAGGATAATGCCCCCTTGGTGTCGCCGGACTGATAGAGTCTCGTTGCGTGATCGTATTGATCGGCGGCGTCGCCGATGTCCGAGCTTGCCGACGGATCGTTTTTCTCCAGCTTTGGTTCGGCGTCCGCAGTCGTCGGGGTAGGGCTTGCCGCCTCCGGCGTTTTAGAGCTTTCGACTATCGCCGGCTTCAATTCTCGATGGGTCGCTTTCGCATTTCCCGAGATCGGTTCAGGGCTGAGAAGCGATTCTTTCGTCTTCAGGCTGTTAACCTTGAATTCTGTGCTCAGGGCGCCGGGCGACGCTTTTTCCTCTCTGTGGGCTTCTGTATTAGCGGATCGCCCTTGCCGAGACGCATTAAGCACTGGCTGAGGCTGCGGCTTTTCAATATTTCTTAATCCAATCCATAAAACGAAGCTCCCAATTGCAACAAAGGCGCCAATTCGAACCAGAGCGCCGGTCTGGATCGAAAGGGTTGAGGGGGCCATTATTTCCTTTTTATGGCCCGTAAAATCTTGAAAGCGTTCGCCCGACCGCGCATCGTATGGAGCGGCGTCGACCTGTGCGGAAGTCTGCGCCACAAACGGCGCGGCGCTCTCGTGAAGCTGGCGCAAACGCGGCTGCGAGATTGGCCAGAAGCGTGTGACGCGATCTATCAGCAGATAAAGCGTTTCGCGATGCAGCGGCCTGGTCAGCAAAGCTTCGATAACCGTCGCCGTCCTTGCGCCGGAGGCCCCCCGCATATTGAGCGCCGGCGCGCCGAAATCGTCACGCGCGGCATCATTCAAACTATGCGTCTGCGGCGTATCGAAAGCGGGGAGGGGCGCTGTCTGCATTGTGCGCAAAGGTGAGAGCGGCTCGAAAACCGAGGCTTCTCGCGCCCAGGTGCGCGCACGCAGGACGCTTTCCATAATCACGATTTTCTGCGCGGCAGGCACGGTTAAGGCGGCGATACGCGCATCGATGTCATCAAGCCGACTCTCAAGCCATCGTAATTCCCGACGAAAATCCTCCGAAACATGACGAGCAGGCGGCTCGACGTTGCGATCCGAGACTTGCAGACGCTTTTCCAGGTCCTGTATCGTTGTCAGAATGAGACCCAGCGACGAATTCAGCGGCATCTCCAGCGAGTGCTGCGGTTCTCGTTCCGAATTCAATTGACGAACGATCGTCGCCTCAAGATCGCTCAAGGCTTCCTGTCTGGTATTCAGTTGATTCTGCCTGGAGAGGGCGCTACGCGCCTGCTCGAAGTCGATAAGTTGTCCGCTCTTCGAACCGGCCTGTTTAGCAAGCATACAAACGCCGTTTACAGTTACGCTACAGAGCTGACCTGCAGCCAATTACGCGGTGGTAAACCAGATAACCTCACATTTTTTCATAATTCAACCATGTTCAAATCCTGTCCGGCTTCCAGATCGAGCGCGCCGAGATTGCCGGGGACGCTTTGAGACTTCATTCCAAAGCGTTACACCTCGTCGGTTGGCTTACTCGCAGCCAGCCCTGGGGTGGGGAGGATACAAGATTCATTGCATCCGCCCACCGCTCTTATGGCCCGGCGCGTAGGCGAGCGATAGCCGGGCCCCTGGCCTCGTCCATGAAACCCCTATGGCGGCGCCTTGTGGTCATGAACCCAATGCTTCCGGTATAGCTCGACGTTCGGGCCTATCATTCTGTCAATGAAGATGACTAGAGTCGAGATTGGTCGACATACGTTTCTGATGCGATATCGTCACGACACCAAGGAGATCGTATTCTGAGTCACGCCGCCCCGTCCTCCGACAAAATAAGCTTCCTTGCGCAACTGAGGGATGATCCGCGTCGGATCGGGGCCGCTATTGCTCTCGGCTTTTCGACCGGCATTCCCTTCCTCCTTGTTTACAGCACGCAATCGGCCTGGCTCTACGAGGCGAAGGTGCCGATCGAGACTATCGGCCTGCTCAGCGAAATGACGCTTGCATATAAATTCAAATGGATCTGGGCGCCGTTTCTCGACGAATATGACGCGCCTGTCGTCTCGAAGCTGCTCGGCCGGCGTCGCGGCTGGATCGTCGTTTCGCAGGTCGCCGTCATACTCGGGCTGATCGGAGTCGCCTTCGGCGATCCGGCGCAATGGTTAACATGGACGGTGCTCTTTTCCTTCGCGCTCGGGATTGCCGGCGCGACGCAGGACATCACCGTCGACGGCTGGCGCATCACAGTCGCTCCGAGAGAGAAACTGGCGTTTCTGACCTCTGTGACGGAGATAGGCTATCGCGTTGGTACGCTCACAGCGGGAGCCGGAGCGCTCTACATCGCCAATTTCTTTGGTTGGAAAGCCGCCTATCTCACTATGGCGGCAATCATGCTTGTCGGCCTTTTCGCTGCGCTCGTCGCGCCCGAGCCGCCATCCGATCTTCAGCCGCATCGCGAGCGACCGCATTTTGTTTTCACCATCACCGAGCCGATCAAGGAGTTGTGGCGCCGGCTTGGGCCACGGGCGTTGGCAATTGTGCTGCTGATCGCCGGCTTCCGCATGCCGGGCTATGTCTCGGGCGCCATGGCCATGCCGCTGTTCAAGAGCTTGCATTTCACAGAAGCCGATATCGCGACGGTAACCAAGGTCTTCGGCTTTTGGATCGCGCTCGGCGGCACGCTGCTCGCCGGAGTCGTGGTTCGTCGGTTCGGCATGATGAAGAGTCTGCTGATTGGCACAGTCGCGGGTTCCGCTTCGCATCTATCGCTGGCATGGCTTGCTGCGCATGGCCATGATTTCACCGATTTCGCCATCGCCGTTGGGATAGACGGTTTCGCCTACGCCTTCGCGCAGGTCGTGCTGATTATCTATATGTCGTCGCTGGTCTCGACAGAGTTCGCGATGAGCCAATATGCGCTGCTGACCTCGCTCTGCTCTCTACCGGGCAGCCTGCTCGCCGGCGCCTCTGGCTTCATCATCAAGGCGACAAGCTTCGAGACTTTTTTTGTTGGCACATCGGTCATGGGGCTGCCGGTCGCCATCCTCGCATGGTGGCTTTGGCGCGTTCAGGAGCGGCGTGGAGAGGACAGGCTCGCAGACGCAAGCCCGGAGCGCACCGCTGAAACCGATTAAGTCCGAGCCGCGGGGCAAGCGCTGATGGATCGGAAGCCACCAACAAGGTCAGTAGTCGTTCGGCTGTAGACGCCAGTCCTCCAGATATGGCGAGGTTTTGTAGCGCTTTCCCAGCGCTCCCTGGTTTTGCCACGGTTGAGCTGGCGCAGGAGCCGTATTTATGAATTTCATTGAAAACAATAGTTTATATCGGAGGCTTGTGATTTTGGATATGCTAAATACCCCCTGAGCCATTAGCGGCAGGGAAAACCTTCTCGATTATTTTAGTCGTACGTTGACAGTCGCCGTCTAGGATAGTTTGAGGAACGGCCGCCGGTGATAAAGCCTTCACCTCCCGCCGGGCTGACCTGCGCGGCCATGGACAGTTCGCAAGACGTCCGGCAGGAGATGGCGGGGCACAGCGAACGAGCATGATGGTAAGCTTCTCGCCGCTCTCAAGGATGATTAGACGCTGGAAGACCAATAGAGCGGCTTCGAGATCGCATGCATTAAGAAATCTATGGACGAAGAAAGGAAGTATGTCATCCGCGTCGTCCATGACGGCGAACTCGTTGATGACATAGTGGGTTGGATACCAGCCAGGTAAGCGAAAGAATAATGACTATTGCGTGGGTCAGACGAACGGCGCCAGATACAAACCTGATAGAAATAGGAGCATGGCGGAGAAATTAGCTCATGCAGCCTAAAGACCAATACCCCAGAAGGAAGAGAAATGACGCTATCCGTATTTTGGTCCGGTATTGCCGATTGGTTTGAATACTCAAAACTCCCCCCGGTTTTTGTGGCGATGGCGATTCTGCTCTTCGCGCTGTGGAATATCCGGCGCTATCTGTAATAAAATAAAGATTTGCCCTGCACATCTCGTTCTGAAGCCGTTCAGAATTGACCAGTTAGGTTAGGCTCCTCGATCTGGAGCTCGCCCATGAAATCTCTCCCGGCTCTTCTTCTCGTTTCAGGTTTTGCTGCACTCACAGCTTCGCAAGCTCTGGCGCAAGCTGCGCCTGTCCTCGCCCCAGACGGGCAATATTTGGGAATGGCCGTGAAAAACGGCGCAACGACGGTCTTTGTCGACAAGAATGGTCAATATGGCGGGGCGGTCGTCCAGAACAGGGAGGCGACAGCCTATTTCAACAGGGATGGCTATCAAGGCGTCCGACCTAATTTCGGTTCTCAGCGGACTTCTATGCCGGGTGGCTATCCGAGAGGGTATGGCGGCGGCCCGGGCTACGGACCGCAGGGATATGGCGGTCGCGGCTATGGTTACGGCCCCCGGCCTGCGTATGGCTATGGTTACCCGTCCGGCTATGGTTACGGCCATGCCTACGGCCACAGGCGTCGTCATGAAGGCTGGAGCGAAGGCTGGTGGTGACCGACTGAGCTGGCCACGACAGCCCTGACCGCGATAGTCACCTGCTTGCGGGATATTTGGATAAAGCCTGTGAAAGAGTTGTCGAGTTCTAGAACAAACAGGTTGTCGGCGGGGGCGCAAAGCGTCCCTGTCGATTTGGCGCTCCTGTGTCGAAAGGATTCCATAGCGCTATCCTTCCATTCTGAGGATAACATTGGGCTATCAAAAACCGGGATCAAACACCCAGTTTCGCAATTGAGGTAAATATTGAGTCTTATTGTTTATTTTGGAATCCATCCTGTATAAATTATTTCTATTCGACTCAGAAGGAGCAATAAGCATGAACAAGGTATTTTTCCTATCAGCGGCGCTTGTCATTTCCACCTCGGCGCTGGCCGATCAAAAAACGCCTATCGCTCCATCTCTACCTACGCATGTGGGTACTGACATTATGGGGAACCAAGTTATCCACAATGCTCCGGCTCAGGCGGAGTCAACTGCGGACACAAACACAGATCAAGTTAAAACCTCACATCGCAGCAAAAAGAAAAGGCGCAGTAAATAATACAGCCAAATCCAACTCGGCTTTAATCACACATTCCGTGATAGGATTTGTCTCTATGAAGTATGCATAATCAGGGTTTCAATCCCAACCCACTGGGTGGTTTTGATAACTCCAGACCTCAAGAGTTAATTAGCTCTTCTGGAAGCAACTCTGCATACTCCATAAATTGTACGTCATTCGAAATTGGTTAGAGGCTCGCAATTACCAATTGCGAGCCTCCATTCTTTTGATGAATACCGCGCAAGGCGTGATTACGCTTCAGAAGATTGATCCGCGGTTCTGAAATCCAACCCGGTGTCTATGCGACCATCATCAATGTGGGCATAAACGCCGTAGGTCTTACGGATTATTCGGCGTTGGTCGCGCAGGGCGTGTTGCCAATCTTGACCCCGCAAGCTGTTACCGTCGCCCAAGATTTGAGTATTCCGAAGGGCCAGGACATCGTTGCGGAACGCGTGTATCAAGTCCTTTGGAAGATACCGCAAGGGCATTTGCCGAAGGTTGCTCTCGTAGGCTTGCCGACGAATGGCACAAGCATTCAAGCCGCGTTGAACGCGGCCGGTCTTGCAGACTTGGACATTACCGCGCGCAGCGTATTGGCCTTGCCGCTTTACGCATTTTCTGTGGGCAAATCGAACGTGTTTCCGAAAAGCTTCCGCTGTTCTAATCGGCCGAAACTGGTATTGGACTACCCCTGTTTCGGCCGTGGTGATGGATTGAAGCGCAATCGAGTCCGTCAGCCGTCGCGCTGGTGGTCTTTTTCGTTCAAGTCGGCTTCATAGCGTTACCGTTGGCGTATCCGCTTCCGAGCCTTACATTAGACCGCAATGCGATTCGTCGAAAGGTGAACGCGATGCTTGTTGCGAATTTGAACAGGGAACGAATCGACGCATTCATTGCCGAACGCGGCCCCGAATATCGTTGTCCTGAGTGCGAAGGCGTCGTGATTTTGAAGAAGGGTCGAAAGGTCATAGATCATTTTGCCCATAAGCCGCCTACGGATTGTTCATGGGCTAGCGGCGAAACACGGGCGCATCTGGAAGCGAAGCTTCTTGTCGCCAAGGCTCTTGCCGGACGCGGGTTGAGGGCGGAAGTTGAGTTTGTCGTCAACACGTTACCGGGCGACCGACGCGCCGACGTAATAGCATGGTCGCCGAATGGGCGACAAATTGCATTCGAATTGCAGCATACGCCCATTGATTTGAATGAAATCGAAAGTCGAGCGTCATCGTATGCGCGCGCCGGGATTGTCCAAATCTAGATACCGTTTCTGAAAGCGTCAGTATGGAACGAAGGCCAACCACGCGCGGGCGGTTGGTTCGTCGAACGCTATTCGCCGCGACCTTTTGAGCGTTGGGTTCACGGGTTCAACGGAAAACGGGGCATGTGGATGTATGATCCCGCCGCAAAGGAATTTTGGCTTGGCCGTTTGGCCGGGCATCAAATCTATGTCGAAGAAACGTCGTGGTACTCCGAAGGCGGCGAAGAAAATTCGGACGGGGGCTTCTACCGTTGGTCGAAGCGCTACAAGGAATTGACGTTGGAAGGGCCGTACAAGGCCGAAAATCTGCTTATCAAGGTCGAACCACGGCGCGCGTTCGCGACGAAGGAATATAGCTGGCCTGCCGGGCGCGTGGCGCACCTGACGCCCGATAAGCCCGTTTCGACCACCTGATTTCCGGCAGTAGATCGTTAGTAGATTTTTCGAAAGCTGAAATTCATCAATAAAATCAATAGATAATGGCGGAGGAGGCGGGATTCGAACCCGCGATACGGTTTCCCGTATACACACTTTCCAGGCGTGCGCCTTCAACCACTCGGCCACCCCTCCGGCGAGGCGCACTATATTCAGCTCGCCGCCAAACGCAACGCGGCAGCCATGTTTTTGTCCGGGCTAGCCTTTCGTCGTCCGGCTCGGCGATGAGCTTGATCCGGCGCGGGGGCGCATGTTATCAGGGCTCGCCATTCCGGCGCGAGCTTTAAATCCGCTTGTCGCCACACCCGGAGAGGTGGCTGAGTGGTTGAAAGCACCGCACTCGAAATGCGGCATACGGGCAACTGTATCGGGAGTTCGAATCTCCCCCTCTCCGCCAATAAATCAATAAATTCAGTGATTTGAGAAAATAACTGGATGGGTTCCACAAAACCCCCACCAACTGGCGCCGCAAACAATCTTCAAGAATTTGTATTGGCCAAGGGCAGGGGGGCCAATCAGCCAGCGCGATGAACCGCCAGGTTGTGTGGCGGGAACATCGACTCTCCACATCCTGAACGCCTGCCGGTGCGACGGTAACCGCTTTTCACGCCATTTCACCCACAGGGTGACAGGGCGCTGCGGATCGCCTCGGAAATAAATCTTTTTTACAACGCCTCAGACGGGCCGATGGTCCGGTTCATGCGTTAGGGCAACCAGAGATTTTATGACGCTCCCTTGGGTGGCGCGACTGCCTCATGAGGCTCCTTTGGCGGCGAGGATGAGTAACGAGACGCCATAAATGTTCTGGCGTCCAGACGCCCAATACCACATGCGGTCTCGCCTTGTTGGGAGCGGCTTGGGCGCGCTGAACCCCGCAAAAATTGTCTCGCCTTGCGTAATTTAAATACAGGTCTTGGCGTTGGGGTTGGGCATGGCGAGATAGATCCGGTGTGGTCAGCACGCAATTCGCAGAGGGGAAGCTGCCCAGTCGGATCATATCCCCGTTAAAATATTAAAGGAAACGCGTGACGGGAATGAATCATGAAAAAGATACGGGTGCAAAACGCATCCTGAATCGTGGCTTCCAGCATGAAATTTATGACATAAGTATTTTCCCTCACTAAAATACTTCTTGAATGAACACCATTTAAGTTATGTCGGATAAGTCTCCGGTTGCAGAGTCAGCATGCAAACCTGCTGTCAACTATGGAGAATAAACATGAATAGCACTACCGACAAAATCAAATCTGCGGAAAATGAGGCAGCTGGAAGCATCAAACAGGTCGTAGGCAAGGCCGTGGGAAATCCATCGCTTGAAATCGAAGGCGCTGCTCAAAGCCTTAAAGGTGAGGCTCAAGGAGCTCTTGGCGATGCTAAAGACGCCGTCAAGAAGCTCGTGGATAAAGTTTGAGCAACCATTGCTTGATTGAGTAAACTTCTGCGGCATTAAATATAAAGAGCAGTCTTTATGAATTAATAGCCGACCTTAAGAGTTGGCGTCGTTGGCGTAATCCAACGACGCCTGATATTCATCGATATAAAAAATATTCTCTTAATCTCTCCGTCTTTTGGGACATACTAACATGCTTGAAACAACAGCTCTCTTACTCGTCGTCATGTGGGTCCTTGGACTTATATCTTCTTACACCCTCGGAGGATATATCCACTTCCTGCTCATTGTGGCCGTTATTATTCTTGCCCTTCGCATCATTCAGGGCCGAACTATAATTTGAAGCAGGCTTTCATAGGATTGATCACTGACGCTCATGATGAAGTAGCTGTAAAGTTTTTGATTTTTGTCATAAAATCAGCAAATGCTTCAATGGCGGCGAATAATGTATTTAGCTTTTTTAAGAGAATCGGCAGTGAGCCCTTTTAATTAAATATTTTTGCCGGGTTATACTCGAGGAACAGAGTTCAGCGCCGCTCAACGCGCAAAGATTTGATAAAGTCTATTCTTTGTTTTAGCCTTTGGGTGATAATTGATTGCCACGAACAGTCTGCTCGTTACATGAAACTTTAAGTCGTGAAATCTGGTTGTAGGATGTATGTCCTACCGGGCCAAACCACCAAGACGGCTTTTAAGAGGGGTTACAAGCCCTTCAATACCAGCGCCCTCTCCGACGAATTGAGTTAAACTCTGTTCGTTTCCCGGTGCTTTTCATGATTATTCAGGATTATTTGATTGTTTTGATATGCTCCCAGCAAATGGCTTGAAATCATTCATCGGCCTGATGCGCTGCACACGGTTCAGCGACATATGGCTAGGCGGGGTATTCACCGCGGGCTTCTGCGAGTCTCAAGGGACGAGAAATTCGTGCATCTCACTTTGTTGGACTATGTTGAGCCAACCTTAGTTCCTTTTTTCAATCTGATCTCAATCTCAGAAAAGCTATTGCTATCGATATAAGAATAACAAATAAATATCGTGGATACGATCGTGCAATATAATATTTATGATAAGCTGAGACGTGGAGAGGCGTCAAAATCAGGAACCTCTACTTCAACGATCTCAAGGCCACGGTCCCTCGCGCACTGAGCAATCTCAACTGTTGCCTGATCACCACTAAAAATTAATACTATATCTGGATGACTTCCGATCATCATTCGCTTGTTTCGTTCGTTTATGCTTTCTTTATTTGAGCGAGAATTCAGTTTTCTTCCTATCAACAATTTGAAGGATTGGATTAACATAGATGGTTCGTAAATTAGTGTATTCCACATGACTGTGGGAACACTATTGATTATCGCCCAATGTATTCCGATCTCTTCCGCGCCTCCTTCATTCCCGCTTATCAATTCTGTTATAGGATTTAGCAAATGAAATTTGGAGAGGTAGGCGTAAACAAATTTGCGTTGACTGCTGGCTCGGGAAATTTCAGATTTGTAGTGTTTGAGATGTGCGAAGGGGTTAGTTTCGCCTATATCGCTTCTGCCAGAGACAAGAACTCGCATATAAACACCTATGTTGTTGATTTTGAGAAATTCAGTGAGTTGAGCTTATCCAATTATTTTTTTTATAGAGGCGCAAGTCGTCATTTATACTCAATCTAGTTGGGCTGAAGTTGTAAACAAACTAATCGTCAGTAACGAATTCAATCAGTCTTTTCATAAATCAGGTCTTTGTTGAACAAACACTGATACTCAAAGGTAGTGCTGAATCGCCAATCATAATGATTATATTTCTTTGGCTTTTAACCCAAAAAGTCGACAGCTAAAAAATTTGATTTGCATCAAATTCGTGGAAGATCCATGAGCGGATCTAAACATAAAGATTGCGCTTTACGATTATTTAAGTGATGTCCGATGGATAAAGTTTCAAGGGCCGGTCGATATTTTATAAGTAAATATACTGATTGTATTTTATAATTTACTTTGTTAAAATCATGCTATGAGCGGATCAATAATCGTGCACATCTATGATGATGTCCAATCATCAAAAGACAAAATTGCATCTATCCTTCACGACACTCAATTCTATCCGGTATTCCATCCCGCTTCGGCTGCATGTAGCCGACTGCCAAGCAATGGTGGGCCTTATTGCTGTATGGCGCATTTTGACAAGCATTTAAGCCATTTAGATGATTTTCTCGCTATGAAATCATCAAATAATTTCGCAGCAGTGGTTTTATATTCAAATAATCCGAAATTATGTGATGTGGTCAATGCCATAAAAATGGGAGCTTTTGACTTTCTAAAAATGCCTTTAACCAAGGATGAATTAAATTCATGCCTTATAAGAGCGGCCGAGCGCAACGAGCTTGTTCTAAATACACTCAGAGAAGAATCTGCGATAACTTCTAATTTAACGAGATTGACAATACAGGAAAACAAAGTTTTAGAGCAAATATTACAAGGCGCGGCCAATAAAATTATTGCATTCAATTTGAATATTTCCCAAAGAACTGTTGAAAATCACAGATTAAATCTTATGAGAAAAATGTCGGCTAAATCGATTGCGCACCTAATTAATATGATTAACCGAGTTTCGTCTAAAAATATTTATTTATAATTATGCAATTTACTTTGCGCCATTCCAAAAGGGCAGGCCGATATTAAATCATTGTTGGAGGAGTAGCGCGACCCAGGCGAGTCTATAATTGCGAGTTCTTGGTGTTCATATTTTTGTAAACGCTTGCGAGCCTGTGGCATCAGTCCGGTTTGGCGGAAGTATTCTTGAAACATCAACATTCCGGCAAGGCATTGAAATTCATCATCGGCTTAGATCGTTAGACGATGTTGGCGTGAGAGCCTTAAAAAACTATATTCCATGCTCATTAAATGATTGATCTCATATACCCTTTTTCGCCGAAGAGCTTGAGTAAAATGATAGTATATCAGACAGCGTCATAATGACATAAATCACGTCACGGCAATCATAAAAGTTGGAATCGCGCATGAAGTGACGCAACCGCAGCCCTCATGTAGCGGTGAGCGTGTGTAGCGCAAGATATATGACGATTCCTCCAGGCCGATTTAGAAGGCCATGTCACTGGTTGCGTATTCAAGCGTATAAACGGACGGGCTGACAGGTCGCAATTAATCAGTGATTGTTGTAGAAGAGGCTCTTCAGCTCTACATGCGATTTATCTGGGAAAAAGGGAGAACAATCAGATGGAGGACAATTTACGCGAAGAGTTTAAAAATGAATTACACAAGCAGTCTATCGAATTTAACAACAAAATTCTGGCTTTAAGTGAGGAAGTGAATAATCTGCAGAACGGCTATTCCATAATGAACAAGCGATATGTCGCCTCACTGGAAACATTGCATGAGCTCACGCTAAAATCGGCAGAATCCGCGAAAAGATCCGCCAAAGCAGCTGAACTCGCCCGCGATGCGGCGAAGCATGCATCCGAGGTAGCCATAGAAGCAGGTCAAAGGCACATATCTCTGGCTGCTCAAAAATCGGCGATATCAGCTGCTTCCGCAGCTGAAGCCGCTACTGAGTCCGCCGCCGCCGCCGCCGCCGCCGCTGCTGCGGCTGCGTTGGCGGTATCGCATCAGGCAGAGGAGAGCGCGCATCGGGCCGCCCAGGAAGCGGCGAAAGCTACGGAGGAAGCTGCGAGAGCCGCAGCTGAAGCTGTAAAACTCTCGAACATCGCGGCAGACGCCGCAAATAAATCAAAAACCTGACGGCGCGCGTTAGGCCGTCAGCTAATCCCGGGCAATATTGGTTTTTAGTCCGTCGTCCCCAGATGCGGAATCAGGCTGGGACAGAGTGCAATACAAAGATCGCAAGACAATGATTGCAAGACAATGATTGCAGGTCATCACGACGCCTGAAACGATTTGTCGTTCCGATCGTTGCAAGCAAGTCCCCAGCGATCGCTGGGTTGAATAGCCCGTTCTGGAGAATGAGAATATTTTCTGCGAGAAGATTCTTGATAAGGGGAGCAATGTCTCCGCGTTTCAGGAGGATCGATCCCAGCTGCTTGATCAGAGCTGTCCGTTCTTTATCCAGTTGGTTCGCACCCAATGCAATGTCTGGATCTGCATTCAGTCTTGCGATTTCATCTCAACGGGACGCATGTTTGGCCGCGTTGCAGGCGCGTCGTGCTTGAGCGCCTTGAGATACGGGCGAACTGGCGGGATCAAATTTTACCCCCTATCCGCCACCACCAATCTTTTCGCAATTGAATCGCGCCGCCGGCAAGGTTAGTGTGGAGTGGCGCGGGCGTAGTTCAGTGGTAGAACGACAGCTTCCCAAGCTGTATGTCGAGGGTTCGATTCCCTTCGCCCGCTCCAATTTTCAATAGCTTACATACATATTTATGGATTCGCGGTTCACGCGTCGCTCGCATTTGTTTCTTAATTGTTCCCCGTGATTAGGTTGCAAGGTTACGGCTCGGCGCGACCGTTCGAGGGCGCAGTTACGGATATGTCAGAGCGTCGGCTTCCCTTTCCCGAAGTTAACGACTGACGGAACGGCGTTTGAATTTGCGCCTTCGTGTCTCGTAAGGGGCCATAATCACCGGGGCGCTTGGTCCCCCCTGTGTGAATGCAACCCGTCCCTTTAAACTTATAGCTCAAGTATTACACCGGAGCTTTAGGGCCGATGTTTAGCCTCATTGGTCAAGCGTATTCGAGATCGTCTCGGTATCCTTCATAGGCTTTCTCATATTCCATGATCCGGGCGACTTCCCGGATGAAATCTTCGTCTCGACCTGCGCGTCGTAGAAGGTGGAATCCCATTTCCATTCCAGATGCGATGCCGCCAGCGGTGACAATCCTTCCACTATCCACGACACGGGCGCGGCTAATTCGGCAATGAGGAGCAATTTCTGCGAGCCGGTCGATGGGAACTTTTCCGAGGTTGGATGCTTCAAGCCGATCGGGCTCCTTGCGATTGGTTGCCGCTATACCGTCGAGCAATCCCATCTTTCCGTATATCCACGATCCTGTGCAAACGCTCGTGATAAGGCATGACGTCGGTAATGAGCGGATGTAGGCATGAAGGCGTTTGTTATGCGTTTCCTGCCGTGTGCCGAAGCCGCCAGGGATCAAGAATGCGTCAATGTCAGGTTCATCGCTAAATGAGTAATTGGGAACGACGGTGAAGCCTGCCTGAGTCTGAACCGGCCTCATCGCATCTGCAATCATGAATGCGTCGAGTTCCGGGTCGAGCCGGCGTGCGACTGAAAATACGCCGTATGGCGCGGCGAAGTCGACAATCTCGGCGTCCTTGAAAACGTAGACGCCAAGACGAAATCCGTTAATCCGTGGATAAGTCTTTTGAGATTGCATTAGAGGCTCCTCTATACGGACCGTATAGAATGCGCTCTATTCCTCTATATTTCCGCTCGCAAGGCAAGATAGGCGATGCTTGTAAAATCCGGGGGCCGGGCTTATTCCCGGGTTCCATATCCGGCGTTAGATGCCCGTCGCCCTCTGCGGTTCCGACTGTTCCCTTGCCCTGTGGTTCATAGGACTTTTAAGCTTTTCACATGACCTCCACGCCGCCCGCAGATTACGAAGCGCTGTCCCGTAAGGCGTCGCGATTTCTCGGCCCCGAACAGCTTTCGGCGCTGGCGCCCTCTCAACGCGCGCTGCTCGCCTTCCTTCTTAATGAATTGCTTGAAACGCGCGGCGCACTGGCGGAAGTGTCGCTGGACGACGTGCGAATGATTTTCGAGCGCGTCGCCGGTTTTCCGCCTGTCGTGCGCGAAACAGGGGCCGCCGATGACCTCTCCTGATCTCGTCCTTGCGTGGCGGCGCCTTCGACCCTGGTTTCGCGCCGCCGCCTGGTTTTGTCTCGGCGTCATCGTGGTTTTGTCGCTGGTTCCCGGCTCCGAACGACCGCAGACCGGTTACCCGGGCAAGATCGAGCATATGATCGCCTATGCCGGCGCAGGCCTCTTCGCAGCTTTGGGCTATGAGCGGTCGCGGTCCCGGCGGACCTACTGGGCTCTCGCCGCAGCCTTGAGCTTCTTGCTCGAATATCTTCAGCATTTCTCGCCGGGACGCAGTCCCAACATACTCGACGCCGTGGCCAGCTCGTTCGGCTTGACAGCAGGAATGGCGCTTGGCGCGTCGCTATTGGCCCTTTTCGTCTCGCGGCCCGAATAAGCCGCGCCGCGGGAGCAGGACGCCGGGCGCGACGGGTTCGGAACCGATCGCTACAGCAACGAAAAAAGCCGGGCAGGAGCCCGGCTTTTTTTTGTTGTGACAATGTGTCGACGATCAGCGCTTCGAGAACTGGAAGCTGCGGCGAGCTTTGCGCTTGCCGTATTTCTTGCGCTCGACGACGCGGGAGTCGCGGGTCAGGAACCCTTCGCGCTTCAGCGGCGAGCGCAGCTCCGGCTCGAAGTTGGTCAAGGCCTTGGCCAGACCGTGACGCACCGCGCCGGCCTGACCCGAAAGGCCGCCGCCGGCGACCGAGACGATCAGATCGTATTGGCCGAGGCGCTTGGCGACCGCCAGCGGCTGCTGGAGGATCATGCGGAGCACGGGGCGTGCGAAATAGGTTTCGACGTCGCGGCCATTAACGGTGATCTTGCCGGCGCCCGGCTTGATCCACACGCGCGCGACGGCGTTCTTGCGCTTGCCGGTGGCGTAGGCGCGGCCATACTTGTCGAGCTTCTGGACATAACGCGGCGCCTCGACGACGGCGGCCTGCTGAAGGTCGGAGAGAGCGGAAAGGGTCTCGGCCATGGTCAGGCGCTCCGGGCGTTCTTGGCGTTAAGGGCGGCGACGTCGAGCGTCTGCGGGTTTTGCGCGGCGTGCGGGTGTTCGGCGCCCTTGTAGACGCGCAGATTGCCGAGCTGCTGGCGGCCGAGCGGGCCGCGCGGCAACATGCGCTGCACAGCCTTTTCGAGCACGCGCTCCGGGAAGCGTCCCTCAAGAATGAACTTGGCCGAGCGTTCCTTGATGCCGCCGGGGTAGCCGGTGTGATGGTGATAAACCTTCTGGTCGCGCTTGCGGCCGGTCAGCACAACCTTGTCGGCGTTAATAACGACAATATTGTCGCCATCATCCATGTGCGGGGTGAATGTGGCCTTGTGCTTGCCGCGCAGACGCAGCGCGATCAGCGAGGCGAGGCGGCCGACGACGAGCCCGGAGGCGTCGATCAGTAGCCATTTCTTTTCGATATCGGCGGGCTTCGCCGAATAGGTCTTGCCAAACATGGGATGAGTTTCCGTTGAACGAATGTCCGGATAGGGGTGGGATAAACCAGACGGGCAGGGGGGTCAAGCAGTTTTGGGAAGGGATTTGCCGGAAAATGATATTAAAAAGATATATTTATGATTAGCGGTATTATATTACCGCTTTTTTTCGATCCAGATTTGCGGGCTCACACTCTCTGTCCAATCTGGCGAGGCCGGGTCCAATCTGGCGAGGCCGGAAGTCGGACAAAGCGAGGCTCAGACAACCTCTAGCGTCAGCCAGACGAGTTACTAGGGGATCTTCTTAAGAGCGGCAGCAGATGGTCGTCTTGCAGGGTGGTCGTCTTGAATAGGGGAGCTTGGCGCGCCCGATCGTCATTTCAGGCCCGGGACGGTTAAAGCGCTCCTGTCCGGTTGAGAGATTTCGAGCGGCTCGGGAATCTTTTTCGCAAGCCATGTCGCCTTACCGTCGGACTCACTGGCGCCGTTGCATTCCATCACCCCAGAAAGGGGATCGCCAGTATCCTGCGGCGTTCCTTTGATCCTGTAGGCGCATTTGGGCTCCTCGCCCACGGTCTCGCGGTCGAAAACGATCTCCTCGTTCTCGTGCTTGCCAGTAAGAAAAAAGGTTGTTCGATTGCCTTCGGCGTCGAACATTTCGGCGAAGGCCGTCAGCTCTTCTCCTTTGGTCTCAATAGTCCAGACCCCGTGCGGCTCCCCGACCAGACCTTCGGAGACGCTCCATCTCTCCTGCGAGGCGTTGGCTGCCGAGGTAAGCGCGCAAACGGCAAGTAGGACGATAGCAAAGAGTTTCCGGATCATGGGCGCTATCCCGTTTGATGTTCGAATGAGCTTTTCTTCACAAAGGAACCGCCGCTCATTTAATCAGCCGTAGTCGTGTCTGGTTGTTTCCAATATTCTGGAAAGCTCCTGCAAGCGCTGCGGCGTCGACGGCGTCGAAATAGCTCTTGGAATCGCTGGCGCAGTCTTTCAGGGTGTTGAGCGTATCGCTATCGTTCACCGTGAAGGCGATCGTGTAAATTTTAATGCCTTTCGACTTGATGTTCGTGCAGATCTTCGCCAGCTTGGCGTTGGCGGCGGCGCGATCTGTTTTTTCGTGCAGACCAAGGGCATCGTAGGAGGCGGATTTTGTGCTGTAGCCGTCAGTCATCAGGATGATGGATTTGTTCACATAGTCATAGGGGCAACCCGGAGCGTTGTAGTTCCAGAAATTATAATCCGGAAGGCCCCATGTTTTGAGTTTGTTCAAGAGGCTTTCGGGAGAGAGTGGCAGTCCGCATCGCGTTACGGTGTATCCATCTTTAATATATTTATCGTAGTCAGATTTAGGCATCCATTCGGTTGACGATTCATACCAGCCTGCAACAGGCTTTTCAGGTGAAAGAACCCTCCAGGCCCACAGAAGTCCGGGCGCAATATATGTGGAGCCGTCGAAAACAATATTATCCAACTGATTATATAAATTAGCTTCGGCATTTCTATAGTAAGTATAGACCGTCTTGCCCTGGTTCAGATAGGTTATCAGGTAATTTGCCGACAAATAAGCGATAGGCACATTCGGACAGGCGACGGAAAAGACGGCGGGAACTTTATTGTTTTCATCGGCGCGATCTATTACATCCGATGTAGAATCGCGCGAGCCGACGCAACCCTTCCAGGGCGTGACAATCTCATATGCGGCGTTGCATCCACCCGGCGTTGTTGTTGTTTGGAGGGTGCCTGTGCCCACACAAACCTCTTTGTCGCAGGCATAATCCTCCGTGCCGGAGCATTCGGTGCCGGTACAGGCGTAATTCTCCCCATCCTTGGTGCATGTTTTCGAGACTGTCGTGCACTTGGGTCTCTGGCATGTAGTAGAGACGTTGCTACATTTCTCAATCTCTTTGGTTTCAGTTTTGGCGTCCCAGCAGACTTTTGGAAATTTCTGCACGATATCATCGGTGCTGGTCAGCCATGATACGCCAATGGGAAGAGCCCGCCAAAAATATTTATTGCCAACATTCACATAATCATTGAAGGGCACCAGCGCCACCTTGACATTCGGGTTCGGCAGACCAGTCGAGTAATTCATCACCTTTTTGATGAAGTCTTTCGCCGCGGCCAGCGCGGCCTCCTTGCGTCCCTTGAAATTCATCGAGAAGGTCGTATCGAAGGCGATGGCGATCTCCTGCATCTTGCCGCCCTCGCCGATCGCGGCGGTGGCCGACGCCGAAATGTTTATCTTGTCGATGCCCGCCAATGCGAGCAGGTAAGTTTGCGCCGGAGTCGAAACATTGAGGGTCAGCGTCCCGTTCTGCCAATCCGGAGTGGCGTTTGTCGTGATTTGAAAAGATTTGTCAGGATTAAAATTTTGCTCGATGTAATTACTGGCGACATCTTTATAGGCTCCGGAGGAGCCAAGTGTTGAAACTTCACCAGACCCATATTCAGCTCCGCCTGCATTAGTAATGTAATTTGGATTTATTTTAGCGCTCTGGGCCGCCGCCAGCGCCGCCAGCGCCGCTGAGTCTGTCGCCTGCTGAAGCCTTGTGCGCAAGGCCATGATTCGAGCGTAATCAATTGCGCCGCCAAGGCTCAGAAGGATCGGAACCATCGCCAGCGCCGTCATGATCGCCACTGCACCGCGGCGGTCGGCGCGGAAATGTCTCAGGCGGGAAATCAATTTAGTCATCATCCAAGTCGTTCCCAAGCGAAGCGATCACACGATTGTCATTTTGATGTTTACATAGTCCCATATCTCAAGCTTGAGCGCAACTGTAATGTGTTTCCGAAGGATATGGCGCCAGATCGGAAATAGACTGGTCGGATAGGGCAGGAGCCTTGCCGCGAACTGTTGCTCTGCGGCCACACCTTCTGCGTAATCGAGCTAACAGGGCCGTTTTTTTTGCCCTTTATCAAAATAGTTCAGCTTCCGGTTTCAATTTCGCCATAGACTTAACCATGGCTATGGCTCCATGCGGCCTGCGCCATCGTTAGGTTCGAGGATTTTCAAATGATTTTTTGGCCAGGTTATCTTTCGCCGCCTTCGCCTCGGGGCGTTGCGTATGGCGTCGGTTGCGCCGCGATGGGCGAAAACCGTTGCGCATCGGCAACAAACAGCGCGAAAGCGGTTCGCCTAAGGCGATTATCGCTTTATTTGAATGACAACATCATTGTTTTTCTGGATATGTTTCGATTCTGGCCCAGTCACCGTTCGTCATGGCCGCGCCTAGTTTTTCCGGGAGCCGGCGCATGAACCTCAGGATTACTCACCCGATTCACGCAGGCTCTTCCCGCTTCTCCGCCCCCGGCGCCTTGCGCCCTGCCCGAGCGCCGGCAGATTCTATCCAGACGCTGTTGCGTTCAAGCGCGCTCGCCGGCGGCGTCATCGCCGGATTGATTGTCTTCACCAGCCCCGCCCATGCGCAATACGCCGCAGGCAATGGTTCGGCCACTTCGGCCGGCGCCATCGCCATCGGCGGCAACCTTGCCCCCAACGCCGTGGCGAACGCCGCGAACGCCATTGCGATCGGCACGAACGCTCAGGCGCTGGCGGCCAACGCCGCTGCAATAGGAACGAATGCGCTGGCCAATGCGACAGGCGCTTTCGCCGCCGGTCTTGGCGCGCAGGCTATGGGGATCAACACCACGGCCTCGGGCGCGGGCGCCTATGCCGATAGCGCCCGATCGACAGCGATTGGCAACGGTTCGAGAGCATCTTTTGGCAATAATGCGACTGCGCTGGGCTCCCAGGCGAACGCCTATGGATTGTCGACAACGGCGATTGGCGATAGCTCGCTGGCAAATGGGTTTTACGCCTCGGCCCTGGGCAATCTGACGACCGCCTCGGGGACATATGCGACCTCAATTGGCTCATGGAGCGGCGCCAACGGCGCATTTGCGAGCGCGTTCGGCGCATTAGCCAACGCCACCGGCGCATCGGCGACGGCTTCGGGCAACGGATCGCGGGCGCTGGCGGCCAACGCCGCCGCCTTCGGCGCCAATGCGCTGGCGAATGCGACAGGCGCTTTCGCCGCCGGTTTGGGCGCGCAGGCGCTGGGGATCAATTCGGTCGCCTCTGGCGCGGGCGCTCTGGCCAATGGAGTGGGCGCGACGGCGATGGGCAATGCGGCCAACGCCACCGGCGCATCGGCGACGGCTTCGGGCAACGGATCGCGGGCGCTGGCGGCCAACGCCGCCGCTTTCGGCGCCAATGCGCTGGCGAATGCGACAGGCGCTTTCGCCGCCGGTTTGGGCGCGCAGGCGCTAGGGATCAGTTCGACGGCCTCGGGACCGGGCGCGCTGGCCAATGGCGCTGGCGCGACGGCTGTGGGCAGTCTCGCAAGGGTTTCCAGTGATAGCGCAACCGCAGTAGGCGTTTCCGCAAATGCTTCCGCCCTATCGTCGACGGCGATCGGCGACAGTTCTTTGGCCCAGAGCACATTTGCATTCGCCGGGGGCTTCCAGGCGAACGCCCTTGGCTCATACGCGACCGCGCTGGGCGGAGCCAGCCTCGCCAGCGGTCAATTCTCGACCGCCCTGGGCGCCTTATCCATCGCCAATGGCTCATCTGCATCCGCCGTGGGGTTCCAGGCCAACGCCACCGGCGCATCGGCGACGGCTTCGGGCAACGGATCGCGGGCGCTGGCGGCCAACGCCGCCGCTTTCGGCGCCAATGCGCTGGCGAATGCGACAGGCGCTTTCGCCGCCGGTTTGGGCGCTCAGGCGCTGGGGATCAACTCTGTGGCTTCGGGCGCGGGCGCGACCGCCAATGGCGCCAACGCCGCCGCCTTCGGCGCTAATGCGCTGGCGAATGCGACAGGCGCTTTCGCCGCCGGTCTGGGCGCGCAGGCGCTGGGGATCAATTCGACGGCTTCGGGCGCCAATGCGCGGGCGCAGGCGGCCAACGCCGCCGCTTTCGGCGCCAATGCGCGAGCCAATGCGACGGGCGCTTTCGCCGCCGGTGTTGGCGCCCAGGCTCAGCAAGCCGATTCGTCGGCCGTGGGCACGGGTGCGCTCGCCTCTGGAACCAGATCGGTCGCTGTAGGCGCAAACGCTACTGCCGGCGCTGGCGAAAACAC
>CAIQCB010000010.1 GCA_903870245.1 uncultured Methylocystaceae bacterium
CCCCGCCGGATAACGCGCCCCCCGCCGAAGATCGTCGGGATCGTTCGAGACGCGATGGGTCGAGACGTAATAGCGATAGCGTGTTAATTTTCACTGAGATTTGACCCGGGATTTTCACTGAGATTTGACCCGGGTTGATTTGTGTTCTGGACGTCAGATTGAGGTCCAGGTCAAGATTTTTCTTTCCTTCCTTTTGTCACCGCCGCGCTCGCCTTGAACCGGAAACTGTCGTTGCCGGTTTCGACGATGTGGCAATGATGGGTGAGGCGATCGAGGAGCGCCGTCGTCATTTTGGCGTCACCAAAAATCCCGGCCCATTCGCTGAAGCTCAGGTTTGTGGTGATGACGACGCTGGCGCGTTCGTAGAGTTTGCTCAGCAGGTGAAAGAGCAAGGCGCCGCCTGACGCGCTGAACGGGAGGTAGCCCAGCTCATCGAGGATAACGAGGTCGTAGCGCACAAGTCGCTCGGCCAGTTGTCCGGCCTTTCCGTTTGTTTTCTCCTGTTCGAGAGCATTGACCAACTCCACGGTCGAGTAGAACCGCGCCTTTTTCCGGTGATGTTCGATGGCCTGGACGGCGAGAGCTGACGCGAGGTGCGACTTTCCGGTGCCGGGGCCGCCCACCAGAACGATATTTTCGGCCTTTTCGGTAAACTCGCAACGATGTAACTGACGCACGAGCGCCTCATTGACCTCGCTGGCGGCAAAATCGAAACCCGTCAGATCCTTGTAGACCGGCAGCCGCGCCGCCTTGAGTTGATAGGCGACAGAACGCACTTCACGCTCGGCCGTCTCCGCTTTCAGGAGCTGGGAAAGGATAGGGATCGCCGCCTCGAACGCCGGCGATCCCTGCTCCATCAGGTCGCCGGCGGCCTGCGCCATGCCGAACATTTGCCGAACATTTTCAGGCTCCTCAGCATGATGATAACCGCAGCTCCGGCAGGATCATGACGCATGACGAACCTCCCGCGCAGCGATGTCGTCGCGCAAGCTGTCATAGCGTTCGACATCGGCGGATGGTTCGCGGGTCAGGTTCAGCGCCTGCGGCGCATCGACGGTAGGCGGCGACGCCGATTTGCCGTCGATCAGCCGGTGCAGAACGTTGAGGATATGAAGTTTTGTCGGCGCACCGTCGCCCAGCGCCAATTCGACGGCGCATAAAACGGCTTGTTCGTCGTGCTGGAGAACAAGCGCCAGGATCTCCGCCATTTCCCTGTCGCCGCCGGGATGCTTGAGGAGATGGCGTTGTAACTGCCTGAAGGCGTCCGGTAGTTCAGCAAAAGGCGCGCCATTGCGTAAAGCGCCGGGTTTGCGCTGGAGAACGGCCAGATAATGACGCCAGTCATAAATTGTCCGCCCATGGCTGTGGGAGCGATTGATGACGCGCTGATGTTCGCAGACGATTTGACCTTCGGCGACAACGACGATGCGATCAGGATAAACACGCAAGCTGACCGGCCGGTTGGCGAAGGAAGCCAGCACGCTGTAGCGGTTGCGGTCAAGGTGAACAAGACAGGTCGGCGAGACGCGCTTGCCGTAGTCCACAAAGCCGTCAAAAGCCGGCGGCAACGGCATAAGAGCCGCTTTTTCGCTTTGCCAGACATCAAAAATCAAGCCCGGCTGGCCTCCATGGGGAATCTCGCGCCAGAGCTCCTGACAGCGACGTTCAAGCCAATCGTTCAGGGCTTCAAGGGTTGGAAAACGGGGCGCGACTTGCCAGAGCCGATGGCGGGCGTCCCGGACGTTCTTTTCAACCTGGCCCTTCTCCCATCCCGACGCCGGATTGCAAAAATCCGTATCGAACAGATAATGACTGGCCATCGCCGCAAAGCGCGCGTTAATCTGCCTCTGCTTGCCGGCGCCGATACGATCGACGGCGGTGCGCATATTGTCGTAAATCCCGCGTCGCGGCACGCCGCCCAGAATCCGGAACGCGTGGTAATGGGCGTCAAACAGCATCTCGTGCGTTTGAAGAAGGTAGGCCCGCAGAACAAAAGCCCTGCTATGCGACAGCTTGATGTGCGCGACCTGCAGCTTCACCCGTTCGTCGCCGATAAAGGCCCAATCTTCGCTCCAGTCGAACTGAAACGCCTCGCCGGGCTCAAAGGCCAGGGGAACAAACGTCCCGCGTCCGCTGGCGTGTTGTTGGCG
>CAIQCB010000011.1 GCA_903870245.1 uncultured Methylocystaceae bacterium
AATATCTTCAGGGCGCCAAGGGACTCTTCGTCGAGTTCGGCAAGGCGCGCCGGCGTGTAGCGCGCCTGTAGCACGATCTGGATTTCCATCGAGACATCCGACAGCGCTGCGGCGAAACGCGACCAGTCGGGAAGTCGGGTGCTTTCATTCGCGCACAGCAGCGCAGCGTCGTCGGGGAAACGCGCCTGCACATCCGAAACTGTTGCGAAGAGTGCGCTCATTGACGTTACACCGAATGAATATCTGGAAGCGGGGGAAGGACTCGAACCTTCGACCTTCTGGGTATGAACCAGACGAGCTGCCGCTGCTCTACCCCGCTAAAAATGCGCGTTAGTTCGACCAGTCGCCCTCGATCGCGCCCATGGCTTTAAGGTCGCGCCACTGATCCTCGTTCAGCACAACCTCGGCGCCGGCCTCCATCGTCTTCCCGTCGATGATGATATTGAAGAGCGTTTTAAAGCGCTGGTCTTTCGTTTCGGCTTTTGTGTTTTTGCCGACGGATGTTTTTTCATCGCTCATTTGATTTCCCTCATTTGTAAAGGAGCCCGCGCGTTAGGCGCGCAGGCGTGATCGTGCGACGACTGTTTTAAGAGATCGCGTTCTGGATGAGCGCGCCGGCGGCCTTGGCGACAACAAGCTCAGCGCATCGCTCGCCGACGCGGATGACCTCGCCGCCCTTCAGGCCGACATCTGCGTCCGGAATTGTTCCCGCGATGCGTGAGCCGAAGGAAGCCGTAAAACCCCACGTCATGCCGCCCTGAGTATTGGCCATGCGGTCAATGTAGAGGAGGGAGATGTGCTTTCCCCATGCGCGCGACAGCGACGCCGGCTGACCAGGACGAGCCGTATTCACGAAGGCTTCGCCGATCAGCACGTTTGGAATCTCGAAATAATCGGCGAATTCCTGGCGTGTGATTTTCCCATCGGCCTGAACCGTGCCGCGCACAGCCTTTACGAGGTTTGGCTGGCGACGCATTTTCTGCCAGACCTGCGCGCTCATGGCAGCCGTGTTTGGACGAAACAATAAAACGCCGTTCAGGGCTGCATCGATCACAGCCTCGGGATCGGAGGTGTCGCTGTCAAAACGATCACCGGCGCTGGCGATTGTCGTTACGTTCGCCGCAGCGTAGTTGGCAGAATTCTGAACGGCGGCGGCAACGCGCACCTCGCGATCCAGAAGCATAAGCCCGGTCAGCATGGCGGTTGCGTGATTGCGAGGGTCGAAGGTGCTCAGACCCTGCGCGCGCTGCGCGGCAGCGGCCTCGATGTCCGAATTCGGCAGCACATTCTGAAGACCGTAATCGTTGACTGCCGCCGCCTGTTCGGTGGCGCCGAACTCGACTTCAGGCACCTGGCCACGTCGCGAGACAGCCGTATTCGGAATCGTGAAGGCGTCGGCGAGCGGATATTCCAGCCATTTAAAATTCTCGGTCGACACCGGCACGCGCGGCATCACCTGATCGGCGATCATCGCAATATCCGGATTGCGATAGGCGATGGCGATGGCCGTCATCGCTGCGTTCGAAACGAAGGGGCGGTTCTGCGACATTTTTATGCCTCGTGATTATCCCGACAGGGAAACTTGCGATTGTCCCGAGAAGGACAAATGAGCCGGCGATCAGCCGGCGATGACGGATTTCGAAACGGAGAAAATAACGATGTCGCCGGCTGCGACGGCAGGCTGCAGAGCAACGCCGACGACGTGTTTCATCTGACCGGAGGTAAAAGTCGCTCGAATAGCCCGACCGGACGCATCCGAAGTCAGCGGATCGCCGGCGTCGAAAGCTGCGCCTGCTACGACCTTGTGAACGCCCTCAGTCGCCACATCGATCATCTGCCCCGCAACAGTCGCCGGGATGCTGTCGCAAACACCGAGAATTTTATCGGTTGCCGCCGTCGCCGGGGCTACTTCGCCAAAGTTGCTCGTCCCCTTGACGATGGTGAATGCGGCGATTGCCGCCGAGGCCTTGAAAGGCCAGAATTCTGCGATTGCACCCATTTCGATGACCTTTCGATTTTCGCGATTTTTGAATGCGCCGCCATCAGGCGGCGGCGTATTTGTCCTGGAGCTTCGTGACCGCCTCGACGATGTCGGCGGCGAGGCCGTCCTTCACCATCTTGTCGGCCTCAAGAGAGAGCTGAGCAGCCGACGGCAGTCCGCCTGAGGCCGGCGTTTCTTTCTTGTCGAGACCGGACGCAGGCAGCGCCGCGCTGCGCGCCGCCAGAAGCGACTTCACGCTTTCGAAGCCCGCGTCGGTCGCGCATAGCGAGGCGTAGTGACCGCGCTCGGCCGGCAGCATCTTCTTTTCCTTCAGCGCGCCTTCGAGCAGCGCATCGACGCGGCCCTGACGTTCGGCCGCTTTCAGCTCGCCCAGCTCCTTCGAGACTGCGCTGAACTGGGCGACGACCTCGTCGTGAACTTTCTTGTCGACGAAGCCGGCGGCAAGCGCGGCGACAAGAGCGTCTTCGCTAGCGTCAGAGACGACTCCCAGGGCGGCGGCGAGATTTTTCATGCAATGAGGCTCCATGCTGGAAGCGGCGGCGAGCGCCTGTTGATTGCCGATGGCCGGCGCCGTGACGAGCGCGAGCGAGCGCAGCCACGTCGCCTTGCGGTCGGCTGTGTGAAAGAAGTCGGGCGAGACGAATTTATAGGCGCGCGAGAGCAGCAGACTGCGGCCCTCGTCGAGCCAGTCGATCTTGCCCAGCAGTGAACCGTCTGGAGCGACCTTCAGATCGACGATCCAGCCAACCGCGTCAGCGCGGGCGCCGCTGAGAGAGGCGTGATGCGTCGCATGATTGATGTCGACAGGCAGGTCGACGCCGTCGGCGCGAAATCGAGAGATCAACGCCTCGGCGTCAATGGTGAAGCGACGGTCGTCGCGCGTTTCGATCACGCCGC
>CAIQCB010000012.1 GCA_903870245.1 uncultured Methylocystaceae bacterium
CGAAGTTCGTCGCCGGCGACATGCCCTGAGCGACCGACGGTCTGACATAAAATAAACAAGCCGGCCGGAGACCCGTTCTCCGGCCGGTTTTTTATCGTCTGCGTATACTCATGGGGCAGAGCGTTATCGTCTCACGCAGGCCAGGGAAAAATCCGCGCTCAATCCGCCGCTCAATCGCGCCAGATCCCGCCAACGCCCCCCCAACTCGTCAAACACGCAAATACGCCAGACGCCAAACACGCTCCAACCCGCCCGGCCAGGCAAGCAGTGAGCAAAAATATATGAAAACTGGAGCTAAAACCGCTGGTGACATATTCCAGCATTGACCTGTTTCTTCGACACGGGAAGTGGCTCTAATTTTTTTAGTCTTTCTGGTCAGCGCCGAGCCGATTTCTACTTCCGCGACATGAATTCCAGAAAAACCTTAAACTAGGCCAATGCAGATCATTGCGACAACAGAAAAGAACGAGGTTTGTTCCTGGCATATAGTTTGGCGAATAAGTTTATGTCAGGCCATCAATAGATCAGATGTCATCATTCTCAGCCCGAGAGTTCATGATGGCCGGGATGTGGGTTAAATTCACTCTTAAAAGTTGATGGATAAGGGTTAAGTGAACAAGCTGGCAAGCATCAAAAGCGCGGCATATTGCTTGTCTTCACCCATAGGAGCGCACCAGACTACCTACGAGCACATGCCAGCCATCAATTAGAATGAAGAAAAGCACTTTTGCCGGCAATGAGATGGTCGTAGGGGGCAACATCATCATACCCATTGACATAGTAATAATGCCGACGATGAGGTCGATAGCCAGAAAGGGAACGATGATGAGGAAGCCAATTTCAAATCCTCGACGCAACTCTGAAATCATGAAAGCAGGAATCAGCACCGAATACACTGGCGGATCACCTGGCTGACGCTCAGCCATCGCCTTGTTGTTTTTCTCGGTAAACTTACTGTTCCTTAGTTCCTCGAAAAGTTGGATATCTTTGTCGCGGACATGTTCCGCCATGAAATCACGAAATGGCGCCGCTATGCGTTCGAGCGCCTGTCTTTCGTCGATCCTGTTATCCATCAATGGAGACATGCCGTCGGACCAGGCGCGTTGGATGGTCGGCTCCATAACAAAAAAAGTCATGAACAAAGCCAGGCTAATCATGACGAGATTCGCTGGAGTGCTTTGCAGGCCCAGTCCGCTGCGTAAAAACGACAGGGCGATCGCGAAGCGGGTGAAACTCGTCACCATGATCAACAATCCCGGCGCGATAGACAGAATTGTAAGGGCGCCAAGCAATTGAAACATGCGGCCGCTGGAGCTGGCGGCGCCGACAGGCAAAATAGCGCCAAGATCAATCGACGTTTCGGTGGCGATTGCGATTTCCGGCGCCAATAAAGCAATGATCAGGATGGCTAGTTTCACTGCACCACCATGGTCTCAATTATAAATTCGTGAATTTTTCCGCTGGATCGAATAGTAGCGCGTTCCGAAAGTTCGTCCTGCAGTCGCCTTAACCCATCTACGCCTTCAAGATGACTCAAGGAAACAGTACGCAAATAACCTGTGATGTCGCTGGTCAATTCGGCGATCATTTTTTCCGGATGCGGCATCTCTTCGGAATTAAAGACAATAGCTGACTGAAGTCTGATCCAGTTGTTGGCCGGTTCCGCCAGATTTGTGACAATGGGCGTCAACTCCCTGACAATCAATTTTGATAACACAATCTCTCGATGAGACGATGAATGTGCGCTCTCATGCCTCGCTGGCTTGCTATGTTCGGCGGAATGGCCCTCGCCGTTGATCACATGATCCTGTGTGGCTCTAGCGATGGAAGATTCCTTCCCGGAAGCGCTCACGGCGTCTTTGCCAGAGACCGAAGTTGATCCATAAGTTCCGGACATCGTATCTTCCTGGCGCGACACAGCTTGTTCGCCAAGCATGAACCCCAGCGCGCCTCCGCCCCCGGCCGCGAGAACTACCATCGCCAAAGCGACAATTAATATCTGGCGTGTTGTTGGCGTGGAAAGGTCTTGTGATTTTTCGGCCATGAGCGACGTCAGTCTAGAAGGGCGCAAAAGTATCGTAGAGTTGCTGACCCCAGCCTGGTTGTTGCACCTCCATCAGTCGTCCCCGACCGCCATAGGAAATTCGGGCCTCAGCGATTTTATCGTAGTTTATTGCATTTTCCTTACTGATATCGCGAGGTCGCGCCACGCCGCCAATCGTTAGCACACGTAATTCCTGATTGACTCGAATCTCCTGTGAGCCATGCAGAACAAGATTGCCATTCGGAAGTACGACAGTGACGATTGCCGCAAGGGTAAAACGCATCTGCTCGGAACGATTGACGTTACCTCTGCCCTGAGTTGACGTGCTGGCGTCGATATCATTTTGCCACGCGCCACTCTGAATGGTCTGGGAATTGGCGGCTCCACCCAGCGCCGGAATAAGGCTCAAAAGCAATGCCCATTTCGATTTTATTTTTGCGTCTCGTGAGCGATCCGTTGAATTGCCGAGCGTTGCGCGATCATCCATGGAGATCATGATCGTGACAACATCACCGACGCCAACTGCTTTGACATCCTTGAACAAATTAATGCGATTTTCATCCAGCCGCATTCCTGGTCCCAACACATTTGTTTTTAAAGCCCCAAGGGGTATCTGGTCGTCATGGAAGTAGAGCCCGCTTCCAACTGCGCTCATATGCGGCTCGCGATCAAAATCTCTCGGGTCGCTGTTACAAGCGGAGATTAGTAGCAACTGAAGCAATAAATAAAATGCTTTTTTCAAGGAGATTTTCCATCCGCAAATTGTCTGAGCCTGCCGATGCGCCTGATCAATGCCGCTCCCCGCTCGGCTTGCATTTCGTTGAGGATCGCACTTGATGCTTTAGCCTTGAGTTTGAGCAGAATTCCTGCCGCAATATCCTCGTCCAGTTCGGCGAGTTGTGCGGCGGCGGCATCAGCTTTCATGCCAGCATAGAAGGAGATCAGCGATCCATCAGTTTTCTTTTCAAACGCTTCGAGACGGTCGATTCTGGCTTTGACATCCGTTTCCTTGGCCTCTAACGCCGTGAGGCGTGTTTTGATCTGTGTTTCGAGTTCGCCTAGCGCTATCTTTTCTCTGGATATACGTTCTGCCTCGATTGACGCGGCGATATTTACGCAAAGATCTTGCATCTCCTTTTCCGCATGATCACCAGTCGTCTTCCGTCCGGCGGAGATTTGCGCCCACGCAAGGATTGGACGCGTGAATATGACCATCGCCATAGCGAGACTTAAAAGAGCAGATGCTCTATCAGGATGTCGCACGCTTGTGCCCCGTTATCGGTCTCATAAGCAACAGAGTTGACATCTTCGCCTTGCGCCGGACTTGAGGAATTTACGAGGTTACGATGGAGCCTGTCAGATCATCGGGAATACCGCCGCAAGTTGATTGAGGGCGTCAGTCCGGGAAGCATCCTGGGGCATTTGTTTCAGCCATGCGTATATTTTGGGCGTAATTTCCACGGCGCGGTCTAGAGCCGGATCGACGCCAGCCTGGTATCCGCCTAGAAGACGCAAATCTCGCGTATCTTCGTATAGGGCGATCATGGCTCGACAGCGAGAGACGAGCGCACGCTGATCGTCGCTCCAGACACGATCGCCAAGACGGGAAATGGATTTTAGAATATTGATAGCAGGGTATCGGCCCTGTTCGGCGATATCGCGATCAAGAACGATATGGCCATCAAGCGTCCCACGAATGCAATCGGCGATTGGATCGTTGTGATTATCCGCATCGACGAGCACCGAGAAAATAGCCGTTATCGCGCCGCTATCCTCGTTGCCTGGTCCCGCCCGTTCCAACAGACGCGGCAATTCAGCAAAGACGCTGGGCGTAAAGCCATTGGCGACGGCAGGTTCGCCGTTAGCAAGCGCAATTTCACGCAAAGCATGGGCGTAGCGAGTAACGGAGTCCATAATCAGTAATACAGACTCGCCGCAATCGCGAAAGAATTCGGCGACTGTCATCGCAGTCAATGGCGCAAGCCGGCGCATCATTGCGCTTTCGTCACTGGTCGCGACAACTGTAATTGCATTCCGTGAATGATCGCCCAGGACCTCCTCAAGGAAGTCGCGCACTTCTCGACCGCGTTCTCCGACAAGACAAATCACTACAGTATTAAACGACGTCGAACGACTCATCATCGCCAATAATGTAGATTTGCCGACGCCGGAGCCAGCGAAGACGCCGATACGCTGACCTCTGCATAGCGGAGTGAAAACATCGATAGCGCCGACGCCCGTCGGCGCCGGACGATCTATACGAGATCGGCCCATGGCGTGTGGAGCCTTTCTGTCCACGGAACCGGGTCTTGAACCGATACGCAGCGCCGGGCCGTTGTCGAGGGGTGAGGCGAGTCCATTGATCACGCGTCCTTTCCATGATGGATCGGGGGCGATGTCAAAAGGACCAAGTCGATATACAGAAGCGCCCGCGCCGACGCCGATATGACTTTCAAATGGTTTTACGTTGACGCATTCCTTATCGATACGGACCACCTGCGCCATGCACACGCACGGACCGTCCTCGATCTTGACGCAATCGCCGAGGCTAACGAATTTAGCCAATCCCGCCACCCGCAGATGCGTTGAAAAAACATCTGTGACGACTCCGCCTATGCGCGCGCCGCCGCCCTGGCGCAGATATCGCTCAACCATCTCGCGCAGCCGCGCAAGGCTGTCGATATCTGTGTGGCGATCAGGCGCCGCCAAGAGTGCGGACAGCGTTGCGCTGGGCGTTATCCATGGTGTCGTAGGCCGAGACCGTTTGCTCGAAGCAACGATGCGCAAAAATCAATCGAGTGATCTCGCGTAGTGGATTAACATTGGCGTTTTCGAGATGCCCCTGAATCACACCGTTGTTGACAAAGTTTATGACAACCGTGGCAGGGCGAGAAGGGATAACGCTGGAGTTGGGGCCTCGCGTCAGTTTCGCCTCCGGATCGATCTGAAAAAGGCCAATGGCGCCAACCTGGCGATCTTGCTGGCTCACCATCCCATCGTTGAATATTCTCGGCGGTCCCAACGTCGGATCAAGCGTTATCGGCGCATTTGCGGCGTCGAGGACCGTGTATCCATTGATGGTCTGCAACTCTCCGGTCTCAAGCATTTTCATGCGTCCATCGCGCGTGTAGGCGATACCCTGCGGGGTGCGGATGGCGAACCATGCGTCGCCATTAACGGCGATGTCCAGCGGATTGTCGGTTTTAGTCAGGCCGCCGGGCGCTCGGGAGATGAAATCCGTCCCCGTCGAGGCATAGGCGGCGTTGGCGCTTCTGGACATCACAGTTTCAAAACTCACGCCCGTCGCGCGATAGCCGATCGTTGAGGCGTTGGCGACATTCTCTGCGATGGTGGTCAGGCGCTTGTCGAGCGCCATTTGCGCGGAGAGAGAAATGTTGAAAGCTGTCTGCATTGAATCGTTGGAATGATGAGTCGGCGAGCCGTAACTTGCATCGCGGGACTTGCCCCGGGCTTTCGCAGGTTAACCGACGTTAACCTGCGTGGAAGGTCGCTTTGCGGACGTTGGAGCTGACCGGGGCGTCGAGAAAGAAATCAAGCACAGCCTCTTTCGCAGGATCGACAGAATAGGGCAGGAGATCGGTGACGCCCTCTGATCTCAGTGTCAGTGCGTCGATAAAAAATTCTCCCGTTGTCTCGCGCGCTGGTCTGGTGAGAATGGCGTGGGCGGCGTCTGCGACGATTTCGGGCTTTCGCGAACGCTGAATGATCTCCTCGCCGCCCAACAGATTGCCAACGGCGGCGGTGGCGATGGCCGTCTCCGGCCACAGGGAATTGACCGCTATGCCGTCGCGCGCCAGTTCTCGCGACAGTCCCAGAGTTACGAGGCTCATGCCGTATTTCGCCATCGTATAGGCAAGATTGGGCGCAAACCACTTAGGGTTGAGATCAAGCGGCGGCGACAGAGTTAGAATGTGCGGATTATCGCTGTTGCGCAAATGGGGCAACGCCGCCTTGCAGCAGAGATAGGTTCCGCGCGCATTGATCTGATGCATCAGATCGAAACGCTTCATCTCAAGCCTGTCGATTCCTCGCAAATCGATGGCGCTTGCGTTATTGACGAGAATATCAACGCCGCCGAAGGTCTCTACAGTTTTTTGCATCGCCGCTTCGACCTGATCTTCGAAACGTATATCGCAGGCGAGGGCAAGCGCCTTGCCGCCCGCCGCTTCGAGATCGGCGGCCGCTGTGAAGATTGTGCCGGGGATTTTCGGATTTTCCGTGACGCTTTTCGCGGCGATGGCGATCTGAGCGCCATCGCGCGCCGCGCGCCGGGCGATGGCGAGGCCAATGCCACGGCTGGCGCCGGTAATGAAGAGCGTTTTGCCCTTGAGGGTGCGACGCATGCCCGAGCCGTCCTTAATCGCCAAGACGCGTTGGGTAGCCAGCTTCAGTGATCGCCCGGACAATCGCGGCCGCATCCGCCGGAGTCGGCGTCACCTCAACTTTTCCTGTCGCAAGATCGATGGCCACGTCCGCGCCCGCATCAACCGATTGCACGGCTTTGGTGACATGTTTTACGCAAGCCCCGCACGACATTTTTTCAACCGTAAACGTTGTCATAGTTCTCTCCTGGTTGTCATACGCTGGAATTGATATTTTCTTCCCTTGCGACGTCGGGCGGCGAGAACCGCCGCAGGCGCAGTGCGTTCGTCAGCACAAAGACGCTTGAAAGTCCCATGGCGGCGGCGCCCAGCATTGGCGAGAGCTGCATGCCATTAACAGGGTAGAGCGCGCCAGCGGCCACCGGGATCAAAATCGCATTGTAACCAAAAGCCCAGAACAAATTCTGGGCGATGTTGCGCATGGTGGCGCGCGAGATGGCCAGCGCGGCTGGAACTTTCGCCAGATCGCCCGACATCAAAACCACATCCGCCGCTTCAATAGCGATATCTGTTCCGGTGCCGATAGCGACGCCAACGTCTGCGGCGGCGAGCGCCGGCGCGTCATTGACCCCATCGCCGACGAAGGCGATTTTATGGTTCTGCCGCAACCGTTGCAGCGTGGCGACCTTTCCGTCAGGCATGACGTCGGCGACGACTTCGTCTATTCCGACCCGCCGCGCGATCGCCTGAGCGGTTCGCGCATCGTCGCCTGAAATCATCGCCGTCTTCACGCCCATCGCATGTAGCGCGTCGATGGCGGCTCTGGATGTCGGCTTCAGGTCGTCAGCGACGCTGATGATGGCGGCGAGCTGGCCATCCATAGACACGTAGAAAGGCGTCTTTCCGTCGGCGGTCAGGGCCGCCGCTCTCTCGTCGAAAGCCGTGGTGAGAACGCCAAGCGAGGTCATAAAGCGTCCGGCGCCAATGGCGAGCTTCCTGCCATCGACAACGCCAGTGACGCCCATGCCAGCGATGGCTTCAAAGTCGTCGACAGACTGTAAGGAGAGTTCCCGCGCTTTCGCCGCTGCAACGATAGCGCCGGCGACAGGATGTTCGGATTTCGCCTCAACGCTCGCCACGCGTTGTAACAGCAAATTCTCATCCTCGCCCTCGCGGGCAATGAAGTCGGTCAGACGCGGTTTGCCGAAGGTCACGGTGCCGGTTTTGTCGAAGGCGATCAGCGTTACGTCGCGAAGGGTTTGTAACGCTTCGCCCTTGCGAAATAAAACGCCCAGTTCGGCGGCGCGGCCCGTGCCAGTCATGATCGCGGCGGGCGTCGCCAGTCCCATGGCGCAGGGGCAGGCGATAATCAGCACAGAAACGGCGGCGACCAGCGCATGCGTAAGGCGCGGCTCCGGGCCGACCATCATCCAGATGAGAAAGGCGAGGGTCGCGATTCCGAAAACGATAGGCACGAAGATCGCTGTCACCTTGTCGACGGTCGCCTGTATGGGCAGCTTGGCGCCTTGGGCCTGCTCCACCATACGCATAATATTGGCGAGGGTGGTGTCGGCGCCGACGCGCGTGGCGCGGAAAGTAAAGGCTCCCTCGCCGTTGACCGTGCCGCCGGTGACAAGCGCATCGTTTTTTTTCGCCACTGGCGCCGGCTCGCCGGACACCATCGATTCATCGACATAGGATGCGCCAAAGACGACTACGCCGTCGGTCGGAATTCGCTCGCCAGGTTTGACAAGAACAAGATCGCCAACCTTTACTTCGTCGATATCGATGTCGAGCGTGGCGCCGTCGCGTTCGACATGCGCGGTTTTGGGTTGCAAACGCGCCAGAGCGCGGATCGCCTCGGAGGTTTGTCCCTTGGCCCGCGCTTCGAGATAGCGCCCGAGCAAAATGAGGACGACGATGACGACTGCCGCTTCATAATAAACATGCACGGCGTCGGCCGGGAGAATGTGCGGCAGGAAAGTCGCAACGACCGAATAGAGATAGGCGCTCAAAGTGCCAATGGCGACCAGCGCATTCATGTCCGGCTGGCCGCGCAACAGAGCCGGAACGCCCTTGAGGTAAAAGACCAGTCCCGGTCCGAATAATGTCAGAGACGCGAACAGGAACGATATGTATCGTGTCCGCTCTTCGCCAATGGCGGCCATCGTCCAGTGGTGAAAGGCGGGAATCAAATGGCCGCCCATCTCCATAATCACAACCGGGGCCGCAAGCGCTGCGGCGATCAGCAAGCGTTGCTGGAGCGCCTGCAACTCCTCGGTGCGGCGGAGGCGCTCCCGGTCGCCGGCGCCGGCGTCGGTTTCGATGTTGCGGGGTTCGTAGCCCGCTTCGACAATCGCCTTTCTCAAGCGGTCGGAGAGACCGGGTCCAGAGAGCGCGCGAACGCTTGCCCGCTCGGTCGCGAGATTGACGGTTGCCTCAATAACCCCCGGAACGCTCTGCAGCGCCTTTTCGACATGCGCGACGCAGGAGGCGCAGGTCATGCCGCCGACGCCAATGTCCATGGTCTCAATCACCGGCTCATAACCAGCTTCGTTGACGGCTTGGGCGATCTGTGTGGTATCGGCGCCGGGCGTGAGATCGACCTCAGCGCGCTCTGTGGCGAGATTGACGCGCGCCGCCGTCACCCCGGGGGTCTGGATCAGCGCTTTCTCGATGTGAGCGACACAGGAGGCGCAGGTCATGCCCTTGACCTCGAAATCGAGAGTTTCGCTCCGGGGCGTTTGCAGGTCCATTCGCCGTTCCCTGTTAATCGTCGCTCAGGCTAAAGCCAACGCGGCGTTCGCGCCATATAAGCGCGAAAATCCTCGCCGAATTTTTGCAGCAAATGCAGCTCTTCGGGCTCGATCGATCGTTTTTGCAGACCCAGCACAAGAAGAGGCGTGAGCGTCACGATGAAGGGAGAGGCGAGGAGCAGGCCAAGACCCAACGTCAGCGTTACATGGGCCATGTAGATCGGATTGCGCGAAAAGCTGTAGGGTCCCTCCGTCACGAGATTGCTTGCGGCGCGATGCGGGAGGATTGTGGTCTCGCGTCGCGCCAGAGTGCGCGCGCACCAGAAGTCTATCGTCAGCGCCGTAACGACCAGCGCCGCTCCAGCGCCGCGAAGGGCGGAAACGTTGAGGGCATCGCCAAATTTTTCTCCAGCGATTTTGTCCAGCGCCAGTCCCACGACAACTGCAATGGCCATCATAATCGGCGGCCAGGGCAGGCGGGCCGGGGGCAGGCCGGCGGAATCTGGTGTGTTCATCCAGCGTCTCCTCATCGATTAAATCGATAATACGCCAGAAATTTCAATCCTTTTGTCTGACTGTTATCTTCTTGACGCCTACAGGGCCGGCCTGTAACGACTGGATTTTATGGCTAAAGACAAGAGGGCAATGCTTGAGTTCTGGCGTCAGGATCTGGCTAACCTCGCCCGACGAGATCGCCTGAGAGCGCTCGCGCCGCGTGCGGGCGTCGATTTCGCCTCGAATGACTATCTCGCCCTTGCCGCAGCGCCCGAACTCGCCAAAATTGCGCAGGAGGCTCTGGCATGGGGGACGCCGATTGGCGCCGGCGGATCGCGCCTGTTGCGCGGCAATCATCCCGAGCATGAGGCGCTGGAGGAGGAAGCGGCGAATTTTTTTGGCTCGGAAACCGCAATGTTTTTCGGGGCCGGTTTTGCCGCCAATGAGGCTCTGCTTGCGACTCTGCCGCAGCGCGACGATTTGATTGTTTACGACCAACTCATTCACGCCAGCGTGCATGACGGGATGAGGCTCTCTCGCGCTCCCCGCCGTTCCTTCGCGCACAATAACGTTGAGGCGCTGGAGGACGCTCTGCGCGACTGGCACCGCAACGGCGGGACAGGGCGCCCCTGGGTCGTGGTCGAAAGTCTCTACAGTATGGACGGAGACTTTGCGCCGCTCGACGATATCGTCGCCCTTGCGTCGCGTTACGATGGTTTCGTGATGATCGACGAGGCGCATGCGACAGGAGTGTATGGCGTGGGCGGTCGCGGCAGGGCCGCTGCTTTCGAAAAACACGACAACATCCTTACGATTCACACCTGCGGGAAGGCGCTGGGCGTTTCCGGGGCGCTGGTCTGCCTCGCCAGACCCTTGCGGGATTTTCTTGTCAATCGAGGCCGCAACTTCATTTTTGCGACCGCGCCGTCGCCTCTGATCGCCGCCTGTGTGCGCGGCGCGTTGCGACTGATTGAGCGCGCAGACGATCGCCGGGCGCAACTAAAAGCGCGCGTGGCGCTGGCGGCGAAGGAATTGCGAGCGCGTTGCGACATCGCGCCCTCCGGCTCGCAAATCCAACCCGTCGTTGTCGGCGCGGATGGTCGTGCGCTGGCGCTGGCGGAGCGAATGCGCCAATACGGCTACGATATTCGCGCCATTCGGCCGCCAACCGTGCCGGAAGGCGAGGCGCGCTTGCGTCTTTCCCTGACCCTGCACGCCAGCGAGACGCAAATCGTCAGGATGATTAGCGATCTTGGCGAAGCCTTGCGACAGGAGAAAATATGAGCCGCGCGTTCGTCATCGTCGGGACTGACACCAATGTCGGCAAGACAGTTTTCGCAGCCGCGCTCGCCGATGCGCTCGGCGCGCATTACTGGAAGCCCGTACAATCAGGTCTGGATGGCGAAACGGACTCGCAAACCGTCGCGCGTCTTGGCGGTTTGGCGCCACAACGGATCCTGCCAGAGGCCTGGCGACTGATGCTACCGGCCTCGCCCCATATCGCCGCACGCGCCGAAGGTGTGGAAATCGATGTTGCGCGACTCTCGCCGCCGCAGGGCGTGACGCCGCTGGTGATCGAAATCGCCGGCGGGGTCATGGTTCCATTAACCTATAATTGTCTTACCATCGATTTACTGGCGAGTTGGGGATTGCCCGTGATCGTGGTCTCCCGCACGGCGCTGGGGACGATCAATCATAGTCTGTTGACGCTCGAAGCCCTGAGGCGGCGTCATATTGACGTGCATGGCCTCGCATTCGTCGGCGACGAATACCCCATGGCCCAGGAGACCATCGGCAGCCTGGGCGAGGTGCGTGTGTTGGGGCGCCTCCCCAGTCTCGATCCCCTGAACCGGGAGACCTTGCGCGCCGCTTTCGCCGCTCGCTTTTCCGTATATGATTTCGATCCATGACAGCAGTCGCCAACTCGCCGGTCTGGCGGCCCTTCACGCAACATGCGCTGCAACCATGCGCCTACAAAATCGCACGCGCTGAAGGCGCCTGGCTTGAGGCTGAGGATGGAACGCGTTTTCTCGACGCGATTTCCTCCTGGTGGGTGATCACCCATGGTCATTGCCGACCCGAGATCATGCAGGCGATCCGCGATCAGACCGGGAAGCTCGATCAACTGATTTTCGCCGGCTTCACGCATGAGCCCGCAGAAGCGTTGGCTAGACGACTTGTCGAGTTGACGCCGCCCGGCCTTGATTATGTGTTTTATTCCGACAGCGGCTCGACCAGCGTCGAGGTCGCGATCAAAATGGCGCTGGGTTACTGGCGCAATCGCGGTGAAGGCCGCACCAGGATTATTGCGCTCGAACACGCCTATCACGGCGACACTATCGGCGCGATGTCGGCCGGCGCCCGTTCGGCTTTCAACGCGCCTTATGAACCGGTGCTATTCGATGTTGCGCGGATACCTTTTCCAGCCCCCGGTGAAGAGCAGCGCACGCTTGACGCCCTGGAGCGGTTCTGCCGCGCCGAGGCGGCGGCCTGTATCGTTGAGCCGCTGATTTGCGGCGCCGGCGGCATGCTGATCTATTCGCCGCAAATTCTCGCCGAGATGAAAAGCATCTGCGCGCGTTATGGCGTGTTGTTCATCGCCGACGAGGTGATGACCGGCTTTGGCCGAACCGGAACATTATTCGCCTGCGAACAGGCAGGCGTCGTTCCAGATATTGCGTGTTACTCGAAAGGTCTGACCGGCGGCGCCGTGCCGCTCGCCGCCACCCTGTGTCGATCGGAGATCTTCGAGGCGCATTACGCCCCGGATCGCGCCCGGGCTTTTTTCCACTCCAGCTCCTTCACGGCAAACCCGATCGCCTGCGCTGCGGCCCTCGCCAATCTGGATGTCTGGGAGAACACCGACGCCCGCGCGCGCGTCGCGCGCCTGTGCGAGATGCAGGCGGCGCGCATCGCGCGTTTCGCAAACGACGCTCGCGTCTCGTCGGCGCGACGACTCGGCACGATCGCGGCGCTCGACCTAAATATCGACAGCAAGGACTATCTCTCGACCTTTGCGCTCGATCTCATCCGTTTTTTCAACGCGCGCGGGCTGGTGCTGCGCCCGCTCGGCGCGACGGTTTATGTTTTGCCGCCCTATTGCGTCACGGCCGACGATCTGGACATGGCTTACGACGCGATCGCGGAGGCGGTCGATGTTTTCGTGACGAAACGTTGACGCTTGAGGTCAGGCCGCGTGCGCAAGGCTTTCGAACAGCGCGCGGCCGTCGATCCCGCCAACCAGCGGATCAATCAGATTTTCGGGGTGCGGCATCAGGCCGAGCACATTGCGTTTTTCCGAGTAAACGCCGGCGATGTCGTTGCGGGAGCCGTTGGGATTGGCGGCGCCGCCGAGAATTCCCGCCTGATCGCAATAGCGGAAGGCGACAAGCCCTTCGCCCTCAAGCCGCGAGATCGTTGCGTCATCGGCTTCATAATTGCCTTCGCCATGCGCGATGCAAACTTCGATGATCTGGCCTTCGAGATAATTGCGGGTGAAGGCGGTGTCGTTTCTCTCGACGCGCAGATGCTGCATCTTGCAAACGAAGCGCAGATTGGCGTTGCGCATCAATACGCCAGGGAGCAGGCCGCTCTCGCAGAGGATCTGGAAGCCGTTACAGACGCCGAGGACAAGGCCGCCGCGCGCGGCATGGCCGCGCACCGCGTCCATGATCGGGGCGCGGCCGGCAATGGCGCCGCAGCGCAGATAGTCGCCGTAGGAGAAACCGCCGGGGAGCACGACGAGATCGGTTCCGGCCGGCAATTCGTGATCGGCGTGCCAGAGCATGGCGGGAGGGGCGCCCGTCGCCAGTTCAAGCGCGCGGGCCATGTCGCCCTCGCGATTGGAGCCGGGAAAGACGATGACGGCGGCTTTCATGGGCATACTCAGATGTCGATGCGGTAGTTTTCGATCACGGTGTTGGCGAGCAGTTTCTCGCAGGCGGCTTGCAGCTGCGCTTTCGCCGTCACGGCGTCGCCCGTCATCTCGATGTCGAAGATCTTGCCCTGCCGCACGCTGTCGACGCCGCTCACGCCGAGGGATTTCAGCGCGCCCTCAATAGCCTTGCCCTGCGGATCGAGAACGCCGTTTTTCAGGGTGACGACAACACGTGCTTTCATGCGTTTGTTCCGGTGAGATGATAACCCGCCCGTGGACGGCGGATCGTCACGGGCGGGTTGAGGATTGCCGGGCGCGTCCCGCGCTCATTGCACCAGCTTCGGGCCGCCGGCGCGCGTCGATTCGCCGTCCTGCATGATGCCGAGCCGGCGCGCGACCTCGCTATAGGCCTCGACCAACCCGCCCATGTCCCGCCGGAAGCGGTCCTTGTCGAGCTTGTCGTTGGACTTGATGTCCCAGAGCCGGCAGGAGTCGGGAGAAATCTCGTCTGCGACGACGATGCGCATCATATCGCCTTCCCACAGGCGGCCGCATTCCATCTTGAAGTCGACAAGACGGATGCCGACGCCGAGAAACAGGCCAGACAGGAAATCGTTGACGCGGATGGCGAGCGCCATGATGTCGTCGATCTCCTGCGGCGTCGCCCAGCCGAACGCGGTGATGTGTTCTTCCGAGACCATCGGATCGTCGAGGGCGTCGTTCTTGTAATAGAATTCGATGATCGAGCGGGGAAGTTGCGTGCCCTCCTCCAGGCCGAGACGCTTGGAGAGCGAGCCGGCCGCAACATTGCGCACGACGATTTCCAGCGGCACGATCTCGACCTCGCGGATGAGCTGTTCGCGCATGTTCAGGCGTCGGATGAAATGCGTCGGCACGCCGATGCTGTTCAACTGCTGGAAGATATATTCCGAGATGCGGTTGTTCAGCACGCCCTTGCCGTCGACCACCTCGTGTTTCTTGGCGTTGAAGGCGGTGGCGTCGTCCTTGAAATGCTGGATCAGCGTTCCGGGCTCCGGGCCTTCGTAAAGGACCTTGGCCTTGCCTTCGTATATGCGACGGCGGCGGTTCATGGGGGTCAACCGGGTCTTGAGGAAATCCATGGGTCGGCCTTGGCTCCCTTAACGTTGCGCCCGACGAACGGGCCTTCGTTGCGCGCCGTAGCGCTGAAAGGAGCGGCGATAGGCTTGCGCCTGGCCGCAGGATGCGCCGCCTTCTGACGATTTTGGGCGTCCGCAAGGCGTCGACGAACGCTTTTACCTGAAACGGCGGCGCCGCACAACGCGCCGTCGCGCCGCAGCCCTCGCGGGCGCCGGTTTTCCCCAAATGACCGGGTCTTGTCCGCTTTTTGGGGGCTCGGCTCAGCATTGGCATCGGAGCCGAATGCGCCTATACCCTGAGGCGCGCGGGCGCGCGAGCGGCTTTATGGCGCTGGCGCGGCCCGCAAACTTCTGTTTACACCCATTAAACTCGGCCGAGGATGGACATGAGCACGTTCGATCAACGCGAAGAATCCTTCGAGAAGCGTTTCGCGCACGACGAGGAGCTGCAGTTCCGCGCCGAGGCTCGCCGCAACAAGCTGCTGGGCCTCTGGGCTGCCGAAAAGCTCGGCAAAACAGGCGCCGAGGCCCAGGCCTACGCCGATGGGCTGGTCGCCGCCGAGATCGCCGCCGACGCTGACTCGCGTGTTTTCAATCAGATCAGCAAGGACTTCGCCGCCGCCGGGATCGACCAGTCGGAGCACCAGATCCTGCGCACCATGGATGAATTGCTCGTCAAGGCCAAGGCGGAGATTCAGGCGGGCAAGTAAGCCGGCGCGATCTGCGGCCGCAGGCGACCCCTCGGCGGGTTGCGAAATTTTCACGACTTGCGGGGAGAATGGCGTTCATGCGCGAATCTCCTCCCTCCTCTGGCGTCGGGGCTTCTCGGCGTCCGTCGACGCCTGACCCGAAATTTTTCAACGCCGCGCCCGAAATCGCCGCCGCCGCCGCGCAATGGCTGCAAGGGCTCGCCCATGAGCGGCGTGCCTCTCGCCACACGCTCGACGCCTACGCCCGCGATGTCGCGACCTTTCTTGATTTCCTGACCGGACATCTCGGCGAACGGCCCGGGGGCGCCGCTCTTATTGCGCTTGAGCCCGCCGACATCCGGGCCTTTCTCGCCCGCAGGCGCGGGGATGGGCTGGAGAGCCGGTCTCTGTTGCGGGCGCTGGCCGCGATTCGCAATTTCATGCGTTATCTCGAAAAGCGCGGCCTTGCCCGCATCGACGTTTTCAGCGCCGTTCGGGCGCCCAAAAGGCCGCACAGCCTGCCGAAAGCCCTGACGGTCGCCGCCGCGCGCGACCTCATCGATCCGGATCATCGCGCCGGCGAGAATCGCGAACCCTGGGTGCTTGCCCGCGACGCCGCTGTGCTGGCGCTGCTTTATGGCGCGGGCTTGCGCATTTCCGAGGCGCTGTCGATCGACCATGCGGCGGCGCCGATCGGGACGACGGATCGCATCGCGATACTGGGCAAGGGCGGCAAAACCCGAGTCGTGCCGGTGATCGAGCCGGTGCGGCGCGCTATCGAAGCCTATCTCGCGCTCTGCCCCTGGAGCCTTGATGGCGGACCGCTCTTCGTGGGCGCGCGGGGCGGGCCGCTGTCGCCACGCATCGTGCAACTCGCCGTGGCGCGTCTGCGCGGCGCGCTGGGCCTGCCGGACAGCGCCACGCCGCACGCCCTGCGTCACTCCTTCGCCACGCATCTGCTCGGACGCGGCGGCGATCTGCGCACGATCCAGGAATTGCTCGGCCACGCCTCGCTCTCGACGACGCAGATTTATACATCGGTGGATTCGCAGCGTTTGCTGCAAGCGTTTCAATCGGCGCATCCGCGCGCGGATTAGCGCCGAAGCGTGAGCGGTTGGACCCGATGAGGCGGGAATATCTCACTTTATCTGGTCATTGTATTTTCTTGTTCATTTATTTGAATACGCGTGGAGTGTCGAAGGTAGGTCATCGTATTTGACGAAAATATGCAGACATAAATTGTTTCTCCATATCATGCCGAGATTAGCAAATGTCATTCTTGCGTCTGATGTGACTTCGGCAACAGTCAAAGCTATAGATCAGTTCATCAATGTCGAAGGCTTCATTAAGCAGCTACCCGGCTGAAAAAATAAACTCGGTATAGACTATAGCGCTCTGTAAAAGTTGCCACGAGTAAAGACGGTAGCTGAACGCTTCTCAAGAATTAAACGAAAAAGATCATTCCTTATGCGCCATAAAAATCACGTTTCATATTTGCTGATAAATTATCATGTTTTATGGCTATAAATAGATTAATTATAATTAATTTATTATTTTAATAATTCAGGGCTGCGCTTTTATCACTGAAGATGTCTTTGCTCTCAAAAGTAACGATAGTAGTCATTATGATGTCAAAAAATTTAAGATGCACCTGTTGCAAACTGACGTCTTGAGAAGCATAAACTCGAATTTGTACGAACATAGACATGAACAGGAAATCTCACTCGCTATGAGAAACTTGCTACAACCCTGCAGAATTATTCTTCTGTCAGAAGCGTTTCATTTTGCCGGGTCTGAGACATTCGATTTGCTTGGATTAAAATTTATAACGGCAATGTATGATCATTGCTGATTTTTGAAGTCAATTCCAGTTTTCAGGAAACAGTCGCCGGGATGACGAAATCTCTCTTTCACTATCATCGTCAATTATCGAGAGATCTCCAGCTAATCAGGACACTACCTGGGGTGCAGGATAATGCTGCACATATCGAATTACGATGCGAAAATCTCGAACGTAGGCTTCAGCTTCTCGAAAAAGAGATAAAATGGAGAATCAAAGAACTTGAAGCCACGCCATGGATATTTCGTGACAGGGACACCAAAGGGTTGATCGGCTTAAGGCTTCGTGTAGCGGAGCTTGCCAACACGATTTCAAGGGTGCTGTGGCGAAAAAAAAGCCCAGAAAGCATCGGACAAAAAAACTCTTTATCTCCTCATCTTTTCGATGAACACGAACCAGATCACGAGTTGGAACTCAGACATAGGCGGCTGATTGAATTCATGACTGGCAGCTCAGTTGATGAGCAGGCTAAAGATCGAATCCTGGTCGATATTAGCTCTACTCTAAGGTCCGATTATCTATCTGGAATCCAGAGAGTATGCTGGGAGTTTTGTGCAGGAGCGGCAGATCACAATGTTGTTCCATTTTTTTTATATGATGATCAATTATTTGCATATTGCAGGCAAAGCTCCACAATTCAGCCAATCGAAATTCGGGAGAACGAAACGTGCTTTTGGATGGATGCAAGCTGGGGTTATTGGCAAATGGTATCAGGCGTCATGGCTAGATTGAAGGAACGTGGCGGCACTAACATTGTTATGGTGTATGACCTTGTTCCGATGATATACCCACAGTTTACTGTAAGGGGATTACAAGATGAATTTGCGCGATGGTTTGATAACTGTGTATCAAGATCAGACGTAGTAATATGTATTTCTAGAGCAGTTGCGATTGATACGATAAAATATTTATCAAAGCTTTCCTATCACAATGTCGAACGAATTGGCTGGAGCCACCTTGGCTGCGACTTGCCCGTGATTGATGGATGCAAACCTGACGATCTCATAAAATCATTCTGCTTGGCCAATAAAAAAATTTTCCTTACCGTGGGTACAATTGAGCCAAGAAAAGGTCATTTGGTTGCTCTTGATGCCTTTAATCAATTATGGGCTGAGGGAAAAGATGCTTTTTATGTCATTGTCGGCCGTTATGGGTGGAACGCCGAAACAATCCGCCAAAAAATCACTAATAATCCTGAGTATGGAAAGAGGTTAATCTGGTGGGAATCTGCAACCGACGCAGACCTTCTTTATCTATATGAAAATGCTCGAGCTTTGGTATACCCCTCAATTACGGAAGGTTTTGGCCTGCCATGTGTAGAGGCGGCGTCAAAAGGTTGCCCCGTCATTGCAAGCGATATACCCGTATTCCGGGAGATTGGCGGAGATGAGTTCGCATATTTCGAATTGTGTAATTCTGAATCGCTCGCTGCTCGAATCTCGGAGGCGTTGGAGAGCGATAAAAAAAGCCCTGCTATTCCAATCTTGTCTTGGAAAGGATCGGCGCAAAAAACGATTCAGATGATCCGAGATAATTCCTATCAATATTCAGCAGATCACTTTGGTCGATTCACACTAAATGACAGCCAGCCTGAATAAACTGGCCGTGATCTGATGTGTGAGTGGTCAAGCGCTTATGCACTTGTTCAATAAAGTGCAGATCAAACAAAAAAAGAGTGTAAAAGAGCGTAAGATATAAAAGCGAATGAAAGGCCTATAGATCAATCATTGGGTCGCCTTTATTTCAATTAACGATCATGGTGATTGATCTAGAAATAATCAATTAAACTAAGCTATAATGGCGAAAAAACTGATGAACGTTTCGCCAGAATCGCTCATCTGGAAAGACGATAATTCTAGCCAGAGTTCTCAATCCATTAATCGGCAAGCGACTTTTATGGCCTGAATGTCACCCCCGCCCCGGGTGAAGCCATTAAATCCGTTTACGGGGGGATGCTTGCTCCGCACCCAACTCGACTACTTCGTGCGGCCAGGGAATCTTTCAGACATCAATCCGATTGCTCACTCCAGCGGCTCGACAGCCGTAATCTCGATGCCAAAGCCCGAAAGCCCGACAAAGGCGCGCGGCTTTGCGGAAGATGACCGCAGCCGGATCGAGGACACGTCCAGATCCTTCAGGATTTGCGCGCCGAGACCAACATCGAACCATTGCCGCTTGCGGTCTTCCTCGGCGTTGTCCGGCGCCGCTGCGCCGACGATATTGGCCGGCACGCCGGCGGCTCCGTCGCGCAGATAGACCAGCACGCCGCGGCCCTCGCGAGCGAAGCGCTCCAGCGTCTTGCGGATGGTCGTCGCGCCGCCCATCACGTCGTCGAGAATGTCGGCGCGATGCAGGCGGGTGGGCACATCGCGTCCGTCGCCAATCGCGCCCAGAACGAAGGCGAAGTGCCGCACGCTGTCGAAGGGCGTGACATAGGCGTGGCCGGTCATCTCGCCCGCCGCGGTTTGCACCGGAAACGTCGCCACGCGCTCCACCAGCTTTTCGCGCGCCTGACGATGAGCGATGAGATCGGCGACCGAGATCGTCTTGAGATTGTGCCTGCGCGCAAACTGCGCCACCTGCTCGCCGGTCATCACCGTGCCGTCGTCGTTGGCGAGTTCGCAGATCACGCCGACCGGCGGCAAGCCGGCGAGACGGCAGAGATCGACGGCGGCCTCGGTGTGGCCCGAACGCATCAGAACGCCGCCGTCGCGCGCGATCAGGGGAAACACATGGCCAGGCCGCACGAAATCGGCGGCGCCCATATTGCCATTGGCGAGCGCGCGCACGGTGTTGCAGCGCTGTTCGGCCGAGATGCCGGTCGTGAGCCCATGCCGCACGTCGACCGAAACGGTGAAGGCGGTGCCAAGCGGCGCGTCATTTTGCGCCACCATCGGCGCAAGCTGGAGACGGCGCGCCTCGGCCAGCGTCAGCGGCGTGCAGACGATGCCGCAGCAATGACGAATGATGAAGGCCATTTTTTCCGGCGTGCAAAGCGCGGCGGCGATCACGAGGTCGCCTTCATTCTCGCGGTCGTCATCGTCGGTGACGACAACGATCTCGCCCTTCGCGATGGCCTCGATAGCCTCTGTGATGGAATGCGGCATGCCGGTCTCCACAAGCCGCCCTGCGGCGCCTATGTCTCGCTCTTGTCTTGAGCGCCTATGTAGCCGCCCGGCCCGGGGCTTTCAAATCGGACTGAAAACCTCATGATTCGCCTTTCCGCCAAACTTCCCGCCCTCCGCCTGACGCTGACCCTGCTCCTTGCGCTTGTCGCGCCCGGGCTGTCCGCGCCCGCCCGCGCCGCTTCTGCGGGCGCCGGGACGCCCTGCGCCGATCTGGTCTCGGAGGATGTTTCCTACACGGTCTGTTCCTTCGACGCCCGGAACGCCTCGATCCGCCTGTTCCTGCGCGACGCCGGCGGGGCGCCCTGGGGCGGGTTCTCCCGCCTGGCCGGGGCGATCGCGGGGCAGGGCGCGCGCCTCGTCTTCGCAATGAACGCCGGCATGTACGATGAGGATTTCGCGCCGGTCGGGCTTTATGTCGAAAACGGCCGCCGACTGCACGACGCGAATACGCTGGCCGGCGCCGGCAATTTTCACCTCAGGCCCAATGGCGTGTTCTGGGTGGACGGCGCCCGCGCCGGCGTGACGGAAACCGGGCGCTTCCTCAAATCGCGCGTCCATCCCGCCTTCGCGACGCAGTCGGGGCCCATGCTGCTGGTCAACGGCAAGATCAATCCGCATATCCATGCGAGCGGCGTCTCGGAAAAATATCGCAATGGCGTCGGCGTGTCAGAGGGCCATATCGTCCGCTTCGTAATCTCCAATACGCCCGTCACTTTCCATCAATTCGCGGCGCTGTTTCGCGATCGTCTCCATTGTCCCGACGCGCTGTTTCTCGATGGCGGGACCGCCTCGGCGCTCTATGCGCCGTCCCTCGCGCGACACGACCGCTTTCATCCAATGGGGCCGATCGTCGGCGTCGTGGAGACGCAATAGCGCGGGTTATCATTTCTCCCCATTCTTCCCGGCGCGCAGTTGCGCGATGCGTTCGCTTGCGCGCGTCAATTCGCGTGAGCGCATTTCTTTAGCGAAATTCTCGCACACAGACTGTACGCCAGACGCGCAGGAGGCGACAAACACCCGCAAAACGCCATCGCAATCCTCGACGCTTGCCGCCGCCGCCTCTTGGGCGGAGGCCGACAGGTGTTGCGCATGACGCGCCGTCGTATTGTCGATGCAACGGGCGTATTTTTCGCCATGTTGGCGCACCATGTTCGAGAGTTCTGTCATTAGCGCCCCGGCGTCATCGGCGGCGCTTGCGCCGGTCGCGCGAAAGGCGATGAGGACGATCGTCAGAAAAACAAAGCGCGTCGTCATCGTGGTCGATCCCTGTGTTTGTCAAACATCTCGCGCGCCGCGTTGTCTCTAGGCCGACATCAGTGCGCCGACATGCGCGGCGACGCTGGAGGCGAGATCATTCGGGGCATAGCCGCCTTCGAGGAGTGATACGATCCGGCCGTTGCAGCGCCGCGCCGCAATCTCCATCACGCGCAAAGTCGCCTCGCGGAAATCCTCTTCGATAAACCGCAAGCCGCCCAGCGGATCGTGGACATGCGCGTCAAAGCCGGCGCAAAACAGGATCAGATCGGGCGCGAAGGCGTCGAGACGCGGCAAAATGCGCGTCGCCAGCGCCTCGCGGAATTGTGCGCCGCCGTCGCCCCTGCGCAGCGGCGCATTGACGATATTGTCATGCGCGCCGGTTTCCGTGATGGCGCCCGTGCCGGGATAGAGCGGCGCCTGATGGGTGGAGCAGTAGAGCGTGTTTTTGTCGTTCCAGAAAATCTCCTGCACGCCATTGCCGTGATGCACGTCGAAATCGACGATAGCGATGCGCTCAACGCCATGATCCGCGCGCGCATGAAGCGCGGCGATGGCGGCGTTGTTGAGAAAGCAGAAGCCCATCGGCGCCGTGGCGCGCGCGTGATGGCCCGGCGGCCGCGTCGCGACAAAAGCGTTGCGCGTTTTTCCGCGCATGACGCTCTCAATCGCCACGCCGCCGCCGCCGGCGGCATGACGCGCGGCGGAGAGCGTGCCGGCGTTCATCACGAGGTCGTGGCCAAGCTGTCTTGTTCCCTGCGTCGGCGCCGCCTGTTCGAGACGCGTCAGCAACGCCTCCGTGTGCGCTCGCAGGATCGCCGCGCGCGTCGCCGCCGGCGCCTCGACGCGCGTCAATCCGGCGAAGGCTGGCGTCGCCAGAAGCGCTTCGAGCGCGCGCAGACGTTCAGGGCGATCCGGCCAGCCAGGGCCGGGATCGTGGGCGCGCATGTCCGGATGCGAGACGAACAGCGTCGTTGACGCCAGCGCCTGCGCCGGAGACGCTAGGCATGCGGCGGCTCCCGCCAGAAGGTCACGACGCGTCAAATCGGGCATGGGTTGGGGCATAGGTTGCAGCCCTCTCCTCAGTAAATCCGCGCGTCTCGTCTGGCGCGGGGTCTACCCCACTTGTCCGCGATGACGCAGGAAGTGATCGGCCAAAACGCAGGCCATCATCGCCTCGCCGACCGGCACGGCGCGGATGCCAACACAGGGATCGTGGCGCCCTTTGGTGACGATCTCGGCGTCGTGACCCTCGCGGTCGATCGTGCGACGCGGCGTCAGGATCGAGGAGGTCGGCTTCACCGCGAAACGCACGACAACGGGCTGGCCGGTGGAGAGACCGCCCAGCACGCCGCCAGAGTGATTTGAAAGAAAGCTCGGGCGCCCGTCGGGGCCCATGCGCATTTCATCGGCGTTGGCTTCGCCAGTCAATTCGGCGGCGGCGAAACCATCGCCGATTTCGACCGCCTTGACGGCGTTGATCGACATCATTGCGCTGGCCAGATCGGCGTCGAGCTTGCCGTAGAGCGGCGCGCCCCAGCCCGCCGGAACCCCCTCGGCGACGATCTCGACAATAGCGCCGATGGAGGAGCCGCTCTTGCGCACCTCGTCGAGATAATCGGCCCAGAGCGCGGCGGTTTGCGCGTCCGGACAAAACAGCGGATTGCGCTCGACCTCGGCCCAGTCAAACCGGCTGCGATCAATTTTATGCGGACCGATCTGCACCAGCGCGCCGCGAATGGTCACGCCGGGAATCGCCTTTCGGGCGATGGCGCCGGCCGCGACGCGCGCGGCGGTTTCGCGTGCCGAAGAACGGCCGCCGCCGCGATAGTCGCGCACGCCATATTTGGCGTCATAAACGTAATCGGCGTGGCCGGGACGATATTTGGCGGCGATGTCGCCGTAGTCCTTCGAACGCTGGTCGGTGTTGTGAATGACGAGCGCGATCGGCGCGCCGGTTGTGACCTGTTTGCCGTCGCCCTCGGCGAAGACGCCGGAGAGGATTTTCACCTCATCGGCCTCGCGCCGTTGCGTCGTGAAGCGCGACTGGCCGGGCTTGCGCTTGTCAAGGAAGCCCTGAATGTCGGCTTCAGTCAGTTCGATCCGGGGCGGACAGCCGTCG
>CAIQCB010000013.1 GCA_903870245.1 uncultured Methylocystaceae bacterium
ACCGAATGGGCCGCAATGTCCTCGCCCATACCGCCGGCGACGCCACCAACGCGGTCCTCGCCGCCGCAGGATACAACTTCCGGCGCCTGCTCAAATGGCTGGCGCTTTTGTGCGCCTTATTGCTGGGCGTCTTCCGTCTAGACGAAAGGTCAGAAAATCATCCCATCGTGGCGTGAAATGCGTTCTTCACGGACGACTATTTCATTCCGTCTCAGACAATTCCGCGCAATCCGTAACCCATACGCAACCCAAGGCGGCAAGCGTCGCCGCGCCCCGAGAGGGCGTTGCGTTCTACATGCCTGTTTTCCTTTAGGAAAAATGGTGGGCGCACAAGGGCTCGAACCTTGGACCCGCTGATTAAGAGTCAGCTGCTCTACCAACTGAGCTATGCGCCCATCGAGGGGCGTGAACGCCCTTCGAGGAAGTGCGCCAGTAGCAAATGGCGCGGGTCCTGTCCAGCGCCGATCAGGGCGATTTTGCCGGCCAGCCGTGGATCGCCCGGACTTTCGTCACCAGATCGGACCATGGCCCCTTGTAGGCGTTGCCGGCCTCCGGCGTCGCGGCCGCCTGTTTGCGGGCGCAAATCTGCCGCGCCTCGGCGTTTTTGGGGCCTTCGACGAGAAAATAAACGGCGTTCAGCCTGAGCGTGGAATAATACTGATTCAGCACGGTTCCGCGTTTCAGCACATTCACGCCCCAGTGGGTCGGGCTGCGGGTCCCGGGGGCGGCGGCTGGCTTGAACCCGAAGCCGTAATCGCCTTCTCCGTTGACCAGATCGAAACGTATGTAACACAGCTCGCCGGCGGGGGCCGGCTGCATCACCGCCTCGCGGGTCACGACTGCGTCCTGATTGTTGTACCGGACTGTCGTGTCGACCGGGTAATGCCACACATCAACCTTGTCGAAATAGTTCAATAATTCAGCTTCATCGCGGTCCATGGTCGACGCGTCTGCGGCGCCAACCGGGCCTGTGGCCCCCAGCGTCAGCAGGCCAATAATCGTAGCGGCGGCGAGCGGCGTTTTGCGGCCCATGTCCAATCTCCTTCCCTCGTCTTCCACCGCTGCGGCGGGCCGACGGCTTTGGCTGGGAGTTGGGGGGCAGGTGCGTTTGCCGCAAGGCCTGCGACATTCTCGCCCGCCGGCGTCGATCCCGCGTCAGCGGGCAAAAAGCGTCCGGCCCCGGCTTCCATCCGGACCTAAACCGCGCTAGCACTTGGCAATTCGGATTTGTGAGAGAGATTTTCGGATGGCGCGCAAAAAAATCGCCCTGATCGGGGCCGGACAAATCGGCGGCACGCTTGCCCATCTTGCCGGCTTGAAGGAACTTGGCGACATCGTCCTGTTCGACATCGCCGATGGCGTGCCTCAGGGCAAGGCGCTCGATATCGCCCAGGCGTCTCCCGTTTCCGGTTTCGATGCGACTCTCTCCGGAGCCGCAGATTACGCGTCGATCCATGGCGCCGATGTCGTCATCGTCACCGCCGGCATTCCCAGACAGCCCGGCATGAGCCGGGACGATCTGCTCAACATCAATCTCGGAGTCATCGCCAAGGTCGGCGCCGGCATCCGGGATCACGCGCCCGACGCTTTTGTGATCTGCATCACCAATCCGCTCGATGTGATGGTCTGGGCCCTTCAAAAGGCCACGGGCCTGCCGGTCAATCGGGTCGTCGGCATGGCTGGCGTGCTGGATTCGGCCCGTTTTCGTTATTTTCTCGCCGAGGAGTTCAAGGTTTCGGTCGAGGATGTCAGCGCCTTTGTCCTGGGTGGGCATGGTGACGACATGGTGCCCTCCGTGCGCTACTCGACCGTCGGCGGCGTGCCCTTGCCGGACCTGATCGAGATGGGCTGGACCACGAAGGCGCGGATCGACGCTATCGTCGAACGCACCCGCAAGGGCGGCGGGGAAATCGTCGGCCTGCTCAAGACTGGTTCGGCATTCTACGCCCCGGCGACGGCGGCGATCGCAATGGCTGAAAGTTATTTACGCGACAAAAGACGGCTGCTGCCTTGCGCAGCCTGCCTCCAGGGAGAATATGGGGTGAATGGTCTCTATGTGGGCGTCCCCGTCGTCATTGGCGCCGGAGGCGTGGAGAGGGTCATGGAGATCAAGCTGGACGCCGCCGAGCGTCAGATGTTCGAGAAGTCGGTCGGCTCTGTCCGTTCGCTGATCGAAGTTGCGAAGGGGATTAATCCCTCCTTCGCGTGAGGAGGAAACCCATGACCCTTTACGATCCTCGGACGCCCGATTATGCGTCCGATAGATACGCTTTCAACATCGCCTACGACGAGAAAACCTTACGCCGCGCGGTCTCCGGCTTTGTGACGAGCGCGGTATTCCAGGACAACGCCATACGGACCTGTCTGCCGCTCGCCCTGATCCTTCTGGCTTGTGTCGGCGTATTTTTTGGCGGCGACGCCGAATTAGGGGTCGAGCTGTTCGTGGCCTCCTTTCTTCTGCTTGCGATTTTCCTCCTCGCCGGCTGGCGTATGCACATGCGAGAATTGCGGCGACGTCTCGCCAGCGGCGGCGGTCGCCATCCGCTCGTGCGCTTGCGCGAGGAGGGCCTTGTGATCGAGTCCGGGCCCTCCACGCCGATGATCGAATGGCCCCGCATACTGGAAATCCGCGCGCTGGAAGATGTTTGGCTGCTCATCCTGGCGACAAATCATTTTATCGTTCTGCCTGTGCGCGGCGCGCCCGGGGAGGCCTTGCGCTTTATTCAGGACAAGGTGCGCGCCGCCCGCGCCGCCTGATGTTTTGTCTGGCGGGCGTGGCGCCGGTCTGCGTCACGCCTGCCGCGAAACGCCGCAGTTGGCGGCCGTTTCGACACTTGTAATCGCTTCGTCGCCATTCTATTTCGTTATGGTCGAGTTAAGGCCGAACGATCCAGCTTCCCCGCCGAGAGGCGCGTCGGCCCGTGAGACGTCCTACCCACAAATTCGATCCATCGCGGCCGGGTTCGGCCGCCTTAAACGCTTGTTGGAAGGGCGTCTCATGAATACCGGCACAGTCAAATGGTTTAATGGTCAGAAGGGCTTTGGTTTTATTCAGCCTGATGGCGGCGGTCAGGACGTTTTCGTCCATATCAGCGCTGTCGAGCGCGCTGGCATGAGCGGCCTGGCGGAAGGCCAGAAAGTCTCCTACGAATTGATGATCGATCGTCGCAGCGGCAAATCATCCGCCGAAAATCTCAAGGCGATCTGATTCATTCCCGGTCTGATTGAGTCAGACAGGGGCTCTGGCGTTTTGTTTTATCGCGCTTTTTTTGCCGAACCGAGTTCCGCTTCGGCGGAAAGCCCTCCGGGACTTCACGTAAGCATCCCGCCGCCGGCGCGCCGACGGCGGGAATCTGTCAGGCGACCTCGCTCCCGTCGAGTCGTCAGGGCCGCGCCCCCTGCGGCTTTACCGCCGCTTGACGGCGACCGGCTGTCCATGCCCTTTACGCCCTGTTGATTTTACGCCCGGAGCGCAGGCGCGTCCGCGTATTTAAAGGCGAGGGGAGACGGCAGGGATGAACATCCACGAATATCAGGCCAAGGCTATTTTGCGCGAATTTGGCGCTCCCGTCGCAGCCGGAGTCCCGGTTCTCAAAGCCGGGGACGCCGCCGCCGCCGCCCGCCAGCTGCCTGGTCCGGTCTATGTGGTCAAAGCCCAGATCCATGCTGGCGGTCGCGGCAAAGGCAAATTCAGGGAAGCCTCCGCCGGCGAGCAAGGCGGCGTCCGTATCGCCAAATCGGTCGAGGAGGCTGAAGCCTTCGCCAAACAAATGCTCGGCGCGACGCTGGTGACGCTGCAAACCGGCGAGGCTGGCAAGCAGGTCAACCGCCTTTATATCGAAGACGGCGCCGCCATCGACAAGGAATTCTATTTGTCGATGCTGATCGACCGGGCGACCTCGCGCATTTCCTTCGTCGTTTCGACGGAAGGCGGCATGGACATTGAGAAGGTCGCGCACGACACGCCCGAAAAGATTGTCACTTTCTCGGTTGACCCGGCCACAGGACTCCTGCCGCATCATGGGCGTCACATCGCCGACGCGCTGGGCCTGAAGGGCGACCTTGCCAAACAGGCGGGCGAGCTTGCGGAAAAACTTTACAAGGCTTTTGTCGCCAAAGACATGGAGCTTCTCGAAATCAACCCGCTGATTGTCACGAAGGACGGCAATCTGCGCTGCCTCGACGCCAAGGTGAGTTTCGAAAACAACGCGCTGTTTCGTCATCCGGAACTTGGTGAATTGCGCGATCTGTCCGAAGAGGACGAGAAGGAGATCGAGGCTTCGAAACACGACCTGGCCTATATCTCGCTCGACGGCAATATTGGCTGCATGGTCAATGGCGCGGGTCTCGCCATGGCGACCATGGACATCATCAAGCTCTATGGCGCTTTCCCCGCCAATTTTCTTGACGTCGGCGGCGGCGCCACAGCCGAAAAGGTCACAGCCGCTTTCAAAATCATCACGGCCGACCCGAACGTCAAAGGCATTTTGGTCAACATATTTGGCGGCATCATGCGCTGCGACACCATCGCCGAAGGCGTGATCGCGGCGGTGAAGGAAGTCGGACTTAAGGTGCCGCTGGTGGTGCGGCTTGAGGGCACCAACGTTGATCTGGGGAAAAAGATCATCAGCGAGTCGGGGCTGAACGTCATCCCCGCTGACGATCTGGATGACGCAGCCCAGAAAATCGTGAAAGCCATCACAGCCTGATCAAGGTCCGTCGATTAGTCGCCGGCGCGTTTATTCGCCGGCACTTGCGGCGGAGGCCCAAAACGGCCATTTTCAGGGGCAAAAGGTCGCTTCAGAACCGAGTGTTGGCCGGGGCAGGTCTTATCCACCGGCCATCATCCCCCTACTACCGTCAGGACCCCGCCTTGCGATTGTTCATTCGTTCGATGGCCCGCCGCCGCTCCGACAGCTTCAGGCGGTTTGCGGAGATCCTCGCCCTGGCCTGCTTAAGCTTGCCGGGGCTTCCAGATCGGGCGGTCATGGCCGCGACGCCGCTAGATGCGGCAATGTCCCGACCCTTTGAGGTTGGGGCGGGGCTATCAGGCAATTACCTTGCCGCCATCGTCGCCGGTTCCGAGCGCGATACGCTGGCCGCCGCGACCTTTTTCAACGAAGCCCTGCGAATCGATCCCAAAAATCGCGATTTGATTGATCGCGCCTTCGTCGCCTCTCTCGCCAACGGCGAACTGGATCAGGCGGCGCCGCTCGCCCGGCAGGTGCTTGCCCATGATCGCGGCAACGGATTGGCGCGGCTGACTCTGGCCGTGGATCACATCGAAAACAATCGCTGGCAGGCGGCGCGGACCGAACTGGCGCGCGGCGGCGGCGATCGCAGCAAGGACATTACCTCAACGCTGTTGACCGCATGGACTTTCGCGGGGGTCGGGGACACCCGTCGGGCGCTCTCGACGCTCGATACCCTCAAGGAAGATGTCTTTCAGGTCTTCCGGGATTATCACGCTGCGCTGATCGCCGATCTCGGCGGCGACGTCGCCGAGGCCGAGCGTCGGTTCGCCTCCGCCTATGGCGCCGAGCATAATTTGCTGCGCGTTGTCGACGCCTACGGACGTTTTCTCGCCCGTCATGATCACCGCGATGAGGCGCGGAAGGTCTACAAGGATTTCGGCGAGTTGTTGCCGAGCCACCCGACTGTCGTCGCAGCCATCGCAGCGCTCGACGCCGGCAAGCCCCTTCCGCCCTTTATTCAAAACGCCAGACAAGGCGCGGGAGAGGCGTTGTTCGGTTTGGGGTCCTCTGGCGGCCGTCAGGGCGATGAACTTGCTTCCTTGATCTATCTTCGTCTCGCGCTCAACCTCGCCCCGGAGAATGCGCTGGCGATCATTACGCTCGCGGATGTCTATGAGCGCATGAAACAAACCGGGTCGGCCATCGATCTTTACGAAAGCGTGCCGAAAGACGATCCCCTCAGAGTAAACGCCGATGTTCAGGCGGCTTTGTTGCTCGAAACCCTGGGCAAGCCGAAAGAGGCCACGGAGCGTCTTGAGAAGGTTGTGGCGGCGCACCCCCTAAACGAAGAGGCGCTCACGGCGCTGGGGAATCTTCAACGATCGCGAAAAATGTTCACGGAGTCGGCGGACACCTACAGTCGTGTCCTTGCGCTGCAAACCGTGCCCGACAAGAACCAATGGATACTTTATTATTATCGCGGGATCGTGAATGAACGCAGCAAGCATTGGCCCCAGGCCGAAGCCGACCTGAAAAAAGCGCTTGAACTGAACCCAGATCAACCGTTGGTGCTGAATTATCTCGGCTATAGCTGGGTCGATCAGGGCGTCAATCTCGACGAGGCGTTCAAGATGCTTCGCCGTGCGGTCGATTTGCGCCAGCGCGACGGTTATGTGGTCGATAGTCTCGGCTGGGCCTACTACCGTCTCGGACGTTATGACGACGCCGTTAACGAACTCGAGAAAGCGATCGACCTCAAGCCCTCCGACCCCGTGATCAACGACCATCTTGGGGACGCCTATTGGCGCGTCGGTCGTAAACTCGAAGCGCAATTCCAGTGGAACCACGCCCGCGATCTTAATCCGGAGCCGGACGAATTGCCCAAAATCCTTGATAAAATCAAAAACGGGCTCTCCGACAAACCCACCTGACGGATTTTTATCGCCGCCAGATTTTGCGGATGCTTGACGTGACATCGGCCGGATCGCCTGCGCCGACTTGCGCCGGCGGGGTTGGCGATTCCGGTTCAGCGGGGGCGTTCAGCGGACCGAGCGCATCGGCGCCGCGCGACGTTTGATCGAAAGCGGCCACTGGCGGTTTACCGCTCGTGTCATTGTCAGTTTCGTCGCCTGCGGCAGGAGGGTTTGCTCGCGCCACATCCGGCGAGAAATCGGGCGGCGGGATCGTCTCTTGCGGCGAAGGCTTGCAAATATGACGTCCAGACTTGCCATGCTGCGCCAGGTCGAGATGGATGTGATTGTAATGGAACGCGTTCGATCCCGGCGATAGCACGGTGGTGAAATGGCCGCAGGAGCCGCGATGGACGTCCATGAGAAAGGCGCGGGCTTGCTCGTCGCCGCGCCACCAGTCGGCGACCAGCGTGATCTGACGACCGTCGGCGAGCACGAAGCCGCCGATATCGAGCGCATTGCCGAAGGAATGTTCGGAGAGTTGCGCGCCGCGCTGGTTGTTCATGCCGCGACAGGCGAAGGAGCCCATCGAATTGATCTGAACGACGTTTTGGCCAAAGCGAGCCTGCGCCGCCGGCTGCACCACATCGGCGAGCCAGGCGTCGAGTTCCGCGACCATGGAGCAATCGAGCGTCGCGGCGGCGTTGAAGGCGACAGCGCCGCCCTGCAGGGCCGTCACCCTGAAGGGTTTGGTCAGGCCGCAAATGCCCGGGCCGTCGACCTCATTGGCGAGCGCGATCCATTCAGAGGGTTGGACGCGTCTTTGGGCGAGGCAAGCATTCTCCGCCTGGGTGCGCCACGCCGGCCGTTGCGGTTTGAACGGCCCGGAACACCCGGCGAGAGCGACGGCGAGAACGAACCCAGACAGGCGGTGTAACAGGCAGGCCATGCGCGTGAGCCTGCCGGGGGAGCCGTTAAAACGGCGTCGAAAAATTTAGTTAACGATATTATTATTTTGGCCGCGTGTGTTGCGGCGCGGCCACGCGCGCACGCTCTCCGCCTTCTTTCATCAACCGTCCGGTTGTTGGCCCTCTCCCGGAACGCTTTTCACCCAGGGGGAAACCGGGCGCGGCGCAGGAAAGGACGAAATAACGCTAATTAGAGCCTCGATGCGCAAGCTCATGATTCTCGTCCCCGACCTGTTGGGGGACGATCGACCATAGCCGCCCCTTCGATCAGCCCGACAGCTTCGCCATCAGCGCGTCGGAGATTTCGAAATTGGCGTAGACGTTCTGGACGTCGTCGTTATCCTCAAGCGTATTGACCAGTTTGACGATTTTCTCGCCAGCCTCGTCGTCGACCTTGATCGTGTTTTGGGGACGCCAGACCAGAACCGCCTTGCGCGGATCGCCGAATTTCTCCTCCAGCGCCTTTGAGACATCGCGAAGGGTCTCGACCGACGTGATGATCTCGTGGGTTTCCCCGGCAGAGGCGACATCGTCGGCGCCTGACTCAATCGCCGCCTCCACCATTGCGTCCTCGGAGGCGACCTTTTTGTCGAACTCGATCAGCCCAACCCTGTCGAACATGAAGGACACCGCGCCGGTTTCGGCAAGCGCGCCGCCAGCCTTGGTGAAATAGGAGCGCACCTCGCCCGCCGTGCGGTTGCGATTGTCGGTCAAGGCCTCGATGATGACGGCGACCCCGCCGGGGGCATAACCCTCGTAACGCACCTCGTCGTAATTCTCCGCATCGGCGCCGGAAGCCTTCTTGATGGCGCGTTCGATGTTGTCTTTCGGCATATTTTCCGCCTTGGCGGCGAGCACAGCGGCGCGCAGACGCGCGTTCATGTTGGGGTCTGGCAAACCGGTTTTGGCGGCGACGGTGATTTCGCGGGCGAGCTTGCTGAAGAGCTTGGAGCGGATGGCGTCCTGCTTGCCCTTCTTGTGCATGATGTTCTTGAATTGACTGTGCCCGGCCATCTTTTTTTGCCCTTGGTCCTTCCATATACGCCTGAAGCGGCGCGCTCCGCGTGGTATACGCCGGGAGGGTCAGGAAATAAAGAAAAGGGGAAGCAAATGACGGCCCGGCCTGATGACCATGACGCCTCTGGTTGCGAGCGTCGACCGCCACAGCCGCCGCATCCCCTTCGTCGCCAGTGTCCCCTGCCGGGAGAGCGGCCAAAGCCAAACCATGAAGATCCCGCCGCCTCCGAGCGGGTGCGCGCCCTGATCGGGAGCCCGGCCTATCGGGAGGCGGACTCCGATGTCGAATTTCTCAATTCTTCCCTTGCGCGCGGTCCACGTCTCCAGCTCGATTATCTGAAAGCCGAAACCTTGCTCCAGGCCGAGAGGATCTCCGACGCGATCGTGGTCTTCGGATCCACCCGCCTCGCAGAACCTCTCGCCGCGCGCGCCAGGCTCGATGCGGCGCGCGCCGTCAGCCATGCCGCGCCCGACGACGTCCGACTGCGTGAAAACGTCGATGTCGCCGAACGTTTATTCGAGAAGTCAAGGTATTATGAGGTAGCCCGGGAATTCGGCGCGCTGGTTGGCGCGGCCTGCGACTGTCCCGATGGTCGTCGCCTTGCGATCGTCACCGGCGGCGGTCCCGGCGTCATGGAAGCGGCCAATCGCGGCGCTTTCGATGTCGGCGCGCCAACGGTCGGATTGAACATATCGCTGCCGCGGGAACAGTTTCCAAATCCATATCTCTCGCCCCAATTATGCTTGCGTTTTCATTACTTTGCGATCCGAAAGCTGCATCTTGTCCAGCGCGCCCGGGCCTTGGTGGCTTTTCCGGGCGGCTACGGAACCCTGGACGAATTGTTTGAAACCCTGACGTTGGTTCAGACCCGCAAGATAAGCCCCCTGCCGATTGTTCTGGTCGGCGCGGACTTCTGGCGACAAGCCTTCAATGTCGACTTTCTGGTCGCAGAGGGGGTGATCGATCCTGAGGATCGCGAATTGTTCTGGTTCGCCGAAAACGCCGCCGATATCTGGGATGGCATTCTTGACTGGTGGAAGAGGGCGGGCGCGCCCCTGTTCTGACTTGGGCGGCGGGCGATTTGCGCTCGCCGCCATTGCGTTGCCGTGGCGGTGCAACTATTTGCAAATGTGGCGGCGCTGCGCCGCACAAAAACGGAGATTTCTTATGAGTTGGCTGAAAGCGATTACGGGGGGCGTGATTGGCGCCGAGGCGCTGAACCTGATCAAAGCGTATGTCGACCAGCAGGGCGGCCTCGAGGGCGTCGTTAAAAAGATTGAAGCAACTGGTTTTGGACGTGAAGTGAAGTCGTGGATTTCGACGGACCCGAACAAGCCGCTGAACGAGATCGAAATTGGTCAGGCTCTCGGCATCGACCGCATCAAGGCCGCAGCCAAGGAGGCGGGCGTCGATCTCGACAAGGCGCGCGACTTGCTTGCGCAGTACCTTCCGATCGCCATCGACACGGCGACGCCAGAGGGCAAATTGCCCCCGAAAGACAAGGACGTCGCCTGACGCCAGCCATGGCTCTTCTGCGCGCGGGCCGTCGACGGGATGCGTCGGCGGCCTTTTTTGTCGTCAGGACCCTTTTTCGCGCCAGTGCAGCCAGCCAGACGCCTGCGTGATCCCGCCCGGGGCAATCGGGAAGACGGTCCGTCCGAATCCGGCAAATCGGACGTCGACCTTGCCTCTCACCCGGCGATTTTGTAAGGCCGAACGACCCATTCGCGTTCTGCGTCCTGATGCTTCCAGCTTCACGCGCTTATGAGCCACGCGAAGACATTTTAGATTTATGGCGCCTGCGCCTTTCTCGAGAAGGAGAGGCGGCGCGAACGGACACATGGAGAAATTATGGCCCGGCGCGCGCTGGTAACAGGCATCACTGGACAGGATGGCGCCTATCTCTCGCAGTTCCTGCTGGAGAAGGGCTATGAAGTTCACGGGGTTATTCGCCGCTCATCCCATCGGGGCGTCGAGGATCACCGCTTGCGCTGGCTCGGCGTCGCCGATCGGGTGCAATTGCATGACGCCGATCTGGCCGATGTCTCAAGTTTGCTGCGCACCGTCAATGACGTTCAGCCGGATGAGATTTATAATCTTGCGGCGCAATCCTTTGTCGCCTCGTCGTGGAGACAGCCAATTCTGACCGCCAACGTGACCGCCGTAGGCGTCACCAATGTGCTTGAGGCGATGAGAATCGGGGCGCCGGGCGCGCGTTTTTATCAAGCTTCTTCCTCCGAAATGTATGGGCTTATTCAAGAGTCCATGCAAAGTGAGAAAACGCCTTTTTATCCTCGCAGCCCCTACGCTGTGGCGAAGCTCTACGGTCACTGGATCACGGTCAATTACCGCGAGAGCTTTGGTCTTCATGCTTCGTCCGGCATATTGTTCAATCACGAGAGCCCTTTGCGCGGCGTCGAGTTTGTCACCCGCAAGGTGACCCGCACCGTGGCGGCGATCAAACTCGGTCAGGCCAGTGAGTTGCGTCTCGGCAATATCGACGCCAAGCGCGACTGGGGTCACGCCAGGGATTATGTCCGGGCGATGTGGCTCATGCTTCAGCAGGACAAGCCGGACGACTATGTTGTGGCGACGGGGGTCACGACGACTGTCCGCGATATGTGCAAGATTGCATTTGCTCACGCGGGCCTGGAGATGGACAGGCATTTGATCATCGACCCGGCTTTTTTCCGTCCTGCGGAAGTCGATGTGCTGCTGGGCGACTCAACCAAGGCGCGGGCCGCACTGGGCTGGACGCCGGAAATTGATCTGGAGACGATGATCAAGGAAATGGTCGACGCCGATCTAGAGCGATTGCGTCGGGACCCCTTAAGTTAACCCAAGACTGACGACAAAATGAGCACATATGAACGCATCCTGATCACGGGCGGCGGTGGGTTCGTTGGCGCACATCTGACGCAGGCGTTGCGCCGGGCGTTTGTCGGCGCAAAAATTGTGGTCGTCGCGCGTCCGGACGAGCGCGTGCGCCTTTCGGATGTGGAGGTCGTGGTTTGCGATCTGACAGATGAATCGGCGGTCGAGGCAATGGTCGCCGATGTTGCGCCCGATCTCGTGATCCATCTGGCTGCACAAGCGTCTGTGGGCCTGGCGTCGAAGCTTGTCGCACAGACATGGCGCGTCAATGCGCTTGCTTCGTTTTTTCTCGGCGCCGCCGTCATCCGTCACGCTCCATCCGCCGTTATGTTTTTTGCATCTTCCGCTAATGTTTATGGCGCGAGTTTCCTTGACGGCGTTCTTTCAGAGGATGCGCCTCTGCAACCCCTCGATATTTACGCCCGTTCCAAGGTCGCCGCCGAGTATCTGCTCTCCGATCTGTTCAGGGCGGCGGGTCGTCTTGTGATCGTGCGTCCGGTGAATCATTCTGGACCGGGACAGCGCAGCAACGATTTTGTCTTGCCCTCCTTCGCCGCGCAGGTCGCCGACATCGAAGCAGGACGCGTCGAACCGCGTATGAAGGTTGGCGATCTTTCCCGAATTCGCGACTTTCTGGATGTTCGCGATGTCGTCGACGCTTACCTGCGACTCATTGTGATGGCGCGTGAATTGCCCGTAAATGTTTCGGTTTTCAATGTCTCTTCCGGCGCGGGTTACGCCATAGGCGCGCTGCTCGAAGAGCTTCGGGCGCTGTCGCGCAAGGATTTCGACATTGAAGTCGATCCCGAACGCATGCGCCCTTCCGCTGTCGATATCTCCAGAGTCATCTGCGACTCCTCCAGGCTCCGGTCGGCGACGGCCTGGGCGCCGGGTATTCCGATCCGGGAAACGATCCGGGCGTTGCTCGACGAACGACGCGCGGAGATTGACGATGGACCTGCATCATGAGCGATGGCTCCTTGCAGAAGCATGACGATGATCAGGAGCGCATCCGGCTTCTCGAGTTCCAGCTCGATTATCTTCGCGCCGAAATGCTTCATCTGACAAATGAGCGCTATCGGCTGATTTATTCCGTCTCCGGCCATATCTATCGTTTTTTGCGCCCGATCGAGTCGCGGCTGGCCGACATGCTGGCCGTGATCACGTTCTCCTTGCGCCTGCGCAAGGATAATGCGCCCACACAAACCGATCAGGCGCAGCCCCTGCCGGGCAGCATGACCAATGCTTCCGTCGCAACGACTCTGCCGGCGCGGCGGTTGCTGATCGACGTCACCGGCACCGTCCAGCGTGACGCCGGCACGGGAATCCAGCGGGTGGTCAAGGAAATCGTGCGCGCCTTTTACGCTGACGACCTTAGCGATCTTCCCGCGGTCGCCGTGCGCTGCGAAAACGGAAGGCTCTTGGCGGCGAACGCCTTTGTCGCATCGCTCTCAGGCGAGGCGGCCACGAGTATGGAGGCCGATCCGGAAATCGAACTTGCGCCGGGCGACCGCTTTCTGATGTTGTCCGATAGCTGGAACGCATTTGAAATACTGGCGCCGGTCATCGCAGACATCCGGGCGAAAGGCGGCGAAATCGTCTCCTGCATTTTCGATCTGATACCGGAATTACATCCCTGGGTTTGTCACGAGGCGACGGTTCCGCGCTATCGCGCCTGGCTGCGTCGCGGACTGATTGAAAGCGATGGATTCATCGCCATTTCGCAAACGGTGGCGGATGAACTGGCGGATTATGTCGAGCAACACCGCCTCCCGCACAGACAGGGATTGAAAATCGGCTGGTTTCATTGCGGCGCGGATATTCCCGTCGCCGCGACGCATACGCCTCGAGATCGAATTCGTGCGGCGGTTTCAGGCGCGGCGCCAGTCTTTCTCTGCGTCGGCACGATCGAACCCCGTAAGGGGCACCGCGTCGCGCTGGCCGCATTTGAAGGTCTCTGGCGAGAGGGGGTCCCGGCGCGTCTTGTGATCGTGGGACGGAGGGGATGGTTCGAGGAGGCGGTGGTCGCAACGATTACGGGACATGCCGAATTCGGCCGACGCCTGTTCTGGCTCGACGATGTCGAAGACAGCGAACTGGCCTACCTGTATGAAAACGTCGCCGCGCTGGTCTTGCCGTCATTCGCCGAGGGCTTCGGATTGCCGATCGTCGAGGCGGCCCGTCATGGCCGCCCGGTGATTTGCAGCGATATTCCGGTGTTTCGTGAGGTGGGGCGCGATGGCGCCGTGTATTTCCGTGTCAACGACCCCGACGCCCTTGCCGCGGCTGTTCGGGAGCTTCTGGCTGGCCGGGGCGGGGTCGATCCGCAACGGGCGTTACAGGTCACCTGGCGCGCCGCAGCCCGGCGCATTACCGATGTGCTGATGCGGGAGGACTGGCGGCGTCGGCTCGCCTGACCGGAACAATTCGCAGGACCGAAATCCCGCCGGCCGCGCGAAAATGGCGGCGCCGGGCCAATTGCCGTGGTCGTGGCCCGCTCCATATTGGAGTTTAGTCGAGGCGTGTTCGGGCAAGGCTTCCGGGCAGGCGCGCAGAAAAGGGTGGCTTATGTCGATCAATATTCCCGTGCTGGGTGAAGAGACGCCGAAAGTTCTCGGCAAGATGCTGAATCTGGAAGCTTCACAGCTTTCACTTCCGGAATCTAGCGACCAGATGAAGCTGTTTCTGGGGCTTTACGTCGTGTTTCAGGCGTTTGCACAGTCTTTCAGCCACTCGATCCTTGGCAGCATCGCTTTTGGTCTGGGTAGCGCGATAATCTTATATGGCGCGACTTTCTATTTGCTGCGCTTTCTCAAGGAAGAGCACAAATTCGTAAAGACAATGACGGCGCTGGCCGCCATGGGCGCGCTCGCCGCCGCCGCCTACATCGTGCTCCACCTGATTGTCGGCGTCGCCTTGCCGCCGCCTTTGCCGACTGAGCGTCTGGTGCGCTTCCTGCTCTTCCCGATCCTGATGTGGACAGCGTTTATGTACGCCTTCCTGTTCAGACACGTGTCGATGCGTTCGATTCCGGCGTTCTGCACAGCCGCTTTCTATGTTTTGGCCATTCAGGTTTTCCTGTCAGCCGTCGCGCGCTGATCGCGCTATCAAAGTGCAAAATCGAACCGGCCCGTGTGGCCGGTTTTTTTTCGTCCGGCCCTTAATTGTCAAGATTAAGCTAATGTTAAGCATAATTGTCTAGCTTTCGTTTACTGTTCTACTGCTTCGGCGCCGTCCGGCCGGAGTCTGTCAGGAAGCAAACGATGACTCGCAATTCCCTGTCGGCTTTATTCGGTCTGTGCCTCGCGTCTCTTGTTCAGGGCGCCGCTTTGTGGAGGACGCCGGCCGTCGCGGCGGATTTCAAACCCTATGCGCCGCCTGAGCCGCCACCGGTGGAGGAGCCGGTCGAATGGGGGTCCGGCTGGTATCTGCGCGGCGACATTGGCTGGCAGAATGTGCAGCTGCCCGCCGTGACCGGCGATTTCGGCACGATCAAGGGAATCGACAATATTGTCTCGGGCGGGCTGGGCGGCGGCTATCAGTTCAACGACTGGTTGCGCGCCGATCTGACCGTCGATCGCAGCGTTTTCCGGATGAACCGGGGGTTGGATACGGTCTGGTGCCCCTACGGGTCGGTTGGTCTTTTCAGACAAGACGCCGATGGAAACGAGACGCCCGCCGGCGTTTTCGCCAATCCGACCGAAACATGCACGCCAAGAGCCAAGGGCACGTTGAACCGCACCAGTTTTCTGGTCAACGGCTATCTCGATCTTGGTCATTACTGGGGTTTCACCCCCTATGTCGGCGCCGGGCTGGGCGCAAGCTACAATCAGTCCTCTTCAAGCCTGATCTATTACCGGACCTCCGATGGCGCGCCGTGGGGTCCGGATCTAACGCTTCCACAAGGAAACGTCCCGCAATGGATCACGCTCAACGGCGCGCCCTGGCCGATCCAGCTGCCCTTCGGCCCCACGAACTGGAATCGGTATGCCGAGAAAAAATCCTGGGCCTTCGCCTGGAATCTGATGGCCGGCTTCACCTACAACCTTCAGGACAATCTCAAGCTCGACATCGGCTATCGATATCTCAACGCCGGAACCTATACGAGCCTGCCGGGATACTGGACGCAGCGGCCGCCGGTGACGGGCAACATCATCGCGCAGGAAGTGCGGGTGGGCCTGCGGGTCACCGCCTACTGAGCTTGCGCCTCGCGCTTAATCACAAAGCGGCGTATAGCGCCCCGGAGCGCCGTATGGGCGGCGCCGGACGGATGCGGCCTGTATGCCGGAATTGCCTGAAGTCGAAACGGTCAGGCGCGGATTGGCGCCGGCGCTCGAAGGCGCGACGATTGTCCGCGTCGAGGTGCGCCGCAAGGATTTGCGCCTGCCCTTTCCGCACGACTTCGCCCGTCGTCTGACGGGTCGTCGGATTACCGCGCTCGGACGACGCGCCAAATATCTTGTCGCCATGCTGGAGAACAACGAGGCGCTGGTCATGCATCTGGGCATGAGCGGCTCATTTCGAATCGATGGGACGATCCCGGGCGCCTTTCATCGCGCGCGCGACAAAAACGCCGCGCATGACCACGTCGTGCTGCATCTCGATCACGGCGGTCGCGTCGTTTACAACGATCCGCGCCGTTTCGGCTTCATGCTGCTGCTGAACGCCGCAACGCTCGACGCCGACCGGCATTTTCGCAACCTGGGCGTTGAACCCTTCGACGCAGCGCTCGACGCCAATTATCTTGCCCGGGCCTTTGCCGGCCGCAAGGCGCCGGTGAAGGCTCTGCTGCTGGATCAGCGACTGATCGCCGGACTGGGAAATATATATGTCTGCGAGGCGCTGCATCGCGCGGGCGTTTCGCCGAAGCGAACCGGCGCCATGCTTGTGCGCGCCGATGGCGGGGCGACGGCGGCCCTCGCGCGCTTGCCGGCGGCGATCCGCGCTGTTCTGGAGGCGGCGCTCGCCGCCGGCGGTTCTTCCTTACGCGATCATCGGCAGGCGGATGGGTCGCTCGGCTATTTTCAGCACAGTTTTCGCGTTTACGACCGTGAAGGCGCCGCCTGTCCGACGCGAGCGTGCGCCGGAACCATTGAGCGGATCGTCCAATCGGGGCGTTCGTCTTTTTATTGTCCACGCTGTCAGAAGTGACCGCTTGCGGGAACATGCGCGCCGCGCGTAGAACCAAGATATGAATTCCGCATCCGCTTCCTGTCCGCCGGCGTTATCGGTTTGCGGGCTGGAAAAGTCCTATAATGGTCGGCGGATCGTCGGGCCGCTCGATTTCGCGTTGCCGCCAGGCTCCGTCACCGGTCTGCTGGGCGGCAACGGCGCCGGCAAGACCACGACCATCGGCATGATCATGGGCCTCATCGAGCCAAGCGGAGGCGAGATCCGCGTATTTGGCCATGATATGTCGCGGGCGCGTTATGAAGCCCTGGGACGGATGAATTTCGAAAGTCCCTACGTCGATCTGCCGCATCGACTCACTGTTCGGCAGAATTTGCGTATTTTTGGCCTGCTCTACGACGTCGCCGACCTTGAGGCGAAAATTGAGTCGCTGGCGGATGATCTGGCCTTGCGCGATTTTCTCGATCGACCGACAGGCCGGCTCTCGGCGGGGCAGAAAACTCGCGCCTCGATCGCCAAGGCCTTGCTCAATGATCCACAACTTCTGCTGCTCGACGAGCCCACCGCCTCGCTCGATCCCGATACGGCCGATTGGGTGCGTACCCGTCTGGAGACGCATTGTCGCACCCACAATTGCGCCATTCTGCTCGCCTCCCACAACATGGCCGAGGTCGAGAGGCTTTGCGATCGCGTGTTGATGCTGAAACACGGCGTTATTGTCGATGACTCGCCGCCGGCGGCGCTCATTGCGCGTTACGGTCGCGCCACGCTGGAGGAAGTATTTCTCGATATTGCGCGCGGCGACGGCGGGGCGATCTTAACATGAGCGCATCTTTCTCCCTGCAACGGGTCGGCGCGATGGTGTTGCGGTACAGTTACCTGCTCCGTTCCTCCCGGCTGCGTATTCTGGACATGATCTACTGGCCGGCGGTGCAGCTTTTGACCTGGGGATTTCTCCAGACCTACCTGATGCGCGCCGGCGCGCTTCAGGCGCCGGGCGGCGGCGCGCAAGCGGCGGGCACGCTGATCGGCGCCATTCTGTTGTGGGACATACTCTTGCGCGGCCAGCAGGGTTTCTGCTTCTCTTTCATCGAAGAAATGTGGTCGCGCAATCTGCCCAATATTCTGATGAGCCCGCTACGGCCCGCTGAGTTTATTCTCTCTCTCGTTTTGATGAGCCTGATCCGTCTAGCGCTGGGAGTCTTGCCGGTGACGATGCTGGCGATCGTTTTCTTCGGATTTAATCTCTGGTCGCTGGGGATCGCCTTTGGCGCTTTTTTTATTGTGCTGATGCTCTTCGCCTGGAGCATCGGCCTGCTGGTTTCCGGCGCCTTGTTGCGCCTTGGCGCCGGCGCCGAAAATCTGATCTGGTCCTTGATGTTTATCGTTCAACCGCTGGGCGCTGTTTATTACCCCGTTTCCACCTTGCCGGGATGGCTTCAGTCCGTGTCCTGGCTGTTGCCCCCGACCTATGTGTTCGAAGGGCTGCGCAGCGTGCTGATCAATCATGAAATTCGTTGGGATTTCATGGCGAGGGGATTGGCGATCGATCTTGTTCTTTTTGCCGCCGCCGCTTCCGCCTTTGGGTTCTTTCTCAAGAGCGCGCGCCGCGCCGGCGTCCTGTTGCAGTCGGGCGAATGATGAAAATGAAGCGCGCCGACATGGTCCTGCAGGAACGCGGATTCTTCGAGAGCCGCGCCAAAGCCCGCGCCGCCCTTGAGGCGGGGCTTGTGCGCATCAATGGCGCCCTTGTGACAAAGCCCGCGACGCCGGTCGACGGGGCGGCGCAAATTATCGCCTCAGCGCCGCATCCATGGGTGTCGCGAGGCGGAGTCAAGCTCGATCATGCGCTGTCGCATTTCGCCGTCGATCCGTCAGGCCGCTACTGTCTTGATGTCGGCGCCTCGACCGGCGGCTTCACCGACGTTCTGCTGGCCCGAAACGCACGGCATGTCGTTGCGGTCGATGTCGGGCGAGATCAATTGCATCAGAGGTTACGGGTCGATCCGCGCGTAACCTCCCTTGAGGGCCAGGATATCCGCACGCTTGCGCCGGCGCGTCTGGCGGAGCTTCCGTCTCTTGTCGTCGTCGACGCCAGTTTTATTGCGCTCGCCTCGCTGCTTGCGCCGATTGCTTCACTGGCGGCCGGGGACGCAGAACTGGTCGGGCTGATCAAGCCGCAATTCGAAGCCGGACGCGGCGTGACGAAAAAAGGCATTGTGCGCGACGAAAAAATTCATTCCGAAGTTTGCGCGCGGGTTGTTGACGCCCTGAGCGCGCTGGGCTGGCGCGTTTCGGATGTGATCGCCTCGCCGATTTCCGGCGGCGACGGCAATCGCGAATTTCTTGTTCACGCGGCGCGCTAATGAAAAAATTATCGATTGAGCGTCTGGGTTCCCGGGGCGAAGGGATTGCGACATACGACGGCCAACGTCTCTATGTCCCCTATGCGCTCGCCGGCGAAACAGTCAATGCAGAGATCGAGGGCGATCATGCGCGGCTGGTCGAAATCATTGTCCCGTCGTCTGACCGCATCGCGCCGATGTGCCGCCACTTCGGAGAGTGCGGCGGCTGCGCTGTGCAAAATTTACAACACGACGCCTATGCCGCATGGAAACGCAGTCTCGTCGAAATCGCCTTGAGAAAGGCCGGTCTTGATGTTCCGGTTGCCCAACTGGCTGATGCGCATGGCGCAGGGCGCCGCCGAGTCACTTTTCACGCACGCTTCGCACAGGACGAGACGCGCGTCGGATTCATGGCGGCGCGGTCGCATCGTTTGATCGAGATCGACGCCTGTCCGCTGTTGACGGCGGAATTGGCCCCTGCGCTCGCCGCCGCCCGCGTTCTCGCGGCTGCGCTCGCGAGCCGCGGAAAACCGCTCGATCTGGCCATGACAGCGACGCCGTCGGGGCTTGACGTCGATCTGCGCGGGGCTGGACCGTTGACGAATGCCGAGCACGCTGTCCTTGTCGACGCTGCGAGGACTCTCGATCTCGCCCGTTTGACCAATCACGGTCGTCTTGTGATGCTTGGCCGCGCGCCCAGCGTCGATGTTGGCGGCGTGCGCACGCCGTTGCCGCCCGGCGCCTTTCTGCAGGCGACGCAAGCCGGCGAGGAGGCGCTGAGCCGTCACGTGCTGGCGGCAGCCAGTGGAACGAAAAATGTCGCCGATCTGTTTTGTGGCGTCGGCGCTTTCGCTCTGCCGCTGGCCCGGTTCGCCGCCGTTGCCGCCTATGACAGCAACGCTCCGGCGATTGCGGCTCTGCAGATGGCCGCGCATGGCGCAAGCGGCTTGCGTCCGGTGCGGGCGGAGTGTCGGGATCTGTATGAGCGACCGCTCTCGGCGCGGGAGCTTGCGCCCTTCGATGGCGTTGTTTTCGATCCCCCGCGCGCCGGCGCGCCGGCCCAGTCGGCGGAACTGGCGAAGTCTGTCGTTCCGCTTGTCATTGCAGTTTCTTGCAATGCACAAACTTTTTGCCGCGACGCCGCAATTTTGCGCGACGGGGGCTATCGGACAGAGGAAATCATCCCGATTGACCAGTTTCGCTTCTCTCCGCACCTTGAACTCCTCGCGGTGTTTCGCCGCAAGGGCGAGGGGAAAAACCGTCGGCGACGACTCTTGGGTTGATTTTCAAGGCTATTCTGCCGCCGTTCGACCGGCCATCGACCAGCGGCTGTGCTGAAAATGCCGCACCGGCCGCCATAAAAGCGCGTTTTGAGCCGGTGTCGCGGAAAGCCGGTTGACGAATTCGAAAACAGGCATAGGATTTGCGATGTATCCGGCGTTATGAGAAATCGCTTTGGTTTCCGTAAACTGGAAGGAGATGTGTCATGATGACTGCGCTGATAGCGGCAACATTGTGTAGTGTCATCCTCATGAGCGCCCCGGCGGCGGCGCGCTCTTATGTCTACGCCCGGAAAAAAGACGTTCGTAAACGCCGTCCGCACTGATGGGCGCCGGAGATAAAGGGCGCGTAAGCTGACCTTATCGTCTGAAAGTTTGGACATGTCTGAAACGATTGATCGTCTATCGACGATCGTCGGCGGGACTTCCGTAATCAAACCTTCGGAAGATTTGGACGCTTACACGTCCGAACCTCGCGGCCAGTTTCATGGTCGGGCGCTCTGCGTCGTAGAGCCTGAAACTCCTCGTGATGTCGCCGCCTTTCTCTCATTTTGTCATTCGCGGAACATCAGCGTCGTTCCTCAGGGAGGAAACACTGGCCTAGTCGGCGGTCAAACGCCAGACTCCAGCGCACAACAGATCATTCTTTCGCTGCGTCGGCTGCGCGCCATTCGAGAGATAGATCCCACAAGCGACGCCATGACCGTTGAAGCTGGCGTCACGCTCCTTGAGACGCAGCAGGCCGCCGCGTCGGTTAATCGTTATTTTCCGCTGTCGCTGGCTTCCGAAGGCAGCTGCACGATCGGAGGCAACATCGCGACCAACGCCGGCGGCGTGCATGTTCTCGCCTACGGCATGATGCGCGATCTCGTTCTCGGCCTTGAGGTCGCGCTCGTCGATGGCCGATTGCTGTCGACGCTCGGGAAGTTGCGCAAGGATAACACGGGCTACGACCTTACCCGACTGTTCATTGGCTCGGAGGGCACGCTGGGCGTCGTCACCGCTGCGACCCTGAAACTATACCCGCGACCGCGCGGGCACTCAGTCGCTTTCATCGGCCTGAAGGATCCCTCGCAGGCGCTGACCCTTCTCTCTTTTGTCAGGGAACGCGCTGGTCCGGCGTTGCAGGCTTTCGAACTGATGCCGCGACTGGGCGTCGATTTCGTTTTGCAACACATCCCCGGCGCGCGCGATCCGCTCTCCGGCTCCTATCCCTGGTATGCGCTCATTGAATTGGCCGGTTTCGTCGATCAGGACGCCGATACGCTCGCGGCGCGGATATTCGAACAGGTTTTTGTGAGCGGCCTTGCCGAGGATGCGACACTGGCGCATTCGCTCGATCAGGCGGCGTCTCTCTGGAAATTGCGTGAAAGCCTTTCAGAAGCGCAAAAGCGCGCGGGCGCGTCGATCAAACACGACATTTCCATCGCGGTGGACCGCGTTCCCGATTTCATCGCGATGGCGGGGCGACGCCTTGCTGAATGTTTCCCGGATATCCGGCCGGTTCCCTTCGGCCATATGGGCGACGGCAATCTGCACTATAACGTTTCGCAACCCGACGGCGGCGACAAAAAGGAATTTCTGGCGAAAAGCGACGAGATTAACGCCATTGTTCATGGGCTGGTGCGCGAATTCGGCGGTTCGATCTCCGCTGAACACGGCATCGGCGTTCTCAAGCGCGATTTGCTTAAAGAGGTCAAAGATCCGGTCGCGCTGGATTTGATGCGCGCCATTAAGGCGACGCTTGATCCGGCAGGAATCCTCAATCCCGGCAAGCTTCTTTGAGGCGCTCGCGAAGCTATGCCTTTTTTAACGGCGACTGAAGCTCAGGCCCCGTCGCCGTCGCCGTGTTGATCGCCGGCCCGATCTCGAAAAATGTCAGCGCCGCCTCGCTGATCGGTTTCATGAGTTTTTCCGCTTCTCGAACATCGACGGCGTCACAATCCAGCCAGCGCCCGAAATCCTTTTGCTCAATGATGACAGGCATACGCTCATGCACCGCGACGGTTGCGCCATTGGCTTCGGTGGTCAGAATACAGGCCGTATCGATCTCAGAGCCGTCAGGGCTGAGGTAGGGTTCCCATAATCCGGCGAGACCCATGGGCTCCTGATCGGCGCGTCGAAAGAGAAAAGCGCGCCGCGCCGTTCTGCCATCGACCTTGAAACGTAGCCATTCATAATAGGCGTCAGCGGGGATGAGACACCGACGTCGTCGCAGGGCGTTGCGAAAGCTCGGTTTTTCCGACGCCGTTTCGGCGCGGGCGTTGATCAGCAGCGGAAAATTTTGAGTATCCCGGACGAATCCGGGCAGAAACCCCCACCGCACAAGCTGGAAATGACGTTGTGCCCGGCCCTCGGCGTCTCGCCGGCCGATGATGATGGCGATCGGTTGGGTCGGCGCGATGTTGTAGCGCGGGGGAAAGTTCGGCTGTTCCTCGTAGCCAAATGTCTGGCGCAGCGATGCGGGGTCGGAGGTGAGCGCGAAGCGTCCGCACATCGGGGTCTCCTGTCATGGGCGGGAGAAGAAGGCCGCCAGACGAGTCCGCGTCTCGGGCGAGGCCAGGGCGCTGGCGAACAACCTGGCTTCTACGTCGATTCGCGCGCGCAGCGCCGCGGGATCGCCACGCAGCAAGCGGCGAGACTCGCGCAGCGCCTGAACCGGTTTAGCCGCCAGGCGCCGGGCTGAGTCATGGGCGACATCCATGAGCTGCGCGGCGGGCGCCAGCGCATTGGCGAGCCCGAAACGAAAGGCCTCCTCGCCCGTGAAAGCGTCGCCCAGCAGCAGATATTGCGCCGCCCGCGCCAAGCCGAGCCGATGCGGGGCCAGCAGGCTGACCCCGGCCTCCGGAACGAGGCCCAGATCGATGAAAGGCATCCACAGTCGCGCGTCGGGCGTGGCGTAGACGAGATCGCAGTGAAACAACAGCGTCGCGCCAACGCCGATAGCGTCGCCTTGAACCGCCGCCACCATGGGTTTTTCGAAGGCGGCGATCGCCCGCACGAACTGCAGGGCCGGGAACGTCTCGATGTTGTCGACGCCGTCCCTGAAATCGGCGAGATCGTTGCCGGCGGTGAAGTCCTCGCCCGCGCCGGCGAAGAGCAGGGCGCGGATGGCGTCGTCACGGCCCGCCGCCTCCAGCGCGTCGATCATGGCGCAATACATGTCGCGATTGAGGGCGTTCTTCTTCTCCGGACGATTGAAGGTCAGACGCAGGACGCCATCGGTCGTCTTGGTGAGAATGTTTTCGCTCATTTCAAGGTTTCCGTGGCGGCCAATCCCCGAGCGGTCCGGGGGGCTTCCGCCAGCAGGCAGGGGGCGAGACGCAAGGGCTGTCCAAAAAAAGAAACGCCCGGGACGAACCCGGGCGTAAAGTTGACCTGTTACACAAGTTTGGACGCCGGGTTAACGTCCAGGAAGCCGATTGGTTCCCGTCTGCGTCCAATTTTTGAGAAAAAATTTACTGTCTTCACCAACTCTGTGGCAGGGACCCCTGACCCGCTCAATCGTCGGCCAGCGCGATGCGATGCAACAGGCCGCCGATCAGGCCGCCAATCAGCGGCGCCGCCCAGAACATCCACAGCTGGGCCAGCGCCCAGCCGCCGACGAAAAGCGCCTGACTCGTCGAGCGGGCCGGATTGACCGACGTGTTGGTCACCGGGATCGACACGAGATGAATGATCGTCAAGGTCAGACCAATGGCGATGGGCGCAAAACCTGCGGGCGCCCGCCCCTCTGTCGTCCCGAGGATTACGATCAGGAAGATCGCCGTCAGCACGACCTCGACAACAAAGCCCGACTTCAGCGTATAGCCGGCCGGCGAGTGCTCGTCGTAGCCGTTCGAGGCGAAGCCGTTCGCCAGCGCGAAGTCGATATTTCCGCTGGCGACAACATAAAGCACGCCCGCCGCCGCAATCGCGCCCAGCACTTGCGCGACCCAGTAGGGTCCAAGCTCTTTCCACGAGAACCGGCCGGCGGCTGCGAGACCCAGAGAGACAGCGGGATTGAAGTGGCCACCGGAAACCGGGCCAAAGGCGTAGGCGCCGGTCAGCACCGTCAGGCCGAAAGCGAGGGCGACGCCGGTAAAGCCGATGCCGAGTTCGGGGAAAGCCGCCGAGATCACAGCGCTGCCGCAGCCGCCAAAAACCAGCCAGAACGTGCCGAGAAATTCGGCGAGAAGTTTACGCGGCAAACCAAAGCCAATGTCGGAACCATCGATATCTTTCGCCATAAAGGCCTCTCCTAAGGTTAAAAAGCAGGTCGCCGCATCTGATAACGTTTGTGGATAACGTTTGCGCCGCACCGTTCGTAACGCCGCTCGCGGTTTTTGCGCGCGACGAATCCACGCCAACCATAAATCCTCCAGTCAAGCAATTAAATGTCAACAATTGGCAATTCAGATGTTTCGATAGCCATCTGGCGCAAATTCAGACGATAAAACACCTGGCGCTGTCGCCGCACCCGCGCCAGGCTTCGCGCCGACCCGCAAATTGTAAAAAATCTCCGGCGTTTCGTCGCGGGATGTTAAAAGGTCGATATGACCGACGATGATGCGAGGCTGACAGGCTGGCGTTTTCTCCTGCTCAACGCCGCCCTGGCGGTTGGCAACATCGTCGCGCTCTCAAATGTGCCCGGCTACACGATCCTTGTTCCCTACGCCGCCGGCAGTCTTCAGGGCGTCACCCCCAGCTTCGGCACATGGGGCACCACCGATCACATGGCGGGAATTGTGCTGGGCCTGCCGATCGCGCGGGCGCTCGCCGTCCGTTTTGGCGAGAGACGCGTTTATGTCGTCGCTTTTCTCGCCTACGCCGCCGCCTCCTATCTGTGCGCAATCAGCGAAACGATCTGGTTCTTTGTGCCGATGCGTTTTGCGCTTGGGCTCATTGGCGGCGTGATCATTCCGCTTGGTCAGGGTTTGTCGCTCGCTGAATTTCCCGAACATCGGCGAAGCTATGGCGCGGCGCTTTGGGGAGTCATCAGTATGGCGCCCTTTACGCTGGGCGTTTTCATGGGCGGTTTCTGGGCCGAGTATTTCAACTGGCGCATGTTATTTTATTCCAACATCTTCATTGGACTGACGATCGCGGGCATTGTCGGCGCGCTTCTCTACGGACGCGATATCCCGAGGCGGTTCGCGGGCTTCGACCTCGTAGGTTTCATTCTTCTGGGCGTCATCCTTCTCTCGCTGCAGACCATCCTCAATCAGGGCAATGATTTCGATTGGTTTGGTTCGCCCGTTTTGATCACGCTGCTCCTGATTGTGGTGGTTGCGCTTCCGGCCTTCATTTTTTGGGAGCTTGGCGAACGACGTCCCGTTCTCGACCTGTGGCTCTTCGCGCGTCGTGATTACTCGGTCGCCATGCTCTGCTCGATTTTGGGTTTTCTGGTGGTTCAGGGAACGCTCTCGGTGTTTGTCGGTCAGTTGCAGACTCTGCTGGGCTATACGTCTTCTCTGGCGGGAGTCGTTTATTTGACGATGGCCCTGCTGGCGGCGCCTCTCGTCGCCATTGCGCATGAAATCGTGAAAGACGTCGATTTGCGTCTTGTTTGCTGCATCAATTTTATCGGCTTCGCCGTGACGCTGACCTGGCTCGGGCTATACGACAAGACCGCTTCCTTCGATCAGATCGCGACGCCAATGATCTTTTTCGGTTTCTTCCTGGCGACGTTTTTCGCGCCGACCGCCGCGCTGGGCGTGCGGGGCCTGACCGGCCCGCGCCTGATCCGGGCGGCGGAAGAATTGACGATGTTGCGCACGGCCGCCGGCGCCTTCGGCATCACCTCGCAGGCTGTCGTGCAATACCGGCGGGCGCCGTTCCATCAACTCGGGCTTGCCGATCAGTTGGGAGGACGACGTTTTCCCTCTCTCGATGTGCTGCAGTCGCTGATGGATAAATTCCAGTCCCTGGGGATGAGCGAGACGGTCGCGAGGGCTCAGGTCGCAAAAACGATGCGCCAGCAGGCGCTCCTGATGGGGCTCGACGACGCGTTCTTTTTCGGCGCGCTGATATTCGTGGGGCTTGCCGCCGTCGTCTGGCTGGCAAAGGGGCCGCCCCGCCCCGCACAGCCAGAGCCTGCGCCGGATCGCGCGGCGTTCGAGGCCACGGAGATGACGGAACAACCTTATTGAGACAAAAGAAAAGCCGGCCGGGCGCGGGCCCGACCGGCAAAAAGCGGATGCGGCCCTATTATTTTACGCCGAGAAGCTCGACCTCAAAGAGGAGCGTCGAATTCGGCGGGATCGACCCGCCGGCGCCAGCGGCGCCGTAACCTAGCTGGGGCGGCACAATCAGCGTGCGTTTGCCGCCAACCTTCATCGTTTCGACGCCCTCGTCCCAGCCGGGAATAACCTTGCCCTGACCGAGTGGAAATTCGAAGGGTTCGCCGCGCGGGCGGGAGCTATCGAATTGCTTGCCTTTCTTGCCGTCCTGGTAGAGCCAGCCGGTGTAATGGACGACGGCGGTCTGGCCGATCTTCGGCGACTCGCCGGAGCCGACCTTGTTGTCGATGATCGTCAGACCGGAGGCCGTCAAGGTCTTGTTGTCGAGGGCGACGGCCGGTCTCGCGACCGCCGCCATCGTCAGGGCGGCTGCGAGCGCCATGGCGAAAAGTTTCGTGATGGAACGCATGCGTCTTCTCCAGTGGTTCATGGCGTCAGGCGACGAGGCCGTTGTCGCGGGCGAGTTGCAGGAGGTCTTTCTGGGGCCTCGCGCCGACATGGGAAATGATTTCCGCCGCCGCAAGAGCGCCGAGGGCGGCGCTGCGCTCATGGGGCAGGTCCTGTGTGTAGCCGGCAAGAAAGCCGGCGGCGAAGAGATCGCCGGCGCCGGTCGTGTCGACGACGGCGTCCACCGGATAGGCCGGCGCCGAGATCACGCCGTCGGCGTTGGCGATAACGCAACCCTTCTCCGAGCGGGTCACGACGCCAAGCAGGTCCTTTTCGTTGCGCAACGACGAGAGCGCCGTATCAAAATCGGCGGTTTCGTAAAGGGCGTGCAGTTCGCTCTCGTTGGCGAAAACAATGTCAACGACCCGGTCGCGAATGAGCGAGAGGAATTCGCCGCGATAGCGATCGACGCAAAAGGAGTCCGAGAGCGTCAGGGCGACCTTTCGTCCCCGGGCCCGCGAGACTTTCGCGGCTTTCAGGAACGCCTGCTTGGCGCCCGGCGGGTCCCAGAGATAGCCTTCCATGTATAAAACCTTCGAGGCCGCTACGCGGTCTTCGTCGATATCCTCAGGTCCCAGCGCCTGACAGGCGCCGAGAAAGGTGTTCATGGTGCGCTGGCCGTCAGGCGTCACGAAAATCAGGCAGCGCGCGGTCGCGGCGCCCGCCGCCGCCGCTGGCGTGTCGAAGGCGACCCCCGCCTTGCGGATGTCGTGGCTGAATTCGCGACCGGCGTCGTCGCCCTTCACCTTGCCGACGAAACCGGCGCGGCGACCAAGGCTCGCCAGTCCGGCCATCGTATTGGCGGCCGAGCCGCCAGAAATCACCGTGGTGGGCCCCATTTTTTCGTAAAGCGCGGCGGCCCGGGCCTCGTCGACCAGCGCCATGCCGCCCTTGGCGATCCCGAGGTTAACCAGATCGTCGTCCCCGGCGCGGGATATGGTGTCGACGATGGCGTTTCCGATGCCGAGCACATCGAGGGTATCAGACATTCGTTCATCCATTCTGGAAAGGCTTCAGGGCTCAGCGCCGTCGCCATACGGACCGCAAGGCGGTTTGCCCGGCGGTTCCTAGCATCGAGCGCGACAAATAAACAGGGGCCGGTCTCGTATACTGGGGACGGTCTTGCGAAGGTCGCGCGCCGGTTCTTACAGGGCCGTCGGCCCCGCCCGTAGCCATGACGGCTGCAAGCCGCTATACCATCCGCGACTTTCCCGTCTTGCGAGCGATCCATGACCGACCCCCGTCCTGACCACGACTCCTCGACCCATTTTGGTTATTCTGAGGTTCCCCTGTCGGAGAAACAGGTTCTCGTCGACGATGTTTTCCACAAGGTGGCGCGTCGTTATGACGTGATGAACGATTTGATGTCGGGCGGTTTGCACCGTTTGTGGAAGGATGTGCTTGTCGATAAGGTCAACGCCCGCGGCAAGCGCGGCTTTCGCCACCTCGATGTAGCGGGCGGCACCGGCGACGTCGCCTTTCGCATCGCCCGCAAAGCCGCCGCCGACGCTGAAATCACCGTCCTCGACATCAACGGCGACATGCTCGAAGTCGGGCGAGACCGGGCGCGCGAACGCGGCCTCGGCGACAAGGTGGAATTCGTGCAGGCCAACGCCGAGTCCCTGCCGTTTCCGGACGAGCATTTCGACGCCTATACGATCGCCTTCGGCATCCGCAACGTGCCGCGCATCAATGTGGCCCTCGAAGAAGCCTATCGCGTGCTCAAGCCCGGCGGTCGTTTCCTGTGTCTTGAATTCTCGCAGGTCAATGTGCCGGGACTGGACAAGATTTACGAACTATATTCGTTCAACGTCATTCCGGCCGTCGGCAAGCTTGTCGCGGGCGACGCCGAGCCCTACCGATATCTTGTTGAGTCGATCCGTCGATTCCCCGAGGCGGAGGAGTTCGAGAGAATGATTCGGACCGCCGGCTTTCGTCGCACCGGCTTCGAGCGTCTCACCGGCGGCGTCGTCGCCATTCACTCTGGCTGGAAATACTAGCCCCAAGAAAGACGGCGGCGCGTGCTCCTCGCAATCGGCAATTTTCTGCGCCTGTCCCGCGCCGGCTATATTCTGGCCCGCGAGGGCGTTTTTCTCGATCTCGACTCCGATTTGATCCCACCGGCGGCTGCGCCAATATTGCGGTTCGCCAACGCCTTCGCCAGACCCGGCGTAACGGGGGGCGGGCCGGGCCTGGTTCGGGCGCTGTCGCAGATCGGCCCCTCCTATGTAAAGCTTGGACAATTTCTCGCGACGCGGCCGGATGTCGTCGGCGGCGAGATCGCCGACGCGCTCTCCGAATTGCAGGACCGCATGGCGCCTTTCGGGCGAGCGAAGGCGGTGGCGATTATCGAAAAAGCCTTCCGCAAAAAGCTTGACGACCTGTTCATCGGCTTCGGCGAACCGGTCGCCGCAGCTTCCGTCGCCCAGGTGCACCGCGCACGCGTGCGCGATGGGAATGGCGAGCGTGAGGTCGCGGTCAAGGTGCTGCGTCCAGGGGTCGAGGGGCAGTTCGCGCGCGATCTGCGGGATATGTATCTCGTGGCGGGGATCGCAGAACGCTGGTCGGCCGAAGCGCGGCGCCTCAGGCTGATCGAGGTTGTCGATACGCTGGCGCGCACGGTGAAACTCGAAACCGATTTCCGTCTGGAAGCGGCGGCGGCCAGCGAATTCGGGGATAACATCGCCAACGATCCCGACATGCGCGCCCCGCATGTCGACTGGGACCGCACCGCCAAAGAAGTGCTGACGCTCGAATGGATCGACGGGATCCCGCTCTCCGATCCTGCGCGGGTCGCCGCCGAGGGCCACGATCTCAGGCGAGTCGGTCGCACGGTGTTGCAGTCATTCCTGCGTCACGCCATGCGCGATGGTTTTTTCCACGCCGATATGCATCAGGGCAATCTTTTCATCGATCGCGAGGGTCGTCTTGTCGCCATCGATTTCGGCATCATGGGACGGTTGGGTCCAAGAGAGCGTCGCTTCCTCGCCGAAATCCTCTATGGTTTGATCACCCGCAACTATCGACGCGTCGCAGAGGTGCATTTCGAAGCCGGTTATGTGCCAGCGAAACATTCGGTCGAGGAGTTCTCGCAAGCGCTGCGCGCAATCGGCGAGCCTTTGCACACAATCAGCGCCACCGATATTTCGATGGCGCGCGTCCTGACCCTGTTGTTCGAGGTGACGGCGCTGTTCGACATGCGCACCCGCACCGAGTTGGTGCTGCTGCAAAAAACCATGGTCGTCGCCGAGGGCGTGGCCCGCGCCTACGATCCGAAGCTCGATATTTGGAAAACCTGCGATCCCGTCGTGCGCGGCTGGATCGAGGAAAATCTGGGACCCAGGGCGAAAATCGAGGACGCGGGCAAGGGCGTCGCCGAACTGGCGCGACTGGCCACTCGCCTGCCGGAAACATTGGGCGTCGCCGAAACCGCCATCGCCGGCGTGGCGAAGATGGTTGGGTCAGGCGTCGACCTGTCGCCTCAGGCGCTGGAGAGCATGGCCCGGTCGCGTCGTCGCTCCGACAACAGGTTGCTGATTGGCCTTACGGCGTTGCTGGTCCTCGGGGCCTGGCTCTTTCGTTGATATCTCCAGACGCGACTTGCGCCGAATCCAGACGCGACTTGCGCCGAAGCGGAAACCGGTTCGGTGAAGGAAAGCGCGACAAAATAAAAGATCAGGGCTCCTGTCTGTTTCACTCAGACCGGGAAGAACTTAGTCGCAGCGCGACATGCCAAGAAATTCGGCGCGCGTACGTTGATCCTCGCGGATCAGCCCCAGCAATTTGCTGGTCGTCAGCAGACTGCCTTGCGTATTCACGCCTCGCAACGACATACAACTGTGCTGCGCCTCGATCACCACGCCGACGCCGAGCGGATCGAGAATATCCTGGATCGCCTCAGCGATTTCCGCCGTGAGTTTTTCCTGGATCTGCAAACGTCGTGCAAAGCCGTGCACCACGCGGGCGAGTTTCGATATCCCGACAACGCGTTTGTTCGGCAGATAGCCGACATGGGCCCGCCCGGTCACCGGCAGCATGTGATGCTCGCAAAAACTGATCACCGGGATGTTTTTCAAAACCACCAATTCGTCGTAACCGCCGACTTCCTGGAAGGTTCGTTTGAGATAGTCGCGCGGGTCCGCATCATAGCCCGCGAAGAGTTCGCGGTAGGAGCGCGCCACCCGCGCCGGCGTGTCGACCAGACCCTCACGATCTGGATCGTCGCCGGCCCATTCGATCAGCAGGCGAACTGCGGCTTCGGCGTCTGCCTGGGTTGGCTTGCCCATGGGTGTCTTCCCTGTCCTCGAACGCGAGGTTAGTTGCCGATCGCGTTACGACCGAGGTTGTTGATTGTCGAACCAACGGAATTGACCGTTCGTTTGACGAAGCCCAGCGCGCCGTCATTGGACGGAGGGGCAGGCGGCGGCGCGCCTGCGGCGTCGGCGAGGGGCTCGGGCGGCGCGCCCGAAGATCTGTTGGCCGACGTTGGATTCTTCGGGCGCGCAGCGTTACGGGCGGGAGCCGGCTTTGGTTTCGCTTTGGCCACCCGGGGTTTGGCCGCTGGCTTCTGTTTGGCGACAACGCTGGCGTCACCCTGAGAGGACGTCGGCGGTTTCTTGACGTTTGCGCTCGGCGCTTCGGTCTTTGCCGGAGTCGGCGTGATCGTAGCGGGGGGCGACGGCGGCGTAGTCTGTTCTTTCGACTCTGGCGGCGTAAGCGCCGCTTTCTCGGCGGCGGGCGCGCCAGTTTGATCGGGAGTCGTTGTCGCTGATGATCCAGTCGCCGGAACCTGTTCCGGGCCGGCGGCGGTTTGCGGAGCCTCGGCGGCCGGAGTCTCAGCCGTCGCTGCCGGGGCCGGGTTTGGCGTCGCCGCCGGGGCCTCAGGGGAAGGATTCGCCGGCGCAACGGCGGCGGTCGTCGGCTCGCTGACGGAAGGCTCTGGTCTCGCGCCGTGATTAAGCGTCCACCCAACGGCGGCCAGACCGCTCACAACGATCGCTGCGGACAAGTAAAGCAGATTACGTCTGCGTCCCTCTTCCGGCGCTGGCCGGTTCGGCGCCGGGAAGGGCGCATCCTCTTCGGCAAGGGATACACTGGCCCCGAGCACGGGGCGCGTGTCCACCTTTGGTTGAGGAGCCGAAGGCCGGCGCGGTTCGGAGACGACGATCTCGGGCGCAGCGAGTTTCGGCGCGACGTCGTCATGGGGAGCCTGCGGGTCATGACGCAGGCTTTGTTTGAATTCGACAAAGGCCTTTTGCAATTCCTTGTCGGGGTCCGTTTCGCCAGTCTTGGTCATGATCGTTCCCCTGGATCTTGCGCCTGGATCTTACTTTTGAATCTTGCGCCCGGGTTTTGCGTCCGGGTTTTGCGCTTTGTCTTGCGCGGCGGCGCCGGGCCGGCGGTTAAGCGCTCCGGGCCATCGGCGGATTTCCTGTTGTTAAGCAGTAAAATTGTGGCGGTTCTTCGCCGTCGACTCTCAAGCCCTGCGCGCGGTAGCCGCGGCGCGTGAGGCAGAGGTTGGCGTCGTCTTGTCTGGAAGCGATGTAAAAAAGGCAAATTGACGCTCATGGGAGGGAGTTTTTATAGTATTTTCAATGAACCCAAAGAAATCGCCCTTTCGCCGACGGCGGCGCTTGATCCGCGCGCTGATTGTTGTCGGCGCCCTGGGTCTATCCATTGGCGGCGCGTTCGCCGATCCGCCGCCGGCCGATGGAACGGATCTGACGCCTATCGAGCGTCTCGGCAAGGATATCTTCGAGGACACATCCCTGTCGCAGCCGGCTGGAGTCGCCTGCGTCTCCTGTCACGATCCGGCGCAAGCCTATCAGGGGAATAACGGCTCCTCCATATCCGCTTTGGCGCGTGGCGCGCCGCAGGGCGCGCTGGGCAAGCGAAATACGCCGACGATTATGTACAGCTCTTTCGCGCCGCCATTCGAGTTCATCGAAGATCATGACGCCAAAACCGGCGCTGTCGAAAAAATCCCGGTTGGCGGTCAATTCTACGATGGTCGCGCCGTCGATCTGATAACGCAGGTCGAAGGCCCGCTGCTTGATCCCAACGAGATGAACGCCGCCTCGAAACGCGCCGCTGTCGAAGCCATTCGCATTGGAGCCTATGCGCCGCTGGCGCGCGAGGTCCTCGGCCAGAACATTTTTGACGATCCGGATACGGCTTACGTCAAACTCGCCGCCGCCGTCGCCGCCTTTGAGTCCAGCCCGCGTTTTCATCCTTTCGCGTCGAAATTCGACGACGTCCTGCGCGGGAAGGCGAAGTTCACGCCGCTCGAGGAGCAGGGCTTTACGCTCTTCAAGAATCCGGAAAAGGGCAATTGCCTCGCCTGTCACGCCGGCGTCGAGAAATCGAATGATCCGCGCGACTGGCTGTTCACCGATTACACATACGATGTCCTTGGCGCGCCAAAAAACAGGCGCATACCGGCGACTACCGGACCGGGGAAAATCCCGGATCTTGGTTTGTGCCAACGACCGGGGATCAAAAGCGCCGCGCCGCCGGCCTACGACACCGAAAGTTTGTGCGGCGCCTTCAAGGTGCCGACCTTGCGCAATGTCGCCGTGACGGGGCCCTGGATGCACAATGGCGCGTTAACGACGTTGCGCGACGTTGTCGCCTTCTACGCCACGCGCGACGCCCGACCGGGACGCTGGTATCCCACAGCCAAACAAAAATTTGACGATTTGCCTTCCGTCTATCACGCGAACGTCAATGTTGCGGAGGTCCCCTATGATCGTAAGGCAGGGGAGAAGCCGCGCCTCGACGACTCCGAAATTGACGCCATTGTCGCCTTCCTGGAAACATTGACGGATCGTCCCGCGGCCTATGCGACCCGCCGCTGACGCATCCGAAGGGGCGCGCACGGGAGAACGACAGTTTCACGTCGTCAACAGACCGTAACGATAAAGAGTTTCGCGCAAACTTTCCTCGGGCGCGCGGCCGCTGGTAAAGACGGCGCGTCCGTGTGGCGGCGCTCCGATGCGGGTTTCTGCGCCAAATCGCTCGAACAGTAATTGATCGGCGCGGCGCGCGATGGCTGGCGCCGGATCGACCCATGTCGCGGACCATGGCGCCAGACGCCGGAAACTGTCGATGAGCAGAGGATAATGCGTGCAGGCCAGCACGATGGCGTCGGTTCGCGCCTCGCCGCGCGTTTCGAAACAGGGCGCGATTTCCTCGGAGATCTCCTCGTCGCGCGCTACGCCATGTTGCATGTAGTCTTCTGCAAGTCGGGCAAGGCGGGTGGAGCCGACGAGATTAACGCGACAATGCGCGGCGAATTGCGCGATCAAATTTTGCGTGTAGTCCCTTTTCACAGTGCCGGGAGTGGCCAGCACCGAGATCATGCGCGACCGCGATCCCTCCGCCGCCGGTTTGATCGCCGGCACTGTGCCGACGAAGGGAATCTCCGGCCAGCGCGTCCGCAAATCCGGCAAGACCAGCGTCGAGGCTGTGTTGCAGGCGATGACGACCATGTCCGGTCTGTCGGCTTCGATCCGGGCGCCAATAACATCGACGACGCGGTCGACCAGCTCCGGCTCTTTCCACGCGCCATAGGGAAAGCCGGCGTCGTCGGCGCAATAGACGTAGTCCGCCCCGGGCCGCAGTTTCGCGATTTCACTAAAGACCGTGAGGCCGCCAAGACCGGAGTCGAAAACAAGAATTTTGGGCGGACCAGACATCTGACAGAAGCGGCGTCGGCAGTTTCATGGGCAGGGTGGCGCGAATCGCGCCTGTGTTCCCATAGGACAGGCTTTGGAAGCCAAGATCAACGTTGGCGTGCGACGGCCTGAAAGCCTGCGGCGTTCACCGGCCCGATTGAGTTGGAGAAGGGCTCTGATCTTGTGTGCTGTCGCGCTTTCTTTCGCCGAACCGGTTTTCCGTCGCGGCGGAAAGCGCCTAGAGCGGAAGGTTGAAGACGCGCGCCGGGGTCAGCGCGCCTTCGACAATTTCGCCAAAAGCCACCGGTACGCCGCCGCATGCGGCATATACGACGCCTTCGGAAGGGGCGTCGCGGCCGCGCAGAATAACCGATCCGCCGCGCCTAAGCCGTATCGCCGTATCCCGATCGACGATGACGCAGGGCAGTTCGGTGAGGCCCGCCTCTACGGTCAGCAAAGCCTCTCCGGCCATATTTTGATTTTCGATTTCATCCAGGGTGAAGGCGTCGTTCTCGGTGAAAGGACCGACGCGCGTGCGGCGCAGGGCCGTCACATGCCCGTAACAGCCGAGCAGTCGCCCGAGATCGCGGGCGATGGCGCGCACATAGGCTCCCTTGCCGCAGGCCATGACGAATTGCGTTTCGTGTTCCGTCGTCTCGATGATCTCAAGGGCGTAGATTGTCACGGCGCGCGGTTTCAAGGCCACCTGCTCGCCGTCGCGGGCGAGGTCATAGGCCCGTTCGCCGGCGATCTTGATCGCCGAAAACTGCGGCGGCGTTTGCTGAATTTCGCCGATAAACTGAGGCAGAAGGGCTTCTATCGCCGAGGGCGAGGGGCGCGCGTCGCTGGCGTGCACGACACGGCCTTCCGAGTCGTCGGTGTCGGTCTCGCTGCCCCAGGTTACTGTAAATCGATAGGATTTTTCGCCATCCTGGACAAAAGGCACGGTTTTCGTCGCTTCGCCAAAGGCGACAGGCAACAGACCGGTCGCCAGCGGATCGAGCGTGCCGGCATGACCGGCTTTTTTGGCGTTATAGATCCGCTTGAGGCGCGACACGGCCTGAGTCGAGGTCATGCTGGTCGGCTTGTCGAGCGCAATCCAGCCGTCGACGACCACCCTGTTCGATCTTTTCTGGTTCATGAACTGGCGTCGCTTTTCGGGCTGTCTGTGTCGGATGGTTCGAGGTCGCGTTTAACCTGTTCCGAGTTGAGGATGGCGTCGATGCGGGAAACGGCGTCGAAACTATCGTCGATGCGAAACCGGATTTCCGGCGCGAATTTCAAATTGATCTGATGAGCGATCTCGCCGCGCAGATAACGACGGTGACGATCAAGCGCCGCCAGCACATGCGGCTCGTCCTTGCCGCCCAGCGGCATGACATAGATCGTCGCCAGCTTGAGGTCCGGGCTCATTTTGACGCGCGACACGGTGATGACGTGCGCGTCGAGAGAGGGGTCGCTGATCTGTCCACGAGACAACAACTGCGCGACCGCGTGACGGATCAGTTCGCCGACGCGCAACATTCTTTGGGAGGGCGCTGAGCCGGATGAGTGATGGGATCGGGACATATCGGGGCCGGGAATAGATGAGCGCGCTCAACGCGAAGCGGCAAGCAAAGGAAGGGCCGGCGCGCTCCCGGCCATTCGGCAAATCCTTGTGACCGGTCGGTCACAAGGATCGTTTGATTTCCTCGACGCGGTAGCACTCGATCACGTCGCCGGCGCGCATGTCCTGATAGTTCTCGAAAGCCATGCCGCATTCCTGTCCGGCGGTGACTTCCTTAACCTCGTCCTTGAAGCGCTTCAAAGTCGAGAGCTTGCCTTCGTGGACGACGACATTGTCGCGAATCAGGCGGACATTGGCGCCGCGCTCGACATTGCCGTCTGTGACGCGGCAACCGGCGACCTTGCCGATTTTCGAAATATCGAACACCTCAAGTATCGTCGCATTGCCCAGCATCGTCTCGCGCAGGGTCGGCGCCAGCAGGCCCGACATCGCGCTCTTCACGTCGTCGACGAGATTATAGATGATGTTGTAGTAGCGGATTTCGACGCCTGCGCGTTCGGCCGCCTCGCGCGCTTCCTTGTGGGCGCGCACGTTAAAGCCGATCACAGCGGCGTTGGAGGCCTCGGCGAGCGAAATATCCGACTCCGAGACGCCGCCGACGCCTGCGTGCACGACGCGCGCCGCAACTTCGTCGGTGCCGAGCTTGTCCAGAGCGGCGACAATCGCTTCCACGGAGCCCTGCACGTCGCCCTTGACGACGAGCGGGAATTCCTTTCGGCCGGCCGTCTTGAGCTGGCTCATCATGTCGGAAAGCGATCCGCGCACCGATCCGCCGCGCGCCGCAAGTTTGTCGCGCCTTTGACGTTCGCGATATTCAGTGATTTCGCGAGCCCGCGCCTCCGACTCCACGACCGCGACGCGGTCGCCTGCTTCCGGAGTGCCGCCAAAACCGAGAATCTCGACGGGGAAGGAAGGTCCCGCCGTCTCGCGCGTTGCGCCCGTGTCGTCGATCAGGGCGCGCACGCGCCCCCATTGTGCGCCGGCGACGACGATGTCGCCGACACGCAATGTGCCGCGTTGAACGAGGATGGTCGCGACCGGGCCGCGGCCCTTGTCGAGCCGCGCTTCGATCACGGAGCCTTCCGCGGCGCGACCCGGATTGGCCTTGAGGTCGAGCACTTCCGCCTGAAGGGCGATCGCCTCGAGCAATTTGTCGAGATTGGAGCGCTGCTTGGCGGAGACCTCGATTTCAAGCGTCTCGCCGCCCATGCTTTCCACCTGCACCTCATGCTGCAGCAATTCGGTGCGAACGCGCTCGGGCCTGGCGTCTGGTTTGTCGATCTTGTTGATGGCGACGATCAATGGAACTTTCGCGGCGCGCGCATGATGGATCGCCTCGATCGTCTGCGGCATCACGCCGTCGTCTGCGGCGACGACCAGCACGACGATATCGGTGACTTCCGCGCCGCGGGCGCGCATCGCGGTGAAGGCCGCGTGGCCGGGGGTGTCGATGAAGGTCACCGGATGGCCGTTCGGCGCCGTGACCTGATAGGCGCCGATATGCTGGGTAATGCCGCCGGCTTCGCGGGCGACGACATTGGCCTGACGAATGGCGTCGAGCAGCGAGGTCTTGCCATGATCGACATGGCCCATGATGGTGACGACGGGCGGCCGGGGCCGCATGTCGGCGTCAACATCGAGGGTGTCGAACAGACCTTCCTCGACGTCAGATTCGGCGACGCGTTTGACGCTGTGGCCCATTTCCGCCGCCACCAGCTCCGCCGTGTCGGCGTCGATGACGTCGTTGATCTTGTGCATGGCGCCTTGCTTCATCAGCAGGCGTATCACGTCCACCGCCCGCTCCGACATTCGGTTGGCGAGCTCCTGAATCGTGATCGTCTCGGGCAGGACGACTTCGCGCGCGATCTTTTCTTTTTGTTCGGCGGCGCCAAAGTTCTTTCTGCGCTCCGTGCGACGCCGGTAGGACGCAAGCGAACGGGTGCGCTCCTCCCCGTCGGCGCTGGTCGCTGTGGAGATGGTGAGGCGTCCGCGACTTCTCTCGCCGCTCCGCGTTGTAGGCGTGGGCCGAGGCGGGGTTGGAGCGATAATTCGGACCGGCGGGCGTTTAATGGCTGTGTCCGGGGCTGCGGGGCGTCCCGACGGCGCTGCGGGCGCCTGGGGGATCGGCTCAGCCGTTTCCTGAGGCAGGCGACGACGCGCCTCCTCCTCCGATTTGCGTCTGGATTCGGCTTCGCGGGTGAGGCGTTCCTCTTCTTCGCGCTTGCGGGCGTCGGCGGCGATGCGTTCGGCCTTTTCGCGGGCGTCGCGCTCGGCCCGGGCCTGCGCCTCGATCTCGGCGCGGCGACGGTCCTCTTCTTCACGGGAGCGGGCGTCGACGAGCGCGCGGGCGCGCGCTTCACGTTCTTCTTCAGTCAAGACGCGCAGAACAACGCCCGATCCGTTGCGCGGCGCGGCGGGACGCGCGGTTTCAGGCTTTGGCTTCGGCTTTGGCGCATCGGCTGGAGCGGCGGGAGCCGCCGTCGTGGTCGCCGCCGTCGCCGTTGTGGCTTTGGCGGGCTCGACATGGCCGGGAGCGCGCCGTTTCACCTTTTCCACGACGACCACCTTTGAGCGGCCGTGCGAAAAGCTCTGGCGAACCATGCCCGTCTCGCTGGGCCGTTGCTTCAGATGCAACGTCTTGGAAGGCGCGACGGTTAATGTCTTGTCGCCGCTGTTGTCGCTCTCACTCATCCAGCTTCCAGTCCTGAGCCCTGATGCGGCCCGATAATTTCCGTTTCGTCCGTCGTCGCGTCGCCGTCGAGACCAGTATCCCTATACGCCGCCAATCGGCGACAGCGCACGAGAAAATTCTCGGCGGGCCTGCCGGCGACAAGCGCCGCATGTATCACATTTGTCCGCCCTAAAGCCAAATCCAATTGATGCGAGGAGAAAAGACCGATCATCGGGACTTCCCCATTGCCGGCGCGCCGCGCCGACTGGCGAAGTTTGCGTTTCCCGTCTGCGCCGCCGTCGCGAGCTTCGAGCAACGCGGCGATTCTACTCTCGCCCAGCGCCTCCGCCGCTTTGTTAAAACCGCAAATAACGCCGCCGGCCTTGTTGACCAACGCCAGCATTTGCAGGCAATCGGCCTCCAGCAAGCGGTCGACGCTGGCGGGGAGGTCCGTCGGGATCTCGGTTTTTTCCTTCAACCCGCGCGCAAACATGCGCTTTTTTGTCGCTTCTGCGACCAGAGCCTCGCGGGCGCCGATCCAGACGCCACGCCCCGGCAGCCGGGCGCGAATATCGGGCGTAACGGTCCCGTCAGGCGCGCGAACGAAGCGGATCATCGTCTCCGGCGCGCCAGCGCGCCGGGTGACGATGCAGGTCCGTTCCGACCCTTCCGTTTCGCTTGTCGATCCGCCCCGGCTCACTCCGCCTCGTCGCCCCCCTCGACGTCAGCCTCGACCAGCGGCGCCGCCTCGATCCAGCCGGCGCGCACGCGCGCCGTCATGATCATCGCTTCGGCCTCCTCGCGCGAGAGATCGACGCCCTCGAAGAAACCCTCGTGCCGAACCGTCTCGCCATCCTTCTTTTCTGTCCAGCCGACAAGGTCGTCGGTGACGCAACCGGCTAGATCCTCAATGGTTTTCACATCGTTGTCGCCGAGACGGGCCATCATCGCGGTGGTCATGCCGTCGATCTCGCGCAGTTCGTCGGCCACGCCGAGGGAAACGCGGCGCGCCTCGTTCTCCGCCTCGACCCGTTCGAGATAGGCATGGGCGCGACTCTGGATTTCGGCCGCCGTATCTTCGTCGAAGCCCTCGATCGAGGCGAGTTCGCCTGGTTCCACGTAAGCCAGTTCTTCCACGGAGCGGAAACCCTCGGAGGCCAGGAGGCGTCCGACCACTTCGTCGACGTCGATGGCGGACATAAACACCTGGGTGCGCTCGACGAACTCCTTTTCGCGGCGTTCGGATTCCTCCGCCTCGGTCAGAATGTCGATGTCCCAGCCGGTGAGTTGGGAGGCGAGGCGCACATTTTGGCCGCGGCGCCCGATAGCCAGAGAAAGCTGATCGTCGGGCACGACCACCTCGATTCGCGCACTGTCCTCGTCGAGGACGACCTTGACGACTTCCGCCGGCTGCAAGGCGTTGACGATGAAGGTGGCGGCGTCCGCCGACCACGGAATGATGTCGATGCGCTCGCCCTGCAATTCCTGCACGACCGCCTGAACGCGCGAGCCGCGCATGCCGACGCAGGCGCCGACCGGATCGATCGAGGAGTCGCGAGAGATTACGGCAATCTTGGCGCGAGAGCCCGGATCGCGCGCGACAGATTTTACCTCGATCACGCCATCGTAGATTTCCGGCACTTCCTGTCTGAACAGTTTGGCCATGAATTGCGGATGGGTGCGCGACAGGAAAATCTGTGGCCCGCGCTGCTCGCGACGCACATCATAAACATAGGCGCGAGCGCGGTCGCCGGGACGGAACATCTCGCGCGGGATCATTTCGTCGCGCCGGATGACGCCTTCGCCACGGCCCAGATCGATGATCACATTGCCGTATTCGACGCGTTTGACGACGCCATTGACGATCTCGCCGATCCGATCCTTGTAATCCTCGTATTGACGGTCGCGTTCGGCTTCGCGCACTTTCTGCACGACAATTTGCTTGGCCGATTGCGCGGCGATGCGGCCATAATCGAAGGGCGGCAGCTTCTCGGACATTTTATCGCCGACTTGCGCGGCGGGATTCTCCCGCTGGGCTTCCTGCAGGGAGATTTCCGTCGCCGAATTCTCGACCTTGTCCACGACAAGACGTAGCCGCCAATAGCTGACGTTGCCGGTGCGCGGATCGATGTCGACGTTGATGTCGGTTTCCTGACCGTAACGCGAGCGCGCGGCCTTCGCCAGCGCTTCGGCCATGGAGGCGATGACGATCGATCTGTCGATCGATTTCTCCCGCGCAACGGCGTCGGCGATTTGCAGGATCTCAAGTCTGTTGGCGCTGACGGACATGTGGTCAGTCTCCCTCTGGCCGGCCGATGCGCGGTTTGGGCGTCGCGCCGGTTTTTTTGAACTGGGTTTGCACGCCGGCCGGAGCCAGCGGTCGGGTTTTCGCTTTCGCCGGCCCCCGGAAACGGCCCGGTCCGCGGCGCGGCCGGTCGTCGCCCTCCGGCGCATTGTCCTCGGACGTCGCGGGTTGCAGCTTGCCGGCGCGCAGGGATTCTCGGATCAGCGTATCGGTCAGCAGCAATTTCGCCTCGTCGAGATCCGAGAGCGGCAGACTGACCTCCTTTTCCTCGTCGGAACGCGCATCGGTGCGTTCCAGTCTCAGCATCGCCGCGCGCCCCGCGCCGTCGACGCCGCGGATAAGGCCACGAAAGCGTTTGCGGCCGCTTTCGACCGGATGCGCCAATTCGATCCGCGCCTCATGGCCTATCGCCCGGGCGAAGTCGGAGACGCGCACCAGCGGTCGGTCTATGCCGGGAGAGGAGATTTCCAGCCGATACTCGCCGGCGATGGGATCGGCGACATCAAGTTCGGGCGAGAGGGCCTGACTGATCGCCTCGCAGTCGTCGACGTCGATGCCGCCGTCAAGCCGTTCGGCCATGATTTGTAGGGTTTGGCCGTTCTGTTGCAACAAACGCGCCCGCACCAGCCGGAACCCGAGTTGCGCGAGAACAGGCTCGGCAAGATGCGCGACGCGCGCAGCGACGCCGGTTTCGACGACAAGTCGCGGCTCGTCGAGACGCGGTTCATCGAGTTCGTCCTCGACGATTGGCTGTGGGTGGTTTTGATCCGATGAGTTCTGCATTGGCCAAACAAAAAAGAGCGGGTCCCCGCAGGGCCCCACTCTCAATATTGGATCGTCTGAATTGACGATCTCTATGAGAAGGAAGACATGCTCTTATACACCCGGCTCTCGGCCGGACGCAAGAACGGAAACATCCACGGATCAGGAGACGCCAAGTTTTTTTTGCAGATTTGTCGATGATGTCGTGTACTGAAATAGTAATTTTTTTTCCGGATAGATGTATCGATGCGCTTTTTGAGCGGCCAGGGCGCCCTCATGGAAACCAGAAAGTATCAGCTTCAGTTTGCCCGGATAGGCGTTGATGTCGCCAACGGCGAAAATGCCCGGATGGCTGGTCTCGAATTTCTCGGTATCGACTGGAATGAGGTTTTCGTTCAGTTGCAGCCCCCATTCGGCGACCGGGCCAAGCTTCATGGTCAGGCCGAAAAACGGCATCAGACGGCTGCAGGGGATTTTCTCCTCGACGCCGTCATTGCCCTTGAGGGTTGCGTGAGTCATCTCGCCATCCGCGCCATGCGCCTCGGTGATTTGACCGAGTCGGAACGAGATTTTACCCTCCTTGACCAGTTCCTGCATCGCTGAAACGGAGTGCGGCGCCGCTCGAAAAACGTCGCGGCGATGCACCAGCGTCAGGCTTCTGGCTACAGGCTGCAGGTTGAGGGTCCAGTCGAGCGCGGAGTCGCCGCCGCCGACGATGACCACGTCCTTGTCGCGGAAATCCTCCATCCGTCGCACGGCGTAAAAGACCGATTTGCCCTCAAAACTCTCGATGTGCGGAATTGGCGGCTTTTTGGGCTGAAAGGAGCCGCCGCCGGCCGCGACGACGACCACTTTCGCGTTGAACGTCTTGCCGGCGTCGGTTGTGATCCGGAAGGCTGGCTTCTCGGCTGTGCCAAGGGACTCGAGGGTCTGCACCATTTCGTTGAAATGATAGGTCGGACCAAAAGGCTCGATTTGTTTCAGAAGATTGTCGGTCAACTCCTGCCCGGTGACGATTGGCAGGCCGGGAATGTCGTAAATCGGCTTCTCCGGATAGAGTTCGGAGCATTGCCCCCCGGCGCGCGGCAATATGTCGATGACATGCGCCTTGATGTCGAGAAGACCCAGTTCGAAGACCGCAAAAAGTCCGGCCGGTCCCGCTCCGACGATCACGACATCGGTGTCAATGGCGGCGTTGGTCTGGGTCATGTCGAAGTCCTGGAGGTGCGAGTTGACGTTTCGCCGCGCGTCCTGGAATTGAAGGCCGGGGCGAAAGGCGGGGCGGCCTGTCCGCGCGGCGACGGGCGCAGAGCCCGACAGTGGTTCCGGCGGGCGGCGACGGCGCCGCGCCGTAATCTTTGAGATTGTCTATCGTATTTATCGTGCGATGCAATACGAAATGCGCCGGGTGCTGCGCGCGGCGATCGGTCAGCCTTGCTGGGCGGGAGTCGTCACCGTCAAACCGTCGAGTTCGGGACGAATGGTGATCTGGCAGCACAGACGGGAATTCGGTTTCACATCGAAGGCGAAATCCAGCATATCCTCCTCCATCTGGGAGGCCTTTCCGGCTTTTTCCGTCCATTTTTCATCGACATAGACATGACAGGTGGCGCAGGCGCAGGCCCCGCCGCACTCGGCGGCGATTTCGGGAATGTCGTTGCGACGCGCTGTCTCCATCACCGTCGAGCCAACCTCGCCCTCGACGGAGCGAGCCTGACCATGCGAATCGACGAACGTAATCTTGACCTTGGTCGGCGCGCCGCCGCCCGGTTCAGCGCCGTAGCAAACCGCCATATTATCGTAGCTCATCTTCACCATGACGCCAGTCTCTTTCCTGTAACTGCGAAACCGCAACAAGCGATGGAAAACGCCGACGCTTCGCGAATATGCCGATGCCGATGTTTTAACGGAGCGCTCGCTGGAGCATCCGCCTGCGCTCCTAGTTGGGCCCGCCCCGACTATCGTGTGCTTTTGACGTTCGATTAGCACCCGACGGGAGACGACGCTAGCCCCTGCAAGGCGGTTCAAAGGCGGGCGCGCGCCCAACGGGCGATTCGTCCAGAGGCCTGTCCCGCGGCGGTCGAAAGCGCGGCGACGGCTGGCGCGCCATAGTGATCGGGCGCGGGCGTCTCGATGATAAACACCTCACCGGCCCGGACGCCGCCGCTGACGGTGTCGACCAGCCGCGCGGCGATCTCCGCTCTGGCGACATTTTGTGCGGCGTCGATTTCAAATCGACGGATGTCCGTCAGCAAAGCCAGCGGGCTGTCGCCGCTGTCGCCGGCCGCGATCCCGGCGCTCTGCAAGGCGTCGATCAGGCGATGACGCAAAAGGTTAGGCAACAGGTCGGACCATTGCGCGTCGGGCAGCACCGCCACTGACCCGTCCGCCGCGCGGACCACGACCCTGTCTCCTGCGGTAGGCGACACAGCCTCCGGCGTTTTTACGATCAGCGCCGCGCCCTGCCGCAAGGCGCGTCCTTGCGCAGGTCGCGCCGGATCCCCCGAAAGGTCGAAGGACTGCCGTTCGAACCCGGCGCAGCCGGCCAGTCCGAGGAGCGCCAGCGCAAGCGAAGCGGCGATGCGCTCTGGCGTTCTGATCGAATGGCGGCTGGTCACTTCAGGGACCCTTGTATTCAGGGGCCGTTTGCGTCGGGCCGAAGATGAACTGCGAGGGATCGCGCCCGATCGATTGCAGGGTTTTATCCAGCGTGTTGACCGCCTTGCGTCCGTCGGCGGCGAGCGACTGATATTCCTTCAGGCCGCTTGCAGAAAATTTGTTCAGATTGGCCGATGCGTTGGCGATCTCCGCCGTGATCTGACGGAGTTTTTGAGGATCGAGGGCTTTCAGGGTCTGCTCGCCGGTCGCGAGGAATTTTTCGAGCTTGAGGGCGGCCGGCTTCAGCGAGTGGGCCGCTTCCGAGACATCCTTGATCGCCGCCGAAATGTTTTGGGAGTTGTCGGCAAGAGCTTTCGAGAATGTCTCGGCGTTTTTGATGGTGGCGCTCAGCGGCTCCGCATTCTGATCGAGAAACCTATCAAGTTTGAGCAAAAGCTCCGCCGACTTCGTCGATAGTTGCTGCGCGTTGCCAAGCAGATTCTGAATGTCGGAGCGTTCAGCCCGGATCTGGGGATAGGCTTCGCCCGGCGCGGCGGCCAGCTCGGGGGCGCCCGGCGTTCCGCCGACCAGCAAAACATCGGCCACGCCGGTGAAGCCGCGAGTCTCCAGGCGCGCCTGGGTGTTGGTTTTGACGGGCGCGCCGCCGTCGACACGGATCAACGCTTCGACCTTGCTGGGGTCGCGCTTGTCGATTTGCAGCCGCGTCACCTCGCCAACCTTCAGGCCGTTGAAGAGCACCGAGGAGCCCTGCGAAAGGCCCGAGACCGACCCTGAGAACACAATCTGGTAGAATTGTTGTTTACCGATCTTGCTGGGGCCGGAGAACCAGTAAACGAAGCCAAACGCCCCGAGGGCCATGGCGATCGTGAATAAGCCGATGAGGGCGTAATTGGCCCGGGTCTCCATCAGGCGTCTCCACGCGCTGCGACGCCCGCCGTCAGCCGACTGCCGCGCACGCCATGGAAATAACTGCGCAACCAGGGATGGGACGACTCGATCAACTCCCGAAGCGGCCCGGCGGCGATCACCTTTCCGTCGCCCAGCGCCGCGACGCGATCGCAGATCGAGAACAGGCTATCGAGATCGTGGGTCACCATGAAGACTGTCAAGCCCAGAGTATGTTGGAGGGTCGCGATCAGTTCGTCGAAGTCTGCGGCGCCAATCGGATCGAGGCCGGATGTTGGCTCGTCGAGGAAAACAAGCTCGGGGTCAAGGGCCAGCGCCCGGGCCAGCGCCGCGCGCTTGACCATGCCGCCCGATAATTCTGACGGAAATTTGTCCGCAGCGTCGGGCCTGAGCCCGACAAGCTCGATTTTGAGCATAGCGAGTTCGTCCATCAGACGCGGCGAGAGATCGCGCGTTTCCCGCATGGGCATCTGAATGTTCTGTTTCACGGTCAGCCCCGAGAATAGCGCCCCGTTCTGGAATAGCACCCCGCAGCGCTGTTCGAGCAATCTGCGCCGGTCCAGCGGCAAGTTGTCGCGATCCTCGCCAAAGATGCGGATGCTGCCGCCGCGCGCCGGCGTCAGGCCGAGAATGGCGCGCATCAGCACAGATTTTCCTTGCCCGGAGCCGCCGACAAAGCCGAGCACCTCGCCGCGATAGACGTCGAGATCGAGCCCGTTCATGACGAGTTTGTCGCCAAAGCCAACGACAAGATCACGCACGCTGATGATGCTCTCGCGGTCCTCTGCAGGATTGGTCGACGTGGGGAATGGGGATGGCGTCGTCATGGGCCGCCTCAATACTCGATTGAGGCGAAAAATATGGCGAAAAGACCGTCCAGCACGATCACCATGAAAATCGATTTGACCACTGAGGCCGTCACCTGTCGGCCAAGAGACTCGGCCGAGCCGCGGGTGGCGAAGCCGTCCATGGTCGCGATCAGGCCGATCACCAGCGCCATGAACGGCGCCTTGATCTCGCCGACCAAAAACGTGCGCAGGGCGATGGCGCCCTTGAGAAGCGACAGGAAAGCCACCGGGCTGATGCCGCCGTAGGTCCAGGAGGTGAGCATGCCCCCGGCGAGCGCCGACATGTCGGCGATAAAGGTGAGGATCGGCAACGACAGAACCAGTGCGAGAATGCGCGGCAGGATCAGCACCTCTCCTGTCGAAAGGCCCATCACACTGAGCGCGTCGATTTCCTCGCGCATTTTCATCGAACCGATTTCGGCCGTGATCGCCGAACCAGATCTTCCGGCGACCATGATGGCCGTCAGAAGCACGCCCAGTTCGCGCAAGACCAGAATGCCGATGAGATTGACAGCGTAGCTGCTGGCTCCAAAGCGCTGGAGCTGGAAAATCCCTTGTTGTGCGACAATGCCGCCGACAAGGAAATTGATCAGCATAATGATCGGCGCGCTTCGCAGGCCCATGGTCTCCATGTGATACACAAGGGAGGTCAGGCGAAACCGTGACGGCGCGACGACGACACGGACCAGGGTTGCGGCAAATTCGCCGAGAAAGCTCACGCCACGGTAAAATTCATTGCAACCGATGACGACCGATTCGCCAAGATCAGCGATCAGATCAAGCGTCAGGAGCGGCCTGGGACGCGATTTTGGCCCGAAATCGCGATAGGACGTCTCGTTGAGAAGCGTGAGATATTCAGCTCTCGCCCGATTGATCTCGACGTTCACTCCCGCCTCTGCGAGTTGACGACGGGCGCGATTGATCAACCATGCGCCTGCCGTATCGAGTCGCGTTACGCCGCCGAGATCAAGTGTGAGCGCCTGCGCCAGCTTTCCCCTGTCGACGATTTGCTGCGCCTTCGCCTCCAGTTGTCGCTGGGCGATCAGGGTCCAGTCGCCGACGAGCGAAAGCCGCCGGTCGTTGGACGGCTCGACGTTCGGAGCATGAGGATCGGTTGGGTCGGCCATGCCTCTCCCGGTAGGAGAAAGAAATCCATAATCTCTTAACTTTATGATTACCCCCAAAGCAAATTTTGTGGCGACGTCGCCGCAGGGAGCGTGACAAGTGCAATTGGATATGGAGATCGCCTGCGAGTCTTTCCCGATCACGGGTCGTTTTGTCATCGCGCGTGGCGCCAAGACCGAAGCTCATGTTGTCCGCGTGATTCTGCGAGAAGGAGATCACATCGGTCATGGCGAATGTGTGCCTTATGCGCGTTATGGCGAGAGCGTCGAAAGCGTCGTCGCTGCGATCGGGGCGCAGCGCATGGCCATTCAATCCGGCCTAGACCGACCGGCGTTGCAACGCCTGATGCCGCCGGGGGCCGCCCGCAACGCCGTCGATTGCGCGATGTGGGATCTTGAGGCCAAGCGCAGCGGTCGCCGCGCTTGGGTCGCCGCCGGTTTCCCGCGTCTGGCGTCGCTCGTCACAGCCTATACAATCTCCGTCGGGACGCCGGAGGAGATGCGCGCGTCGGCGTTGCTGGCCTCGAACCGACCGCTATTGAAGATCAAACTGGCCGGTCCCGGCGATCTCGAAAGATTGAGGGCCGTGCGCGCGGGCGCGCCGCATGCGACCCTGATCGTTGACGCCAATGAGTCCTGGGATGAGGCGACGCTCCCGGCGCAACTTGCCGCTTGCGCGGACAGCGGGGTTGCGTTGGTCGAGCAACCCCTGCCCGCCGGGCGGGACGAGATATTGGCCGAAATTCCGCGCCCGATCCCGATTTGCGCCGATGAAAGCGCGCATGATCGCGCGTCCCTGCCCGGGCTTGTCGGGCGTTACGACGCCGTCAACATCAAGCTCGATAAAACCGGCGGCCTCACCGAGGCGCTCGCTATGGCGCAGGCGGCCCGGGCCATGGGCTTCGAGGTCATGGCGGGTTGCATGGTCGGCACCTCCCTGTCCATGGCGCCGGCGACGCTGATCGGCCAGATGGCGGCCTTCGTCGATCTCGATGGACCGCTGCTTCTCGCGCACGACCGTGAGCCGGGGCTGCTTTACGAAGGCTCGACGCTGTCTCCGCCGCCGCCGGCGCTCTGGGGTTGAGCGGTCCTGGGGCGTTTCCCGGCATGATTGAATCAAACCGGAGTTCTGAATCTTTTGTTAGGTCACGCTTTCTTGCGCCGAACGGGTTTCCACTTCGGCGGAAAGCGCTCCTAGGGCTCCATTCCCTGTTTGACCGGCTCGCCGGCGCCCGCCCAGCCAAGAATGCCGCCGCTGTAGTGAGTGTCGGCGTCGGCCCGTCCGCCCGCCAGCGCTTTCTCCATCGCCGTCACCGACCTGCGGCCAGACCGGCAATAAATCACGACCTTCTGACCGGCGCCGGGCGTCGGCAGCCGGGCCGCATCGAACGCCGAGAGCGGATTGAACAGCGCGCCAGCAATATGGCCGGCGGCGTATTCTTCCGCTTCGCGGACGTCAACGAGCAGAATCGCGCCATCGTTCAGGCCGGCTTTCAGATCGGCGAGGGCGATGTCGTGGAAGGGCGCCGGTGTCGTGGTCATTTGCGAATGTCTCCCTCAATGCTCAAAGCAGTAGCGCCGGCGTCGCCCTGCGTCCAGACCACCGGGAAGTCCGGGCGAAACTTGATGACTCATCCGGTCTCTTCCTTCTTTTCAAGCTCAAGATTAAGATTGACGCTATTGTCGGCAACACGCCCCGTGTCGTCGTCTGGAGCTATATTTCTTGCGATTACCGCATCTCTCAGGCCGTGGCGCGCCGGGCGGCTCTTTTCTGGCGGGGCGCGTTCCGCTGATTCGCCCGGGACCAGACGCCGCCGCGATTCTCGGATCAATCGGCGAGGTCCTGTATCAGTGGGACATCTCCACAGACAGACTGGACTGGGGACCAGGCCATGCCGCGGTTCTGGGACCGTTCGCCCGGCTGGACCTCTCGACGGGCATGGCTTTTGGGTCATTGATTTCGGCGGGAAACGGATCTTCGCGCTACGACGCCCTTTTTCACGCCGTCGAACGCGATGAGGGTGCGGGCGTCGCCTACCAGCTTGTCTACGCCCTAGCGCCAATGCCCGGGATCGGCGCTTTGTCGCCGCTCTGGCTTGAGGACACCGGCAGATGGTTCGCCGGGGAGGATGGGCGTCCGTCCCGCGCGCAAGGCGTGTTGCGCGCCATTTCCACTTCGGGCGACGGCGCGCGCGTCCCGCCCGCTTCGCCAGGAGAGGATCCGCTGACGGGCCTGCCGGCGCGCGGCCAATTGTTGGCGGAGACCCAATCTTTTCTGGATCGAGCCGGTCGTCATCCTGAATTTGATCCGGGTCGCGGTCGCGGTCAGGATCCAGGTGACGGGCGTTTCGCGGTCATGCTGGCGACGATCGAAAATTTGTTCACGCTGAATCAGTCCTGCGGTTACGAAGCCGGCGAGGCGACGATTTCCGCCGTCGCCGGTCTTTTGCGGGCCAATGTGCGCGCGGGCGACGTCGTTGCCCGATACGCCGGCAATAAATTCGCCATGCTGCTGGCCAATTGCGGCGCCGAAGAAGCTGCGCTCGTTGGCGTCAGACTTTCCGCTCTCGTCTCCGCCGTCCCGTTCGAAACCGCCTTTGGCTGTCTTCCGGCGCGGATACGGCTTGGTTATGTGATTGCGCCGCAGGGAGGGAGCGCGCCACAAACGCTTCTTTTGCGCGCCGAGGAGGCGCTGGACGCCGCTCGCGGCGTCCATGGGCGCGGCGTCGTCGCCTACTCCCGCTCGCTGATGCGCGACGACGCCCGGTTACGCGTCCGCGACGCCGCCGATACGATCCTTTCGGCGCTGGCCGATGACCGGATCGACCTGGCGCTCCAGCCGGTGGTGCGTGCGCGCGACGGCGCCGTAGCCTTCCATGAGGCGTTACTGCGACTGCGATTGCCGGACGGCGACCTTGCGGCGCTTGAGGCTCTGTTGCCGGCGGCGGTCAAGGCGGGATTGATCAGGGCGCTTGACGACCGGGTGATGGCCCTGGTCTGTGCGCGGTTGTCTGTCGATCCGGCCTTGAGGATTTCGGTAAATTGCTCGCGCGACTCGATCGCCGCCGCCGACTGGATCGAGACGTTTACCGCCCGCATTGGCGCAATCCCTGGCCTCGGCGAAAGGCTGATCGTCGAGGTCACCGAAACCGGATTGATCGAAAACCTTGAGGCCATGCGGGCTGCGATCGTCGCATGCAAGCGACTTGGCGTTCGCGTGGCCATGGACGACTTCGGCGCCGGCCACAGTTCTTTCCGCGAATTGCGCAATCTTGGCTTCGATCTTGTCAAGATCGATGGCGATTTTATCCGCAATATCGCGCAATCGGCGGATGATCGATTCTTCGTCAAAACGCTGGTCGATCTCGCCCGCCATCTCGGTCTGGAGATCGTCGCGGAATGGGTCGGCGACGAAGCCACGGCGCAGACGTTACGAGAGATGGGCGTCGATTATTTTCAGGGGGACTACTATGGCCGGGGCGCGCCCTAAAACGCGCTCCCGTCCTATCCCGTATTTCTCAAGCCCGCCGCGACGCCATTGATCGACATCAATATGCCTTCGCGGATTTCTTCATCGGTCTTGCCGGCGCGATAGCGGCGGATCAGTTCGATCTGCAAATAATTGAGCGGCGCGATGTAGGGCACGCGCAGTCTGATGGATCGCGCCAGGGTCGGATTATCGGACAGACGCTCCTTCGTCCCGAGAATTTGCTCCAGGGCCTCGATCGCGCGCGCATGCTCAGCCTCGATTTCACCAAATATTCGCGTCGCCAGCGCGCGATCCTCGACAAGCGCGGCATAGGCGCGGGCGATGGAGAAATCTGTTTTGGACAGGATCATGTCGAGATTGGAGAGCAAGGACCGGAAAAAAGGCCATTCGGCGCTCATGCGACGCAAGAGCGCGACGCGCTGTTCCCTGTCCTGCGCCAGAAATCCGGCGATCGCCGAACCAAATCCATACCATCCGGGAAGCGCGACGCGCGACTGCGCCCAGGAGAAGCTCCAGGGTATGGCGCGCAGATCCTCGATGCGGCGCGTGGCTTTGCGCGAGGCCGGCCGCGAGCCAATGTTAAGAGCGGCGATTTCGGCGATCGGCGTCGCGGCGAAGAAATAATCGACAAACCCCTCGGTCCCGTAAACCAGGGCGCGATAGGCGTCCATGCTCGCCTGCGACAGTTCCGTCGCCGCGGCGAGAAACTCTTCCGGCGGCGCGCGATGCTGCGATAGCAGCGTCGCCTCCAGCGTCGCCGCGACCAGCAATTCAAGATTCACCCTGCCGATTTGCGGATTGGCGTATTTGGAGGCGATCACCTCTCCCTGCTCAGTGAGGCGAATTTGTCCATTCACGGTGCCGGGCGGTTGCGCGAGAATGGCGTCGTAGCTCGGTCCGCCCCCGCGGCCGACCGTGCCGCCGCGTCCATGAAAGAGACGCATGAAGACATTTGGCATTGTAGAGAAAAATTCAGCAAGCGCCGTGGAGGTGCGGTAGAGTTCCCAGATGCTGGTGAAGATGCCCCCATCCTTGTTGCTGTCGGAATAGCCGAGCATGATGTCCTGCTGGCCGCCGGAGTTGACGACCAGTCTGGCGATTCCGGGCAAGGCGTAAAGTTCGCGCATGATAGGCGCGGCGTTTCGCAGATCTTCGATGGTTTCGAACAGCGGCGTGACGATCAGATCGGCGGCGGCCTGATCGGCGTCGCGCGGATCAAGCGTGCCGCGCATCAGGCCGCATTCCTTCTGTAACAGAAAGACTTCGAGCAGATCGCTGACCGTTTCGGTATGGCTGACGATGTAGTGTCGGATCGCTTCGTCGCCATAAAGCCGGCGCATCTCGGCGGCGCGCGCAACGATAGCGAGTTCGCTGGTCGTATCGGCGCTGTACGCGTGTCCCGACAAACGCACGGGGCGCGGATCGGCGAGCAGCTTGAGCAGTAGTTCCTGCTTGTCCTTTTCAGCAAGCGCGGCGTAATTCTCCGTCAGACGCGCTTCATGCAGCAGTTCGGCGATCGTTTCCTCGTGCCGGTCGGAGCTTTGCCGCAAATCAAGCGTCGCGAGATGGAAGCCGAAAACCTCAACGGCGCGGATCAAGGGCTCCAGTCGTTGCGTGGCGATCACCTCGCTGTGATGCACGCGCAGCGACTCGTCGATAATCACGAGATCCGCCAGCAAAGCCCAGGAATTGGCGTAGGGTTCGCCGGGCGCGACGGCGTGGCGCATCGCCTGTGCGCCGGTGAGTTTTTCCAGCGTCGCCGCCAGTCGCGAATAGACCCCGATCAGGGCGCGACGATAGGGTTCGTTGTCGCGATGCGGGTTGTCGTCGCCCGAGCGCGCCGCCAGTTCCTCCAGCGCCCGCGTCGCGCCGGCGTAGCGGCGCGAGATCGACAATTCGCCGCCGATTTCATGGATCTCGACGAGGTAATAGCGCAGCGCCGTTTCGCACTGCATTCGCATCGCGGTCGAAAGCGAGTCGGCAGTGACGTTGGGATTGCCGTCGCGATCGCCGCCGACCCATGCGCCCATACGCAGGAAGGGCGGCACGCGCAGGCCGTCAAGCCGCTGTTCGATATCGGTGTAAAGCCTGGGAATCTCGCGCAGGAAGGTCGAACGGTAATAGCTGAGCGAATTTTCGATTTCGTCGCGAACGGTCAGCCGCGTCTGTCGCAGCAGCTCCGTCTGCCAGAGTTGGGCGACTCGCGCGCGCAGCTGAGACTCGTTGGCCTGGAGATCCGATCGACTTTTAAGCTGGCCACGCGCCTCCAGCAATTTGAAAATGGCGTGTTCCGTGTCGAGCAGGCTCTTGCGGCGGACTTCCGTTGGATGGGCCGTCAGCACCGGAGACACCCAGCCGCGCGACAGGGCGGCGGCGATTTTGCCGGAGCCGACGGCGGACTTGTGCAGATGCGCAAAGGATCGCGCCAGACTCGGTTCGCTCGTCGTCGCGCTGCCGCTCGCGGCCTGGGCTCGGGCGCGTTTTTGCACCGGATTGAGATCCTCGGCGATATTTGCGAGGTGCGAGAAGTAGCTGAACGCGCGAATGACGGCGCCCGCCTCCTTGGCCGAGAGCGCCCGCAACAGCGTATCGAGTTTTGCCGGCGCCTCATGATCGAGATTGCGGCTGGCGGCGATGGAGAGCCGGCGGATCGTTTCGACCCGTTCGTAGGCTTCAGAACCTTCATGCTCGCGGATCGTATCGCCGAGCAGACGTCCCAGCAGACGAATATCCTCAGCAAGCGCATGGTCGTCGGGACCAAGACCGGCTTCGGCCGGCAGGCCCGACGCCTCGGCGGTTTCGGGCTTTAGCCCTTGTTCAGATTTTGCCTCGACGGTCATGGGTGCTTGCGAGCCTCTCGGGTAAACGGCGTCACGCCGCAACAACTGGCAGGTGTAGAGCTGGCTTGTGTATAGCAGGCTTGAGGCCACTTTTCGAAAAGCTCCTTTTTGCCGCTCCCCGTGACCTCTCCCCCTGATCTCTCTCTTGGACGGCTTCCCCGGACCGCTCCCCTGGACTGTCGGACCATAGCCCTTGTTCGCGCCCCTCGCCCCGCTTATAGACCGACGCACACGTTCAAACGTTCAATCCGCCGCGCAGACGGCCCCGTTCCGGTCACGACATGCTTCAGCCCCTCGACACTATGGAAATCGCCCTTTTTCTGGGGCTTGGCGCTATTTTCGCCGCAGGATTGATTATTCTGTCGCGCTGGTCGAACACCCGACCGGCGCTGCTCGCCGCCTACGCCCTCGTCGCCGTCAGCTTTTTGTATGTGGGCTTCGCCACCAGCGCCGAGGAGGCGGGCACCTGGATCGGGTTCGAGATGACCGGAGTCGCCCTCTACGGCACGCTGGCGGGTTTATCGCTGATTGTATCGCCCTGGTTTGTCGTCGCCGGCCTCGCGCTGCATCCGATATGGGCGCTTTATGTGCATTACTATGGCGCCGGACGCGATTTCGCGCCGGGACCTTTCGTTTGGGCGACCGCGGGCTTCGACATCGCCGCCGCGCTTGTCGTTGCCTATCTGATCGTCACGGCCAAGGGAGCCGAGCGTTCCGCCGCAGCCCCGACCACCTCCAAATCCGCAGGCAAACGTAAGGGAGACGGCCGATGAACGCCCCCGCCGATTTCAGCCTCCGACACGATTGGACCATTGACGAGATCGTCGCATTGCACGATCTGCCGCTGCTCGATCTGATCGCCCGAGCCAACGCCGTCCATCGCCGCTTCCACGACGTCAACGACGTTCAGAAGGCGGCGCTGCTGTCGATCAAGACAGGCGGTTGTCCGGAGGATTGCGCCTATTGTCCGCAATCCGCGCATCACCGCGAGGTCAAGCTTGATCGCGTCGATCTGCTGGAGACCGGAGAAGTGCTGGCGGCGGCGAAAATGGCGAAGGACGCCGGAGCGGATCGCTTTTGCATGGGGGCGGCCTGGCGTTCGGCCCCCAAGGATAAACGTTTCGATGATGTGGTCCAGATGGTCCGCGGCGTGCGCGCGCTCGGCATGGAGGCCTGCGTCACGCTGGGGATGGTGACGCCCGATCAGGCGCAAAGGCTCGCCGGGGCGGGCCTCACCGCCTATAACCACAATCTCGATACCGGCCCCGAGTTTTACGGCGACATCATTTCCACCCGAACCTATCAGGATCGTCTCGACACGCTGAACGCGGTGCGTGACGCTGGCCTTGAGATGTGTTGCGGCGGCATCATCGGTATGGGCGAGAGCGTGCGCGATCGCGCTGGCATGTTGCAGGTTCTGGCCGGGTTCGATCCGCATCCCGAAAGCGTGCCGATCAACACGCTGGTCGCCGTTGAGGGCACGCCGCTGGCGGCGCGCGACAAGGTTGATCCGCTCGATCTCGTCCGGATGATCGCCGCGACCCGCATCGTCATGCCAAAGGCGCGCGTGCGGCTCTCGGCCGGCCGTTCTTTCCTGAGCCGGGAGGGCCAAATTCTCTGTCTCGTCGCCGGCGCAAATTCGATTTTCTATGGCGAGAAGCTGCTGACCACCGCCAACGCCGTCGAGAACGAGGACGACGCGCTGTTTGCGGCGCTGGCGGGACGCGACTCTGGCGCGCATGCGGCTTCCTGAAGCGGATCGCCGTCGAAAGCGCCCGGCGTGACCGATTCTCGCCGTTTCATGCTCGCGGGCGTCATGGGGTGGCCCATCTCCCATTCGCGCTCGCCGAAAATTCACGCCTATTGGTTGGCGCGCTACGGCGTCGCCGGCGCCTATGCGCCGCTGGCGGTCGAACCCGGTCGGCTGGAGCCGGCGCTGCGTGGACTCGCCGCGCTCGGATTTTCGGGCTGCAATCTTACCATTCCCCATAAGGAGGCGGCGCTGCCCTTTCTCGACGTCGTCGACGAGAACGCTCGCCGTATTGGCGCAGTTAATTGCGTTGTCGTCGGCGCGCGCGGCGAGCTGATCGGCCGTAATTACGATGGTTTTGGTTTTATCGCCGCACTGCGCGAGGCGGCGCCAGGCTGGCTGGCGGGCGACGCGCCCTGCGTTGTGCTCGGCGCCGGCGGCGCGGCGCGCGCCATTCTTGCCGGACTGATCGAGGACGGAGCCCGCGACATCCGTCTGTTCAATCGTTCACCCGAACGCGCCGGGACGCTGGCCGATTTATTCGGTCCGCCGGTCAAAGCCTTGCCCTGGGCGCAACGCAATGACTCCATCGGCGACGCTGGTCTGGTCGTCAACGCCACCAGTCAGGGCATGGTTGGGCAGGCGCCGCTTGATCTCTCGCTTGCAGCATTGCCCGGATCGGCGCTGGTTTGCGACATTGTCTATGCGCCGCTGGAGACCCCTCTGCTGGCCGAAGCGCGACGAATGGGCGCGACGCCAGTCGATGGGCTTGGCATGTTGTTGCATCAGGCGCGGCCAGCCTTTCGCGACTGGACCGGGATTATGCCCGAGGCGACCCCGGAGTTGCGCGCCGCGATCGTCTCGACGCTTTAAGAACATCTCCAGAGAATACGTCCTGGTTTGATTGAACCAGACCGGGGGGAACTCTTTTGATTTGCCGCGATTTATTTCGCCGAGCCGGCTTCGGCTTCGGCGCAAATCGCTCTGAACAAAAAAACGGCGGCCCATCAGGCCGCCGCGATGCTCGATCACATGGCAGACTCACGCGGCCGCGCGGGTTCCATGCAGCGGGGCGACCCCAAGGCTCGCCAGTTGTTGCGTGAGGGCCACAAAATCGCGGGATTGGCGGCCGAAGCTTTCGAAGCGTTCCGTCGCAAAGCGCGTTTGCAAGGTGACGGCCTCTTCGAAGGTTTTCACTCCGGCAAGATTTTCCATGTGCGCGAGGAACGCGCCGAGATTCTCTTCCCAAAACTCCAGCGACTTTTGCGCAAGCGGCGAGGCGTCGATGAAAAAGGCCGCCGCCACGCCAAAGGGTTCCTGAGGTTCCGCCGGGGCGGCCGGAGCGACTGGGTCGAACGGGATCGCCAAAACGACGGGAGCTGGAGCAAAGGCCGCAACAGGCGGCTCCTCTGGAGCTGAGGTCGCAGCCGCCGGCGCGTCGTCCAGTTCCGGACGTTCTTCGTCGGCAGGCCTGACTTTATGCGCGTTGCTGTGATCCCGTGTCATCCGGTTGCTCCTTTGTCTGGACATGATTGCCTGACGATCAGCCTTTGCCAGTCGTAGACTTCTGGAAGGTCGAGCTCAGATCCTTGGTTTGCTCCTGAAAGGCGGCGAACTGCGATTTCAGAAATTCCGACTGAAGCTGGAAGACTTCCTGCGGATCCCGGGCGTGAACCAGTTTTTGCGCCAGATCAAAGGCGGCGTTGACGTTCGCCTCGGCGTAAGACAAAGCCTTGGCGCCCACATCCTTGGCGGCCGGGGGCACCAGCGGCAAATCAGGCGTGGAGTTAATTGCCTTGTGGGCGGCGCCCGCAAAGCCCTCGAAGGCCTTCCGGGCCTGTTCGACGCTCTTTTCGGCGAAGTCCCGGACTTCGTTGGGAACCTGGTAAATCGGGTCAGCCATCTCTTGCGTTCCTCTATTTTGTCACTTGCCCCGGGTGAACATGTCCACTTCCGGCGACCTGACCTGGATATGTATAAACCTAAACTTGCTGCATTGCAACAAATTTGTGCGGTGCAGTATTTGGGCGAAGCTTATTCTTGACGCAGCTTAAATCACGGCCAATCGACCAACGAACTTTCAGTGAACCTGTAAACTTCAGATGGACCCGATTGGCTCCGATCCATTAAGCTTTGTACTCAGCTCTTGGATCTTGGCTCCAGGATCTTCGCTCTTGGCTCCAGGTTTTTGGCTCGTGGTGTTTTTGGCTCTTGGCGTTTCGTTGTTGCGCCTGGAGAACCAAGCGTACCGGGAGGCGCACTCACGGAGATTTAAAAATACAAATTAAATCATGATTGTCAACAAAATCGCTCTCCGCCTAAACTCGGCGAGCGATACATTCACGGATGCGGGCCGGAATCGATCATTTGTCCTACAAAGCCGACGAAACACGCGCAGCAGAGTTGATCGCCGCAGATCCGGCCTTATCCGCCCTTGACGCATCGCGTACGCCGGTCGTGGCCGCATTGCAGGCTCCTTTTCGCGTTGTGCATCTTAACGCAGCCGCGCGCCTTGTTATGGCCGAACCGGAAATCCTTCGCCGACTGTTCGATCGCGCCTGGCCTGCAATCCTTGAGATGCAGGGGGCTGGCCGGTCGAAATCGGAAACCGGCGATGACGACGGCGGGACCCGCTTTGAGCGCGTATCAATCGAGATCGATGGACAAGTCCGGCGCGTGACATTGTTTTGCCGATCTTTGGCGGAACCGACCGGTGGCCGATTATTTGTGTTGGCCGCCCCGGATTCAGACCTGGCGAAAGATTCGGACGCAACGTCGAGAGCTCAACCGAGCTCGCAACCCAGGATGCGCCATGAAGAGCCATCAATTCGTTTCCATTGGAAAACCGATGCGCAGGATCGATTTGTCGCCGTCGACCCGGCGCTCGCCGACATTTTCGGCGCCGCCGCAGATCTCGTCGGCGCCAGCGTCGAACAGGTAGCAGACGGTCTCGGAGGAGGAGTGGAATGGATTCGGGCCATGGCCTCGCGTCGATCATGGAGCGGCGTTCGGATCGAGTGGCCCCTCGCCGACGGAAGGAGCGTCGCGCCGGTCACGCTGGGCGCCCTGCCGGTCATCGGGGAGTCGCAGCGTTTTGCCGGATACAATGGCTACGGGCTCATTCATCTTGCGCAAATTCGCGCCTGTGAGCAGCCAGGCGCCGCGCAGGCGGAGATTGAACCACCGACATTGCTCACAGCCAATGTTGTCCCCCTGCGTCCGATGCTTGCCGCCGTCCCGCGAACGGCTCCTCCAGCGCCGCCAGAGACGTCGCGGCGTGATCCGCTCAGATTGACTGAAAGCGAACTCTCCGCTTTTGCTGAAATCGCCCGAACATTGGGCGACGGGGAGACGTCGTCGCAGGACGCTCGCGATCCCGGCTCACAGGCCAACAACGGGGACGAACGCCCCGAGGCGGGTCCATCAACGGATGCCACAGAAAGATTGCTTGATCTCCTGCCGATCGGGATTCTTGTGGCGCGTGGCGCACAAACGCTTTTCGTCAACCAGGCGCTTTTGACGGAACTTGGTTACGCTGACAGCTTGGCGTTCGCCAATGACGGCGGATTGGCGCGCATTTTCATGGGCCGTTCGTCGATGACGATCGGGGCTTTCGGCGACGAGATAGACGCCCATGTGGAGACCATAGAGTGGCGTGGCGCGCCAGCGACAATGATCTCATTGATGCGCGCGCCTTTAGGCCGCAGGACCCCGGAGCGAGAGGAAGTTGATAAGAAACTGGCGCGCGCGCGCAGCGACAACGTCATGTTGCGCGCCGTGATCGACGCGCTTGACGGGGCGGTGGCGATTATCGATGAATCCGGCTGCATCGAAAGCGCAACGATGGCTTTCACGGCTCTGTACGGCGCCGAGAAGGGCGCCTTCGACGGGCGGGTTTTATCCTCGATAATAAGATCCGAGGATGCGCTGGAGTTGATGGCGCAGATACAGCGCGCCGAAATCGGCAATCCGCAGAGCTTTCTGTTGACGACGCACATGTCGCCGAAATCGCTTGAGGCGATCATTGCCCGCTTACCCGTCGGCGCCGGTAAAATCTATCTTCGCTTGCGTGAAGCCGACGCTTCGCCCGTTCATGAACATTTGGCCGCACGACAGGCGGCGGAGCAGGCCAATACGGCGAAATCCGGTTTTTTGGCGCGCATCAGTCATGAAATAAGAACACCGTTGAATGCGATCATCGGTTTTGCGGAAGTCATGCTCGAAGAGCGGTTTGGACCGGTCGGCTCACAGCGATACATGGATTATCTGAAGGACATCCATACGTCCGGCGCGCATGTGCTCTCTCTGGCGGATGATCTCCTCGACCTGTCGAAAATCGAGGCGGGCAAAATGGATTTGAACTTCGCGCCCGTCGACGTAAACATTGTGATCGCCGAATGCATGTCAATTATGCAGCCGCAAGCGAACAGCAGACGCGTTGTGATGCGGCAGGCTTTGGCCTCGACACTGCCCCTCATTAGCGCCGATACCCGGACGCTGCGTCAAATTTTATTCAATCTGTTCTCAAACGCCGTGAAATTCACGCCGGGCGGCGGTCAGGTCATCGTTTCCAGCACTCTCGCGGAGACAGGTCATGTGCTTGTTCGCGTCAAGGATACGGGCGTCGGCATGAGTGAAGATGAAGTGCAAATGGCTCTGGAGCCCTACAAACAGATTGCGCCCCTTAGCGATGCGCGCGGCCACGGACTGGGTTTGCCCTTGACGAAGGCCCTTGTTGAAGCAAGTCGCGGCGCCTTGACGATACGAAGTTGTCGACAGGAGGGCACGCTGGTTGAAATCGCTTTTCCCCCGATGGAAGTTCGCGCCGCAGAATGATCGACAAAGCAACGAACCAGATCACTATAATTTCGCCTGTTTCCCGGAATGGAAAACGGACATCCGACCCGGAGAGCAAACCATTCGAAAAGATAACATCCGACGACGCCGTCGCCTTCATTTTCTATATTTCAACAAAACCAGGGCGCGCGTCAGCCCGGAAGTTCCAGCGCTCGGGCGGGCGTCAGTCAAGATGTTGACATCGTGGCGGCGAGGTCTGAAAACGCCGGTAGTTATTGAAAAACATAGACAAAGTATAATTTACCGCAGCCTTCCCGCCAGCGTTGCCCGGGCGTTAGTAGCTGCTTGAGCATTTTTTCATCAAATACCCCGGGTCAAGTGTGAAATATGGCAAGTGTGAAATATGGTAAGTACAATTCATGATTACCCGATATGGCAATTTAGTCATTGTACTATCACGTTTCATAGCGAGACAACACGAGTAAGTTAATAATGAGTTTTTTGGAAAGGAGAGTTGAAAATAGGAGTTGAGTATTCTATTTGCGCCTGATGATAAATTAAGTTATAATTTATCAGAACCTCGTAACAACCTTTCCGCCATTATTAAAAATAGGGATTATGCTAGTGTCTCTTACAACAAAGGAAGTCGCTCAACTTCGTAAAATCATTGTTCTTGCTGAAGGCTTGCTGGCCAATGGCGGCAAAACCCCCGCCGGCAAAACATCCGCCGGCAAATCCGCAGAGAGCGGCCGGCGACGCTCCGGCAAGGAGCTTGAGGCGTTCCGCAAAATGCTCAAGCAGGAGCGCAAGTCTGGCGCTTCCGTCTCTGCCCTGGCTAAAAAACACGGCGTAACGGCGTCCTATATCTATCAGATCGGATAATAGAAACCTTCACCGCTCGCTCGATACGACTTGCCCTGTTCGCCAGAGGCGTAACAGTCATTAACTTATTTGATAACGCTCCGCGTCAAAAAGGGCGCGTGGCGGCGCATGAGCGTTTACGCAGCCAAGAGGCTTTCCATCGAAGTGAATACTGTTGGCGAAAGAAATCGCGACAAGACCATCGCGACAAGACCAATGACCATATTCCCGGTCTGTTTCAATCAGACCGGGAAACTCTCTAATGTCGAGAGAGGCTATCGATCTTTTTGGTCAGTTCGCTGAGCTGGCGCTTGAGATCCTCGACCTCGCTCGCGTTGGGCGCATCGGTGGTCTTGTGCTGGGTTTCTTCTTCCGTCCTCGGCGAGGGGTCCGTCGGTAAGCCGAAAGGATTGAACATCGAAAGAGCCTGGCGAAAGACAGCCATGTTCTTGCGGGTTTGTTCTTCAAGCGACTGAAAAGCCTGCCGTGTCGGTTCGGCGAGCGGGCCGGTTCCAAGCGCAGAGGTGAACTGGTCGCGAAACCTCTGCTGTTCCTTGGTGAGCTTGTCGATGGTGAACTCCAGATAGCTGGGCACCAGCATCTGCATGGAGTCGCCGTAGAAACGGATCAACTGGCGCAGAAAGGCGATCGGCAGCAGGCTTTGGCCGTCCTTGCCCTCCTGTTCGAAAATAATCTGGGTGAGAACCGGGCGGGTGATGTCCTCGCCGGTTTTTGCATCGCAAACGACGAAATCCTCACCCTTTTTGACCATTGAGGCCAAGTCTTCAAGCGTAACGTAAGTGCTTGTTCCAGTGTCGTACAGACGCCTGTTAGCATATTTCTTGATGATCGTCGGCTTTTTTTCCGTCGTCATTCGCCGTCTCGCCCCCCTGCCGCGCGTGGTCGGCGCTCAAATAACAGCCAAGCTGCGTCGCTGCGACGATACGCGCAATTAGGCGCCTGCGGCAATATTTTCATGCCCGATGGCTTTCGTTTGCCGTCAAATCCGTGCAAAACGGGGCGCGGCTTGAACAAGCAAGCGCAAAAACACTTCTCAGACATGGATCGGCCGGGCGCGATGCAGGCCGGCAATCATCATATTTTCAAGGAGATCGACATGACGACCGACATCGTGATCGTTTCCGCGGCGCGCACCGCCGTCGGATCGTTCAACGGAGCCCTCGGCGCGGTTCCGGCCCACGAGCTCGGCGCTGTCGCCATCAAGGCCGCTCTGGAGCGGGCCAAGGTTGAGCCAGGTTCGGTGGACGAAGTGATCCTCGGTCAGGTGCTGACCGCCGCTCAGGGTCAGAACCCGGCCCGTCAGGCGGCGATCAAGGCCGGCGTTCCCGACAGCAAGACCGCGTTTGGCGTCAATCAGGTTTGCGGCTCCGGTCTGCGCGCCGTCGCGCTGGCCGCCCAGCAGATCGCGTCGGGCGACGCGTCGATTGTCGTCGCCGGCGGTCAGGAGTCGATGTCGTTGTCGACCCATGCCGCGCAGTTGCGGACCGGCACCAAGATGGGCGACGTGAAGTTCACCGATACGATGATCATTGATGGCCTCACGGACGCCTTCAATAACTATCACATGGGAATCACCGCCGAGAACGTCGCCAAACAGTGGCAGATCACCCGGGAGCAGCAGGACGTTTTCGCCGTCGCTTCGCAGAACAAGGCCGAGGCGGCGCAAAAGGCCGGCAAATTCAAGGATGAAATCGCGCCCTACACGATCACTACCAAGAAAGGCGACGTGATCGTCGACGCCGACGAATACATCAAACATGGCGTGACGCTGGAGGGCGTCTCCAAACTGCGTCCTGCCTTCATCAAGGACGGCACGGTGACCGCCGCCAACGCCTCCGGCATCAATGATGGCGCCGCCGCGCTGGTGGTGATGAGCGCCGCCGAGGCGCAGAAGCGCGGTCTCGTCCCGCTGGCCCGCCTCGCCTCATGGGCGACGGCCGGCGTCGATCCCTCGGTGATGGGCTCTGGCCCGATTCCCGCTTCGCGCAAGGCTCTGGAGAAGGCGGGCTGGAAGGTCGCCGATCTTGATCTGGTCGAGGCCAACGAGGCTTTTGCGGCGCAGGCGCTTGCGGTCAACAAGGATATGGGTTGGGACCCGTCAATCGTGAACGTGAATGGCGGCGCCATCGCAATCGGCCATCCAATTGGCGCCTCCGGCGCCCGCGTGCTGACGACGCTGCTCCACGAAATGGCTCGCCGGGGATCAAAGAAGGGACTGGCGACGCTGTGCATCGGCGGCGGCATGGGCATTGCGCTCACGGTCGAGCGTTAAAATCATAGCTTAAGACGGCGCACGGCCGACGTTTCGTCGGCCGTGGACTAGTCTGCCGTCAGCGGCGTTAATGAAAAAATTTCAGGAGGAGAGATCGGAATGTCGAAGACAGCAGTTGTGACCGGCGGCACGCGCGGCATAGGCGAGGCGATTTCAAAGGCGCTCAAGGCGGCTGGCTACAAGGTTGCAGCGACCTACGCCGGCAACGACGAAGCCGCCAACAAGTTCAAGGCGGACACCGGCATCCCGGTGTTCAAGTTCGACGTTTCGGACTATGACGCCTGCGCCGCCGGCATCGCCCAGATTGAGAAGGAAGTCGGCCCGGTCGATATCCTCGTCAATAACGCCGGCATCACCAAGGATCGCCTGTTCCACAAGATGGAGCTGGCGCAGTGGCAGGCGGTGATTAACACCAATCTCAATTCACTGTTCAACGTCACCCGCCCGGTTATCAACGGCATGCGCGATCGCGGCTTTGGCCGCATCATCGTTATTTCCTCGATCAATGGCCAGAAGGGTCAGGCCGGTCAGACCAACTATTCGGCGTCCAAGGCCGGCGACATCGGTTTTGTCAAGGCGCTGGCGCAGGAGAGCGCCTCCAAGGGCATCACCGTGAACGCCATCGCGCCGGGCTACATCGCCACCGAGATGGTCAAGGCCGTCCCGCAGGACGTTCTCGACAAGCATATCATCCCGCACATTGCGGTCGGCCGTCTTGGCGAGCCGGAAGAAATCGCCCGCGCGGTCCTCTTCCTTGCGTGTGACGACGCCGGCTTCATCACCGGCTCGACGCTGACGATCAATGGCGGACAATATCTCGCCTGAGTTTCGAGACCAGGCGCAAGCAACGCCGGCGTCCTTCTGGACGTCGGCTTTTTTATTTCCCGCTGCTCTGCGGCAAGCTTTCTCCCCACGATAAAGCGCGCTAGACATCGGGTTGTCGAAGAAAAAGGAAATGATATGCGTCCCAGCAAACGCGCGCCCGATGAAATGCGCCCGGTCAGTTTCGAACGTGGCGTCGCGCGTTACGCCGAAGGCTCCTGTCTTGTTAAATTCGGCAACACTCATGTGCTCTGCGCCGCTTCGCTGGAGGATAAGCCGCCGCCATGGCTGCGCGGGCAGGGACGCGGTTGGGTGACGGCGGAATATTCGATGCTGCCGCGCGCCACGCATACGCGCACGCGACGCGAGTCCAGCGCTGGCAAGCTGACAGGCCGCACTCAGGAAATTCAACGACTCATCGGTCGCTCCCTGCGCGCCGTCACCAATCTGCCAGCGCTGGGCGAACGACAGATCGTGATCGACTGCGACGTGATACAGGCCGATGGCGGCACCCGCACCGCCTCCATCACCGGCGCCTGGCTGGCGCTGCGCGATTGTCTGGAGTGGATGCGGAGCCGCTCGATCATCAAGGAAAACCCGCTCCGCGATCATGTCGCAGCGATTTCCTGCGGCATTTTCAGCGCGACCCCGGTGATCGATCTCGATTATGCGGAAGACTCCATCGCCGAAACAGACGCCAATTTCGTGATTACCGGCTCCGGCGGCCTTGTCGAAATTCAGGCAACGGCGGAAGTCGCCGTGTTTTCACCGGATGAACTCTCCGCCATGCTTGCATTGGCGCAAAAGGGCGTCGCCGATCTCGTTGGGCTGCAGAAGGCCTCTCTGTCGTCATGACCCACAGAAAGATCAGCGGACGTTTGATCGTCGCGACTCACAACGCCGGCAAGTTGTGGGAATTACAACAATTGCTGGCCCCCCATGGCGTAGACGCCGTCTCCGCCGGCGATCTTGGTCTGCCGGAGCCGGAAGAGACGGAAACGACCTTCCGCGGCAACGCTGAGTTGAAAGCTCGCGCCGCCGCCATGGCCGCCAATCTTCCCGCCTTCGCCGACGACTCGGGTCTTTGCGTTGACGCGCTTGATGGCGCGCCCGGCGTTTATTCCGCGCGCTGGGCGGGGGAGCCACGCGATTTCAGAGCAGCGTGCGAAAAAGTGCGCGAGGCGCTTGAGGCGCGGGGCGCTATTGCGCCCTATCGCGCCAATTTCACCTGCGCGCTGACGATTGTATGGCCGGATGGGCATATCGAAGAATTCGAGGGGCGGGTCGATGGCGAGCTGGTGTTTCCGCCGCGCGGCGACAAGGGGTTTGGCTATGATCCAATCTTCAAGCCGGACGAACTCGATAAAACATTCGGCGAGATGATGTCGGCGGAGAAGCATGCGCTGCCGGGCGACGGCTCGCGCGCGCTCTCGCATCGCGCCCGCGCCTTTCAGGCGTTGGCGAAGGCCTGCCTGGCGTGAACGCGATCAGATAGGGCGCGGGATCACTTCTCAGAATCGCGCTTTCGTGTTTTGATCCTCGTCGAGACGCTGTTTTTCGAGGAAAAACACATCGTGATGGATTTGGAGTCGCGCCATGGCTGATCAGGAGATATCGGTTCTTCCCGCGCCGCCTTTCAAGGCGCGCTACGGCAACTTCATCAATGGCGACTGGGTCGACGCTCAATCAGGACGCGTCTTCGATAATCTCTCGCCGATCCATGGCCGAAAAATTTGCGAAATTGCGCGGTCTGACAAGGACGACATCGAGTGCGCGCTTGACGCCGCTCATGCCGCGAAAGACGCCTGGGGGCGCACAAGCGTCGCCGAGCGATCCGCGATCCTCAACAAAATCGCCGATCGCATGGAAGCCAATCTTTCGCTTCTGGCGACAGCAGAGACCTGGGATAACGGCAAGCCGATCCGCGAAACGCTGGCGGCCGACATCGTGTTGGCGATCGATCACTTTCGTTATTTCGCCAGCGTTATTCGCGCCCAGGAGGGCGCGCTTTCGGAAATCGACCACGACACCGTCGCCTACCATTTTCACGAGCCTCTTGGCGTTGTCGGTCAGATCATTCCGTGGAATTTTCCGATCCTGATGGCGGCGTGGAAAATGGCCCCGGCGCTGGCCGCCGGCAATTGCGTCATCCTGAAACCGGCTGAACAAACGCCGGCCAGCATTCTGGTCTGGGCCGAACTGGTTGGCGATTTGTTGCCCGGCGGCGTTCTGAATATCGTCAACGGTTTCGGGCTGGAAGCCGGCAAGCCGTTGGCGACGTCGAACCGTATTGCAAAACTTGCTTTTACCGGCGAGACCACGACCGGCCGGCTCATCATGCAATATGCCAGCCAATCGTTGATTCCGGTGACACTGGAGCTGGGCGGCAAATCGCCGAATATTTTCTTCGAGGATGTGACCCGCGAGGATGACGACTATCTCGACAAGGCGATAGAGGGATTTGTGATGTTCGCGCTTAATCAGGGCGAGGTTTGCACCTGTCCGAGTCGCGCGCTGATTCATGAAAACATCTACGACCGATTCATGGAGCGCGCATTGAATCGCGTGGCGGCGCTTCGACAGGGCAATCCGCTTGATCCGGAAACAATGGTTGGCGCCCAGGCGTCTTCCGAGCAACTCGAGAAAATCCTGAGCTATATCGATATTGGGAAACAGGAGGGCGCCGAGACGCTCGCCGGCGGCGGGCGCAACATGCTCGCCGGCGAACTGGCGGACGGTTTTTATGTCCAGCCGACGGTGTTGCGCGGACATAACCGAATGCGGGTCTTTCAGGAGGAAATCTTCGGTCCCGTGGTCTCGGTGACGACGTTCCGCGACGATGCGGAGGCGCTCTCTATCGCCAATGACACGCTCTATGGTCTCGGCGCCGGCGTATGGAGCCGTGACATCAATCGTTGCTATCGTTTTGGTCGCGCGATACAGGCCGGTCGCGTCTGGACGAATTGCTACCACCTCTATCCGGCCCATGCGGCGTTCGGGGGCTACAAGCAATCCGGGATCGGTCGCGAGACCCACAAAATGATGCTGAATCATTACCAGCAGACAAAAAACATGCTCGTCAGCTACAGCCCGAAGAAACTGGGTTTCTTCTGAAATGACAACGCCGGCGCGCGTTGTCGCAACCCCAGCCGCGCTCGAATTGATTGGGCGTTTGCAGTCGACTTATGGTGAAATCCTTTTTCATCAGTCCGGCGGATGTTGCGACGGCTCTTCGCCCATGTGCTACCCCCAGGGCGAGTTTCCGTTAGGCGACCACGACGTATGTTTGGGAGAGATTGGCGGCGCGCCTTTTTATATGGGCGGCGCGCAATTCGATTACTGGCGTCATACCCAATTGATCATTGATGTTGTCGCGGGGCAGGGCGGTATGTTTTCGCTTGAGAATGGAACGGGTCACCGCTTCTTGACCCGTTCCCGGATTTTTTCGGATGTTGAAATTTCGATGATGGACAACAAGGAATAGCCGCTGAGGTTTGAGGGATGCCCGACATCTCGAATGATGCGCATTCGGACGCAGACATCGTGCGTTATGACGTTCATACATCATCGCTCGGGCATGTGTTGATCGCCGTCAGCACGTCGGGAGTCTGCGCTATTCTGTTCGGTGACGATGGCGCCGCATTGCAGAAAGAGTTACGACGGCGCTTTGCCAGGGCGACGCTTGGGCCGCCGAATGAGTTCAGCCGGCGGTTGGCCACAAGCGTTCTTGCCCTCATCGAGACGCAAGGCGTTGAAACGCCGCCGCTCGATTTTCGTGGCACCGATTTCCAGAAACGGGTCTGGCGCGCGCTGCTTGGGGTCCCCGCCGGTGCGACTATCAGCTACAAGGAACTCGCTTCCCGTGCGGGGACCCCTGGGGCGATCCGGGCAGTTGCAGGAGCCTGCGCCGCGAATCCTCTAGCGTTCATTGTGCCGTGTCACCGGGTCGTGCGGAATAACGGAGAAATTTCGGGTTACCGCTGGGGCGTTGCGCGCAAGCAGGCGCTCCTGAAACGCGAGGGCGCCTTAGCCGGCGACGCGAAAACTATCGGCGCGCGCCTCGCGCCAGGCCTGGGCTAATCGTTTGTCGATATCGCCATCCAGAAACGCGCCGGGGGCCGGTCGCGGATAGAGTTGATCGAGTGTCACGATCTGATGTTCGGCAACGCGCCAGTAAAAATCCCGCGCCTGAAGGTCGCGCGGATGTTCAACGCCAGCCGCCGCGGTTAATTCCGAGAGCGCGATCATCGTCGCGCGATGGTAGTTAAATACGCGTTCGGCCTTCAGGGACGGCACCAGCGCCCGTCCCCGCGCCGGATCCTGCGTCGCGACGCCGGTCGGACAGCGATCCGTATGGCATTTCAGAGATTGAATACAGCCAAGGGCGAACATGAAGCCGCGGGCGCTATAGCACCAGTCGGCGCCCAGCGCTGAGGCGCGGGCGATGTCGAAGCCTGTTGCAATTTTTCCCGAGACAGCGACGCGGATGTGTTCACGCAAACCGGTTCCGATGAGGGCGTGGTGCACCAGGGCCAGCCCCTCGCGCATCGGCATCCCGATGTGATCCATGAATTCCAGCGGCGCCGAACCGGTGCCGCCTTCCTTGCCGTCGACCGTGACGAAATCGGGGAGAATGCCGGTTTCGAGCATGGCTTTGCAAATGGCGAGAAATTCACTCGGCCGACCGATGCATAGTTTGAATCCAACAGGCTTGCCTTCCGACAAGTCACGAAGGCGCTGGATAAATTGCAATAATTCAATGGGCGTCGAAAACGCCGAATGGGCAGCGGGTGATATGCAATCCTCACCCATTCTGACGCCGCGTATGCCGGCGATTTCAAGGGAAACTTTGGCTGCAGGCAACAGGCCGCCATGACCTGGCTTGGCGCCCTGGCTGAGTTTGATTTCGATCATCTTGACCTGTTCGTCGCACGCATGTCCGGCGAAAGAGTCGGGATCGAACCTTCCATCAGATGTGCGGCAACCAAAATAACCTGAGCCGATTTCCCAGATCAGATCGCCGTCATGGACAAGATGGTAAGGTGAAATCCCGCCCTCGCCGGTATTATGCGCGAAGCCGCCGAATTTTGCCCCCGCGTTCAGCGCGAGCAGCGCATTCGCGCTCAGGGCTCCGAAACTCATGGCGGAGATGTTGAATAAAGAAGCCTCATAGGGTTGACGACAATTCGGACCGCCGACGCGAACCCGAAAATCATGGGAGCCGACGGTTGCCGGCGCAATCGAATGGCTAAGCCATTCGAAGCCCTCGCCATAGACATTAAGCTGTGTGCCGAAAGGGCGTTTATCGAGATTATTTTTGGCGCGTTGATAGACGACGGCGCGTTTATTGCGGCTGAAGGGATATCCCTGCGTCTCGTCTTCCACAAAATATTGTCGGATTTCCGGGCGGATGTCTTCAAGCAAAAATCGCAGGTGACCAAGAATTGGATAATTCCGCAACACGGAATGCTCCGTTTGCAAAAGGTCATAACAACCGAGAAGTGTGAGTGCGACCAAAACCAACAGGGCGATCTGGCCGGACCCGCCCGGGTGACCCTGCGAGAGCAACAGAATCGTAAGTGCGATGAAGATGCAGCTGACCAGCGGCGCCAGACGCAAGGACAAGAAAGCGCCCCAAAAAGACCTGTTCATGGCGTTTGGCCCTGGGAATAATCAGAGTAGAATTACTGCAGTGGGATTACGGAAGTACGGCCATTTGAGTCGATCTCCAGCATCACTGGACTGAGGCAAGCGTGACTGATGTCGAGCCTCTGGCCAGCAGTAAAGGTTCGGTCGATAAACCAGGTGTCAAGCACGCCGCAATTACCGCGGTTCAGCCGGATAGCCTCTATTCGCACTACCGGGGCTTCGACAATGCAAGAAATCCATCGAAAGCCACTGTAGTCATATCCCCACCAATTGAAACCGCCGACTTCACCGCCTCCCTCGAGGCGCTCGCAGCGGAAGGCCGAGAAGGTTTTGGCGACGCCGATCTGCGGCGTTAACGCCGCCTGCAGAGCAATAACGAGGAGAGCCGCCGGTGATTTTGTCCCGAAGATTAAAGTCTTTTTCATATTTTTGCCGCCTGAACGGATTACGATCTGAACGCGATGTCGGATCAGGTTCTGGGTCTTCTGGAAAATCCAATGACCAGAACAGCTTACGATCCTGGCGTTTCCACTGCATCGGTGGACTTTCCCTGAAGGTGAGATTATTTTCGGGTCGTCGACGATGCTATCGGGAAGATTAACAGAGAGACGGTCATGAAGAAAATTGCTATCGCTACGATTATCGGTTTTGCGGCCACTTTTGCCGCCCCGCAGTTCGCCATGGCTCAAGACCCGGTGGCCGGCGCCGTGACGGGAGTCGCTAATGGTGTCGGCGCGGTCGCCACCGGCGCCGGAAATGCCGTGACGGGCGTGCTCGACAAGGTCACCGGCCAAAATTCCACACCGGCTGCGGCTGCGACTGCCGTTGCGGCGCCGTCCGACGTGTCCGGTCATCACCACCACCATCATCACCATCATCACCACCACCATCACCACCACCACCATTGATTGGATTTTTGTGCGCGGCGGGCATATCCCGCCGCGCTAGATTCCACGATCTGCAGATTATTTTGATGGATATTGCCTGGTCGAATAGCGGCAAATCAGGCTAAGCATTTCTTTGAGATTTAGCTTCGGTGTGGCCGGAGGCTGCAACAAGATGTTTGAAGTCCCTCCCCGGGGGTCTGACAGCCGCCATCTCGACACCGGGCTGCAAGCAGGAAAATATCTGATACAACTCTAAACATCTGAAACATCTCATGGCGGTGCAAAAAGGCCAGAGATCTTATGGCCCCGGACAATCACGCACCATGGCGCCTGGTCCGGTTTGGGCCCCATGGATCAAATTTCACCACATCAATGCTCCCCGGAGTGAGACTGCACTTGGCTACGCCGGGCGTGAAGCGCGGCGGTCTGAGCGCCCGAAGGAGACACTGGCGTTGACAGGGCCTTGGCCGCCGTCATTTCAGACCTGATATAATGAACGAAATCCGCCGCCGAACATGCTGCGAGGTTAGTGATGCCAGTAAATTTTTATCTTGATTATTATTTAGTTGGCGTGCCCGCAATTTTCGTGGCGATTATTGGTATCCTATACGTTCAGGTGGCGCTCAGGAAGCATTTTGGAGCGGAGATAATCGAGAAATGCCACGAGGTGGGCAGTTATTATCTATCGATGGTTGGAACCTTTTACGCCGTGTTGCTGGGATTGGTCGTCGTCGACGCCATGACCAAGTTCAAGGAAGCTCAGGTGGCTGTCGATCGCGAGGTGGCGTCACTCGTCAGGATTTATTCATCGGCCGAGCGATTTCCAGAGAGGCGCTATCGACTGGAGAATGATGTCAGGAATTATGTCGACGAAGTCGTCAATGTCGAATTTCCGATGATGGAGAGTCAAGGTTTGCCCGACAACAAGGCAAGGGATCTTGCGCTCAAGATCATGCAAACGGTCAAGTCGATAGAGCCTGTGACAGAGAACCAAAAAGCTGTTTTCCCGATCTTGTTAACCGAAGTAACCGATCTGCTCACGACCAGGTGGGAAAGAACAAGGGGGCCTAATCTAGGCGAGCCACTTGTCGAATGGGTGATATTAATTGTAGGCGGAATCCTGACCATCGTACTGACGTTTTTCTTCACAATCGAAAGCCAGGGCATACACATGTTTATGCGCGCGGCTGTGGCTCTGACAATATTGATGAGCCTTTATTTGACATTTCTGTTTGGCTCGCCTTTTTCAGGAGATTTGAAAGTCTCCAGCGATCCCTTCAGGATTGTGTATGACTTTGCGGATTGGTCAACCAGACAAGGGTCGCTGGAGAAGCCGGAACGCCCGGCCGAAAAGCCACCGTCGAATTTAATCGAGAGAGAGAACTTGAAGCCGAGAGTTATAAAAAAAAGACCCGGCGCCAGTGGGCCCGGGCCGGGTTAGCATTTAAAGCATTTGATGCGTTCCGCCGATTGTTATCGGCAGGGGCCTCGCTCGGTTTTATAGCCAACAAAGTCGCCTTGTTCGTCATACTGAGCGATGTGATGCAAACAGGCTTTTTGGCCTGGAGCAGGATTGATTTTCTGATCTGCCTCGGCGCTTTCAGCCTCGTCGCGATGCTCGTCTGCAGAGACGGGGAGAGGCGCCATCAACGATGTCGCCAGAAGGAGGGCCGTTGCTATCCCGGTTACTCTTGATGCTTGGGTTGTCATAAGTTCTTTCTCCAAATCAGATCGGCTCAATAACAGGCTCCAGCGCCTGTTGTGTATCCGACGAAATTCCCCCACGCGTCGTAACGGGGATAATGCTGATAACAGCGATTTGAATTGGCGATTGCCGCGCCAACTACCGCGCCGCCGATCGCCGCGCCTGCGAGACCAGCGCCGTAGCCGGGGTAGCCCCATCCGCCGCCGTAATACCCTCCACGGTACCCCCAGCCGCCACCATAACGGATGCCCCTTTGGCCCCAGCCGCCGCCATAACCCCAGCCACCCCTGTGTCCCCAGCCGCCACCGCCAAAACCGCCATGGCCCCACCCGCCACGGCCCCAAGCCAGGGCGGGCGTCACCGCAGCCACGCTGACTGCGAAAGTCACAGCGGCGACGCCAGTCGTCAAGATTTTGCGTACAGAGAGCATTTAAACCTCCATCTGAAAGCCCAAGACAGAGTTAAACAGTCATCGATGAATTTCAAGTGAATGACGCTATGCGCTATTTCAGTAAGGGACAGCGGGAGGAGTTGCGAAAACAGGAGAAGGGGTGGGATTTCAAGGTCGGCCAAACGAGGTCAAGGTTGCCTGAGATGTTTGGAGTCTATCTCAGCACGCTCCCGTGTCTGAATTGAACATCGCGAATTGAGGTATGAGTCTCTGGCGCCAATCATCCAATACTTTGCCTGTAAAACATATTGCAAATGGGATTCTTGCGAACGGTTGAGTTTTATATGACTATCGATAGCGCACGGGCATTGTCGAATGATTTGGCGGATTTGAATCCAGCCTGCTTCCATTCGTTGTCAATCGGCCAGGCTCTCCAGTCGAGGGGTAATGATTCCAATTGAAAGTGCAAGCTGTTTCATATTTGAGATACCGATCGCGAAACAATGAGCAATCAAATAGTCACGCCAGTATATTTTATCATCGCAGACGATGGATTAAATGTAATAGATATGATTAAAGGATGAGGTCATTCAAACGGGAACGGTCAGTAAAGACACTCAGTAAAGAAAGGCATGCAATAATGAAATCCGTGATTATATGTTTCTCCCTCGCAGGTTTTCTTTTACCCGTGGCGGCCATGGCGGATGATAACCTGTATTCCCAGGACGAGAACTGTTTCGAGACGGCTCAATCAATTTACGACTCCTGCACCAAAAAAGCCAAGGCCTCCGGAGGCCTGAATGATGATAACCATCATGCGTGTTTGAGCCGGTATCATCAAAAGATAGACTCCTGTCTGATTCCGGAATAGCTGGACGCCGTATAAAAAACACTATTGAGACAGAGGCATCGCTTCCGCGCTGGGTGGCTTTGTTTTGTCGCCGTCGGAGTTTTGTTGCCGTCAGACAACAGCTTCCGGCAATTTAAGCATTGGGAGATTGTCTACAGCCTTTAATAATTGATTGTGAGAGTCATCTGTGAAAAGAACTGGGCATGCGGCGCCTGCCCGACATTTTCCTCCTGCTTAGCCTGTTGCCCAACATGGCCTTCGCTGCGCCAGATGGCGTAACTGATGGGGGGCGACCGTCCACGGCGGGGCGGCGATCATATTATGAAACACCAAAAACATTACTGGAAATCCTTCTTAATTCAACGCGACCCAAGCCCTACGATACGCCCGTAAAACAGGCGTTCTCCTGGCAAGGTATGCATGCGGGCGTCAGTTTTGGCTTTGGAGTTGCGTCAGGAACAAATCCATGGGGGCTTGGCGCTGGCGGAGAAGAATATCGCGTCGATGCGGGTTGGATTTTCCCGAAAGCGCCGCTCACTGGACTGATTGGCGGTGTACAGGCTGGTTATGATCACGTGTTTGGCCCTGTGTTGGCTGGCGTCGAAGCGGACTGGCAAGCAGCAGGACTCTCCGGCGGCGGCGGTGGTTTCGGTCAGCCTGAAGGTTTGCGACCCTTTATCGATAACCGACGCGCAATCGATTGGTTCGGTTCTTTGCGGGGACGACTCGGCTACGCCTTGACGCCCACCTTTGTCGCGTTCACGACAGCCGGACTTGCCTATGGCGGCGGCGCCAATCTTTTTCGTTATTTCGATTCAGCGGGTAATGTTGGCGACAATATCCATAATCCAACCCGCGCCGGTTATGCTGTGGGGGCTGGGATTGAATGGGCAGTAAATCCAACAGTCTCCATGAAGTTAGAATACTTGCGTCTCGATCTTGGTCGCAGTCCCGCTCATGGAATATTTCTGGAAAATGAGGAGGGTGACGAAAACATCAGACGCTTCGCGTCAATGGATGGTTATCCAAATCGGTTTCAGATATTCAGGGTTGGATTGAATTATCGATTTAACTTCAAACATACGGATCAAAAAGAATACGGTGATCCCAATCTCTTTCTATACCGTGCAGGCGAGAAATCCCCAGAGATCAGCACGCATTATTTATTTGGCTTCACTTACGGCACGGATATCGAAACTGAGGGTCGGGGTGAAATTCTCAATATCACCAATATCGACGCGGGCAAGCGACCCAGAACTCTTAAATCGACCAACGTCGCTGACGTGCAGAGTTTTATGCGCGAAGGAAATGCTGGCGTCTACAGTATGATAGATAACACGCTGGAGTTCGAGCATACGATCTCCGCTGATTTTCAATATGCTCTAGGCGTTATGGGCGCACATCCAACGATTTATGGCGTTGAGGATATACCCAATCGTCATGATACGAGTCTTCGCGGCATTCTCGGAGAGGCTCGTTACATCCTTTTGCGCCGGACCGATAAATTTCCGATCGGCCTCTCTTTGCACATTGAGCCAAAATGGGGACATGTGTCCAATGTCACAGGCTGGGCAGAGACCTTGCTTGAATCGGATAACCGAATATGCGTGGATTCGGAACTCCTGCCGGGAAAACTTTATGCCGCCTTTAATTTGATGTACACGCCGCAAATTTTCCGGGAAATCACTGAATCAAAATGGATCCACTCGGCCTATTATGGGGCGATGGGAGGGCTCACCTATTTCCTGACGCCAAAGGTCGGCGTGGGTGGCGGTTTTCAATACTATAAACGCTGGGTGCAGCCTGACACCAATGTCAGCGACTTGCAGGGCTCAGCCTTTTATCTGGGGCCTCAGGCGTATTTCCGACTCAACAGGCAATTGTTTCTTACTGTTGCATGGTCCAGGCAGTTCGCGGGCCATGCTATCAACGATCCGCGTCCGCTCGATCTTGCCAATTTCACGCGCGACATCGCAAGAGTGCAGTTCGGAGGCGAGTTTTGAAACAGTTTAAGGAGGAAAGAATGCCTCGTGGCGCCGCGAAGCCCTCATCGAAGGGCATGTAAAGTAAAGTTATAAAAAAAGGACCTCTGCGTAAAATATTTGAAAATGTCACGAAAGGATTTCCCCGGAGGGCGGCGAGATCAGGCGCTTCTTTTTCGCCTGCGCACGTTATGAGTATGATCTTGTTCGGCCTCGATACTGATTTCGCTGGTATCGAGCGAAATTTTCGACTCCTCTGGCTGTGCTCCTGCGAGCAGAGCGCAACTCAGCGCAAACAGTCCCATCATCACATGCGTCCGCAGCGGGTAGTCGACAAAGGAATGTAAAAGAAGAAGTCCGATTGTAATGCATGATGCCCGGGTCAAGTATTGATCGAGGTTGTTTGCGCTAGCCTGTCGCCAGGCATTCCACACATGCGCACCATACCAAAACAAGAAAATTGCGAGAATTAATAGTCCCGCTGCGCCAGTCTCAAGGAAGAATTCCAGATAGTCGTTATGTGCTCGATTAATGAATTTATGCGGTAAGACGTTTTCAACAGGCTCGACCACGGCGTAAATTTTCTGGAAAGTTCCAAGTCCGGTTCCGTAAGGCAAAGCTTTTATTGCTGTTTCAAGCGTGTTGTGCGCAACCTCCTGACGAGCTCCAAAGAAGGAGTCAACCTCGAACCGGTTCATTACCCTATAGAAGGCATATTCCAGCGAAAACAGGACCGATATGCCAAGGAATGCGCCTAAGGCTTTCAAATAAAGGCTTTTTCCGGAATCCTTCCCTCGAAATTTTATATTTTTCCAGTCCGGTAGAAATAATATCCAGACAATTGCAACCATCAAAACAACAACGCCGGCGCGCGACCTGGCGAATATGCACGTGGCAATAAATATGAACACACAGGACAGACCTAAAAATAATGATAGATAGTCGTTGATAATTTTGCCTCTACGTGATGATCTGGAGCTTAAATTCAAGGAGTTCACGACCATCGACGCCGCGAAAGGCAGTAGAGCATACATTTGTGCAGCAAAGTGGTTTCTGTTTTTGAAGAAACCTGTGGCGTCGCCGGCGATCATCCCGGGATAGAAATAAAAGGCTGATTCGGAGTTTTGCGCGGATTGCACGAGACCGAAGATTGCATTCAAGACGCCGCACACAAGCAAAACCAGAATTACGATTCTCCGTTCATTTCGATTGAGTAGCAGGACGCTTAAAAAAATTGCTAATGGAGGCAATGTAGAAAGAAGACTTACCCAGGTAAGATTGGGCGCAAGGCTCAGAGGTCCGCTGGGATGATTGATGCCAGCAGCGGAGAGCGCGCGTGCGGCAAGATCATGAATAGGTAATTCTCGCCATAGGCTTTCTGGCAATGGAACAAGTTGAAGCAATGGAATGGTAAGAGCGATGCCTAATCCACACAAAATGAACGACAATTCTCCGCTCAATTTATCTGATGTCATCAGCCGGTATAAGGATATCAGGACAAGCGGCGTCGCCAAATAAAGCAAGATTACATTCGCAAGCCAGTCGTTTTCATTCGCTCCGCCAAGGACAAATGTTAAAATGATAAAGAGACAAGTGAAGATAAAGAGCGGGGTGCGCCGCTCTTCAATATGCCCTTGTGCTTTCATGAAGGATTGAAGGCTCTACTGGCTTAGTGGATTGGTATTATACGCACCCTGAAGGGCAAGAGCCAGCAGGGCGTCATTTATAGCCTGCTGTGACGCCCCTTGTGAAGCTGCGTCAACGCTTGATATGCCTGCTCCGAGCCCTGCGCCAACGACGGCCCCCGCAGCCAACAGTGTCCCCATTCCGCCGACGCCGCCAAGACTTCCAAGAGCGCCGGGGTTGCCCAAGGCGCCGGGGTTGCCCAAGGCGCCGGGGTTGCCCAAGGCGCCGGGGTCGCCCAAGGCTCCGGGGTCGCCCAAGGCTCCGGGGTCGCTAATTGCGCTTTGTGCGACGGCATTGCCCGCGCAACCATATTCTGAAACCAGCTCTTGATTGACCGGGGGGCCTTTTGTGACACAGCTGCGCCCGGGAATGCGGGTGGTTGCGCCGGGTCTCAGATTTGTGACGGCTCCGTTGGCGGTAACAAGTCTGGCCCTCGCGTTTTTGGAAAGATTTACCCGATCGCCGACCTTAACCACGGCCTGACCCTCAACAGGATGGAAGCCTTTGCCCTGATTGAGCTTCACAACTCCCTGCTCTACTTCCAGAGTTAGTGCGTTGGCATGAGCGCACATGACTAGTAGAGCCAGCGAGATACTGAGAAATATACGCATCGGGTACACTCCGGAACACAACACATTTACACGCAGACACACATCCGCTAATTTAATTGCGCTAAAAATATGGAAAAAAATATGATTAATGGTGTCATATTTTGTTTGTATATATCATTATAAGATATTGTGTTAAATTTAACACATTTTGCCAGGATTATAGATCAGGAGGACTGAATTGAATGGGGCAGCCAACGCGGCTGGACGAATTTGCCGCATGGGAATCCACAGACGTCTGAGAACCGATCACAATAGGATTAAACTTTGTATCTTATTGTAATTAAGTCATAAATCCGTTATTTGTGCGCCACAGGCCACATGCGGAAACAGGTCTATCCTAATTGCGCCGTAATTAATTTTTAGGTATTTTGGACATAGTGTCAGATATATATGGAAACTGGTTAATACCTATGAACTCCGGGATGATTGACCTACACAGCCACATTCTGCCCGGCATTGATGACGGCTCCCCGACGCTCGACGTTTCACTGGAAATGGCGCGTCGCTGGGTGGCTGATGGCGTGTCAACCCTTGCCTGCACGCCGCATATCCTTCCAGGGTTGTACCATAATAATGGTCCGCAAATCCGCGCCGCCATAGCTGAGCTTCAGCTCAGGTTGGATGAAAACGATATTCCTCTGCGCCTTATTGTCGGTGCAGACAATCACGTCATTCCGGATTTTGTCTCCGGCTTGAAATCCGGCAGGCTTCTATCCCTCAACGACACACGTTATGTGTTGGTCGAGCCGCCTCATCATCATGCGCCTTCTCGCCTCGGGGATTTGTTTTTCTCCATCATGGCGGGAGGCTATCGGCCGATATTGACCCATCCGGAACGGTTGACCTGGATCAAATCGCATTATGCGCTGATGCGACTTCTCGCCTTCCGCGGCGTATGGATGCAAATTACTGCCGGTTCACTAACCGGAGCCTTCGGGCGCGGGCCAAAGTATTGGGGAGAACGCATGCTGGCCGAGGGGCTGGTGCATATTCTCGCGACAGACGCACATGATCTGGCAAGGCGTCCGCCAATACTCTCGCAGGGATATGAAGCCGCGGAAAAAATAGTCGGCGCAGAAGAAGCCTGGAGGCTCGTCCATACTCGACCGCTCGCTATCCTCAACGATCAATCGCCATCAGATATTCAGCTGCCGGAAGCACTCGAAGGCCCGTCAGACAAAGGAACCAGTAAAAATGAAAAATACCGTAGCCAACAGAGTTTCTCGCCTTACTCTGACGGCGGTAGTCAGCATGCTTCTCGTGGGCTTCTTGGCTGGGTGCAACAGTTCTTTACCTGACAGCGTTGAGCAATTGGGACGGGAGTCGGGACATACGATCGCGTTTTCGCAAATGGTTGATCCATATCTTGCGGAAACCACACCCAATGATAAGGGTTATAAGATAGGTCCTTCCGACGTCCTTGATGTGACGGTCTACAAAGCGCCGGAATTGTCGCGTTCTGTCCAGGTTGGCACGGACGGGATGATAAATCTGCCGCTCATTGGAGATGTTCGCGTCGCCAACAAAACGCCATCAACCGTCGAGCGTGAAGTGGCGTCAAAATACAACGCGGGATTCCTTAAATCACCGCACATTACTGTTTTCGTGAAAGAATATAACAGCAGTCGTGTAACAGTCGATGGCGCAGTCCGTCAGCCCGGCGTATATCCCACGCGAGGGCATGATACGCTATCAGGAGCAATATCGCTGGCTCACGGCCTCGACCCCGAATCTGCATCAAGCGATGTCGCCATCGTTCACAGGGATGGCGACGGGAAAGCAAACATGGTTCGATATAATCTGTCGGACATTCATCATGGCAGATCAGCCGATCCTGTAGTTCATGCGGGCGATGTGATCATCGTGGAAGATTCTACAGCGAAATGGGCCTTCCACTCGATGAAGCAGGTTGCTCCATTGCTCACGCCACTCACCTGGGTTCTTGTAAATCTGTAAGCAAGCGTTGCGAGTATAAGCAGAACACTCACAGAGTTTGAAAATAATGAAAGCTATTCCAGAAAATATATCAGGCTCTATTTCTGACCTGCTTTCTAATCAGGTCGAAACCAATAATGATGCTAATGCCCTGACCATCGCGAATAAAGGAACAGGCGATTTCGAGTCCGATAGCGGCTTTGATATATTCGGACATATTCGTATTATTACAAAGCATCGTAAGCTTATTGCAATAACAACACTGTCGGTATCAGCGCTGGCGCTTTTATGGTCCTTTATCGCGACTCCGGTTTACACTTCTACAATCCGGTTACAGATTGATCGAGCGAGCGCCAAGGTAATCGAACAAGGTAATGTCGTGCCCTTGGAAGAGTCCCTGGATCTCGAGTTTGCAAAAACGCAAATTGAATTACTCCAGAGCAGAAACATTGCCGAGCGAGTTGTCTCAATCGCCAACCTGACGCCCAAGACATTCGAAAAAGAAAAATCAAAATTCAATATCATGAATTTGGTGTCAAAGATATTTGGCGGCAACAATAAATCTGAAGATAAGGAGAGTAAAAACAGAGCGCAAGAAAACCTCGTCAACTACATACTAGATAACAAGCAACTAAAAGCCCTTCCGGGAACTCATTTGGTTGATATTTCTTTTACAGATTCTTCCCCGGATCGCGCAAAGACAATTTCAAATGCGTTTGGTGAAGCGTTTATTAATTATAATCTCGACAAAAGATTTGAGGCTAACAGTTATGCGCGATCTTTTCTTGACGATCAAATTAAGCAATTGAAGGTTCGTCTTCAAGAATCTGAAAAATTAATGATTGATTTCGCTCAAAAAGAGGAAATTATTGCTACGGATAACAAGGACGCAATATCCGAAAACAGTATGCAGCAAATGAACGGCGCGCTTAACGCGGTTATTGCCGAAAGAATTAAAAATGAACAATTGTGGCGGCAGGTTGAAAGCGCCTCAGTTATTAACTTTCCGCAAATTCTAACGAACAGAATTATTGAGGATTTGAGGCATAAGCGCAACGAACTTGTCGCAGATTACCAGGAAAAATCGGCTTCATTTCAGCCTGGTTATCCGGCAATGGTCGAATTGAAAACTAAAATCAACGAAGTTGATCGTCAACTTAACAATGAAATAAAAACGATCAAAAGCTCCCTCAAAGGCGCGTATGAAGCCTCATTAAATCAGGAAAATGAGCTAAAAAAACAAACAGATAAATTTCGTACTGAGGCGCTCGATCTACAGAAGCGTAGTATTCAATATAATATCTTGAAAAGAGAAGTTGATACTAACCGTTCTTTATATGAGAATCTCTTGCAGCGCTATAAAGAGGTTGACGTTGCGGGTGGTGTTGGCATCAATAATGTTTATATCGTTGACAAGGCCCGCTTGCCAGAAGATCCCTCGTTCCCGGTTAAGTCAAAAGTTCTGGCCATAGCTATTTTGCTCGGTTTGTCCCTTGGCGTCGGAGCTTCGTACCTGATTGAAAAACTGGACGACGTTATCCATCAGGCCGATGACGCAGAACGTGTCTCTGGCTTGTCCTTGCTCGGCATTATTCAGAAATCGAATGATTTCGAAGCGGAAATCAAAAATCCGCGCTCTGCTTTGTCCGAGGCCTATCGCTCCCTCTGCACGACTTTGCAACTCTCCACAGCCGGCGGCTTGCCTGAATCGCTTCTCATCACAAGTTCTATGCCATCCGAAGGTAAATCTACAACTTGCACAGTAATTGCAAAGCACTACGCCTCATTGGGAATGCGCGTGTTGTTAATTGACGCTGATCTGCGCAATGCGTCTCTGCACAAAAAGCTCGGTTATGACAATAGCATAGGACTAAGCAATTTCTTGACGAGCGGCGTATCGCCCGTTGAGGCGATCCAGAACACAGATGATGAAAATCTATTCTTCATGTCTTCTGGTCCTCTGCCGCCAAACGCCGCAGAATTGCTCTCAAGCGATAAAATGAAACAGCTCATTGATGCTTCAACAGAATCCTTTGATCTTGTTATTATCGACGGTCCGCCGGTAATGGGCCTTGCTGATACGCCGCTACTCTCGCGGAATGTGAAGGGTACCGTATTTATTGTTGCTGCGGGCCACACGAGGATCGGCGCGCTTCGCAGCGCCATCAAGCGCCTCAGCCTCACCCGAGCGCATATGATTGGCTTTGTCCTCACAAAATACGACTCTCACCAATCAGGCTATGGTTATGGTTATGGCTATGGCTATGGCTATGGCTCTGGCTATGGCTATGGATATGGTGGAAGAGAAAGCTTTACATATGGAGAAACAAGTTCGACAACCAATTTGCTTGTTGACAAGAATATCATTGAGCCAAAGAAAAAACGATCGAACTCTATATTTTCGAAAGTACAGAATTTTCCAAAAAATATAAGTTCTAAACTCAAGAGTAAAAAGAATAATAGTAATCCAGACGAAGACACATTTGACTCATAAATATTCAGTTGAATAAAAATGAAAGGCGCTGGTGATGAAAACTCTGAACGAATCTCTGTGCAAAATAGCGAGTCCTTAAATTTGAGGAAAGTAGCTGCCGGATTCGTAATTCTCTCAATTTCCCTCTTTCTTCTTGCACTTATTACTCATTTTGCACTCTCGCTATCTCTTAGAAATGATTACCCCGAAATCGCTCTCAAGCTGAATAAAGACTCTATAGCGGTTACTAATCAATTGAGTAGTTTCGTATCAGAAAAGATTGCAAGCAAGAGAAATTCAAACCTGCCCGAGCATGCAGGCCAAGTTGAACAGAAACAGTTGCAAACCGCGCCTGGTTTGAATGGCGTTGTGACGGACAATGATATTTCAAATAAATTAATTTCACATGCGACGAACGTCCTAATAAATGACCCTTTGAATGGTGAACTCTATCGCCTGCTCGGACAATTGAATGAGTTTGAAGGAAACCAAAGTTCTGCATATAAATTGATGTCTGCGGCCTCCGACATTTCTTCGCGGGAAATTATAGCTCATGACTTAAATTTACGGTTAAATCTCAAGAATAATCGACCAAAAGCTGCTTTGGTTTATGCTGATCGTCTTTTCAGTTTTGCTCCGGAATTAGTTGTCCATTATATTCCTGCTTTTAACTTTTTTCTCCAAAATGATGTTCCAAGAGAAGGACTTGCGCGACGGCTTTCCAGGAATCCTTATTGGCGAGTCAATTTTATGTCTCAGGTAGTGCCAAGGTTATCTGATAATCATAATAATATTTTGTCTCTTTTTAGTTCGCTCAACAAAACATCTTTTCCAGTCAATAATAAAGAATTAAACTATTATATAACTTCACTCATTTCAGCAGGAAAATATGACATAGCCTATCAAACATGGCGTAGTTTTCTGCTACCTGATCGTCTTGAAAAACTTTCATTGATAAATAATGGTAGTTTTGAGGAAGATCCCACAGGTCTTCCATTCGATTGGACAATAGCAGGAGGTAAAGAAGCAAGAGCTCAATTAAATGATATCCGCGGGGACAACAATGCAAGAGCGCTTAATGTTGAATTAGGAAACGGTCGAATTATATTTCCGAATATCTCGCAGCTAATCGTTCTGGCGCCAGGAAATTATCGGATCGATGGTAGATATACAGGAGAAGCGATCGGCAAGCGTGGCCTTTTCTGGAGTGTTTATTGTTTGGGAGGCAATAAGCTTGGATCAAGCGAACAAATTCTTGGTCGATTTAGTAATTGGAGAGACTTTCACTTTGAATTCAATGTACCTGATAGCAATTGTCGTGCTCAAAGGATATTTCTACATCATGGAGCGCGTTCTCCTTCCGAACAAATTTTGAGCGGCTCTATCTATTTTGATGATATTAGAGCAACTGCGCTTCAAGTTAGATAGATTTTATAATTTTATATTCCGATATTTATGACGCTACTTTCAGTCTCAAAAAGAAGCCAATCATTTTTCTTGGACGCTTTTTGATCCTCTTGCGAGTATCGGTAAAAAACGGATCAAGAGCATTGCGTCGATCGGTGGGGTTTTAAGTGCTAGCGTTCGGTCTGAAAATTGTGCATGTGCCGTTACACAGTCTTGCTCCGCCATTATTGGCGATATGAGTAGTATAGGAAGAGACTATAAATATAATGCAAAAACTAGCCATACGTTATACCGCCGCACAATGAGTGCTCTAGCTTTTGACATTATCCAGAGCAGGGCGACTATTTCAATTAGTGACCAAAAATATGGTCCGGCTCCTGACGAGATAGGGAATTGATTGCACGTGACGAAGTCCGTATGGGGAATTTTCCTGCGCGCTGGGCTCAACAATGTTTCGCTGCAACACAAAAAGTAGCTCTCTTGGCAACCTGCGTGCGAGGTGATGCCTCAACATGATATGTCTGGGAAAATACAGTCGTCGTCCAAAAGGAAAGCGCTGTAATCGATAGTCTTCACCAGGCATTGACAGAAGAATGTTTCACTTTCATGATCTCAAAGCTCTGTCATTGATTTGAAATTCCGCGCAGGACGTTCGCTCCTGGGCAGGATAAACACCGGGCAAATCACTCCGGCCGTTGGAACCAAACAGGATGGTTATTTAACCCTCTCTCTCTTCATTTACTGTCCTGCTTGAGAAGGACCGGGTTCTAGCGGATCTCGAGCCGTGATCAAGCTGATAGGAGAGAACGACGCTTGAACAGGGCCTGATTTACCGATTATGCTCTCTGGCAATAGTTGCTGCTCATTCCCGCTTCGGTATGATAATCGCCTTATTTAACAAGCCGGGCGTTTGGCAAGATACTGTAGGTTTAGTCACTTATTCATCACCCAGCATTGCGACCAAGCAAAATAGAATGGTGAAGCCTGTCTTCGGACATTGAAGGGTATGCGTATCATAACGGGCCATAGGTAGAACGCAGTGATTGCTCGCATTACTGGAGGCGCCGCCAACACGGTTATTACAGTGACATCTCTAATTTATGCCTGTTGCCAGGAGAATTACCTGCCTGACCCTTTTTCACTATAGCCATCCGGGCGTCACCCGCTGCCATTTTTCCTACCGAGCATTTATTGAGCTGATACAAAATTTCTCGTTTGATGATATTAAGGGCAGATGGGAACAATAAGTGAACAATGTAGGGTGAAGGAGGTAGGATACGGAAGTTTTGCCCGATAAAGCCTGTTGATCGTCACATCTGGGTCGATTTGAATAAAGCAATGGACGCATACGCCTCTATTTTTTTAATACGAAAGAGATAAAACAACTATCTAAAGCAATATAAACAGAATAAATTTCTATTTTGGATCTCATTACTCAAAAAAATCAGTATGTTTGCGAACACAATCTAAACACTTGCACCTAAAGTAGATAAAAAATATAGACATTATATGTTTAAGTAGGAAACACAGGCGCAACCACATGAATGCACTGATTAAAGGAATGGCCGTAGCTCTGGCTATTATCGGCCTCAATAATCTTTTTGGGGCAAATATCTCTCAAGCAGCCGAGCCCTTGCTCAACGTTTCATACGATCCGACCCGAGAACTGTATAAGGCCATCAATCCTGCCTTCGCTGCTGAATGGAAAACGAAAACAGGTGAAGACATTCAGGTTCAGGCGTCGCACGGCGGATCAGGCGCTCAGGCCCGAGCGGTCATCGAAGGCCTGAACGCCGATGTGGTGACTCTGGCTCTCGCCGCAGATATTGACGCCATCGCTAAAAAGAGCGGCAAAATTGCCGAGGACTGGCAAAAACGCCTTCCGAACAATTCCGCTCCTTATACATCGACAATCGTTTTTCTGGTGCACAAGGGAAATCCAAAAAAAATCAGGGATTGGGATGATCTCGCGAAGTCCGGCGTCGCCGTTGTGACGCCAAATCCGAAAACCTCCGGCGGAGCGCGGTGGAATTATTTAGGCGCTTGGGCCTATGGTCTGAAGAAATTTGGCGGCGACGAGGATAAAACCCGGGATTTCGTGAAGGCGATCTATCAAAACGCGCCAGTACTTGACACCGGAGCGCGCGGGGCGACTATCACTTTCGCGCAACGCGGTATTGGCGACGTGCTAATTGCTTGGGAAAATGAGGCGTTCCTGGCGCAAAAAGAATTCGGCGCCGATAAATTTGAGATTGTCGCGCCGCCACAATCTATTCTCGCGGAGCCACCGGTAGCCGTGGTCGACGCCAACGCCGACGCAAAAGGAAATCGCAAGTTGGCGGAAGCGTATCTGAATTTCCTCTATACGCCGGCAGCACAGGCGATTATCGCCAAAAACTTCTATCGTCCGGCGCATCCAGAGTTTGCCGCCAAGGAGGATCTCAAGAAGTTTCACAAGATCAATTTCATTACAATAGACAAGGATTTTGGCGGTTGGTCCGCTGCGCAGAAGAAGCATTTTGCGGATGGCGGAATATTCGATCAGATCCAGACGAAACCGGCTGCACAGTGACCTCCTCCCCGGCTCGTGCGGCCCGTAACGCTCGGCGCTTTGTAGCGCCGAGCGTTTTACCCGGTTTCGGACTGACTTTTGGCTACACGCTTTTTTATCTTGGACTGATAGTCCTCTTCCCGCTAGCCATGCTCATCTGGCGGGCGTCGGATCTCGGCGCGTCGGGATTTATGCGAATAATGACGGAGCCTCGCGTAACAGCCGCGCTTCAAACAACATTCACACTGTCTTTTTATGCAGCGGTCATCGATCTTGTCTTTGGCTTGATCGTCGCTTGGGTGTTGACTCGTTACAGTTTTCCGTTTCGCCGTGTGATTGACGCCTTTGTTGATCTACCCTTCGCGCTGCCAACCGCCGTTGCAGGTATTTCATTGGCCGCGCTCTATGCGCCAATCGGATGGTTCGGTGCGCCGCTCGCGGAGATGGGAATCAAGATCGCCTATACGCGCTGGGGGATTCTGGTGGCTTTGGTGTTTATCGGTCTCCCCTTCGTAGTACGAACCGTTCAACCAATTATCTCAGAACTTGAGATCGAGCTTGAGGAGGCTTCAGCGACGCTGGGAGCTTCGAGGTTTCAGACGATTTTTAATGTGTTGTTGCCGCCACTGCTCCCTGCGCTCTTGACTGGTTTCGCGCTCGCCTTTGCGCGCGCAATTGGAGAATATGGCTCGGTAATCTTTATCGCTGGCAATATCGCCTATGTCTCCGAAATTGCGCCGCTGTTAATAGTCATCAAGCTTGAACAATATGATTTCGCCGGCGCGACAGGCATCGCGGCCATAATGCTGGCGATCTCATTTGCCGCTTTGCTCGCCATCAATCTTATTCAGGCGTGGAGTCGAAGGAGATTCGGTCATGTCTGATGCCGTCTTTACGTCACCCCCGGCGGCCCGCTCCCGACGACGTCCGCGCGCTGTCACAGAAGATGCGCCATCGGCGCGTTATGCTTTGATTGCTATCGCCGTGATTTTCCTTCTCTTGTTTTTATTTGCGCCATTGGCGATTGTGTTCAGTGAAGCATTTGCAAAAGGGGTTGCAACCTTCGCGGAGGTTTTTCACGAACCCGACGCTATTGCCGCAATCAAGCTTACTCTTGCCGTCGCTGCGATTAGTGTTCCCGCGAATCTCTTGTTTGGTCTTGCCGCCGCCTGGGCCATTGCGAAATTTTCCTTTCCTGGCAAAAGTCTGCTGATCACGCTCATCGATCTTCCCTTCTCTGTTTCTCCTGTGGTTGCGGGCCTGGTCTTTGTGCTTGTGTTTGGCGCACAGGGGGTCTTCGGATCCTGGATCAAGGCGCACCATCTTCAGGTTATTTTCGCGATTCCTGGCATCGTTCTGGCGACGATCTTCGTTACCTTTCCTTTCGTTGCGCGAGAATTAATTCCGCTCATGCAGGAGCAGGGAACCGTAGAGGAAGAAGCAGCGCTGACTCTCGGAGCCTCCGGTCTGCAAACCTTCTGGACTGTCACCTTACCTAACATCAAATGGGGCCTTCTATACGGCGTGCTTCTCTGTAACGCGCGCGCCATGGGCGAATTTGGCGCCGTCTCCGTCGTATCAGGCCATATTCGCGGCCTGACCAACACGATCCCGCTTCAGGTGGAGATACTTTATAATGAGTATAATAGTGTCGCAGCATTCGCTCTCGCGGTGGTTCTCGCCGGTCTGGCGCTTGTCACCCTGGGTATCAAAACCTTCCTGGAATGGCGCCACGCCGACCAACTCGCCGCACGCGGCGGCCGGAGACATTAGAGTGCCGCAACAAGGTTTTTCGATCCGTATCGACGGGGTCGAGCAGGATTTTGGCGACTTTCCGGCCCTGCGCGACGTTAGCCTTGATATTCAGCCGGGCGAGCTCGTCGCGCTCCTGGGGCCTTCTGGCTCCGGGAAGACCACGTTGCTGCGTGTGATCGCGGGATTGAATGCCCCGGATCGCGGTAGTGTCTACTTTGATGGCGAGGACGCGACCAATCTTGCGGTGCAAGATAGACGCGTCGGCTTTGTGTTCCAGAATTACGCGCTGTTCAAACATATGACAGTCGCTGACAATATCGCCTATGGCCTGCGGGTTCGCCCAAGACGGCAACGTCCGTCGAGCGCCGACATTACAGCTCGGGTCGAGGAGCTTCTCCGTTTTGTGCAACTCGAGGGACTTGGCAAGCGCTTTCCCGCCCAGCTCTCCGGGGGTCAACGTCAGCGTGTCGCGCTTGCTCGCGCCCTCGCCATCGAGCCACGCGTTCTGCTGCTCGATGAACCCTTTGGCGCCCTTGACGCGCGCGTTCGCAAGGATCTGCGCCGATGGCTACGCGAAGTGCACAAGGAAACCGGTCTAACCACGGTTTTCGTTACCCACGATCAGGATGAGGCGATGGAGCTAGCCGATCGTGTCGTGGTGCTTAATCAGGGGCGAGTCGAGCAGATTGGCACGCCCGCCGAGCTTTATGACAAGCCGGCCTCGTCCTTTGTAATCTCATTTGTTGGCGAGGCGGTCGCGTTACCGGTGACTGTCACGGATGGACACGTCAATTTCGCTGGACGCGAATTACATATCGATACGCATGGTTTGCGGAGCGGACCGGCGCGCGTGTTCTTTCGTCCGGCCGATATTGCCGTAGCGACTGGCGGCGACGCAGAACTGGAGGGGCGGGTCGAAAGTCTCCGCCGTACCCCTGCCGGCGTGCGCGCGACTATCGCCATCGACGGATTCGATCAGACGCTTGAAATCGAGTCTCCCGTCGAAACCGCCGCGACTCTGGGCGATAAAGTGCCGCTCTCCCTGACCAAAGCAAGGATATTCCCGGCAGAGGCCAATGGTTTCGATCACATCGCCGATGGTATTTGACCATTTAACTGAATACATCCGTATCCTCAACAGGGTTGGCGCCGACATGGAAACAGTAAAGCCATTCCGGAGAATTATTGCGACGGCGACTTTATTGATTTTGGCGCCATTTTCGCCGGCGAACGCTGGTCAAGCGATTCTGAATGTTTCCTACGATCCAACCCGGGAGCTCTATCGGGAGATTAATCCGATCTTTATCGAGGAATGGAAAAAAAAGACCGGTGAGGAGATTGAGATACAAGCCTCCCATGGCGGTTCTGGCGCCCAGGCGCGGGCCGTAGTCGAGGGTCTTGAGGCGGATGTCGTTACGCTTGCTCTTGCAAACGATATCGATGCTATCGCTTCAAAAACAGGTAAGATTCCCACTAAATGGCAGGAGAGATTGCCTCATAATTCCTCGCCATACACATCGACAATTGTTTTTCTTGTGCGCAAGGGTAATCCCCGGAATATCCACGATTGGGATGATCTTGCGCGTCCCGGCCTGGGCGTAATCACGCCAAATCCTAAAACCGGCGGCGGCGCACGCTGGAATTATCTTGCCGCCTGGGGCTTTGGATTAAAAAAATTCAAAAAGGATGAAGCGAAAACTCAGGAACTGGTTAGAGCGATTTATAAGAATGTTCCTGTTCTGGATAGCGGCGCTCGTGGATCGACAATGACTTTTACGAAGCGCGAAATTGGTGATGTTCTCATAACATGGGAAAATGAGGCGCATCTTGCCCTGAAGGAAAACGGCGAAGACAAGTTTGAAATTGTCACACCTTCTCTCTCAATACTTGCCGAACCCGCTGTAGCGCTGGTCGATGGAAATGTTGATCGAAAGGGCACGCGAAAAGTTGCGCAAGCCTATCTCGAATTTCTCTATCAACCTGCCGCGCAAAAAATAATCTCAAAAAACTTTTATCGGCCAGCGCGTCCAGAATTTGCCGACCCAGATCAATTAAAGCAATTCCCTAAGTTGCAGTTGATTACGATCGATAAATCCTTCGGTGGTTGGGCGGCGGCGCAAAAGAAACATTTCGCCGATGGCGGCATATTCGACCAGATACAGAAATAGAAATTAAGTAATCATCAAAAGGAATACCGGTTTCATAGCTCCGACCGTTGCTGAGGGCAGATGGCCTGGGTCTATTGAGGCATGGCTGCCCCCTGATCGCCGGAGGTCTTGAACCGATCAGGTTAGAGTTGATTATGAAATAGACCATAATTTCGTCGTCCGTGAAGAACGCATTTCACGCCACGATGGGATGATTTTCTGACCTTTCGGCTAGACGGAAGACGCCCAGCAATAAGGCGCACAAAAGCGCCAGCCATTTGAGCAGGCGCCGGAAGTTGTATCCTGCGGCGGCGAGGACCGCGTTGGTGGCGTCGCCGGCGGTATGGGCGAGGACATTGCGGCCCATTCGGT
>CAIQCB010000014.1 GCA_903870245.1 uncultured Methylocystaceae bacterium
CAATCTTTGAGTTTGGCGAAGAGATTTTCGATTTTGTGGCGAGTTTTGTAAAGTTTCCTGTCGTAGGGGATAAGAACCTTGCGATTTCGTCTCGGCGGGATACACGCTTCAATCCCTCGGCTTTTCAGCGCCCGCCGAAATTCGTTGCTGTCATATCTATTTGATCCCAGGTTTTGATGGTGCAATCTTATCCACTGACTGGAAGGATGCGCTATGGGACAAATTCTACACGGGAGCGCCACAACGACAGAGGCGGTGCGTCGAGCGATACAGCGTCGTCAAGAGAGTTTGAGGACGCTGGCAAAGCGCTACGGCGTTAACCAGAAGACTGTCGCACAATGGAAGAAAAGGTCGACTGTCTCGGATTGCCCGACGGGTCCCAATACGCCGCACTCAACCGTTCTGACAAGCGAAGAAGAAGCGATTATCGTTGCCTTTCGCAAACATAAGCTAGGCTCAGGACCTATTAAATTTAATTCGTTCATGATTCAAAGGAGTCCTCTGATTCGCGGAGGTTTCCATGAGCGATCTGTTTTTATTGAGTGAAAAGCAGATGTCCCGTATCTCGCCGTTCTTTCTCCTCGCACACGGGGTTCCACGCGTGAATGACCGGCGTGTTGTTAGCGGGATCGTTTATGTTATCCGTCATGGCTTGCAATGGAAGGACGCGCCGAAAGGATACGGGCCCCACAAGACCCTTTATAATCGCTTTATCCGCTGGAGCCGCATGGGCGTATTCGACCGTATTTTTGCCTCCCTTGCAGCGGAAGGACCCATAGCGCAACGGATCATGATTGATTCTACGCATCTGAAGGCGCATCGCACGGCTGCAAGCCTTTTAAAAAAGGACCTTTTCCCCGTCGTCTTGGACGAACAAAGGGTGGACTGAATTCAAAACTCCATGTCGTCTGCAATCAGGACGGCAGGCCCCTGACAATGCTTTTGACTGAGGGGCAGTTAAACGATCATGTCGGCGCCCGGTTGATGTTGTGATCCATGCCGAAAGCGAAGGTTTTGATTGCCGACAAGGAATATGACAGCAACGAATTTCGGCGAGCGCTGAAAAGCCGAGGGGACTGTCAGGAATCTTGTGTGCGAGGCGGGTTGACCATCATGCCTTTGCGAAACGTCCTTCGAACATGATGGCGAATTGGTTTTTGGCTTCGCACCATTCACGAGGCGGCATTTTCCATTCTCCGGCGACTTGACGCAAGACGAGATAGAGAAGCTTCATCGCCGCTTCGTCGGTGGGAAAGTGGCCCCTTGTCCGCACCGCGCGCCGCAGCTTGGCGTTCAAGGATTCGATGGCGTTTGTCGTGTAGATGATCCGTCGCACGGCCTCCGGGAAGGCGAAGAAGGGGATAACCTGCTCCCAATTGCGCCGCCAGGCCTGGGCGATCGAGTGATATTTCCTGCCCCAGGGGCTGGCGTCGAACGCCTCAAGCGCCTCCTTGCCGGCGTCTGCGTCTTTGGCCCGGTAGACCTTCTTGAGCTCGGCGGCGACCGCCTTGCGGTCTTTCCAGGAGGCAAAATCCATCGAATTGCGAATGAGATGGACGATGCAGGTCTGAACGACGGTCTGCGGAAAAACCGCGGTGATGGCCTCCGGAAAACCCTTCAGGCCATCGACGACAGCGATCAGGATATCCTCCACGCCTCGGTTTTTCAGCTCGTTCATCACCCGCAGCCAGAATTTGGCACCCTCTGAGGTTTCGATCCAAAGCCCCAGAATGTCCTTGGTTCCATCAGCCATGACCCCGAGCGCGACATACACCGCCTTGTTGCGGACGAGCCCCTCGTCACGAATCTTGACCCGCAGGGCGTCAAAGAAAACCAGCGGATATGTCGCTTCGAGCGGACGGTTCTGCCATTCCGACACCGTTTCCAGAACGGCGTCGGTGACCGTCGAAATCAGGTCGGGGGAGACCTCAAGCCCATAAAGTTCAATGAGATGCCCTTGGATTTCTCGGACGGTCATGCCCCGCGCATACATGGAGACGATCTTCTCGTCGAAGCCCGGAAACCGACGCTGGTAGCGGGCGATAAGCTTGGGATCGAAACTGCCTTCCCGATCACGAGGAACCTTGATGTCGATCCTCGACGTCTCGGTGAGCACGGTCTTCTTCGAATAGCCGTTGCGATGATTATACTTACCCGCAGCTGCCTCTCCGTCGAGGTGATCGTCCAGCTCGGCGATCAGAACGCGTTCCGCCAGCGCCTTTTTCAGCTCATCGAAAAGACCGTCTTTGGAAAAAACCTCCTTCGGGTCTCGTCCGGAAAGAAGCTGGTCCAGTGTATCCTTCTTGATCGCCATAGCCCGCCTCCTGCGGTTCTACTATGGCCCCGCACACAAGATTCCTGACAGTCCCAAGCCGAGGGATTGAAGCGTGTATCCCGCCGAGACGAAATCGCAAGGTTCTTATCCCCTACGACAGGAAACTTTACAAAACTCGCCACAAAATCGAAAATCTCTTCGCCAAACTCAAAGATTGGCGACGTATCGCAACGCGCTATGATCGATGTGCTCACACATTCTTTTCAGCAATCTGTATCGCAGCAGCTGTCGCATTCTACCTCAATCAATGAGTCCTGACACTAGGAAGCTAGCTTTATACCTGTCAGAATAATCCATGAGTAAAATTCAATTGACCAATATGTGGACGAGGATTAATTTACCTTTATACTCCTAATCCATGTAGGAACCTTGGCAATATCACCCCGGCGGAAGCCGGTCTATGGCAATATCCGGCCATTCAGGATGAATAATAAAGGATAAAGAAGATCACAATCCAAAATCATCGCTTGCAGCATCAACAGAAAGCAGCTTAATTTATCCCCCAACCAAATTATCCAGAACCATTGTTCCGAAACCCAAATGTTGTCCCAAAAATTCTAACGATGGCCAATGGATAACAAAATGGCGCTGACTAATTGATTATCAATCCTGCTCGAATTGTTCTTAAAATCAAAAGTTTTTTGCAACAACCCCTGTTCATCAAGATTTGGTTGTTGCCCACCTGGTTTTTACTTGGTGTTTGCAAAGCGTTGATCCTCACGATTCCATTTAAAAGGCTCGCACCTATTCTCGGCGTTCCGTCGGGGACATCTGCTGCAATCCCTCTGCTCACGCCAGATCAAGAAAAGCTTGCTCTCAACATAGGACGCGCTGTCCGTCTAGCCGCCAATTATACGCCGTGGGACTCCAATTGCTTTCCACAGGCTGTCGCCGCTCGCATCCTGCTCGGACTCTATCGGGTTCCTTATCTCCTCTCCTTCGGATTGATGCGGGATCCCGAAACTGCTGATATGAAGGCTCATGCCTGGGTCGCAGCCGGTCGGGTGAATGTCACGGGCGGCGAGAGCTTTCATGCCTATTCCGTCGTTGGCGTGTTTATGTCACCCTTGCTGATAAACGACCAGGTTTGCTGATGACGTCCCTCCATCCTTTCCTAAAATTACTGAACAGAGCAAAGAGATCAGACATCATATCGCTTCTTGCTCTCATGCTGCTTTCGAGCGCCACGGAGGGGATTGGGCTCATTCTCCTTGTGCCCATGCTTGATATTCTGAGCGGCGCCAATACCAATAATCCAATTGTAAATATGGTTGTCCGCATAGTGGGATTTTTTGGATTTACCTCATCGATAGGGGGCTTGCTGATTGTATTTGTGGCGTTGGTTAGCCTACGAAGCGGGGTTCAATATTCACAAGAAAGGCTTAGTGCGAGACTACATCACAAAATTGTCGATAGCCTTCGTCATGATTGCTTTTCAGCGCTGCTTAATGTCAAATGGAGCTGGCTGATCAACACCAGACGCTCCGATCTCGCCAGTCTACTTCTTGGCGACATAAATCAGATAGGCGTTGGCCTCCATTTTGGCCTCGGCTTTATAATTACCTTGATCGCGATGGCGGCCTACATATGCGTAGCCTTTGCGCTATCGCCCTTTGTCACTGCAATTGTCCTTATCACAGGCGGTTTGGTGTTCTCTCTACTGGCTCGCTATCGACAAGAAGCCCTGCGTCTTGGCTTTGATCAAATTAAGACCAACCGGGCCCTTTATGGCGATGTCCAGGAAAGTCTCGCCGGCATCAAGCTGGCAAAAATCCTTGGCAATGAGGACAGGCATCTAGCCTTTTTGACGCAAACCACAGACACCCTGCGCCAGTTACAATTTGATTTCATAATCAATACCAGTTTCTCCAGGGCATTATTTCAAACTGGCGGGGCTATTCTGCTGGCGGCGTATCTATATCTCGGTCTCATCGTCTACAGGATCGCTGCCCCAGAGCTGCTGACGCTCGTTCTGATCTTTAGCCGCATGATTCCAATGTTCATGGCTGGCCAGCAGCAGCTTCACCACCTTATCCATGCGCTTCCGGCTCTTACAGAATCTGAACGGCTCCTTGCCGAGTGTGAGAGCGTTTCTGAACCGATGGTGAAATCAGATCAGGGCGTGAGGCAGATCCGCGATCGCCTTCAGCTTGAGCATATAAGCTTCAAATACGCCACGCGGGATCAATCCGCACTGAGGGACGTTTCTCTTACCTTCCCGGCGCGAACAACAACCGCGATCATGGGCGCTTCCGGGGCTGGAAAAAGCACTCTAGCAGATATTCTGATGGGTCTTCTTGAACCCGACCAGGGCGAGATGCTGGTTGATGGCGTGAGCATCAAAGGCCCAGACCGGCGGTCATGGCGAAAATCAGTGTCTTATGTTCCGCAAGACACATTTCTGTTTCAAGACAGCATTCGTCAGAACCTCCTGTGGGCTAATCCAGAAGCGAGCGAGGCGGACATCCTTCGGGCGCTTGAGCAATCTTCGGCTCAGTTCGTGTATAGCCTCCCTCAAGGTCTCGACACCATTGTCGGAGACAATGGTCTGCGGCTATCTGGCGGCGAACGTCAACGGATAGCCCTCGCCCGAGCTCTGCTGAAGCGGCCCAGCTTGCTCATACTTGATGAAGCGACGAGCGCCCTGGATATTGAGAATGAAGCAAAGATTCGCCAAGCAATTGAACAATTGCATGGCGATCTCACCGTGGTGATTATCGGTCATCGCCTGTCGACACTCGAACATGCGGATCAGGTCGTTATCGTTCAGGATGGACAAATAAAGGCGAATGGTTGCTGGTCAGAGGTACGCAAGTCAATGGATACGCAGCAATGACAAGGACAATTGCTGAGCATCAGCTTTTGCTGCTGGATATTCTATCCCCCATCCGGGAGGTCCCGCAGAGCGCCATTGCTCAGCTCGATGAGCATGATTGGGCGCAGATCATGAGGATGTCCGAGGAACATCGGGTCACACCGCTGCTTGACTGGCGACTTAAACATGAGAAGGCGCATCTCATGATTCCCGAGAATGTTCGATTGGATTGCGCAGACTCATTCAAGGCCGCAACAAAGCGTTCCCTGGCGATTCAGCGTGAACTCCTGCTTTTGCACCGGTTATTGAAGGAAGGCGGTTTCCAACACATCTTCCTCAAGGGCGCTTATCTGGCTTACTTTGCCTATCCCCAGCCGGGCCTGCGTCCCATGCGGGATGTGGACATTCTGATCCCTGAACAAGAGATCATCAAAGCCTTCAATTTCTTGCTGGATCATGGCGTAGATCGAATTGATAAATATCAAAGCATTCCGCATCCTTCAAACGTCAGTCTTGTGCATCAACTGCCGCCAATTTATTCGCCCTCCAAAACAACTTGTCTGGAATTACACAGCAGCCTCTTCCACATTGATGAACGAAGCCAGACACCTATTGATCCAAGTAAAGATCAATCATTCTGGGACCGAAGCATCCAGCGAAACGTGGGAAACGAAACTCTTAACTTTCAGTCGCCAGAAGACCTGCTGCTTCATCTGATTGAACACGCCGTTTATGGACACAAATTCAACAATGGCCCTCTCTTGTTAAGTGATATTTCCTATCTTTTGGAAACGCATGAAATGGATTGGCCCAAGTTTTGGCGGCTTACCGAAGATGTTCGCTGCACACGCGGTGCGCGTCTCACACTAGAACTGTTCCAACGCTACTACGGCAAGGGAGCTATAGGGTGGCCAGCAGGACAAATTCAAAATGAAGCGATCAGCGAAAGCGTTATAAACTCCTCGGCGATGTTGCTTCTGCGGGATTTTAGAACGAGTTGCGAAACCAATATTATTATTACTGCAAAAACACGAACAGACATATCTTCCGTCTTCTCATTTATCAAGAAACGAGTATTCCCGAGTCGCCCACAATTGGCCCTCCTTTATCCGATCTCACCAACATCCCCGCTGATCTATTTTTATTATCCTTTAAACTGGTGGCGCCTGCTCGCAGAGCGTATTCCCAATTTTCTGAGGGTAACCCAGAAACAAAACGTCTCGGAAGATATGAGGCAGCTCTCAATCGTCAATCAATGGCTGAACTCCCAAGGAACCTCTTCAGTGGTTGTCGCACCGGTTAAGCCTACAAATAACTGACGTCGAGACTTACTGGCGTCAGTCCTGGCTTGCACGACAATGAGTTGTTGGCTATTAGCAATTAATCCTTGTACTTGCGCCATAAATAGCTGGTTATTGTGTTGCGCGTTAATTACTATTTGGCCGCTGATCCAAAATCAAAGAGGTTTTGAGCGTAATGGAGAGATTGTTTGGAAGAGGCGCTCCAAGCGCTGAATATACTCACAATCCTTTTCCAGATTTGGATCGGCTGCGCAATGAAGCGCCACGCTATTATGCGCCCGACCGGGATGCGTGGTTCTTCAGCAACCCTAACGACATCGTCTCTCTGCTGCGCGACGATCGTCTTTCAATGGGAGACAGAATCTCGTTTCTCGATCATTCGGCAATGTTTCGCACCAATGTAGTGCGACCACTGCGCACATGGTTTTTATCCTCTGAACCCTTATTGCTGAAAATTGTCCAGGAGGTTGTCAAGGATTGCCTTGAGAAGCTTGCGACTCAAAAGGATGCAGATCTCGTCGACGCCGTTGCACGTGCAATCCCATCGAACGTCATGGCTGAATTGCTGAATATACCGCGAGCGGATCTTTCCCCTCTCCTGCATCTGGCGGAAGATGTAATACGATCATATGATATAAATTGGAGCCTGGAAACGGAACAAACCAACAAAATCGGCTTTCTCACTTTGTATTTTCAGAGACATTGGCGATTTGCTTCCGACGCGCCGTTACTAAAGTTTTTGCGCGACATCCAGGTCGAACATAGCATTCCTTCTGACCATATGGTCGACGTCTGCGTCAAACTTTTCCTGGCCGGCACCACAACGACTTCCGGTTGCATTGCAAATATACTGGGTTGCCTAGTCGCCGGCCCAGGGTATGAGGGTTCGATCCGCGAACCGTCCGTGATTGATGGTCTGATCAGTAGCCAGGCGCCGATTCTAGCTGTTAAACGCAGGGTTCGAGAAGCAATCGAATTCGGAGACATAACGCTAGCCCCGGAACAGAAAGTCTTTTTGCTGGTCGCAAGCGCCAATCGCGCACCCGTTTCAGATGGAGAAAAACGCCCCCCAAACCTGACATTCGGGCATGGTCAATACTACTGCCTGGGCTCTGCACTTGCCAGGCTGGAGATTTCCGCTCTGCTGAATAGCCTGGAGCCGATAATGCCACGTTTTAGGTTGCGTGAAGCGATAAAATGGCGTGAAGCTTGGCTCTTGCACGAGGCTCTTTCCGTCCGCATCACTCTTGAGGAACCCAAGGCATGCTGACTGATTATCAGGAGAACCTGAACGGGTTCTACGACCGTTTTTTTCAGGAAAATTCTCTTTATCTTGGTGAAGGCGCCAATTCTGGATATGCAAATCTCGGCCTGTTTCTGGAGGACACAACAGATTTCGGCGCCGCATGCGACAATATGATGGCGCTGGTGGTCAGCAAATTAAAACATCATGACGGTCCGCTGCTGGACGTCGGCTGCGGGATGGGCGGAACGACCGCATATCTCCACCGTCGTTTCCCGGAGAGAGACATTTACGGGATCAATGTCTCAGAATATCAGATCGATAGATGCCGCGAGCGGGCGCCGAAAGCGAATTTCGAAGTGATGCCGGCCGAGCAGATGCGGTTTCCTGACGCTATGTTCACTTCAGTTGTCAGCATAGAGGCTGCGCTCCACTTCAGGGGCCGCGTCGAGTTCCTCAGAGAGGCGCAACGTGCACTCAAGCCCGGGGGCGAAATCGTCGTTGCAGACCTGATCTTCAGAGAGGAGCCAACGAGCTTTCGCAGGGTTTTGGCGGGACAGGAATGCTATTCCGATCTCGACTCATACAGAAAGGTCTGGATTGCCGCCGGGTTTGATGATCTGATGATCGAAGACATCACGCAGGCGAGCTGGCGCGCTTTCACGGAGCACTATAAAAAGGCGGCTCTTCGGGGGCTCCTGCAAAAACGGATTGCTGCAGCTGAGTTCAAGCGTAATCTCGAGTTTATAGCTGACATCGAACAGTTACCGATCCTCGCCTATGTCGTGGCTTCTGCAAAAAAACCAGTAAATAAAAAAAGCAGTAAATAGAAGTCAGATCAAATCATCCGCCATATTGGATTTCGCAGGAATTTACATCATCCTCGCTTTTGTCAACAGCATTGCAGCAGGCATCTGCTAGACATCAAAAAAAAAGTTGATAGCCAATGTTTGGCCTATATAATTATACGGTATAGAACATCTTAAATGGGGCGTTCAAAATGAAACAGATTATTGAGCAAAAGCAGGATAATAGCGAGACCCGTCTCCCCTATACGCCCCCGGATCTTGTGGAGGCCGGGAATATTGCCGAACTAACTCAGTCTACTAACTCGCTTCCGGGACCGGACGGAACTTATTCCTGAATATCTCACCTGCGTCCGAATTGTATCAAGTATTATCAGGTTGTTTCGTACGGGGCATATAAAATGTCTTCGTTTCACAAGAACCCCAACGTCCTCTGGACTGAGATTGACGGGCATGTGATGATCATGAGTGTTGATAATGGCGCCTACTTCGAACTCGTCGGAGTTGCAGATGATATATGGCGCCTGCTCGATACAAAAAACGATGAAGACGCAATTGTCGACGCATTGGTTGATCGTTTTGACGTCGAGCGCGAAAAATGTTTGCTCGACGTGATGGCATTTCTCATGAAGATGTTGGCGTCAAACATTATCTTCAATCGCGACGGCCAAGAGCCTCTATCGGAACGACTTGTAATCTAAATGGACTTCCTCGCGGGGGTCATGCGCTTTGACGGCGAGATAATACCCGATTTTTGGAATGAGAGGCTGAAGGGCGGTGCAACTGCGCCGCTGCGCTCTATTGTTATACGCCATGGCGAGGGACTTTTCCTGGCTCCCGAAGCGGCGATAATTGAATTGCCGGATGGCGGGATCAACATTTGCCATAACATACCAAGCAAAGACGCTTTACCAGGAACTGAGGGTGATTACAGCAATATTGACGATGCTTTGTTCGAGGGATTGATTACCGAGATTACCCTTGCTGCCTGGCGCCCCCAAAACAATAGTCTTTCCCTCATTCGCTTATCCCTCACTGCCTCTCCCATATTTTTCATCGCGCAAGACAAGGTTTTCGCTTTCTCCACGAAGCTTTCATCTCTTCTTGCGCTACCATTCGTGTCCAACGACCTGAACGAACCGGCAATCTGTCGAAACTTGTGTTTCGATGCATCTGCTCCGGCAGACGAGACCTACTACTCGGTAATTCGTCGACTTCCCGCAGCGCATCGCCTGACAGTCGAGCGCGGACAAGTTTCAATCCAGCCCATTCCGAAGTTCCTGTCTCAACGCGCCACAGAGGTCAAACCGACAGGTGAGCAGGACAGCGATCACGCAGAGATGATTCGCTCCTTACTAATTGAAGCGGTTGAACGCCGTATCGATCCTGGCAAGACGATCGCTGTGCACCTCAGTGGCGGACTTGATTCATCCGCTATCGCCTGTATCGCTGCACGATATCTCAAGTTGCAAGGCCGCCGACTAATTGCGCTCTGCTCGGTGCTGCCGCGCGGCCATATTGGCCCCGAGACCGACGAACATTCGTTCATTGAGGCGGTTCTTGCCCAAGAGGATAATATCGACCCCGTCTGGGTGGAGGCTCCGGCGGATGAGGACCCCTTTGCGGCCCTGCCACGCTGGTTCGAGAACATTCAGGAGCCCCCCTTCAATAATGTCACGCATATCGAGATGCTGCTCGGTGAAGCAGGGAGAGCACACGGGGTCGAGATCGTTTTGAGTGGATTTGGAGGAGATTTTTTCATTTCTGCGCCCTCCGAGCCGACAACGAGCGAATTGCTTTCTGCCGGTAGATGGAGAAAAGCGGCTGCTAATTTCTTCCGGAGACACCTGTCCCGCTGTAAAGCGTCGCTTCTTTCCGTGGGTGACATGTTACGAAGCCTGCTATCCGCACCCCTAGAAAAGTATACAGGCGCTGCCGTTGTCGAGTTCATCAACCGGATTGAAAAAAACGAATTCAGGCGTCCAGTGTCATCGCTCAAATCTTTGTCGCGACTTTCCTTGCGCGATAACATGCGTTTCCTACTGGAGCCGGGGCGACTTGAGCGGTCCGTCCCCCAGACAATACAGGTTTATCAAGAGCTGTTTCACCAGGATCTCCGATTTCCCTTGCTCGACCCCAAGCTGATAGACGCCGTTATGGAGCTCGACGAAGCGGAATTCCGTCGTGGGGGAGAGTCTCGCGGCCTCATGCGTTGGGCCATCACGGGCATTGTGCCGGAGAAAATTCGTCAGCGCCCCGATAAAGGTCCAGCCTTTGATCCCGCTCTCGCGTCCCACTGCGCCAAAGCGGGACCTGCCCTGCGCCAGTGGATTGGGACGGCTTCGCCAAAATGCTGGGAATACGTCGACAAAGACAAAGTTTTGGAGACCCTGAACATGGTGGCGCCCTCCAATCGTGCCGGTTGGCGCATGGACATGTTTACCATCCTGTTGACTGGGGTACGAATCGCAAAATTCGTGGATTGGCGGCTACGGACCGGAGATCACTCTTGAGTCCGGTCAATCATCTGAGCAGGCTCTACGGTCTCATTCTTGAAAGCCCGTTTCCGCTTCCCGGCGCCATCACCCTCGCGTCCAACTTCGCGGAACCAGACGTGATTGTTCGATGGGAGCCCGAAACCGCCTGGCGTGAGATTTTGCATACACTCGGTGGGCAAGAAGATTGTCCGCGCTTCGGCAAGGCCTCTGACGGTTCTTTCTGCATAGAGTTCAAGCGCGCGATACAATTTGTGATCTGTCCCGAGAATCATTTCATCACAGTGGTGTGCCCCGTCAGCAATCTCGAATTCGCCCCGACGGTGCTGGTGGGAATTGGCATGGGGCTGTTGCTGCATCGACGCGGCGTCCTTTGCCTGCATGGCTCGGTAATATCGATCAACGGACGCACTTTCGCGCTTCTGGGCGAGAGCGGCGCCGGCAAATCTACAATGGCCGCCGCACTGGTCGCACGGGGCGGGAAGCTTGTCTCGGACGATCTCGCAGCCGTGCGGTGGAATGGTGAATTTTACCACGTAGAAAAGGGCTGCGCCAATCTGCGCCTCGAGGAGACCGCCAAAAACCATATCCTCGGCAGAGATCGTGAGCTGATGACTGCGCCCTGGATCGGGAAGATGCTCTGGGACACAACCGCCGGAAACCCCGGAGAGGGTTTTTTGGAAAGCCCTCCAAAGCTCGACGCCATCTATTCTCTGGGCGTGCAAGCAGAGGCCGAGGGCGTTCGGATGAGTGCGCCACTGGCGCCGAAGCAGGCAATGCGTGAGCTCATAGGCGCCTGGTATCCACAAGGCTCTACACAGCTTCTGACCCAGGAGCGGCTAAACGATATCCTCGGGCTTGCGCAACGGATTCCTGTCGCCAAAGTGTCTTATCCACGGCGTTGGGATGTGCTTCCCCAAGTTGTCGCTGCGCTCATCCAGTGACGGCGCATACACTCGCGCCGATCCTTCATTACGTGCTCGCTGAACGGGGATGGTCATGTCCGGGACCCCTTGAAAAGCTTGCAAGCTGCTTCCCGGCCATTCCGACCGCGGGCCTTGAGACGACCCTGATTGAAGGGGAGCGGATCGATCTTCAGCAGCGCATTCGCGGATCTGAAGAGACCCGCCTGCTAGCTTCCTGGCTGGCGGGCAAGGAAACATTGAGCGAGCCATGGCGACGGTTGCGAGACGCTCTCGGCGTCATTGCCGAAAATGTGGAGGAATTCTGGCTTGAGCTGGACGCCGTAGCTGACGATCCCCCGCTCTCGGTTTTCGTCCGGCTTCCGCAGCAACCAGCGGACGAGGCGGAGTCAAACCTGTTCAACATTGTGCAAGCGTTTGGGGTGAGTCTGTCACGGTCGCGCCTGTCTGATCTTCCCCCGAAAAAGTGGACGGGGTTATGCCGCTCTGCGCTCGTAGTCGGCTGGGGATAGATAGCCCAGAGCGGAGTGCAGACGATGGGGATTATAAAACCCCTCGATATATCCGAACAAGTCCCGTCGCGCTTCATCTCGGGTTGTGTAGTCGCGATGGTGAACGCGTTCGGTTTTAAGGGTGTGAAAGAAATTTTCCATTGGGGCGTTATCCCAGCAATCGCCCTTCCGGCTCATCGACGGCGTGATGTTTGCCGTGGCGAGGGCGCGGCGATAGGCCTCCGATGCATATTGGATTCCACGGTCAGAATGGTGGATCAGACCAGGCGGCGGCCGTTGACGATTGATCGCCATCCGGAGAGCCTCGAGAGCTCCTTCGGCATGTAACGTTTCGTTCATTGACCAGCCAACAAGCTTGCGCGTGCCGAGGTCAAGAACGCCCGAGACGTATAACCAGCCCTCATTAGTGGCGACATAGGTGATGTCGGCCAGCCAAACCCGGTTCGGCTGCGTCGTCGTGAAGTTGCGGCCAAGCAGATTGGGCGCGATCGGATCGTCGTGGCGACTGTCTGTCGTTCGCGTCCGTCGCGGTAAGGCCGCAAGACCGCGGATTCCTGCCCGCCGCATGAGTTTCTCAATACGGACGTGGCCGATCCGGCGTCCATGAGCGCGCAAAACGGCATGCACGCGCGGCGAACCGTATGTGCCTGAACTCGTGGTATGGATCACGCGGATCTCCTCGAGGAGGGCGCGGTTGGCCGCAGCCCTCGGGCTTTCCGGACGTTCTCGCCAGGCGTAATAACCGCTGGCGGACAATCCCAGAATATTGCACATCAGCCTGACCGGCCACTGATCGCGATGCTCATCAACGAACCCGAATTTTACCGGGAGGCCGTTCCGAAGATGAGCGCTGCTTTTTTTAATATATCGCGCTCCATGCGCAGCCGTTCGTTTTCTCGCCGCAATCTGGCGTTCTCGGAGGCAAGGTCAGACGGCGACGGGGGCGGCGCTTGCGTGATGGGGCGCATCGCCGCCCCCGCCGCCTGAGTCCCGCTTCGAGCGCGCACCCACTTGCGCAAAACCGTCTCGTGCACCCCCAACTCCACTGCCACCGCCTTGATCGAAAGCCCGCTGGTTCTCACGCGCTCTACAGCCTCACGTTTGAACGTCTCCGGGAAAGAACGTCGGATACCTTTGCTCATCAGACACCATCCTTCTGGCTCGAAAGACTATCATGGGTGTCCACTGAATCGAGGGAGGATCATTTTACCAATCTGCATTTGATGATTATCTCGAAGTTACGGTAGCGCTGGGTTTTGTGAACGACGCGCCATATCGGTAAATGTATCATGATCAAGCTACCAGTTTTAAGATGCCCTATAATATCATTTGTTAGGTAAAAAAGCAACTCTCTGGAAGATGAAAAGACTCCTCTCCCA
>CAIQCB010000015.1 GCA_903870245.1 uncultured Methylocystaceae bacterium
CAGCTCAACTTGCAATCTGATACACCCGACCCCTCCCATCTTTCTTCTCGGAGACGATGTTGAGACCGAGCTTTTTCTTTAGCGCCCCGGCGAAGGCGCCACGGACTGTGTGCGGCTGCCAGCCGGTTTCCGCGACGATTTCAGCGATGGTTGCGCCGCTTTTTCGCTGGAGCATGGCGATCATGGTCGCCTGTTTCGTACCCTCGCGCGGGGTTGGCGCTGTCGCGACAGCAGAGGCCTTTGGCTCGCCTTTCGCGGGCGTCTTTTTGGCTGCCGTCTTCTTCGGCGCAGCTATCGATTTATTTTCGCTCTCCGGTCCGATGCCGATCGCGGCGAGCCCAGCCTCGGTGATGGCGAGCGTCACGCCCTTGCCCGCGCCCCTCTCGCGCCATGCCGTCTCGCCGGCGCGGACGTTGGCGTCGACCTCTTCGAGCAGTCCCTTTTCGATGAGCGGCTTCACCACCTTGTGGGCGGCGCCGCCTTTCAGATTGGGAGGGAGCGGCAACGCAAGCATGGTTGAGCGTTGAGCGGCCTTATTCAGGACGATGAGCTGCGTGTCAGTGAGTTTCATGGGTATGGCTCCTTCAGCCGGAGGCCGCGACAATTGCAGCCTTCTACGAGCTGGAGCCCGGCATTGAGCCGGGCCGGAGCTTCATTCGGTAGAGTGATCAGCGACTGCGGTGTAACGAGATGGTCGCGGCGTAGAGTGGGCCTATCGCCTGTATCGCGGCGTCAATGCCGAGGAGCGCGCCAACGGCAAGATCGCGCTCGCCCCTGTTGATTGCCTCTTCCGCCTCGGCGGCGGCTGCTGCGGAATCGGCAAGGATCCGCGCCATTTCCGAGATAATGCCGGCAAGTGCGATCTTCTTGCCCTGTCCTTCATCCGTGCGCATGTTCGCCTCCGTTTTGATGGCGACATACAGGCGTAGATCAGGCTGGAAGTGAAGCGGATTTCGTAAATCCGGCGCGGAATGCACTGCGACAAATGATCAATCAGGCGTTGATGTTCAGATGAGCGATACGACGCAAACCTCCGCTGGATTGATTACGGTCGGCAAGGCTGCCGCTCTGTTGATGGTCAGCGACCAGTGGGTGCGCGATCTTGGCAAAAAGGGCTATGTCCCAAAAGCCGTTGGCGGCATGGTGCCGCTCGTCGCCGCCGTGCAGGGCTACATTCGCTGGCTGAAGGATGAAGAGCGCCGTACATCGAAATCTGCTGCCGCGTCACAGGTTCAGCAGGAGCGCGCGCTGGAAATCCGAATGCGGCGTGAGCGCGAGGCCGGCATCCTGATCGAGATGCGCACGGTCGAAACAATCTTTGCCGATGTCTGGGGCGCGTTCCGATCCGAACTCGCCGGTGTACCGGCGGCGGCGACCCGCGATCTGAAGCTGCGCGGGGATATCGAGACGAGGCTCAATGACGCGCTTGATCGCGCCCGCGACAGATTTGAGAAATCGAGCGCGACTTTACGAGCAGGTCGCGATCTCGACATGGCCGGCGAAACGCCAGCATCCTGACGAATGGGCTTCCGAAAATATTGTCTATGGCCCGGAGACCGGCTGGCCGGGACCGCGTAATCCGGGTCTCACGCCCTATATGCGAGCGTTCTCGCGCGCATTTGGCGATCATCGCTGGAAACGGGTGGTCGGTGTCACGGCGGCGCAAAGCGGCAAGACCGCGACGGTGCTCGATATTATTGGGGAACGGCTCGACAACCGACCGGCGCCAATCCTCTATGTCGGACCGAACAAGGAGTTTCTGACCGATCAGCTGGAGCCGCGCATCGAGGAGATGTTCCGGCAGGCGGAATCGCTCGGCGCCAAGGTCATCGGCGGCATCGAGAGCAAGGAGCAGAAGAAGACCCTGAAGCGCGTCGCGGGCGTGAGGC
>CAIQCB010000016.1 GCA_903870245.1 uncultured Methylocystaceae bacterium
CTGGTCATAGGCCGTAAACGTCGCCCCACCGGTCTCAGCCAAAACCTTCGTGATCGCCGCCGTCAACGACGTCTTGCCATGGTCAACGTGACCAATCGTGCCAATGTTGCAGTGCGGCTTCGTGCGTTCAAACTTTGCCTTTGCCATCGTTCCCATTCCATGAAGGCGGGTCACATGCCCGCACGCGGCGGCGGTTTACGGGTAAAGAGGGCTCAGGGCAAGAGCTTTGGGACAAGAGCTTTGGGGCAAGTCTTTTGGGTCAAAAAGGAGCGGGGCAAGATGATTGAGGGACCTCTCGCAGTCCCCTCGCCTTGTCGCGACATGTCGGCGGCATTATTTCCTGTCCCAGGCGAGAATTTAATGACGATCGTGTGAATCGCCACACTGTCCGCGCCAGTTGGTCTTAGTCTAAGACTCCAGATCGCGACCTGCAGCGCCAACCCCATGGAAAGTCTGATCGTGCCCGACAAAAGCGCCTACACAGCCGAGAATATCGCAATATCGGTGCTTGGCGGACTCGCTGCCGCTGTGATGTTTGCCGTCGTCGCCCGTGGCGGCGTGAGCGGCCTGATGCTGGCGCATCTCGCGCCGCTCCCGATCATGATTATTGCGCTGGGATACGGTTTGCGACATGGAGCTTCCGCCGCACTCCTCGCGACCGCGATCCTGTCCATCTACCCGCATCCCGTCGTCGGCATGATTTATTCGATGATGGTCGCGGCTCCGGCATGGCTTGCCAGTTTTGTCGCAAGCGGGGCGCCGCGCGGAAAACGCAACCTGATCGCCTCAGACTATCCCGGGTGGGGCGCTACGGCCCCGGCTGCTTTCATCGCCCTCATCGTTTCGCTTTGGCTAATCGTCGCTTCTCTGAGTTTTGGGTCCCTTGACGAGGCGCTCAATCCTGTCCGCGCCCGGGCCTTTCTCATCCTCGACGAGATGATCAAGAATAACAAAAGCCTGGAGGGCAAGTTCGACCCTGTCGCGCTCTCCGGTTCCGTCGCGATGGCTATCCCCGCCTTCGTTGCCGGTTATACAGTTATGATCCACATAGTGAATTTGTGGATTGCAGGACGCCTGTCGCAAGTCTCCGGTTTGATGACAAGCCCCTGGCCGGACATCGCCGAGGGTTTTAGGGCTCCCAAGCCCATTGGCGGGATTTTTCTGTCCGGTCTTGCGCTCAGCATATTTAGCGGGCCCTCGGCGGCGATCGGATTTGTGCTGGTCTCCACGATGGGCCTTGTGCTTTCATTGCAGGGTCTGGCTGTCGCTCACGCGCGCCTGCGCGCTCGCCCCAACGGCATGATCATTCTCGCAGTCGTATATTTTCTTGTCGGTCTGCTCGGATGGCCACTAGTCCCGTTTATTTTCATAGGTTTGGCGGATTTGGTCTTCGACTTCCGTCGTCGCCCGCCGACAGGCGCGGCAAGCCCCCGCGACAGCGCAACGCCGAAAGCGGATTGACAAACGCCCTGTTTTTCTCAAAAAAGCGCCAATCCTTGGAGAAAGAAACAAAAAATGGAAGTTATACTGCTCGAGCGCGTGGCTAAGCTGGGCCAGATTGGCGACACCGTTCGCGTCCGCGATGGATACGCCCGCAATTTCCTTCTCGCCCGTGGCAAAGCGCTGCGCGCCACGGAAGGCAACAAGAAGCATTTCGAGACCCAGCGCGCCCAGATAGAGGCCCGGAATCTCGAAGCCAAAAAAGAGGCCCACGCCGTCGCGGAGAAGCTTGACGGCCAAACCTTTGTTATTATCCGCCAGGCAGGCGAAAGCGGCCACCTTTACGGCTCGGTCGCGACCCGCGATATCGCCGATGCTGCGACGGCCGGCGGATTCTCTCTGAACCGCAACCAGGTGGTTCTGACCCATCCCATCAAGTCGCTGGGGCTTCACTCCGTGCCGGTGCATCTGCACCCGGAAGTCGACGTGAAAGTCATTGTTAATATCGCCCGCTCGGAAGAAGAGGCCGAACGCCAGGCGCGCGGAGAGAGCGTGACGCTCAAGGAGGAGACCTCCATGGACGATCTGGGACTTGAGGTCGGCGCGGCGCTGGCGGAAGCAGGCGACGTCGAACTCTAAATCGAACCTGACAGGATACCGACAAAGCCCGGGAGAAACGCCCGGGCTTTTATTATTTGATCTACAGTTCGGCTCACGAAACCGATTCGGATCGTTACGCAAGTGGTTTCGCGTATATCTTTCGTCGCGATGTGGAAAAGACTCGCAACTTACCTCCGGCGCATGAAGATCAACGGCGCCCGCTGGCGTCCCGGGCCGCATCATGCGACTGTTCCTCTCGGTCCCGACGAGACGCCGTATCGACTTCGAAACAGTCATCGCTCGCGAACAACCCCAGAGAACCATGCCTCCAATCGAACAGTTGGCGGAGCGTCGGCCCTATCAGGTCGCGCCCGCCGAAACATCGCAGGGCTATCGCAGTCCGCCGCATAACATCGAGGCGGAGCAGGCGCTGCTTGGCGCCATTCTGGTCAATAACGACGCTTATGACCGCGTCTCGGACTTTTTGCGCGCTGACCATTTCTCCGAAGAATTGCACCGGCGGATATATGAGGTCGCCTCGCAGTTGATCCGCGCCGGCAAGCTGGCGACAGTTGTGACGCTCAAGACCTTTCTCGCTGATATCGAATTACCGGCGGGCATAACCACTCAGGCCTATCTTGCCCGTCTAGCCGCCGAGGCGACGACAATCATTAACGCCGAGGACTATGGCCGCATTATCCATGACCTCGCTCAGCGCCGTAATCTCATCAGCATAGGCGAAGAGATCGTCAATGCCGCCTATGATTCTCCGGTTGACGCCTCGCCGCAGGCCCAGATTGAGGAGGCGGAGCGCCGGCTGTATTCGGTCGCCGAGACCGGTCGCTACGACGGGGGGTTCCAAAAATTCTCAGAGGCCCTGGTCATCGCCATCGACATGGCGAACAGCGCCTACATGCGCGACGGCCACCTGTCCGGCATCGCCACGGGCCTGATCGATCTCGACGAGAAAATGGGCGGCCTGCAAAAATCCGATCTGATTATCGTCGCCGGCCGTCCCGGCATGGGCAAGACTGCGCTCGCCACCAATATCGCCTTCAACATCGCCCGGGCCTACCAGTACGAAACCGAGCCGGACGGCTCGCACAAAACGATTAATGGCGGCATCGTCGGTTTTTTCTCGCTTGAAATGTCGGCCGAACAATTGGCGACCCGCGTCATCGCCGAACAATCCGGCGTGCCAAGCTATAAAATCCGGCGCGGCGACATCAATGAGGACGACTTTCGCCGCATCACCGAATCTGCTCGCGAGATGCAGAGCATCCCGTTTTACATTGACCAGAGTGGCGGCATCTCCATCGCTCAGCTGACCGCTCGCGCCCGCCGGCTGAAGCGCCAGAGGGGCCTTGACCTGCTCGTCGTCGACTATCTGCAACTTCTGGCCGGCTCAAAAACCCGCGGTGATAACCGCGTTCAGGAGCTGACCGAAATCACCACAGGCCTCAAGGCGCTGGCCAAGGAGCTTAATGCGCCGATCATCGCTCTCTCGCAGCTCTCGCGCCAGGTGGAAAACCGCGACGACAAGCGCCCGCAACTTTCCGACCTGCGCGAATCCGGCTCCATCGAACAGGACGCCGACGTCGTGGTTTTTGTTTATCGCGAGGAATATTACCTGCGTAATCGTGAGCCGCGCGAGGGCACCGAAGAACACATTCAATGGATGGCGGCGATGGAGAACGCCCACGGCCGCGCCGAAGCGATCATCGGCAAGCAACGTCACGGCCCGACCGGGACCGTCCAGCTCGCCTTTGAGGCGGAAGTGACCCGCTTTTCCAATCTGGCGGACGAAGACAAAATGCCGGCGCGAATTTGAATGCGGGCATAAAAAAGGCCGGGTGTCCCCGGCCTTTTCCAGACAGCGCTCCAGCAAGGGCTATTCGCTGACAGGATTCCAGACACCCATTTTCTTGTCGAATTTGTAGCCCGTGGCCTTTTTGAGAATGTCCTTGGTCGTGTTCATCGTCAGCCAGGACTTGTCGTTTTTGGCGGTGATCGTGATGGCTGTCACCGGCACCGCAACATGCTTTGCGCCAATTCCAAGAAAACCGCCAACATCCATCATCACGGCGCTGATCGAACCGTCGGCGTTGAACAGCATGTCGGATATCTTGCCGAGTTTCTTTTCGTTCATGTCATAAACAGGCTGCTTGTACCAAGCCGAAACAATCGAACCATAGGACGGCAGTTTTTCCAACGGGATGACGAGGACGTCGATCGTCTCCTGCTGCTGTGGCTTTGCCGGAGCCGCCGGTGAAGAGGACTCAGCGCGGGCAAGCGGCGCGACGGACAGCGCGATCGCAAAGGTCAGAGCGGCGATAATGGCCTTCAACATGTTAAAATCTCCCCGAGAATCGCGTCGCGCGCGAATGCACGACCCTCACCTAGGCAGCACGGCCCAGTAATCCAGGTCAAGCAGAACGGCCGGATCAGGCTTGCCGTCCGGTCCGTTAAGGGGGAAGTCGGCGCATGGCTTGTCCTTTGTGGCGACCAGACGCAAGCGTAATGCGCCAATATCGGCGCGGCCGGGGATCTCGGCCTTGTCCAGCACCTCGCTCCACGCGAAGATCGTGCCTCCAGCAAACAACGGGTTAACGTGGCGTCCGCCGTTGACTGCGGAAATATGGAAGACGTTTTCGAGGCCATTAAACGACAGTGCGCGGGCCATGGAGATTACGTGGCCGCCGTAGATGATGCGTTTTCCGAAACGACCCTGAGCCTCGTAATACTGATTGAAATGCACCTTCGAATTGTTCTGGTAAAGGCGGGTGGCCAGCATATGCTCGGCTTCCTCGACCGTCATGCCGTCAATATGGTCGATCTTCTCGCCCTTTTCGTAATCGCTCCAGAAAAAGGGTGAGCCGGCGAGCGCCTTGTCGTAGGCGGCGACCCGTATCGTCGGCACGGCCTTGCCGAGTTCGGATGGCGGAACCGCTTTTGGCAGTTCAGGAACGACATCCGGGCCGACGGCGGCGTTCTTGTCTCGTTTTTTCACCATCACCCAGCGGGCATAGGACAACACTGTCTCGCCCCGCTGATTCTTGCCGGTGGTGCGCACATAGACGACGCCGGTCTCTTTGTTGGAGTTTTCCTTCAGTCCGATCACTTCGGAGACAGCGTCGAGCGTGTCGCCGGGATAGACCGGAGCGAGGAATTTAAAATCGGCGTAGCCGAGATTGGCGAGCGCATTCAACGACACGTCGGGCACGGTTTTGCCGAGCACCAGATGAAACACAAGCAGATCGTCGATCGGCGCTTCTGCGTAGCCGATGGCCTGTGCGAAGGCCTTCGAGGACTGGACGGCGAAACGCGGCAAATAGAGCGCCGTATAGAGCGCCGTTTCGCCTACGGTTACAGTACGCGGCGCGGCATGACGGATGATCTGCCCGAGTTTGAAATCCTCGAAAAAATTACCGACATTGATTTTGGATTTGCTCATGTCTCAACCATCCATTGGGGCCAGCGACTGCAAGGCGTCGAGGTAAACGGCGGGCGCGCCCGCGATGAAAATCTGCTTGATCCTGGCGGTTTCCCCGGATCGGATCGAGACCGCGCTTTTTGGAGCCCGAAGCCAACCGGCCACCAGATCGATCATGGCGGCATTGGCTTTCCCGTTTTCCGGCGCGGCGCGAACCCGCGCCTTCAGGACCCGACGACCATCTGACAGGGTTTCCACGCCATCGATCGAATCCCTGCCGCCTTTCGGGGAGAGACGTAGCCAGAGTGCGATCCCCTCCGCCTCAAGCCGCCAGCAGGCGGGGCCCTCAGCCGAAGGCAAAACCGGCCCCGCCGGCAATCAAATCGCGCAGAAACTGCAATAATAGCAACAGGATGACAGGAGAGATGTCGACCCCGCCAAAATCCGGCAACACCGAACGGATCGGGTTCAGCACCGGCTCCACGAGATTATTGAGGGTCCGCCAGAGGGAATAGGCGGCGCTGGAGCGCATATTGATGACATCGAACGCGATCAGCCACGACATAATCGCCATGCCGATCACAAGATACCAGTAGAGGTCGATGATCGTGACGAGAAGCTTGATGACGGCAAAACTCATGGGCGAAATCCAGTGGTGGCAGGGCTCTCTCTGGGGTCTGTCTAGCCACCCTGCCCGCCCCCGGCAAGCCTCTCCCGCGCTTGTTCGACGAAGGCCTCAGGGCACGTCCTGCAGCAACGCCGGACAATTGACAGGGTCAAGCGGTGAGTGTACCCACCCGCTCGGAGCGGGGCTGTAGCTCAGATGGGAGAGCGCTGCAATCGCACTGCAGAGGTCGGGGGTTCGAATCCCCCCAGCTCCACCAATTAAAACAATATATTACATATGCAGCTTTGGCGCCGCCTCGCTTGGCGACCCGTGGTTACACATAGCGTTTGATCCGGGTTGGCGGCGAAGCCATTGCGCATATGAACCATGATCACGATCCTTAAAGGCCCGGACGCCTGAGCATGGCCACTCCGGATTTTTTGCCGACGCCTCCTCTCAGGGGGCTGATGAATTTATCCGGGGGAGCCGGATTTGCGGGCGGCAGATTGCACCGGGCGCCGCGTCTGACGGTTACACTTTCGTCCAGCCAGTCGATTCCGACGCCGCCGCCCGGAAATCAACGGCGTATCATTTAGGAAGCTGTTTGAGCATGCGATCCCAGAAGACGCGCTAATCTCATTAGCCGACCAGAGATATGCCGATATTTATGATTAGCTGTATAATTTAGCGTTGCTCAGCTTCGAGCCTCGCAGATTTTCCTCACGCCGGGCACCCAAAAAAGGGTTGGCTCAACCACAATGAGCAATGAATGATTTTAGTCATTCGACTGATGATCCCGGCAGATATTTCCAAGAGCGCTCCTGCACTATCAGCCTGGGTTCATGCTTGTTGGTGGATGGTCTGACAACTTGCATCATCATGCAAACTGCTGTTGTGTGTATATATTCGAGTTTAATATATTGGAAAGGACATGAATTGAAAGATTTCTCAAATCCTTCGGTTAACTCACTTTCTGCCAGAGAATTGCAAAATTTAATTAGTAAAATCAAGCAGCATTCTCCGAGCGAATTATGGTTATCCTCAAGTTGGCATGTGCTGAGCAGCACATATTTTATGATTAAATAAGCATTTAAGTCACTGTTAGCTAATGAAGCGTCGCACCCAATTAACTGGGCAAAGACGTTAATGACCAGAACTTTCAATCAACTACACCATCTGGCAATGATAGCTTTGAATTCATCATCAACCTGAATTCAGCCGGCTTCCCAGGTGTTAGGGGTGAATTTCTGACTCAAAATCAGCTGGTTATAAATGACTTATGCCGAATTTTATCGTTTCCTCGCCTATCGGAGATGGATCTAATGCCAAATAACAACTCTGATCCTGTTGAGATCGAAGCGGAGCACATCGATAAATCAATTATTATCTGTCCTGTAAGCGCCAGGGGCGCATCACACGCCCATGCATCTCATCTCTGTTAGATACTTCTGATGCGCACTCCTGGAGAACGGCGGAAAACTGGCTGACATCGCAAACGGAGTGGATGATGCAAACTCGTTTAGCAGTAGAAACTGACTTGCCTGCTATAATGAAAATAGAGAAAGAGTCTTTCGGCAAGCATGTGGGCGCCGAGGGCATGGCGCTTGAAGACATCATGCGTCAGCGCATACAAATTTGCAACAGCGTGTCTCCTGGTTGGTTTTGGGTGGCGGAGACAGACGAATCTTTATGCGGATATATTGTGCTCCAGCCGACAGAATTGTCTATATCCCAATGTGTTTCTTGGGACGTTGCAACTGACCATGGCACACTCCGTTCGACATTTTCAGTCGGCGGCGAAACTGTTTTTGGTGTGTCTATGGGAGTTGCAACGCGGGCGCCATCGGGGGCTTTTTATTCGCTCTTGCAACGAACCATCCTGCAAACGCTGCGTACCGGGAAAACCCGGTTGATGCTCTGTTCGCGCCTGCCAAACTTGAAGAGAGAAGCCGAAAGGGGTGTGCCGCCTGAAATCTACTGGAAACTCACAGACCCTGACGGCTTACCGTGCGATAGACTTTTAAGGAAGTTTTATTCCGCCTTTGGCGTGGGTCCAATTGCATTTTTGCGGGACGGATGGCCAGTCGATGTTGACTCAGGAGGGCATGCGGCGCTCGTTGTGGTCGAAGACTTGTTTTTGTCTCTCGAGCATCTTGCTCAAAGGCTTTATGCATCGGGTAAAAAAGACGCAGAGAGATCATTAAAGGAGTCAACCCATGAACCATGATCTCGATAACGAAAAGCTTCAGTATTTAAACGGTGGCAGACGCCAATGGTGGGACATTGGTGAAAAGCGTCTGGTTTCTTCAGCGACTGCATACATTCAGTATGGATGTCCCGATTGGGGAGAAACAAACGGCGAGAGAAACTCTCTTTGTCAATTTTGCGGGTTTCCAAATGGAGTCCGGATTTACCGGGATCTATACTATGGCGGCGCTTCGATTCCACCCGAAGATCATCTCCGGCTCTTTGAAAAGACATTAAAATATTTTGAGCGTGAAGGAGAAATCCACACGCTTATGATTTTCAATGCGGGAAGTTTTACGGCCATGCCTCTCCCACTTCAGGAAAGCCTTATGCGGACCGCGATTGCCGTGCAGGGTGTGCGCAGGGTGGTCATCGAATCCCGTGCGCCATTAATATCAGAAAGGCTGATAGAGCCTCTGGCACAAATCACACGAAACTCGGGCGTTTCGTTGACAGTCCGCATCGGTATAGAAACAAAGGACGATCGACTGCGACTCAAAGTCCTGAAAAAGGGCCACAGCCGCACTCAACTGAGTGCTGCTAGTATTCTGTTGCGGAAGCAGGGCGTGACCTCCGGCGGATACGTCATGCTAAAACCCTCTCCCGGCCTGGATCCCGCATGGTCAGTGAAGGAAACAATCGACACAATAAAGTGGATTTTAGCAGATGATGGTCTCGGCATGGACGAGATCTATCTCGGTCCCACATGCGTGAGCCCGGATACTCCCCTGTCAAGACACTGGCAAGCAGGAGATTTTACTCCCCCTTCGCTCTGGAACGTCTATGACGTGCTTGCCACGACGGCAGGACGATTCCCCGGAAGGATTCATCTGCTGCAGTTCAAAGATGAGCCGCCGTTTGTGGCTGTCCCGTCAAACCATGTTCCGCGCGGTCTACCACAATCGTTGGAAGGCATCAAAGGATGCGATGCGGAATTCCATTCAATGTTCGATAACTATCGGGCCAGCATGAAACCTGATGCGCTCCGCGATATTGCCTGTTCCTGCAGGCAAAATCATCGGGCTATGTAAAACCTAAATGCTCGGCAGAAGGTAGTGCACATTGAATATTTCCTTTCTGTTGAACCATCAGCAGGAAGGATAAATCATATGAGTTCGGAGTTTCTCACAAAAGCCTTGCAGATCAGGATTTAGTCGACTTATGACCCAGGGAGTTTTGTTACTGACTTAACGCAACGTTATCTCCTAGTTGATCATCAACAATGCCACCATGATCTTGCAGATTTGACAATGCCTCAGACGCTCCGATTTATCTTTACATCTATTTTCAGTTCGAAGGCTTGATCAGCAAGTTGTCGGAGTTTTCAGGGCCAATTCTCTTTAAGAATTTGGCGGCTCAGCCAATCGGACCGAGAGCCGCCTAATCTCGTGAATAACATGTCATTCAGCTGCTGTAGCCGTATACGATATCGCCAATTACGCCTGCTTCCTGCCGGATAGCCTTCAGAGCGTCTGATTCCATCCACTGCGATGCAATGTCCCTCGATTCAATATCGAAAATCATTGCCACATGATTCGGGTTTTCAACGCTTCTGAAAACATGTGATCGGATGAAGCCATATTTCTTTCGCTGCTCCTCATGGCTATCGAATACAGATTTCCATTTTGCGAAGTCTTTCACGTCGATTTCTTCGAAAATCATCTCTTTCCGAATAGTCATTCTGCTTCTCCCTGACATGCTGCAAAGCAGTTTTTATGGATAAATACATCTTCCCCATTACCTCCCGGGATTCTGTGCTGTATCGCACAGCTGAAACGATCACTATGTCTCGTTTCTGCGCCCGCAGGACAAGAACCATGGTTGAATAGCGCAATTTTTCTGGTGCATCGTTGTCTTTTAGGAGCGATGATGGTGCAGAATAACACGCCGGTTAGGAAGTCGTCGGCACTCGTATCTATATGACTTGCGCGCTTAAAGCGCGATCTCCACTCAGCAACTGTCCGCCTGCAATTCAGCATCCACAAACGACGGTTCCGGGCAACACAAGCACTGCGGGCGAAGTCTGGCGGTACGCGCTTCATGCCCCACTCTGGCAAAAAGATTCATGATAGATTGCGACCTCCACTGGTTGTTAAAATTCGATACATACATGTTTATGATTTGAGCAAAAAGATCATAAAAGATTACCAAAAACATCTCAATAATTTAAATGTCTGTAGTATCGATATATTATATTATCTATTTCATGATGTTGCGTAGCGCTAAACAGCACAGAAAAACGCTGTTGGAGTTTGCAAAAGCATTCAACCGTTTTTCCGGGGAGGACGTGTGGACTTTCACCTGACTTCATCTAGACATGTTAAAACTGCTGTTTGGCGCCGTTGACCGCCCATGAAGGAGAAAGCGCTCATGAATCTAATAGTAAAGCTTACGCTGCCACTCGCAGCGCTTGGCTTTTCGACGCCTCTCCATGCACAGCTCAATCGTTACGTCACATTGGCTAACAGCCCGATGGCGGCGAACCGTCCGTCCGTGACGACAGGTAACCTGCTCAGGGACGAGTTACTGTTCCAGCGCGCGACGCAAACCTATTTGTGGGCATTGCCGCTCATTAACACGCTCGGCATGAAGTTCGGTTCGGAAAAGGTCTTTGGCGCTGGCTACAACATACTTCCCATATGGAAGAGGAGGCTTGACTCAAATACACTGGTGACGACGCCGAATTCGGACGTCCTCTATGCGATGAGCTACGTCGACCTCGGAAAGGATGGCCCGCTAATATTGGAGATCCCGCCGATGTTGCAGGGCATACTGCTGGACTTCTGGCAGCGACCCATTCCCGTCGACGGCGGCAAATTCATGGGCGATGTTGGACTGGCCGGACCCGACGGCGGAAAAGGCGGTAAATTCCTGTTATTGCCGCCCGGCTACAAGGGCGAACTTCCCGAGGGCTATTATGTCTATCGTTCCGCGACCAACAATGTCTTCATCTTTTTGCGCGGATTTTATGATGATCCGAAAAATCTAACGCCAGCCGTCGTGCATCTGGAAAAAACGAAAATCTATCCACTTGATGGCGAAAAGAACGTCAAGCCGATGAAATTCCCTGACGCCTCAGGCGTCCCTGCCGATATGCTTCCGGTCAGTGACGGCCGCGCATTTGATCAATTGAAGCAATTGGTCGACAGCGAAGGAGCCGCATTGGCTAGCTCAGATGGTCTTGGCATGCTTGCGTCGGTCGGTATCATCAAAGACCGTCCCTTTGCGCCTGATGCGAAAACACGTGACATACTTAATCAAGGCGCAAAGACAGCTTACAAGATGAGCCGTGTCATCGGTTTCGAAGATAAGCTGAGCGGCAGCTCTCTGAGGATTTACCCGGATCGGCGCTGGTTGAACCCGATGGACAACGCCACCCCACAAAGCCAGGCAACTGAGATGGACCTTTCCTTTGTGAATAAAGCCGACGGATATCTGGCGCTGGACCCAAGGATTTGGTTCTTCACAAATTACTACTCGATCAGCCCTGGAATGATGTCCAGGACGCCGGGCAAAGGCGCCGGGTATATGATCGCCTTTACTGATAATTCGGACAAACCACTTGTCGGCGGAAACAATTATCGCCTGAACTTGCCTGCAAACATCCCGGCGGCAAACTTTTGGTCCGTAACGCTCTACGAAGCCGAGAACGGCTCGGGTTTGGCCAATGGTCAACCCTTTCCATCGCTTGGATCGCGGGATAAGCTCAAACAGAACGCCGATGGCGGCACAGACCTTTATTTCGGCCCGAGGGCGCCTGAAGGCAACAAGGCGAATTGGCTCGCGACTGTTCCGGGAAAAGGCTTTTTCGCAATCATCAGGCTTTACGGCCCAACCGAGGCTGCGATCAACAAGAGCTGGAAGCCCGGCGACATTGTGAAAATGAGATAACTCGACAAAAGCGCTGCCGTCGCACATGGCGGCACTGAGATCGTTCTCAATTCAATGAGAAAGCACGATGAAAGCCGTCCAACAGAAGAATCTCTTTGCCGCAGCCTTCACCTGCATTCTGTCCATATCAACTGCTCAGGGGCAACAACTACCAACCACCGGCGTCGTCAATTCACTGGTCGGAAAACTCACATTCAAAAACGGCTATCCAACCGACGCCACGGTTTTGAAGCTCTTCGACGATATTGACATGCAGCGGGCTACGCAAACATATCTGTGGGCTCTCCCCTTGATGGCTATGCACCAATGGCAAAATGAACAGCGCGACAAATTTGGCGCAGGAAATCTGGATTACGTTGATTACTTCACTTTCACCGACAAGCTCGGATTACTTACGGCCAATGCGACAACGCCCTACATCATGGCTTTTCCCAACCTGAAGGAAAGCGGTCCTCTGGTCATGGAGGTTCCGCCGGGTCCAACCGCAGGCGGCGTTACGGATTTCTGGCAACGTCCGTTGAGCGATAGTGGTCAGACCGGACCCGACAAGGGAAAGGGAGGCAAGTATCTCGTGCTTGGTCCTGATGATCCCGACATCAAACCGGAGGGCTATTTTGTTGTCCGCTCCCCCACGGTCAATGTCTGGATGGCGCATCGCGCACTTGATCCAGATCCTGTCAAGGCCAAGGCAACGGCGGCCGCGTTACGACTTTATCCTTACAGCCAACGCGACAACCCTCCACCCACACGACACCTGACTCCCGACGGTCGGAGATGGAGTGGTATGCAGCCTCATGGACTGGCGTATTGGGAAGGACTTTCGAAGGTTATCGACGAAGAGCCGATCCTTGAACGAGATCGCATGATGTTCGGCATGTTACAGCCCCTTGGCATTGAAAAAGGTAAGCCCTTCAAGCCGAATGATCGTCAGAAGAAAATACTGTCCGGGGCAACGCTGGTGGGCGAAGCCATGGCTCGAACCATCGGCTACGCCAAACGCTTCGAGGGTGTGAAAGTATGGCCGGGAAAGCAGTGGGACATTTCCCTTTATCTGAAAGAGACGACACAGGAAGCGCCTACCCACACCCAATTGGACGAACGAACGTCATGGTTCTACGAGGCGGTAGGCGTTTCGGCGGGTATGATGGGGCGCACGGTTGGCGCAGGGCAGGTCTATCTCGAAGCGTCAAGGGACAGGGACGATCATTGGCTTGACGGCAGTAAGTCCTATCGCCTGCGCGTCCCGCCAGATGCGCCGGTAGCGCAGTTCTGGTCCTTTACCGTTTACGATAATGAGTCGCGCTGTTTCGTCGATACAGGCGCGCCGCCAGATCGTTCCTCTCGTGACAACATCGCAAAAAACGCTGATGGCTCGGTCGATCTTTATTTTGGACCGAAGCCACCGACAGGTAAGCCGATGACAAACTGGATCAAGACCATACCGGGCAAAGGGTGGTTTACGTACTTCAGGCTCTACGGTCCGACACAGGCGTATTTCGACAGGAGTTGGGTGCTCCCGGACATCGAGGCGCTCAAGTGATCAACCTTTCTCAGAAATTGCACCTACGCTCACTCACAATCCATGATTGAAAAGCATACGCTGCGATAATGCATAAGCTCATCGAAACAGTACGCCTCATGCTAAAAAACGCTACGCGAGCACAGATAACACAAAAGGATATGTCTGCTGCGGTTCGGCGGGGTATTCGCACGCTCGATATCAAGTTTATTTTGTTGGCTGGGGCTATGGGATTGCCAAAACTCGTCCGTCGAGCTTCACTAGACGTTAAACTGAGTGTAATCCGGAGAATGTTTGTTGAACCACTTCGGACATGTTCTTTGGTCACGAAAAATAGAAGCGCAGAGAAGGAAGATCCTTATGAAAAAGTTTCTGCTTATTATCGCCACGGGGTTGGGCGCATCCCCTGCCTATGCTGACCGAGGCGCGGCAGACGCGTGCGCTGCTGGACTTTCGGCAAACTCAAAGGCCATCTACGCCGCTGCTGTCGGTCAGGTTCACCCCGGCGCGGATAATAAAGCGATCGTCAAGGGTATCGTTGAGAATATGGTTAGTTCTGGACAACTGGGAATGTTGAACGCAAAAAGTGAAGCGCAAGCTGCTGGAGTATGTCTGAAAAAACTCTGAAACCAAACCATACAATCTGGAGGCCGAACAGGAGGCCTCCAGCATTTAACTTAACCATAATATAATTTTCCGCCCGGCAACGCCCGCACAGGGCACCCCACGCCAGCAGGACCCCGGGCCGTCAACCTATTCCAACGATATCAGGCCGGAGCATTCCCTCTTTCGTTCAGGCTGAGGGCGTAGACCTTATTTTTAACCGGCCTGGCTCCGGGTTGATGAAATATAAAACTTGAGCTGTGCAAATCCGTTGATCTGGCGGCGCCTCAAAAAATACGCCTATGATTATTCTTGTTCAGAAAATTTCAGCTAAAAAGCCCGATCCTTTCGGGATCGGGCTTTTCTTCGGAACCTCTTCGACGCCGACATGGACGGACAACATGCGGCGTCGACTGTTCCTGAGCGCGGTCAGTAACGGGCGGCGACCGGCGCGGCGCCCCAGTTGAAGTGGTAGTTGACGCCAGCGCGCACCGTATTCCAGCGCGTGTGGTTATTCACGTTGTTGATGCTCGTGCCCCAGTTGCCCCACCAGGTGTTGCTATTGCCGCCGGAGACGTCGGTATAGAGATATTCGGCCTTTACCGACCAGTTGGGCATAAACATCCACTCAGCGCCGCCGCCAGCCGTCCAGCCGGTCTGGGTGGTGGAGTTGTTATTCCAGCCAAAGGCGCCGCCATTGCGCTGCACGTCAGCATAGGCAAAACCGCCCGTGCCGTAGAGAAGCAGCGTCGGCATGACGATCAGACCAAGACGGCCGCGTACCGTGCCGAACCAAGGAACACTCACGCCGGTGCGATCGCCAAAATTGCCAAACCAGTAGTAATTCCCGCCATTGCCATTCGAGCCCATTGAGGTGCCCTGGAAATCGGCTTCACCGCCGATCAACACACCCATGCCGCCCATATCGAGGTTGCTGATCTGGTAATTATAGCCGATCTGGCCACCACCGATCACGCCGCCGGACATACCGTTGGTGACGCCGCCGTTCATGCCAAACAGGTTCCAGGCGTTGCCGTTGCCATTGCCGGCGTCCCAACCGCCGCCAATGTTGAGACCAGCATAGAACCCCGTCCACATCGGGGGCGGCGGCGGCGGAACATAAGCGGGAGCGGCCTTGCGAGAAGGCAGATCTGCGGCCAGCGCCGAGGTGGTGAGAGCAGCCATAGCAATGGCCGAAAGAAGAAACTTTTTCATTTTACGCATACCTTACGCTGACGAGAAACCCGGAAGCCTGACACATATTCGCGCATCAAGTTGCGTCTATAAAGCGCCCCGGAGGTAAACAGTTTCTTAAATTCCTCTGGCGCATGATTTAATGACACGCGGTGTTGCATAGATGCCACATCCCTCCCCAGCGGAGAGAGTCTGGCGTTAACAGGGGCGCTCGCCGGTGACGGGTTGAGATTCAACACAACCACGGCTTGCCAGAACTATCTGTTCCAGCGATGGTTGATCATCGTCACATCAATCTTGGGGCTGACATGCGTTACTTATACACATTCGCGATCTTGTTTTTGACGTTCGTTTGTTCTGGCTCATCGACGCCGGCGAGGGCTCAGTTTGGCGGAGGCTCTATCGATTTTGGCGCTCTCGAGTCAGGGGTCCTGCCCGGAGGGGCCGAGTTGCCCGACCTTACAGGCGACACGCTCGATCCAGAAGTCGAAGCCCGTCAGCCGAAGCGGGCTCAGGCATTGCCGCCGCCGGACGATCTCTTTAACGCTAGCTCCAGACCACCGGCGAAAAAGCGCCGGTGATGGAAGTTCTCTGCGCCCGCTATATTTACGGAATCAAACGGACCGGCGTCTGCCGGGCTTGAGCAACCTACTGAATGGACCGCTAACAATGAAACTTGTCGCCTCGGCCCTGTTCTGGGTTGGCGTCGCGCTCGCCCTCCCCTTCGTTCTTCTGTTTGGCGCCTCGATTATGCGTATGACAACGGAAGGATTCCAGTCTCAATACGTCAATTCAGCCTTCCTTGGCTTGTTTTGCGCCGCCTTTTCTGTGGCCGTCGGTTACATGTTGAGGCAAATGCTGATGGAACGTATCGATTAAGTTCCGACATCCCCTGCGCCGGTTTCACTTGCGCAATATCAGTTCAGCATATCCGCTGGCCCTGAAAACGTCCGTTTCCCGGACCTGCCAGGTTCAAGGACAGTGCGGAAACAATCGACGAGGTGCCACCCCCGTTGATTTTTTTACCGCGCTGCCCAGTATCTTGCATTATTCCTATTCAATTGACGACAATTATCTTTGTTCTGATCCCCGAAAATTTTCCAGCAAATTCATTGAGCGGGCAATGACGTAATCCGATCAGCATAACCGTTAGGAGCGAACGCCTGGCGCTTCGATGCGGCCCAGTATAATTCACGGTAAAATTACGATTTTGACGTGGTGTGGTTTATTCGCAGTCACGGCAAGTGAGCCGGCCTGACGCGTCGCGACAAAACTCAATGCTGCAAGCTATCATTGAAAACACATGGGTGGTGATGGCGCGCCAGATGCGCCAGAATAATTTTAGCGTCCGGGACGACAGTCAAATCTCTTCATCCGATTGATTCAAGAAAATCATAATCAATCCAATACTGCCGATAAACCGAAACGCCGGCTCCTGCATGTTGTAATCGCCAGCACGCCACATCTGATACCACTCGCCGCCAATGGTTGCGAAACCGACAAAGTAAAGCCCGAGACCGGCAGCAAGCCCACACACGGCCAGCGACTTTTCTCTATTGAAAGCCTTCGCTGAGTCGTTTCGAACGCGCCACAAACGCAACACGCCGATCATTGTCGCCAGGCCTCCAGCGAGTTCGAGGCCGATGATCCCGAGATAAAGGGCGTGATGAAGGGCGCTGGCGACAATAGCCCTACCGGCGAAAGGCCCGGGCGGGATCTTATCCATCGTCAGAATGTGTTTCACCGCGTCGAAGTTGGTTTGATAATCGATGAGATTATTGACCCCTACAAGCAAAAACAGAAGACTTGCGCCCGCCACGAGCGCGATTTTGACAATTCTAACGGGCCACATATCGATCCTCCCCAGCGTCGAGCCCCACATAGGCGTCTTCACAAGAGAACCCGTACCGCAAGGGGGACAGGCTCACAATGAAACTATCCACAGGCCGGTTAGGAAAGAATCGCCCAAACTGATAGGGTAGACTTCAATAACTGAAAGTCGATTGGTTGGGGGAGCCTATGATCGATCTTTATTATTGGGCAACGCCAAATTGCCATAAAATCACAATCTTTTTTGAAGAAGCTGGATTGCCCTATACGTTGCGGCCGGTTGATATTGCGCGCGGGGACCAGTTCAAACCCGAGTTTCTGGACATCGCTCCCAACAACCGGATACCAGCGATTGTCGATCATGCGCCCGCTGACGGCGGTGAAGATATTGCGATATTCGAATCGGGCGCGATTTTGCTTTATCTTGCCGAGAAGACCGGTTTTTTTCTGCCCGGGGACATGCGCCAGCGCCTGAAAGTTCTTCAATGGCTGTTCTGGCAGGTCGGGGGCCTGGGTCCTATGGCGGGACAAAACCATCACTTTGGCCGCTACGCCCCCGCACGCATACCCTACGCTATCGACCGATACCGTAACGAGACTGCCCGACTTTACGGCGTTCTTGATCGTCAGCTTGTCGGTAAGTCGTATATCGCGGATGATTACTCCATCGCGGACATGGCCTGTTATCCTTGGATCGCTCCCCATGCCGATCAGGGGCAGGATCTCGATGATTACCCACATCTGAAGCGATGGTTCGAGTCCCTGAGATCTCGTCCCGCGATTGCGCGCGCCTATGCGGCGGGTGATGCTTACGTCCGTCGAGGGCCAGACTTCAATGCTCTGGAGCGAGAGATACTTTTTGGACTGACGGCGAGCCGCTCAGTTTAGCATCTGATTTTTCAAACCCACGGGAGACAGACCCGCACATGTCGAATGACAGAATTTTCGTTGCTCAGGAAACCGCCAAGGCCTTGATCGAAGTCGAGGCGATCCTGGTCAACGCCCAAAAACCCTTCATCACCACGGCGGGCTGGGCGTCGCCGGTTTATATCGACATGCGAAAAATCATCGCTTTTCCTCGCCTGCGCCGGCGGTTGATCGATTTCGCGACGAAGGCCATCGAGCGTGACATAGGTTATGAGTCCCTCGATATTGTCGCAGGCGGCGAAACTGCTGGCATCCCCTTTGCCGCCTGGATTGCGGACAGCCTGATGCTGCCGATGCAATATGTCCGTAAAAAGCCGAAAGGCTTCGGACGCAACGCCCGCATCGAGGGACAATTAATCGACAGGGGCCGGACGCTACTTGTCGAGGACCTCGCTACCGATGGCGGCTCGAAGAAAGACTTCGTCCAGGCGCTCCGCGAGTCTGGCCAAAGCTGCAATCATGTCTTTGTTTTCTTTTTCTATGATATTTTCAGGGGCGCTCGTGAGGAACTGGCGGAGCTCGACATCCATTTGCATTGCCTCGCAACCTGGCGCGACGTTCTGCTGGTGGCGCGGGAACATGGCTATTTTCCCGAGGACAGCTTGAACGAGATCGAATCTTTCATCGCCGATCCGATCGCCTGGTCGGCGGCGCATGGCGGCGCCGATAGACCAAAAGCTTGACAGGACTATAAGCGCTGACCGCGGAGAGAGGACACCGCGTCGATGATCGATCTGATCGCCAGAAGAGAGACTGCAAGCTCAGGCTGGAGCTTCCTCGCCGCCATTTTTATGATCTGTTCATCCGTCGTTGAAACAAAAGCCGGCGAACCTCCTCCCGGGTTCAGCCGTCTGGCTGATGTTGCGCCTGATATCGAACAGGACATGCGCTACGCCGGTTCCGATAATTTCACCGGCAATCCCGTTCCCGGTTACCGCGCGCCTGACTGCTGGTTACGCACTGAGGCCGCTCAGGCGCTCGCCGCCGTTCAGGCTGAAGCACAACGCCGGGGGTTCTCGCTGGTGGTTTATGATTGTTACCGTCCGCAGCGTGCGGTCGAGGCTTTCGTACTCTGGTCCCGCAATCCCGATCAATCGACAAAATCCGACTATTTTCCACATATCGACAAGCGCAAGCTTTTCGCCCGCGGCTACATCGCGCAGCGCTCATCGCATTCGACCGGGCTCGCCGTCGACATTGGCGTGCCGGGTTGGGATTTCGGTTCACATTTCGATTACTTTGATCGAAGCTCCTGGACAAAAAACCGCGTGACGCCTGAGGCAAGGCGGCATCGTGAGGCGCTGGTTAATGTGATGCGGCGTTATGGCTTCATCAATTATCCGCGAGAATGGTGGCATTTCACCTATGGGGACGCCGAAAGGGCGCCAATCCTGGACGCCGAAATCGATTAGGCTTGGACACCTATGCGCCCCGACATCCTCGCCCCCTTATTTGGTCGAGTTGCGGCCCTGCCCGGCGTTGGTCCGAAAACCGCGAAGCTCCTTGATCGTTTACTGGCGCGTCCCGGCGCGGGCCCCAATCATGAGGCGCGCGTGCTCGATCTGTTATTTCATTTGCCTGTAAATGTTATTGATCGCAGTCAACGGCCCACCATCGCAGCCGCGCCGCTTGAAACCATGGTTGTCGTCAAGGCGCGCGTGGTGGAGCACCGTCGTCCGCAGGGGCGCTATGCGAAAGCGCCGTTTCGCGTGCTGGTGGAGGATGAGACAGGCGATATCGAACTGGTGTTTTTTCTGGCCAATCCCGACTGGATTGAACGCAGCCTGCCCATCGGCGCAATGCGCTGGATATCGGGTCGTATCGAACTTTACGACGGACGCCGTCAAATGGTGCATCCCGACCGGGTATTGGACGAGGCTGGTCTGGCGAAACTTCCTCCATTCGAGGCAGTCTACGGGCTGACCGAAGGACTTCAGGCGCGATACGTGCTGCGAGCGTCCGAATCGGCGCTGGAAAGAGTCCCTGTCCTGCCCGAGTGGCAGGAGCCCAGCGTGCTCGCCGCCAACAAACTCCCGGATTTTATGGAAGCGATCCGTCTGGCGCATCGACCTGACAGCGCTAAAGCCTTGTCGCCGCAAAACCCTGCCCGCCAACGGTTGGCGCTCGATGAATTACTGGCGAGCCAGCTCGCCCTGCGGCTTGTGCGGGCGCGCATGCGGCGGCCGCCGGGCCGGGAAAACGTCGGTGACGGGCGGCTTACATCGGCGATCGAGGCGTCCCTGCCCTTCCGGCTCACCGGCGCGCAAAACCGGGCTCTGGCCGATATTCGCGCCGATATGGCCTCGGATAAGAGAATGCTTCGGCTTGTGCAGGGCGATGTCGGCTCTGGCAAAACCATCGTCGCCGCCCTTGCTATGGCGATCGTCGTGGAATGCGGACGACAGGCGGCCTTGATGGCGCCGACGGAAATACTCGCCCGACAACACTACCACCGTCTCGAACCGATCCTTGCTCCCCTGGGGCTGCGCGTCGGGCTGCTCACCGGCCGTCTCAAACCTGCCGCACGCAAGGCGCTACATTCCGAAATCGCCCGCGGCGACGTGGATATTGTTGTCGGCACCCATGCGCTGGTGCAAGGAGACCTCGCCTTTCATGATCTCGGCATTGCCGTCGTCGACGAGCAACATCGTTTTGGCGTACAACAACGCCTTGCGCTCGGCGCCAAGGGCGACGCCGTCGACACATTGGTAATGACGGCGACGCCCATCCCCCGCACGCTTGCCCTGACCGCCTTCGGGGATATGGACTCCTCGGCGCTTGATGAAAAACCGCCGGGACGCAAGCCAATCTCGACGCGCGCCCTGCCCTCCTCAAGAATTGGCGAGATCGTCGCGGGCCTCCAGAGAGCGCTGACCCAGGGCGCACGCGCCTATTGGGTGTGTCCGCTGGTTGAGGAAAATGAGGACCTCGATCTCGCCGCCGCTGAGGAACGCGCGGCCGATCTGCGGCAGTATTTTGGCGATAGGGTGGGGCTCATCCACGGGCGAATGAAGGGACCTGAAAAAGACGCCGCTATGGAGGCGTTCCTGCGCGGGGATACGCAGATCCTCGTGGCGACGACAGTCATCGAAGTTGGCGTGGATGTGCCGGAGGCGACGATCATGGTGATCGAGCATGCTGAACGTTTTGGCCTGGCTCAACTACATCAGTTACGGGGTCGTGTGGGTCGCGGCGCTGGCGAGTCGAGCTGTCTTCTTCTCTACAAGGGGCCACTGAGCGAGATGGCCAGGGCGCGGTTGATGACGTTACGCCAGACAGAAGATGGTTTCCGTCTGGCGGAAGAAGATTTACGCCTGCGTGGCGAGGGAGAAATTCTAGGCACACGTCAGGCGGGGCTTCCGGCGTTTCGGCTCGCGGACATCCTCGCGCATGCGCGCCTGCTTGCGATTGCGCGCGACGACGCCGAACTGATCTTGCGTCGTGACCCCGATCTTAAAAGCGATCGGGGGGAGGCCTTGAGGGCTCTGCTCTATCTGTTCGAGCGCGACGAGGCGATCCGTCTGCTGCGGGCCGGGTGAAACTGTGCTTACCGGGAGCGTAAAAGGCGTGGCAGCCGACGTATCTCTGCGCCGGCCTCAGCCCGGGCCCGCGCGAGTTCGTAACGCTGCTGAGCGTCGAGCCAGCTCTCCGGCGTCTCGTCGAACCAGTGGCCCAATCGCAAAGCAGTGTCCGCCGTTACCCCCCGCTGACCATTTATGATCGCCGTAACACGGTTAACCGGCACACGAATGTCACGGGCGAGATCGGATGCGGTCTTGCCATGGGCGCGCAATTTTCCAGCCAACAATTTGCCAGGATGGGAGTGATCCCGCACCGCCACGACAAGATGTTCGGAGGCGGCCGATGGCGCAGACACAGGCGCCTGAACTTGCGCAGCCGCCCGAGCTTGTGAGATGGATTTTCCGGACCTGGATTTGTGAGAGGCTTGTCGCGAGCGAAGCGGCGGCTTCCCGGAATTTTCTGGTTTTTTTTCTCTCTGCGGCGCCGACAAAGGGTCGCTCTTGGCGAAGGAACCCTCGAGAAAAAGTTTGGTCAGGGCGTCGCGATAGGCGCTCATGCTTGCCTCCCGGTAGACAAATCAGGCGCCCCAGCCTGCGCAGGTTTTCAAGCGCCGGGCCCTCACGCTTTGCCGCGTTCCCATCCCTCACGAGTCTGAGCGATGAAGTTGTCGAGGTTACCCGCGTGAATGGCGTTACGCAAACCGTTCATAAGAAATTGGTAATAGGCGACATTAACTTGCGTTAGCAACATCATGCCCAGGATTTCACCCGCCTTCACCAGATGGTGCAGATAAGCGCGTGAGTAATTGCTTGTCGCCGGGCAATCCGACTCTGGATCGAGCGGATTGGCATCCTCGGCGTGTCGAGCGTTTTTCATATTGAGCGGACCAAATCGTGTGTAGGCCAGCCCATGGCGTCCGGCGCGGGTCGGCATGACGCAATCGAACATGTCGATCCCTCGCGCAACAGCTTTCATAATATCGTCAGGCGTGCCAACGCCCATCAGATATCGTGGTTTGTGCGTGGGCAGATGAGGGAGCGTCACGTCGAGCATGTCCAGCATGACCTCCTGTGGTTCGCCGACCGCAAGGCCGCCTACAGCGAGGCCATGAAAATCCATGTTCGCCAACATTTTGGCGCTCTCAATCCGCAGCGGCTTCGAAGCCCCGCCCTGAACAATGCCGAAAACACCCCGCCCCGGCGTATCACGAAACGCCTTGCGCGACCGCTCGGCCCAGCGCAAGGACAGACGCATCGCCCGCGCCGCTTCCTCCTCCGAACACGGCAGCCGCACGCATTCATCAAACTGCATCTGTATGTCGGCGCCTAAAAGGTCCTGAATCTCCATTGAGCGCTCGGGCGTCAAATGATGCTTCGAACCATCGATATGAGACTGGAAGGTGACGCCCTCCTCATTGAGCTTGCGCAATTTCGAAAGCGACATCACCTGGAATCCACCGGAGTCCGTCAGGATCGGATAGGACCAACGCATGAAATGATGAAGTCCCCCGAGACGAGCGATGCGCTCGGCGCCAGGGCGCAGCATGAGGTGATAAACATTGCCGAGAATTATATCAGCGCCAGCGGCGCGCACATCATGGGCGAACATCGCCTTAACTGTCGCCGCCGTGCCTACCGGCATGAAGGCGGGTGTGCGCACAACGCCGCGCGGCGTTCGGATTTCACCTTTTCGCGCTGTGCCATCCGTGGCCTGGAGGATAAAGGAGAAATCCGGATTCATACCTTTTCCCTGGAGCCGGGCGCGGCGATTTTGACGATTTTATAGTGACCGCTATCGTGCGCGTTGAACCATATCGTAAATAAAGAACCGACGCGCATTTCCGCATCCCGTAAATCGGTGCGCCATTCTTCCGGTGCTGCCGCACCGAAATCGATGCAGCCATCGCGCCTGAGGATAAACGGCCGCGTCCCGCGCCCGTTGAGATCGAAGGCGCCAAACAGATCCCAGATAGCCACGCAACGCCCTTCCTTCAGTCGCAAATCGAGGGTCATCGGCGCTTCGGTTGGATCGTCGCGCCACAGCGCCAAAATGCGTACATCGCCATCGCTTATCATGGTTGCGCCAGCGACAGCAGGCAGGCGTCTCCATAAGAGTAAAAGCGGTAATCTTCGGCAATAGCATGAGCGTAAGCCGATTTCATCCGATCGACCCCTGAGAATGCGCAAACCAGCATGAACAAGGTGGAACGCGGCAAATGAAAGTTGGTGAGTAAAAGATCAACCGCACGGAACCTGTAACCCGGCGTGATGAAAATATCCGTCCGCTCCGCGATAGGATCGATCTCGCCGTTTGATCTGGCGGCGCTCTCCAGCGTTCGCAACACTGTCGTCCCCACGGCCACGATCCGGCCGCCACGATCTCGGACAGAATTCAACGCGCGGGCCGTATCCGGCTCGATGCGGGCAAACTCCTCATGCATTTTATGGGTCGCGGTGTCCTCGGACTTGACGGGCAGAAAGGTGCCTGCCCCGACGTGAAGGGTCACGCGGTGGAATCCGACGCCCATGTCTTCGATGCGCGCGATCAGTTCGGGCGTGAAGTGCAGGCCGGCGGTCGGCGCCGCCACCGCGCCCGGCTCGCGGGCGTATACCGTCTGGTAATCCGCTTCGTCCCCGGCGTCGGCAGCACGCTTTCCTGCGATATAGGGCGGCAAGGGCATCGCGCCGATAGTTTCAATCGCCGCGTCCAGCACTTCGCCTGACAGCGCGAACTCCAGGATAATTTCGCCAGCGCTTCCCCTGTCGACGACATTCGCAACAAGGGCGTCGTCGCCAAAGCGAATGAGATCGCCGATATGGATTTTCTTGGCGGGCCGCATCAGCGCCCGCCAGCGACAGGAGTCCAGCCGCTCAATCAAGGTCGCTTCGACTTGTGCGACAAGATCCTCGCGCAAGCGTCGGCCGGACAAACGCGCGTGTATGACGCGCGTGTCGTTAACGACGAGGGCGTCGCCCGGCAGCAGATAATCCGTCAAATCGCGAACGACCCTGTCGACGAAATCGCCGGAGGGCGGCACGACCAGCAGGCGGGCGCTGTCACGCGGATGAACAGGTCGCAGGGCGATCCGTTCCGGCGGCAGTTCGAAATCGAAAAGATCGACGCGCATAATCCGGGCTCAACCGCAAAATGGCCGGGCGAGCCCGGCCATTTGTCAATTTTCAGGCGTGAGATGTCTAGCCGAGCGTCGCCTTGATGATTTTATCAGGATTGATCACCGGTTCGCCGCGCTCGATTTGATCGACGTTTTCCATGCCAGAGATCACCTCGCCCCACACCGTGTATTGCCTGTTCAGGAAAGGCGTGTCGGCAAAGCAGATGAAAAACTGCGAATTGGCGGTATCGGGATGAGAGGCGCGGGCCATGGAGCAGGTTCCGCGCACATGTGGCTGGGCGTTGAATTCGGCCTTTAGATTTTCGTATTTCGAGCCGCCGGTGCCGGTGCCGCGCGGGCACCCGGTCTGGGCCATGAAGCCGTCGATCACCCGATGAAAGACGATGCCGTCGTAAAAGCCCTCTGAAACGAGTTTCTGGATCCGGGCGACATGATTGGGCGCCAGATCGGCGCGGAATTTGATGACGACCGGTCCCTTGGTCGTCTCAAGCGTCATTGTGTCGGCGACGTCGGTCATAGTGACTCCAGTTCATGAGAGTAGAGGCGCCATGCGGACAAGAGCCGCAGGGCCTGATTTTCTGCGATCAGCTATTGTCGCCTGCTACGCGCATCTTGATGATCTTGTCGGGATCGGCGACCTTGCCATTATCAGACTTGTCGCCCTTCTTGATCTTGTCGACGATATCCATGCCGGAGACGACCTCGCCAAACACGGTGTATTTTCCGTTCAACTGCGGCTGATCCGCAAAGCAGATGAAGAACTGCGAATTGGCTGAGTCCTTGTCGCCCGGATCACGCGCCATGCCCAGCGCGCCGCGCTTGAACGGGGTGTCGCTGAATTCGGCCTTCAGGTCGAGATACCTCGATCCACTCATGCCGGTGCCTGTCGGATCACCCGCCTGGGCCATGAAACCATCAATCACGCGATGGAAGACAATGCCGTCGTAGAAATGCTCCTTTGCGAGCTTTTCAATGCGCTCGACATGTTTGGGCGCAATATCCGGACGCAATTTGATGGTGACGCGGCCGTCCTTGGTGTCGAGGTAGAGCGTGTGCTCGTCTTCGGCGCGCACGAGCGACGCTGCGCCGAGCGCAAAGGAGAAAGCCACAGCGGCAAGAGCAAAACGACGGTTAAAGTTCATACAGCCTCCCATTGGCTATTTATCGCGCCCTTGAAGGGCGCGTTGCAGGGCCTCGACGGAAGCGGGCGGCGCAAAAGCCGACACATCGCCGCCGAGCGCCGAGATTTGTCTCACCAGCGTGCCGCTGATGTGGCGTAGCCCCGGCGCAGCAGGCAGAAAGATCGTTTTAATCTCCGGCTCCATGGCGCCGTTCATGCCCGCCATCTGCATCTCATAGTCGAAATCGGTGGCGTCGCGCAAACCGCGCAGGATGGCGCAGGCGCCGGCGGCGCGCGCCGCGGCCACTGCCAGGCCGTTGAATCCGATGACCTCTATTCTTGCCGGAAAACCGGCGCAGGCCTCTTCAATAATGCTGCGACGCGCCTCGAAGCTCAGCCACGGGGTTTTGCCCGGATGGACGCCTATGGCGACAACCACCCGGTCGAACAGCGCAGCGCCCTGACGGATTACGTCAAGGTGCCCATTGGTCAGTGGATCAAAGGTGCCTGAATACAGGGCGGAGCGGGTCATTCGGCACCTATAGGCGATTTCGTCCGCCGCTCATACCCGGCGGCAAAATCTGTGTCTGGCAACGGCGCTCGTGCGCGCTTGTCGACGAAGAAGAGGCGCGTCATTGGATCGATTTGGGGAGAATGAGATAATAATTGCAAGCGCCTCGCCAAAATCCGACATAATCGTGGCAAACAGTCGACTTGGAACGAATCGTCAGGGTAGACCCTGCATCGGACGACCGGAGAGAATTTGGCCGATTTCATGCTTCCATTGACGCGCCGGCGTCTTTTGCACGCCGGCATGATTGGGGCCGCAGCCGGTTTCGCCTCCCCGGCGCCGGGAAAGGCCGTCGCCTCGCCGATCGCAAGGGCGCCAGCGCCCGGCGAAATCGAAAGCCATGGCCTCTCAACGTTCGGCGACCTCGCCGAGTCTCCCGATTTCAAGCATTTTGGCTATGTGAACCCGAATGCGCCGAAGGGGGGGACCCTGGCGCTTTCTCCGCCAAGTCCAACCTTCGACACTTTCAACGCCTATGTTTTGCGCGGCAATCCGGCGACTGGGATGTCGCTCGTCTTCGACACGCTGATGAACCAAAGTCTCGACGAGCGTGACGCCTATTATGGCCTTGTGGCCCGCAAGGTGCGGATTTCCTCCGACAAACTAACCTACACCTTCTTCCTGCGGCCAGAGGCGCGGTTTCACGACGGCACGCCGCTGACCGCGAGCGACGCGGCTTTCTCGCTCAATATCCTGAAAGCAAAAGGCCATCCTGTCATCAGCCAGATGCTGCGCGATCTCGTGAGCGCAGAGGCGGTCGCCGACGATGTGCTGATCTGTCGTTTTGCGCCCGGACGTTCTCGCGATCTGCCGCTGACAGTGGCCAACCAGCCGATATTCTCCCGCGCCTTTTACGAGAAGCGCGATTTCGAGGCGACAACGCTTGAGCCGCCGCTCGGCTCCGGACCCTACAAGGTCGAAACTTTCGACCAGGGTCATTTCATCGCCTTCAGCCGCGTCAAGGACTACTGGGCGAAGGATTTGCCGATCGCCATCGGTCAGGGCAATTTTGACATGATACGCTTCGAGTATTTTGGCGACAGCCAGGTCGCCTTCGAGGCCTTCAAGGCCGGCGCCTTCACCGAGCGCGAGGAGAACATCGCCCGCGTCTGGGCCACCGGCTACGAATTTCCCGCCGCCCGCGACGGTCGCGTCAAACGCGCCATCGCTCCCAACAACAATATCCCGAGCATTCAGGGCTGGGTCTTCAATACCCGTCGCAAGATATTCAGAGACCCCCGCATCCGCGAGGCGATTGGCTACGCCTTCGATTTCGAATGGACGAGCCGCAATCTCATGTACGACGCCTACAGGCGGATATCTTCCTATTTCGAAAACTCGGAACTGGCGGCCAAGGGCTTGCCAAGCGATGCAGAAAAAGCCCTGCTCGATCCCTGGCGGGATCAGCTGCCGCCTGATGTGTTTGGCGAACCCTACATGTCGCCGGTCTCGGACGGCTCGGGTCAGGACCGCATCCAGCTGAAAAAAGCCAACGATCTGCTCACCGCAGCCGGCTGTCAGCGCCGCGATGGCCAGCTTTTTCTCCCGGATGGCGCGCCGCTGTCCTTCGAGTTTCTTGACAACTCGAACACCTTCGAGCGGCACACCCAACCCTTCATCAAAAATCTGAAATTGCTCGGAGTCAGCGCGCATATGCGCGTTGTTGACGCGGCGCAATACAAGAAACGTCTGGAAGACTTCGATTTCGACGTCGTTCATGACGTCCTGATCATGGCCTGGAGCCCCGGCGAGGAACTGCGCGCCTATTTCGACTCCAGCACCGCTGATGTGAATGGAACCCGCAATCTCCCTGGCATTCGTCATCCGGCGATTGACGCGCTGGTCGACAGGGCCCTTAAGGCCAAGACGCGGGAGGAGCTTGTCGCCTGTTGCCGGGCGCTCGACAGGGTGCTGCGGAGCCAGCATTACTGGGTGCCGCACTGGTATAACCCGGTGCATCGCTACGCCTACTGGGATCTTTTCGGTCAACCGGAGCATATGCCGAAATTCGACACCGGCGTATTGTGGACGTGGTGGTGGGACGAGGCGAAAGCCAAAAAGATCAACTTTACAGGACGCTGACAACAGGACGCCGACATATGGGAGCCTATATCGCCCGCCGATTATTGCTGATGATCCCAACGATCCTCGGCATCATGCTCATCTCATTTGTCATCGTGCAATTTGCGCCGGGCGGGCCAGTCGAGAGGATCATCGCGCAATTGCAGGGGTTCGATGTTGGCGCGTCGGGTCGCTTCTCGGGCGGCGGCGGCGACGTGGGTCAGGGGGCGGCGAGCCAAACCGGGCCGATCGCGGCCGAAACCGCCACAAGGTATCGCGGCGCGCAGGGGCTCGATCCGAAGTTCATCGCTGAACTGGAAAAACAATTTGGTTTCGACAAGCCGGCATGGGAACGCTTCCTGCTGATGATCAAGAACTACGCCATGTTCGATTTCGGCAAGAGCTACTTTCGGGATGAAAGCGTATTGACTTTGATTTCCGAACGTCTTCCCGTCTCTATGTCGCTAGGTTTGTGGATGACGCTCATCTCCTACTCGATCTCGATACCGCTCGGCATCGCCAAGGCGGTCCGGGATGGCGAGAGGTTCGACCTCTGGACCTCCAATCTGATCATCATCGGCTATGCGATCCCGAGCTTCCTGTTCGCCATGCTACTGATCGTGCTCTTCGCCGGCGGCTCTTTCTGGCAAATTTTTCCGCTGCGCGGGCTGACCTCGGATAATTTCGATCAGCTCTCGTTGTTCGGCAAGATTCTGGATTATCTCTGGCATATCGTCCTTCCGGTGAGCGCCTTGACCCTCGGGGCCTTCGCCACACAAACCTTCCTGACCAAAAACTCCTTTCTTGACGAGATCCGTAAACAATATGTCCAGACAGCGCGCATGAAGGGACTTACCGAGCGCCGTGTTCTCTATGGCCACGTGTTTCGCAACGCCATGCTCATCGTCATCGCCGGCTTTCCCGGCGCTTTTGTCCACGCCTTTTTCACCGGTTCAGTGCTGATCGAAACGATCTTCTCGCTCGACGGCCTCGGCTATCTGTCGTTCGAAAGCATCGTCAATCGCGACTATCCGGTCGTATTTGCAAGCCTGTATATTTTTGCTTTGCTCGGCCTGGTGGTGAATTTGATCTCAGACCTCACCTACACCTGGATCGATCCCCGCATCGATTTCGAAACCAGGGAGGTTTGACGATGGACGTCATCACTCACGGCGCGGCCCCGCTTGCGCCGCCCATTTCGCGTAGCGGATGGCTACAGTTGACGCCTCTCGACCGCAGACGTCTCGTCAATTTCAAGGCGAACCGTCGCGGCTACTTGTCCTTTTGGCTTTTCACGATCCTTTTCGTCATGTCGCTGCTATCGAATATCCTCGCCAACGATCGCCCCATACTTGCCTGGTACAAGGGCGAACTGCTGTTTCCAGCCTTCGTCAATTATCCCGAGGAGAAATTCGGCGGTTTCCTGGCCCGAACCGACTACCGCGATCCTGTGATTGAGAGCGAGATCAACACGCATGGCTGGATGGTCTGGCCGCCCGTGCACTTCTCCTATGATACCCATAATCTGGCGCTCCCCACACCGGCGCCCTCCCCCCCGACATGGATGCTCAGCAAGTCGCAATGCGAGATCGCCGCGGCGAAAACGCTGCGTCCGGGCCAAACAAACCATGGCTGCGCCGACATTGAATGGAACTGGCTCGGCACCGACGATCAGGGCCGCGATGTCGTTGCAAGATTGCTTTATGGTTTCCGTATCTCGGTGCTCTTCGGCCTGATCCTCGCGACAATCTCTTCGATCGTCGGCGTCGCCGCTGGCGCCGTGCAGGGATTCTTCGGCGGACGCGTCGATCTTGTGCTGCAGCGTTTCATCGAAATCTGGTCATCCCTGCCGCAGCTATACCTGTTGATCATCATCTCTTCCTTTCTGACACCAGGTTTTTTCGTGCTGCTCGGCATACTTCTGCTTTTCTCATGGGTCTCGCTCGTGCATGTGGTGCGGGCGGAATTTCTGCGGGCGCGAAATTTCGAATATGTCAACGCTGCGCGTGCGCTGGGACTTAGTAATTTTCGCATCATTACGCGACACCTCCTGCCTAACGCGACAGTCGCGACCCTGACCTTCCTTCCCTTTATTCTCAATTCGTCCATCACCACCCTGACCTCGCTTGATTTTCTAGGCTTCGGCCTGCCGCCGGGCTCGCCCTCGCTTGGAGAAATACTCTTGCAGGGCAAGTCTAACCTTCAGGCTCCATGGCTCGGGCTGACCGGCTTCATCATCATCGCGCTGATGCTCTCACTGCTTGTCTTCATCGGTGAAGCGGTCCGCGACGCTTTCGATCCGAGAAAGAATTTCGGATGACGGATATGACGGACGCACCACTCCTCGACGTTCGCGATCTAAGCGTCGCCTTTCGGCAAGGCGGCCGCGAGACGCGCGCCGTCGATCAGGTCTCTTTCTCGGTCGCGCGGGGCAAGACTCTGGCTCTTGTCGGGGAGTCCGGCTCCGGAAAATCTATCAGCGCGCTGTCCATCGTCCGCCTGCTGCCGCCCGGCGCACAGGTCAGCGGTGAGGCTCGGTTCGACGGCAGAAATATGCTCACCGTAGATGATGCAACGCTCCGCTCTGTGCGTGGCGCCCGCATCACTATGGTTTTTCAGGAGCCGATGACCTCGCTCAACCCGCTCCAGACGATCGAAAGACAGATCGCGGAAATTCTCGAACTGCATGGCTTGAGCGACGCCAACGCCCGAAGAAGCCGCGTCGTCGAACTGTTGACGGAAGTCGGCATTCCTAATCCTTCAGCCCGGCTCGGAGCCTATCCGCACCAGCTCTCCGGCGGTCAGCGCCAGCGCGTGATGATCGCCATGGCGCTCGCCAACAAGCCCGATCTTCTGATCGCTGACGAGCCGACGACCGCGCTTGACGTCACGGTTCAGGCCCAAATCCTCGCCCTGCTGGAGCGTTTGCAACAGACCTATGGCATGGCGATGCTGTTCATCACTCATGATCTGGGACTGGTGCGCCGCTTCGCCGATACAGTCTGCGTCATGCAAAAAGGCAAGGTCATTGAAACCGGAGAGGTCGAGACCGTATTTTCGGCTCCCCGCCATCCCTACACCCGCGCGTTACTCTCCGCTGAGCCGAAGGGCGATCCAATCGTCAGCGACGACGCTGCGCCGGTAGTCGTTTCAGCCGATAATCTACGGGTCTGGTTTCCGATCAAAGCCGGCTTTATGCGTCGCACAGTCGATCATGTGAAAGCGGTTGACGGGGTCTCGCTCATCATCAGAGAGGGGGCGACGGTGGGCGTCGTCGGCGAATCCGGTTCCGGGAAAACCACGCTGGCGCTGGCGCTTTTGCGTCTCATTCGTTCGGAAGGTCCGATTGTTTTCCTCGGCGACCGCATCGACGGCAAGAGTGTCGCCGAGATGCGCCCGCTGCGACGCGATATGCAAATCGTGTTTCAGGACCCTTATGGTTCGCTGTCGCCGCGCATGTCGGTGGCCGAGATTGTCGCCGAGGGCCTCACTGTCCAGCGTCCCGAACTCACGCTGAACGAACGTCGCGAGATCGTCGCGCAGGCGTTGACGGAAACGGGCCTCGATCCCGCAACCATGGATCGCTATCCGCATGAATTTTCCGGCGGCCAGCGACAGCGCATCGCCATTGCCCGCGCCATCGTGCTGGAGCCAAAATTCGTGGTTCTTGACGAGCCGACCTCGGCGCTCGACATGTCCGTTCAGGCGCAGATCATTGACCTTCTCCGCGATTTGCAACGCCGTCGCGCCCTGGCCTATCTCTTCATCAGTCACGATCTGCGCGTGGTGAAGGCGCTGGCGGCGCATCTTATCGTCATGCGACATGGCAAGGTCGTGGAGGAAGGTCCCGCAACGCAGGTTTTTGATCATCCTCAACAAGAATATACCCGCGCGCTCTTCGCCGCCGCCTTTCGCAATCAGGTCGAGTCTCTCTCGTGAACGAAGCCGCTCGCCAATCGGCGACGATCATCGGCGCGCGGTGTCCTTTTTCCCAAATTGATCTCGCTATCATTTTCGACGACGATCTCTGCGGGCTCGTCGAGATCATGGCTGTTAACGATCGTATCGCTTATGGCGAGCTGCCGGGATTTCCGATTGGCGCCGGCGTCGAAAACGGAGTCGTCGTGATCGGCGAGATTGATGAAGCCCCGGTTCTGATGCTTCAGGGCGTCGCCACCTTTTATGAAACCGGCGATCCGGGCCTGATGTCCGGGCCGATGGAGACACTCTCCCTGCTCGGCGTCAGCGCGGTATTGATGATCGGCCCGGGGCATTCAGTGAATCCTGAGCTGCAATCAGGAAATTTTGTCGTCATCGCAGATCATATCAACATAACGGGGTTCGATCCTCTGATCGGACAAGCCGACGGCGTTCTCGATTTGACCGAGGCTTACGACAAACGTCTGATGCGACGTCTCAAATTTGCCGCAACCACCGCCGTCATGCCCATGATCGAAGGGGTTATGATGTGGTTTTCAGGCCCAACCTACCAAACGCCCGCCGAAGCGCGCATGGCGCGCAAGCTAGGCGCGGATGTGATCGGCTGGACCATCGCGCCGGAAGCGATCCTGGCGCGCAGATGTGGTTTGCCATTCGCGGGGATCACGCTGGTGACGTCCTTTGCGTCAGGCTACGCCGGAGGCAAACCATCGCTCGAACAGACGTCGACCGCACTGGCCGCAAATATTGGCGCGCTCAAACGGTTGTTAAAAGCTTTCGTTCGCGCAGGTTAGGCGTTTACCGCTCTGATTGAAGCAGTAAGCGACTCTGTCCTTATGTTTTTTGGCGCTTTCTTTCCGTGAAGCGATTTGCGCGATGGCGGAAAGCGCTCTCAACGTCAACGCCTAACCGCGGCAGGATGGCAATCGCCGGAGGCCAATGATATCGCCCGCGCCCGCCGCGAGATTGCGCTCCCGCACCTGCGCCAGCGGTTCGCTTGAGACGAGCATGTGAGTTCCATTGGCGTGCAAGAGCGTATCGGCGTCGCGCATAATCCCGACATGACCTTTCCAGAAAACCAGATCGCCGCGTCGAAGCGGCGCCTCCAACGCGAGGGCGTCGCCAAGTCCTGCAGCCTGCATGTCACTGTCTCTCGGGGCGTTGAAGCCGGTGGCGAGCAGCGAGACTTGCACCAGACCGGAGCAATCGACGCCCAGTGAGGATTTGCCGCCCCATAGATAAGGGGCGCCGATTAGCGTTTCCGCCACGGAGACGAAATCCGTCGCCAGTTTATCCAGCGGCGCAAGATGCGCGCGCCACATGAAACCCTGCTCCGGCGTCACCAGAAAATCGTCGCGCTCTTCGATGATCGTGATATCGCCGCCCAGGGGCGCTGCTGCGATTGGCGGCAACTTTATGCTGGGCCCGGGATAGATAAACGTGCGCGCTACCGCGACGCGATGCGTCGGCGGATCGTTGCGGCTCCACAACGCATTCAGCGCAACCCAGCCGACATAATTGTCGCGCGCCGCCTGAACCCAGCCCCAGCCTTCCTCCTCGTCGTAGAGAGTGACGCGTTCGCCGTAAAGAAGCTGGGTATCGACCGCGCAGTCCGGACGCGGCTCGCGTCGCATATCGATCACGCCCTCGCGAACCTGAAAGATTGCGCCCTCGACATAACGCGGCGCGGCGATACGATCCCTGAGATGAGCGGCGGCGAGATCGGGACGCGCCGGCGTCACGCGACGATCGTAGGTATCGCTCATGAAACGATCCCTCTCTCTTGCGCCCGTCGCTCGATCAGATCGTAGAGAAGGCGCGCCGCCTGGATTTCTCCGCCTTCGGGCCGGCCCGGTTTCGCGGACGGCGTCCAGCAATAGCAATCGAAATGCGCCCAGCGCATTGGGTCGCCGACAAAACGGCGCAGGAACAACGCCGCGATAATGGAGCCCGCAAAGGGGCCGCTGGAAGTGCTGACAAGATCGGAAATCTTGCCATCAAGTCCCTTGTCATAGGCGTCCCAGAGCGGCAAACGCCACACCGGATCATGAACGCCGCGACCCTGAGCGGCGATGTCGTCTGCGAGCGCGTCGCATGCGGTGTAAAAGGGCGGCAGCTCCGGGCCAAGCGCAACCCGCGCAGCGCCGGTAAGCGTCGCAAAATCGAAGAGAAGATCGGGCGCGTCCTCGCAGGCCAGCGCCAGCGCATCGGCAAGGATCAATCGACCCTCGGCGTCGGTATCGCCGATCTCGACCGAGAGCCCCTTGCGGCTGGGATAGACGTCGCCGGGTCGAAAGGCGTTGGCTGAAATCGAATTTTCAACGATCGGCAGCAACACGCGCAGCCTGACCGGCGCGCCGCCATCCATCACCATGGACGCCAGCGCCAGCGCCACAGCCGCGCCGCCCATGTCCTTCTTCATCAACTGCATGGCGGAGGCGGGCTTGATGTCGAGACCGCCGCTGTCGAAACACACGCCCTTGCCGACCAGCGTCACCTTGAGTCCATCCTGCGGACCGTGACTGAAATCGACCAGACGGGGCGCCTGCGCGGCGGCGCGGCCCACGGCGTGGATTAGCGGAAAATTTTCGGCAAGCAGCGCATCTCCGACAATGGTGCGGCAGCTTGCGCCATATTTGGCGGCAAGGGCCTGCGCGGCTTCGGCGAGCGCCTCGGGCCCCATATCGTTGGCCGGCGTGTTGACGAGATCGCGACCGAAGGCGACCGCGCCGGCGATTCGCTCGATGCGCGCGCGGTCGACGCCCTGCGGGGCGCACAGGCGGGGCTTCACTTTTTTCGCCGGGACATAGCGCGTGAAGGAATAGGAGGAGAGCAGAAAAGCCAGGGCCGCCTGCGCCGGATCGACGACGCCGGCGCCAAATCGATAAAGCCCTGTTGGCAAGTCTGCCGCCAGCTTGCCGGCCAGCAACGAATCCCGACTTTTGGCGGCGGGGGCCTCGACTCCAAAAAAGACGCGCGGGCTAACGCCTGTTCCGCCCGGAACGATCAACACGCCGCCGGGCCGCGCCTCGAAACCGGCGGCGTCGGCGAGAGCTGCGACTTCCGCGCCGGCGGCGGCGCGCGCCTGAGGCCAACTTTCTGTATCGACGAAATCGATGGCCGTAGCCTCGGGCGACCAGTCTTCAAGCTTCGACGTCATGCGTCCTCGCGGTTTGCGTCACTGTGCAGGCGAATCTCGTTTCATCATAGCGCCCCCTGAGTCCACGAGGGCAACAGGGGGACCAGAAGCGGCGAACAAGGGGGGATCGGGACCTGATTTACGATTGGTTAAGCTTAAGAATTTATTGCTTAGCTTATGATAGATTCGTACAAAAATGACGCATCCGGGCGCCCCCGGTCCCCTGCTGTAGCCCTCCTTATTGTCATGATTGCTGCGGGGATGGGCCTCCCATTAGGCGGCTGCAAGACGGCCCTGCCCGATATTTCAGGCGCCATGGGCGGTCTTTCGGCGCCAGTCGCGCCGCCGAAGGATGACGTCTCGCTGCGCCGTTTCACAGAAGATTGGGGACGTCGCTACGACGCCAATCGCTCCGACAAGAACACAGCGCTGACCTACGCAAGGGGGCTTCATGCGTTAGGACAAAACGCCCAGGAGGCGGCGGTTCTGCAAGGCCTTGCCATCCAAAATCCTGAGGACATGCAGGTGCTCGCCGCCTATGGCAAAGCCCTCGCCGACGCCGGACAACTCAAGCAGGCGGAGGATATACTGTCCCGCGCCCACACGCCTGAAAGGCCGGACTGGTCGGTGCTATCAACCCAGGGCTCCATCGCCGACCAACTCGGCGATCACGATGCAGCGCGCGGCTATTACGAAACGGCGTTGAAAATCCAGCCCAACGATCCGAGGGTGCTCTCCAATCTTGGCTTATCCTACGCTTTATCGCGTCAATTGCCGAAAGCCGAGGAAACGCTGCGTTTGGCCGCCGGCCAGCCAGGGGCCGACGAAAGGGTGCGGCAAAATCTGGCGCTGGTGCTTGGCCTCCAGGGCAAATTCGCAGAGGCGGAGGAACTCCTGCGCCGCGACCTGTCGCCCGAGGACGCCGCCGTTAACATCGCATCAATCCGCGAGATGATCGCGCAATCAGACGCCTGGCGTGACATTCAGGCCGGCGCGGCAAAGTCAGACAAGCGAGCGCGTTGACCTCAACCATCGGCTGATCAGGGTCGGACAAGTTCGCATTAATCTTAAACTTGACATTATAGTCTTCCGCATCAAGGGATTATCCCTGATAATCCATGAGGGGACCAATGCTTTATCCTCGCAGCATGATGTTTCTGGCCAGCGTCGCTTTGGCGCTGTCGACGCCTGTCCTTGCCCAGACCGGCGACGCAGCCAAGCCCGCACAGATCGATCGCAACGGCGTGCTGATCCTGGTGCGCTCCACGCTTCTGGCGCTTGATCACGCCAACAAGACCGGCAACTACACTGTCCTGCGGGACCTCGGATCTCCGCAGTTTCAGTCGAATTCGGATGCGCGACTGGCGGAAATCTTCGCCCAGCTCCGGCGCGACAGGCTTGATCTTGCAGGAGTCGCCGTTCTTGATCCGCAACTCACCCTCATGCCGCAAATCGAGCCCAGCGGCATGATGCATATGAGAGGTTTTTTCCCCTCCGCGCCGACGCAAGTGAATTTTGAATTGCTCTACGCGCCGGTGAACGGACAATGGCGGTTGTTCGGTCTTTCTGTTGGTCTCGGATCGTCCGCGCCCATAGCGCCTGCCGCGCCGATGGCCGCTGCCTCCAGGCCATACGCCGGCGCCAAACCGCCGGGTAAATAGCCCTTCCAAAGAAGTCAGAGAAACGGCGATTGACTGGTTATCGCGCAGCATCGCCGATCTTTTCATCAATAACGCGAATTAACGTGCAAATATCAGGCGAATATAGCCTCTTATTTAATCTTTTGCGCATCTGGCGCCAAGATTATGACCTCGATGAAGAGTCCTGGGCATAATGCCTCAAGTCTGATCGTCGAGAAAACCAATGCGTAAAATCTCATCAATGACGATGGCGCTGCTCCTGTCGGCGACTCCGGCCCTCGCCCAGCAAAACGCCCCCACAATCGATAGCGGCGACACCGCCTTCATGATTGTCGCCACGGCCCTGGTGCTGATGATGACGTTGCCCGGCCTCGCGCTGTTTTACAGCGGGATGGTTCGCAAGAAGAACGTCCTGGCCACCATGGCGCAGAGCCTGATCGCCACAGCGATCGTCTCGATATTGTGGATCGCCATCGTCTACAGTCTGGCTTTCTCTGGCAATGGTCCGTGGATCGGCGATACGGCGCGAATGCTGCTGAGGGGCATCGGCCCGGAGACGATCAGCCCTCTCGCCAAAACCATTCCCGAAATTCTGTTCATGGCCTACCAAATGACTTTCGCGGTCATCACCTGCGCGCTTGTCGGCGGTTCGGTCGCCGAACGCATGCGCTTCTCGGCGTTCATGCTATTCAGTATTGTCTGGTTGTTCCTCGTCTATGCGCCGTCCGCGCATTGGGTGTGGGGCGGCGGCTTTCTTCAAACTCTCGGCCTCCTCGACTATGCAGGCGGCACTGTTGTGCACATCAACGCCGGCGTCGCCGGTCTTGTCGCCGCAATCATAATGGGCAATCGCATCGGATTTGGGCGCGAAAATCTGGCGCCTTTTGATCTGTCGCTGGCCGTGATCGGCACAGGACTGCTCTGGGTCGGTTGGTTTGGCTTCAACGGCGGTTCGGCGCTGGGCGCCAATTCACGCGCCGTTTTCGCGATCGTCGCCACCCATCTCGCCGCTTGTTCGGGCGCGCTGATGTGGTCAACGCTGGAATGGATTCAACGCGGCAAGCCCTCGGTGCTGGGCGTCGTCTCCGGCGCGGTCGCCGGTCTCGGCACGATCACGCCGGCCTCCGGCTACATCCTGCCCTGGCATGGCGTCATCATCGGTCTGATCGCCGGCGGCGTTTGCTACTGGATGTGCACCGTCGCCAAACATCTCTATCATTACGACGACACGCTCGACGTCTTCGGCGTGCATGGCGTCGGCGGCATTCTGGGCACGCTGCTCGCCGGCGTCTTTGCGACGCGCGCGGTCACCGCCTCGGGCGCCGATCCCGGCGTCTCAGGATTGCTCGACGGCAATCCGTCGCAACTGCTCGTTCAGGCGATTGGCGTGGTTGTGACGATCGTTTGGTGCGCCATCGGCACCTGGCTGTCCCTGAAGATTGTGTCATTGTTCGTGACGCTGCGCGTAAACGCTGACGACGAGCGCGAGGGTCTCGACATCGCCCTGCATGGCGAGGCGCTCCACCAGTGATACCCCCCGCCTGCTTCGGCAATCAAAAGGCCGACGCCGGCGTCAAATGTTGCGGACACCAAAGCAATCGGTCATCCGGCGCCGGACGCGCCGGATGCCTCTTGTGCCGTAAAATCACCATTCGATCAGGCCGCCGATGCCGCCGCCGACGCCGCCATAGCGCAGGCCGCCGCCAAAACTGGCGGTCATGACCGCATTATCGGTCACCCGCAGCTGCGCGCTGGCGCCAAAGGCGTTCTGACCACGAAAATTACCCCATTTGGCGAAGATCGAAAATTTCTTGCCCGGCGACAGGTTCGGCGCGCCAGAGGCGGCTATCGCGATCGCCGAGCCCTCGTAGCCGCGCTGCACCGATTGTTTCAGCGCGCCGACATTTTGCCAGAGTCCGGCGACATTGGCGCCGAGCGTATCAATGTTACTGCGCATGCCCCCGATATCGTCGGGACCGAATTGCGACGTCGCCAATCTTCCTGCGGAGTCCGATGACACGAATTTGGTCGGCCCTTGCTGTGCGGCGGCGCTGGCGGCGGAAACGATGCCCGGCGCCGCAAAAGTCGTATTCGCCGCGCCCAGCATCATCTGATTGGCGGCGGTGTTGACAGCGCCGACGCCAATCGCCGTCGATCCGGCAAAACCCGCCGTTGAGGCTCCCGAACCAAGGGCCATCGCGTTCGCGCCGGTGGCGTTCGCTGAACTGCCGATGGCGATGGCGTCGGCGCCGTTGGCCCTTGAGTCATACCCTATCGCGGATGAGCGCTCCCCCTCAGCCCGGGCTGAATATCCAATCGCCGTCGCTTCGGCGCCTGTCGAAATTGACTCACGCCCCACCGCCGTCGCGGCGCGGGATCCGGCGAAGGCGCCATCCCCGATCGCAGTCGCGAAATCGTCCTGGGCGCCAGTCAGGTATCCTATCGCCGTCGCATGCAGGCCGAGGGCGTTCGCCAGGTTTCCAATCGCCGTCGTGCTCTCGCCTTCAGCGAAGGCTGAATCGCCAATTGCCGTCGCAGAAACGCCGTTTGCGGTGGAGCCAGCGCCAAGAGCCGTCGCAGCGAATTCAGTTGCGTTCGAGCCGCCGCCATAGGCCGAGGCAAAGGAGCCATTGGCGCGGGCGCCGGAGCCTGTCGCCGTCGCAGCAGAGCCAGTGGCGTTAGAGTCGCGGCCATAGGCCGAGGCGCTTGCGCCATTGGCGCGGGAATTGGCGCCTGTCGCCGTTGCGTTTGAGCCATTGGCCACGGCGCTCGCGCCCACCGCCAGAGCATTGGTCCCCGTGGCGGCGCCGTTAGGCACAAACTGCGCCGAGGCCGGGTTGGCGAAAACGATCAATCCTGTCAGCGCGCCGCCGGCGAGCGCGCTGGTCTGCAAAATTGTGGAAACGGTAACTAACGGAGCAATCCTGCAATGGGCGCCAGAGCCGGTTGGTGGGTTGGTCTTGGATAACATGACGGCAAACCTCTGAAATTTTCTCCCCCGCCGGGCTGGGTTCGAAGGACGAGGAACAGGCGTCAACCGAGCGCGTTGACGTTCATAATATTGTTATGCTTATGGTTAATTCTGAGTTACGAGAATCTTCGGGATAAGCCAGCGCGCAGACCGGCGCTTAAAAATCACGCGCTTGCGAAGGCCTCTCAACTGGCGCGAAAAACGCCCGGAAATCTGATCACAAAAGGAAAATTCGCCGACCCCGACGCTGCCGTGTAAGTTGCGCGGCGATGTAATTTTTTTGCCCGGGGCGTAAGAGCGCCGAAATTTAATCTCTTTGGGCCGCTTACCAGGCGAGCGTCATGCCCGCCCGGCCGCCGACGCCGCCGTAACGCAGACCGCCGCCGACGCCTGCGTTGAGAACGGCGTGTTCGTTGAGACGCAGATGCGCCTGCGCGCCGAAGGCGTTCTGGCCACGGAAACCGCCCCAGTTGGCGGTAATTGCGAATGTCTTGTTCTCTGGCAGATAGCCGCCGGTCGTCGCCATCGCCACGGCTGCGCCTTCGTAACTGCGCTGCACCGACTGTTTCAGCGCGTCGACGTTTTGCCAGAGTCCGACGACATTGGCGTTCAGATTGTTGATGTTATTGTTGATATTGTTGATATTGTTATTCACCGCCCCAAGCGCGTCGCCAACATTATCGTAGCTGTTCCCCTGAATGTTGTAGGCCGGCCCGGTCCACGAACCTGTCGCGGCGTTCCAGTTTGCGCCGCCGCCGAGCCCATTGGCCGCGCCGGCCGCCGCCGTATTGGTCGCTGTCGCCGCCGCATAGAGCTGTGAGCCGTTGACCGCATCGGTCGAGGTCGAGGACAGCACGCCCGCGCCGACGTTCTGGATTTGCCGCTCGGCCCCCGCCGTCCCGACGCTGACCGTGCCGCCTGTCGGAGCGGTCCCGGCGATGATCCCGCCGCTGACGGTATAGGCGCCTGTGTTGCGCGCCGCCGTCACCGAATTCGAGCCGATCGCAACGCTGCCGGCGACGCCGGCCTGCGCGTTACGACCGATAGCCACGGCGTCTGTCGCCGTGGCCCGAGCGCTGTCGCCCAACGCCGTCGCTGATGCCCCGGTGGCGTTGGCGCCCGCGCCCCAGGCGGAGGCGTTGGCGCCATTGGCGACGGCGCCATTGCCGCAGGCCAGCGCATTGGCGCCGGTCGCCGAAGCGCCTGTGCAATCGACGCCGGCCCCATTGGGGAGATTGGCGTAATAGAGCTGGCCGGTCCCGTCGGTCGTGACCATGAAGGTCGAACCGCTCTGATTGTTCGCACCCGTCGTCAGGCCCGAGAGGCGGTAATTATTGGTCGACGTTCCGAAAACCTGCTGATTATCGAACTGCGTCGTCGCGCCGGCGCCGAAGGCCGTCGAGTTGACGTTGCTCGCGCTCGCGCCCACGCCAATCGCCAATGCATTGTCGACGTCGGCATAGGAATCCGCGCCAAGAGCGATAGCGCCGGTTCCGGCCGCAAATGCATTGACGCCACCGGCCCATGCGTTGTCACTGGCAGCCCAGGAATTATCGCCGATCGCCGTCGCCGATAGGCCGATTGCCTTGGCGGAATTGCCAATAGCGGTCGTGTTTTCGCCAGCGCCGGCAGTAGCGTTTGCGCCTACAGCGACCGATCTGGTTCCAGAGGCGAGCGCACCCGTGCCCACGGCCGACGAATCGGCTTGCTGAGCCTGGGCGCCAACACCGGCGGCGAAAGCGCCCGTCGCA
>CAIQCB010000017.1 GCA_903870245.1 uncultured Methylocystaceae bacterium
AAAAGAGATAATAACAACTAATACTCGATATGGAACGGTTACTGCCTGACTTTCACCCACGCCAAATATAGATGTAGCTAAACCCGCCATTGGATAACCAATTAATATTAGCATCCGCAATATATTTTTATAATCTACTTTGTTCATTTATATTAATTTACGCTTATAATACACTAGTTGCCTCAAGTTTTCTTCATTATCATTTTGAATAATTCCAATCATGCAATGCTTTTATAATTTCATTTTGTTCTTCTTGCCTCAAATAGGGGTGCATCGGTAGGCTAATCACCTCTTTTGCTAGTTTTTCTGATATAGGTAAATTTTCTGTTGCGATTGGGAAGCCTTGATATGCTGTTTGTTTATGAAGAGGACGAGGATAATATATTGATGCAGGGATACTTCTTGACTTTAGAAATTGTATTAGACCCTCTCGATGGCTATTTTCAACCTTTAGTGTATATTGAGCCCAAACGCTACGGTATCCTAAGGGTACATCTGGAACTTTAAACATTGAACTAAGCATATTAGTATAATTTTTTGCAATCCTCTCACGCTCGTCTATTTCATTTTCAAATATTGCAAGTTTTTCAATAAGTATAGCAGCCTGAATTGTATCCAAACGGCTATTCAAACCTATACGCACATTATCATACTTATCTGTGCCTTTTCCATGAACACGCAAACTTTCAATAATTTCTGATAATTCATCATCGTTAGTAAATATAGCGCCCCCATCACCGTAGCATCCAAGGGGTTTAGCTGGAAAAAAACTTGTTGTCGTGGCATGACCGATAGTGCCAACCTTTCGACCTTTATATTCCGCCCCGAAACCCTGAGCCGAATCACAAAAAAGTATAAGCTTATTTTTTTCAACTATAGATTGGATTTCATCATAATCAGCCGGCAATCCAAATAAATCTACTGGTATTACTACTTTTGGAGTTAAACCAATTTCTTTTGCTTTTTTTATTGCTCGATTTAAACTCTCGGGATCCATATTAAACGTATCATAACTACTATCGACGAAAACTGGCGTTGCGCATCTTCCAGCTACAACTTCTGCAGTAGCAGCAAATGTAAAGCTCGGAACGAATACGGCATCACCTGGTCCAATACCCTTCGCCATTAGCAATAATGAAATAGCATCAGTGCCATTTGCACAAGTAATGCATTTTTTTACTCCGCAAAACTTAGCTAATTTAGTCTCCAACTCGACAACTTCCGGACCCAATATATAATGTCCATGTTCAATAACTTTATTAATAGCCGCGTTAATATTCGGGCGAATAAAATTTAACTGAGCATTTAGGTCTATAAGTTGTATATTTTTTTTAAAAACTTCAGTCATCTTACAGCCTTTTCACTTTTTTTATAATTTTCATATATTTCACAGCTTAATTTTTATTGTTTAAATGTAGAAACGAGTTATTTAATGATGCCGCACTATATTCCATTGGACTATACGCCATTCGTAAGCGCCCTATGCAGCTTAATTAAATTATATATGATTCTTTTGATGTAATAATTAAGTTGAGACTTATATTTTAATATTTACCTTTACTTATCTTATAGCTCTTATAAATTGCAGCCATTTATTATGTTCTACAGCAAAATTCCCGGATACGCGCGCGCAATCTTGTACATTTGTTGTTACAACTGAACCTATTGTTATATGCGCATCTTTCCCAATTGTGCAACCATTAGTAATAGACACATTGGGTCCAATAAATGAATTGCTGCCAATATTAACTCTGCCTGAAATTTCAGCACAGGCCGCAATTATAACTTTTTCATAGATAATGCAGTCATGAGCAACATGTACTTTACAATCAATCTTACAGTCATCACCGATTTCTGTAAAACCACCAAAGGTTGCCCGTGTAATTGTACAATTACTTAATATTTCGACATTTTTACCTATTTTAACTCCCCCGGACTGCTTTAAAATTTTTCTAGGATTTGCAGATTTATTCACCTCAAATGCATCTGAACCTATAACTGTTCCCGATCCGATCATAACATTTGATTCAATAATTGATCGAGGTAGTATAGTCGCATTTGGATGAATTATTGAATTCTCGCCAATCTTCACATCCTCTTCAGAAACATATGCTCCCGAACCAATTTTTACACTCGGATGTATTATACTTTTAAATTTTTTCCATTGTAAATCGGGCATACATGAGATCAATTCATGCAATTCTAACGTTGTTTTAATAGGGTTATCTGAAGAGGCTAATCCTATATTTTCAGGAACTAAATTTATCAAATCATGAGTCGTAATTACCCCGACAATCCCAGACTTACTAATTGATTCCAAGATGTGATTTTTTGAATTACAAGGAACAATACGGTTTTCTAGTGATGTTCCAATTTTTCCCACATAAGAGAAATCGCAATCACGGTGTATTTGTAAATTTAGAATGCGGCTAAATTCACTCAATTTGATTTTATTACACGTAAACATATTACTAAAACTACTTATATCCTTTGACAAATGGATGAATATCCCCTTTATTGGTTAAGATACATTCTCTGAATTGCGATACAATTTCAATACATGGACGCACATCTTTTAGCCCAAAACCATTTCCTTCCAGTATGTTTTTATAGCTCACATCATGAAGATCTGTAAATCCATCAGAAAATTCAAATTCCTCTCCATCAATTTGCAGGGATCTGAAAGTAGTCTTTTTACCTCTTACATTTTCTGGCAAATCATTTTTATCAACCGATAAAAACCATCTTATATCAGCCTTTTCAAACGACAAGTAACCCGCTGCTCTCTCAGGTTCACGTAAATGTGCGCACTGCTCTTTAGGCATCCCGAAGATATATGTCAGCATATCGAAAAAATGAACTCCGATGTTTGTCGCTAGACCCCCGGACTTTCTCACATCGCTCTTCCATGAATTATGATACCAGTTTCCTCGTGAAGTAATGTATGTCAAATCACATGAATAACGTTCGTTTGAAGCCGAAACTCGCTCTTTAAGTTTCCTCACAGCTTCGTGCAATCTTAACTGTAAAATAGTCCAAACTTTCTTTCCTGTTTCTTTTTCTACCTGTTCTAGCGAGTCAATATCTGACGGCTCAAGCACTAAAGGTTTTTCACAGATAGCATGCGCATCAGATCTAAGAGAAAATCTTATATGCGCATCATGTAAATAGTTAGGTGAGCATGTTGACATGTAATCGATGTGCTGCCCACTACGACGCAATAAATCACAGTGACGGTCAAAAAGCTCAAACTCGGTAAAGAATGCTGCGTTAGGAAAGTAGCTGTCAATGACCCCAACAGAGTCTTTTGTATCCATCGCAGCGATCAAATCACCACCTACAGATTTGATAGCTTTCATGTGCCTGGGCGCAATGTATCCTGCGGCTCCTATCAGTGCAAATGCTGCCTTATTCATAAATATCCCTTCTCTCTTACCTTTTATTCTTTTTAATAATTTCCAGCTTCATAAGATCATGAAAAGATCTCTGCAACATTTTACTTTACAACCTGAATACTCTAAATCCATTTTTCTCCAATTCCCGCCAATTATATAAAGATTTTAAATCACCAATTATTCTATTCTCCGAACCAAAGAAATCAGAAAGCTCTAAAGGCGTTAACTTGCGATACTCATTATGTCCGACCGCCACAACGAGCGCGTCAATCGCTCCTTGATCTTTTATTTTTGTGAGATGTATTCCGTATTCTTCCTCAACTTCCTGTGGATTTGCCCAGCAGTCTTCTACGATTACGTTAATGTTCCAACTTTGGAACTCTTTTACAAGATCTGCAACTTTACTGTTACGGATATCAGGGCAATTTTCTTTAAAGGTTATCCCTAATATTCCAATTCTACTCTTCGAGACATCCACTCCACAATTGAGCATAAGTCTGATTATGCTTCTTGCGGCATAACGAGACATGTTATCGTTAATACGACGTCCAGCGAGTATGACTTGCGGATGATAACCGACCTCTTCAGCTTTATGCGTCAAGTAATAGGGATCGACTCCGATACAATGCCCCCCGACCATTCCTGGACGAAATGGCAAGAAATTCCACTTACTTCCCGCCGCTTCCAGAACTTCGACCGTATCAATATTTAATCGACTAAAGATAACCGATAGCTCATTCACCAATGCAATATTTAGGTCTCTCTGTGTGTTTTCAATTACTTTTGCCGCCTCTGCAACTTTAATTGAGGTAGCTGGATATGTCCCCGCCTCTATAATCGTGGCATATAAGTCATCCACTAATTTTGCTGTCGGCCCCGTCGATCCGCTCGTAATTTTTTTTATCTTTGTAATTGTGTTTATTTTGTCACCCGGGTTTATCCTTTCAGGACTATAACCGCAGAAAAAATCTTCATTGAATTTCAACCCAGAATTTTTTTCTAGAATGGGCACACAGAATTCCTCGGTGCACCCTGGATAAACTGTTGACTCATAAATGACAATTGCATCTTTTGATATTAATTTACCAACTGCCTCGCTTGCGCGAGCAAGCGGCGTTAAATCCGGCCGGTTCGCTTTATCTATTGGCGTGGGAACAGTCACAATAAAATATTTTGCTACCCTCAAATCGTCTGGATTGCTTGTGTATTTTAGAAATTTTGCCGATTTTAGCTCTTCTTCAGTTGTTTCTAATGTAATATCTTTGCCAAGCTTAAGTTCAGCAATTCGGGTTTCGTTGATATCAAATCCTATAACTTCTCTTTTTTTTCCAAACTCTACTGCGAGCGGCAAACCTACATAACCAAGACCGATTATCGCAATTTTTTCGTTCGCTTTATCCATGCCGCTTACACCCTTTCTTAATTATACTCAGCCCATTTAGGCAAGATCATCAGCACATCTTTAGCTATATCCCACAACCCATAAATCTCTTATCTCAAGTAAGTAGTTTTTTCGTTCAAAATAAACAACAATACGTTTATCACAGCTCTTTTAAATTATCAGCACAACTTCGGAAGGCAAATTGTTCGTCAATTATTCCCTTGAAACACGCGTTGAGCTCCGAAACAAATGTTGAATTATATGCCCTTTTAGGATTTGCAAATCCCACGGTTAAGACATTTCCATGCTACCGCAGTTAGGGTGATGCTGCGCACCACACCTTTTTACGCTTACCTATTCAATGCCAATAATTTATTTTCAGAAATTTACTCTTATATATCAATTAAATTGAAATTTTTTTTCTAAACTATGTCTATCCAACAGGTTGGTTCACATGTCCTGTTTTAACCTCATTATTTCTCCGAACATCACTAACAGTCTGACCGTCAAAATCAATAAATTTCTCGTTAACCTGCAAGAAATCACAGCCTAATCTCGAGCTTAACATTTACTGACGTCTCAACGCCATTATTTTTATGATTAGCCAGACTTTTTGTAGTTCTCGAATGTGTCAATAAATACCTCATTATGCTTATGCTTAAGATATTTTATTCATATTTCTGTCAATCCTGTCTGATCCGGAACAGCTGATGCTTTATTTTCAATTCATTTTGTTTAGTCTTGACTTTCCTTGCATGGTCAGAAACTGCAGATAAGACATGCTTGTTTCTGAATATCAGGATTTTCGTCCGTCTTTTCTTGCAGACGCTCTAAATTCCAAGGGTTTATTGATCGAATTGAACCAGCGGTTCCTTTTGAAACCGAACTTTTCAGTCCCTTAAATAATTTGGTCTATCTTCTGGAGCGAACTGTTATCCCCTCTCTCATGCCGGTAGTTGATAATTTTTATTCCCAGAATTTTACGAGTCGGAACGGCTCCGAAAGATCGGGTGTTTTATTATAGGCAGCGTCGAAATTGAGTGGGCCGCCAAAGGTCAGCCGCCATGATGGCGGCTCAATTGGATGGCCGACGACGCCCATCTGTCCCGTGCCGCAAACGGCAGGGCTCGTCGGGATATTGAGCGCGCCGTTACATGCACGGAATAGCGGATCGGTCGGAATCAGCGATCCATAGGCATAGGCGATCTGCTGCGACCGCGAATTGAACATGTTGAAAACATCGAGTTGCAGCTTCCAGCCTTCTTTCCAGCGATAGCCGGCCCGCGCGCTTACTGTGCCAATCGCAGGGCTTTTGAAGAAGCCATCCTCCGTCAAGGATCGAGGCGCGATGTAACGATATTTGAAATTACTAAACCAGCCTGTTGCCTCGCCCAGCTCCAGAACGCCAGTCGCCACAACTGGCGTCGCGTTTGGAAGAAAATTACCTGGTGAATTACCCGCCCAGGCCCCCCAGCCAAAGACTTCCGGCTGGACCAGCTCCCAGTAAAGATCTGCCTGATCCTGATTGTAGCCACGAAAGCGAACGTATGCCGCGGTAACGTCTCCCTCGAAGGCTAGCCAGGAGAGCGGCCTATAATGGTTCGTAAATTCAATGCCGACACGGTTTGCGCCACGGGCGATTTCTGTATTTCCGCTATCGCCGGCAAAGACGAGTTCCTGCTGTGTTTGTATAAAGAATAGCGTCGCAGCGCTTTCAAGTTTATCGATGGCTTTGGTCTTTACGCCGACCTCGGCGCCTGTGGAAGGCGACAACAGACCCTGTTTGGGCACTTCAACATAACCGAATTCCTCGGTGACCTCGGATGTATTGAATCGCTGCGTCGTCGCCCGGAAATCATTGGAATGAAAGCCGCGTCCGAAATTCAGATAAAAGTCTGTCTTGTCATCCCAAGGGTTAATGATGACCGAGGCTTTCGGGCTGATCAACTGGGCGCTAGCTGTTCCGTTATTAAACGGGCCGGTCCATAGACGGAAGGGATTTTGACCATTGAAAATATCCGCGCCAGGAGTGTCGAAACCCGGCACCAGTGGCGCGCTCGTATAGGTTTGCAGACCATAGTTGCTGCCCCAGAAATAATCCCAGCGCGCGCCGACCACGGTCTTGAGCCATGGCGACCATTTGGTTCTGAAGTCTGTCAACAGGCTGACGTTGCCTTCGCTGACATGATCGTTTCGCAGCGTGTTATAGGGCCCACGATTGACGGTGTCCTGCAAACCGACCCGGATATCGTCGTAACGCGACTGAAAGCCGAATTTCAGTTCGCTCTCCTTGTCGAGCACTGTGAATTTGCGCGTGTGATAGGCGTTGCCGCCAACCATGGTGCGCCGGTCGAATTGTCGGAACTGATCGCCCAGCACGGGATGCACGAGATAATAGGTGAAATTGTTGAACAGATTGAGGGTCGAATGCATGGCGAAGGCTTCGACTTTTGTTCGATATGACGCCGTCTCCTCCGCCCAGCGGCTCGACAGGCTGAAGCGCGTTGTGTCGCCGCCATCGGTTGGATTTAAAGTACCCCAACGCGACATCTGGTTCGTGTCGACGGCGCGCAACGGTATTTGATCGGTCGAATTCCAGCGATTGGCGTAGGCCATGCCGGTGATCGACACGCCATTATTCTCCTCGCCGCGCGACCAGCGTAGAATCCCATTAATCTTGCGGGCGCTGTTGGGTACAAGCCACGGACCGTTGTAGGTCGAGATTTCTCCGCCGCCGAGAATATCGCCGCCGGCATATTCCCATGACTTCATGCCAAACTGTCGGCCATAGCCAAACGCGCCGCCAGTAGAAGCAAACACGCCCTCCGGGACCTTCTGCAGATACTGCATCCGGATGGTGCCGGCGTTGGAGAAGTCGCCATCTTCGACATCGTAGGTGCCTTTGCGCGCATCGACATAGGCCAGCATTTCCGGAATGATGAAGTTTGCGTCAGCGTAACCCTGTCCGTGGCCATGGGTGCGCATGTTCAACGGCATCGAGTCGAGATAAAGCGCCAGATCGGTGCCGTGGTCGAGATCGAAGCCGCGCAGGTAATACTGATTCGCCTTGCCTTCGCCGCTGTGCTGGGTCACGGCGAGGCCGGGCACGATTTCAAGCGCCTCGCCAGGACGGAAGGCAGGAATGTTATTGACCTGACCGCCAGTGAAGAAACGCTGGCTGGACGAGGGAAGTTCTTTTGGCGGCGCCGGATAGGCGATTCTCGGGCCCAGAGCCGTATCCTGCTGTGCAGAAGATTGGAAAGAGTTATTCGGATCGAGCGGCGGCGCCGAGACGCTGCTCGTTGAGCGCGACGCGGTTTGCGCGCCGCCGGCAGGACGCGGCGCGGGCGAGCGATTGACCTGCGCAACGACCGGCGAAGAGGGACGCGGCGCAGAAATCGGATGCGCCGCAGGCGGCGTATGTTTATGAGGAACAGCCACGATCTTGCGCTGACCCCCAACATCGATCTGAGGCAATAGGATCGCGTGGGCATGCGCCCGACCGGCGTAAACCGCCGCCAGCATGGCGAAGATCGAAATCTCTAGGGCGCGACGGAACATCTCTAGCCTCGAAACGTTGTCGGTATGCGACTCTAGAGAGTTTTTCCTATTCAGCCGTCAGGCGTCAACAATTCAACAAGCTTGTTTGCGAAAAACGGACTCACTGTGGCTTTCTCGCCACAGTGATGGAACCGGCTTTCGATCATCCGTCATCGTAAAGAAAAGCTACAACGCGAGCCGGCGCAGCGGAGGCGTCCTTCAGACGCAAGGGAAAAACCGCAATGTCGAAGCCATACGCAGGAAGGTGGTCGAGACCGCGTAATTGCTCCATTTGCCAATAGGGCTTGCGCCGCCCAACCAGATGACCCTGCCAGAAAATCGATGAGTCGTTCTCGATCCTCGATTTTCTGATCTGATGATGGAATGGCAAATCCCAGCCCCATTGATCGACGCCCATCACTACGACGCCCTGATCGATGAGCCATTCCGTCGCCGCAGCACTCATGCCCACGCCCAGCTTCCAGTAATCTCTCTCGCCTTGATAGCGGTCGCGCCCGGTTTGGATCAGCGCGATCACGCCCGGCTCTAACTTTGCGCCGCTGATCTTGAGGCTTTCTTCCATATCCTCGACCAGGATCTCTGCGCCATCGGGTTTGTGGCGCATGTCGAAAACCACCCCGGGACCAAAACACAGGTCAAGCGGTATTTCGTGAACGGCCGCCGGCCGTTCGCCATCGGGAAGCAACGCCGGACCGTAATGCCAAGGCGCGTCAATGTGGGTTGTTGAGTGCACCCCCAACCGAGTGATCGTGTCGTCGGCCCAGCCTGCAAAATCTTTCGGAAACAGTCGGAATGGCAACCCCAGCATCCAAACAAGCCAACGCGCCTTCCAATGGCGGTGATGTCTGATTTTGACCCGCATGAAGAAAGGGTCATTCGGATTGTCGACGATTTCCTTCGAAAGATCGACAATGCGGGATGGTTTAACGCGGCTCATACTCCACCCCGACGGTTAATTCAGTCCCAGCAGGCGACGAAAACAGAACTCGTAAACAGCTTGAGGCAAAAGACGCCGTAAAAGCGGCAACACGCCCTGCGCCGGCATGGCGACCACATAGCGTAAGCTGGGAGCGGGATCTTCGAGAATTTTTTCGACTAACGCCGCAACCGGCTCCGCTGTTGCAGCGCGCGCTTCGAAAGCCTCTCTCTTTAACAGGAAAGAGTCGAAAGCGCGGGCATAAATCCCTTGCTGTGTTTCTTTCGAAATCCGGCGGCTAGCCTGTATGCCTGTACGATAATCGCCCGGCTCGACCAGACTCACATGAACGCCATGGGGGGCCATTTCATATCGCAGGCTTTCGCTAAATCCCTCCAGTGCGAATTTGCTGGCGCAATAATGCGCGGTGAAGGGTAATCCGATAAGTCCAGCAAGCGAACTAATGTTGACGATATATCCGCCCCGCGCCCGCAGTGTGGGCGCCGCCGCCCGGCATACGCGTAAGGCCCCCAAAAAATTCGTTTCGAAAATTGCTCGCGCCTCTTCCATCGGAACATCTTCGACTGAACCCCGCATCGAATAGCCCGCGCTATTGACAATCGCGTCTATCCTGCCGGCCGTAGTCAGAATCCTGTCAATCGCCGTGCAAACGGAAGCGTCTTCGGTGACGTCCATCGGTAGCCACTGTATGTTAAAATCCGACACAGGGATCGGCGCGCTGACATTTCGGGCGCCGCCAAAAACGCGCCAGCCCTTCGCCGCCAGCCGTTCTGCGCACAACAGGCCGATCCCAGACGATGCGCCCGTAACAAGCACGACCCGCTGTGGAGAATTGTCGGCCATCGTCATTATTCAGTCTCGCTCGCGCCGGCGCAAAAATCATTTGTCGAGGGTGGATATTCAGGAGTCCTCAAGCTTATTAACCACATTTGTCCACCTTGTTTCATCCTTCGCCCGAGCACCCCTGGAAAGAGTCCTTGTCCGGCATGCCCAAAGCCTTTTTCTGGCTTTTAAATTCAATAAATTCAATTGATTAGAAATCACATCAAATTTTACGGAAGTTGATCAGAAAGCATTAGCCCTAATAAGCCTTGCGCCGCATTTTAATAGCTTTGCATAAAATGCGGCGGAATTATTTTCATTAATGGAAAAACTCCCTGCCTATTCTCGTCTCATCAACGGGAGGCGGTCATGTTCGGGTTCATCGGCAAAACGGTTCGGGTTCTGGCTCTGACGGGCGTCGCCCTGCTGCTTTCCAACGCAAATAGCGCCGCCGCCATTCACCCCGAGACAGTCAATGCTGCGCCGACAGGTTCGGAGACCAGCGTTCCCTATGGTTGGGTGGAATTTTGCGAGCGTCACGCCGAGGAGTGCCTCGAAGAGGATCACGCCGCACAGGACATAGAACTGACGGCAGCCGCCCTCAAGCGCATCAGCCGCATCAACGCTGAAATCAATCGCAGCATTGAACCCATGACCGACATCGATCAATGGGGAATGATTGATCGCTGGGATCTGCCTGCCGACGGTAAAGGCGATTGCGAGGATTACGCACTATTGAAGCGAAAGAGTCTGGTTGCTGCTGGCTTTCCCCGCGCCGCGCTACTGATCACTGTCGTCAAGCAGAGGAATGGCGAGGGGCATTCAGTGCTGACGATCAAAACCTCACAGGGCGATTATGTGCTCGACAATCTGACAGATCGGGTTAGGCCATGGTCCGCGACGCCCTATCGATTCGTCAAACGGCAGTCGCAGGAAAATCAGAATGTGTGGGTGGCGATTGCGCCCAAGGATGAAGGCTCCCAACTTGCTCAGCGGTGACGGGCGGAAACAAGATCAGCCTTTGTCCCGTAAAAGACGACCTTTTTCTCGACCCCAGTCGCGCTTCTTTTCGACCTCGCGCTTGTCGTGCAATTTCTTGCCGCGCCCCAGCGCAATTTCGAGCTTCGCGCGACCGTCAGCGTTGAAATAGAGCTTGAGCGGCACGATGGTCATGCCCTCGCGCTCCACCGCCTGCGCGAGTTTGGCGATTTCGCGCATCTTGAGCAGCAATTTGCGCGGACGCTTGGGAGTATGGTTGAAGCGGTTGCCCGAGAGATATTCCGGGATATTGGCGTTCACCAACCACGCTTCGCCGTGACGATCGACGTGAGCATAGCTCTCGGCGATCGTCGATTTACCTGTTCTCAGCGATTTTACCTCGGTGCCTGTCAGCGCCAGTCCGGCCTCGAAAGTCTCGCCAATCTCATAATTATAGCGAGCCTTGCGATTGTCCGCGACAATTTTGAGTTTTGGCTCCGGCTTGACGGCCACGGGGGGCTCTCGGTTCGCGTGTCTGAATCAGGATTGGCGTCAAAGAACGCCGGCGTGAGCCATCGCGGCGCGGATACGCTCTTTTGTCTGTGCGGACGACGGCACCAGCGGCAACCTTACTTCCTCGGTCGCCTTGCCAAGCAAAGACAGGGCGTATTTGGCGCCGGTGACGCCAGCCTCCAGGAAGGTTGCGACATGCAGCGGCACGAGCTTATCCTGAATCTCCAGGGCTTTTGCGTAATCACCGGCCAGACAAGCGTTTTGCAGGTCGGCGCAGAGGCGCGGAGCGATGTTGGAGACGACGGAAATACACCCATGAGCGCCGGCGGCCATACAGGCCAGCGCGGTGAGATCGTCGCCAGAAAGCTGAATAAAGTCCGGACCCATTGCCTCGCGCTGGAGAGAAATACGGCCGATATTGCCGGTCGCATCCTTCACGCCGACGATATTTTTCAGGTCCGATAGCCGTTTCATTGTCTCGACAGTCATGTCGACCACCGAGCGGGGAGGTATGTTGTAGATGATGATCGGGATCGATACGGCGTCGTTAATCGCCTTGAAATGCAGATAAAGCCCCTCCTGATTGGGCTTGTTGTAATAGGGCGTGACGATGAGCAGGGCGTCGGCCCCGGCGCGTTCAGCATGGCCGGCAATGGCGATGGCCTCGCGAGTGTTATTGGAGCCGGCTCCGGCGATCACCGGCACACGCCCCTTGGCGGCGCGGATAGTCTCGGTAATGACCCGGCCGTGCTCTTCATGAGTGAGCGTCGGGCTCTCACCAGTCGTGCCGACCGGAACAAGGCCGTGGGTGCCGTTCTCGATCTGCCAGTCGATCAGGTGGCGCAACCCCGTGAAATCGACTTCGCCATTGGCGAAGGGGGTCACAAGGGCGGTGATCGACCCATGAAAAATAGCCTTTTTGCTCATAAAAACAACCGATCTCCTGCGCCTCACCGCCGCCGTATTCTCGTCGCTAACTCGCGATGGACATGTTCTCTTTAACCCCTGGCGGGAGGCGAGAAAAGCCCTGCCGCCCGTCAGAGCGCGGCTAGAGTGCGCAAGGCGCGATACGAGAGTGGTTAACGCTTTGCAAATAATTCGAGCGCAAACTTGGGCGTCAACGAGAGCTGCAGACCGATGACGCTTCCCAAACACATCGATAATCGCCTGAAAATTGTCGCCGCCGCGACAACCATCGCCCTCGCTGTGCCAGCCTGGACAGGATTTAACCAAAAGGCGTCGCCGGAAGCCGTGAACGTCGACAGTCTGTCGGCGATCCCCTTCAACATGACGACATGGCGGGCGCGGGTGGGACCGGCTCAGGAGGCCCTGCGCGGCTATGTGACCGGCGCGCCAGTGCAGGAAGAAGCCGCCCACCCCCCGGAAAACGCCCTGGCGGGAAGCGATGACGCCGCTGGCCCGACTAACGCCGCCGCCCCAGACACCGTCACTCCACCCTCAACCGCGACTGAAGCGGCCCCTGCTGAAAGGGCGGATGCGGAGTTGCAGAGACTATTGGGACCTGAGGCCAAAAGCTACGGGCTGGCGCTGGCCGCATATAAATCTGGCGATTTCCGCACGGGGGACGCGGCGAGCGCGGAACTCACCTCCGCCGCAGCCGAAGCCGCCGCACAGTGGGTCGGTCTAAGACTGCATGCCAGGGAGGCGGGCTTCAAACGTCTCTCGGGCTTTCTCGCCACCCATCCCAATTGGCCGGCGGCCGATTGGGCGCGCAAGCGCATCGAATTGGCGTTGTTTAATGAGCACCAGACCGACAACGTCATTCTCGCCTGGTTCGGCGACGCCTCGCCGCTGACAGGCTATGGGAAATTTCTTTTGGCCCGGGCGCTGGCGCGTCGCGGCGATTTCGACAGAGCAGCGCGACTCGCCCGGGAGGCTTGGCGGCGCGACGATCTTGGCCCCGGTTTCGAGGAGCAATTTTTTAAGGAGCTGGGCGAGTTCCTTAGGGTTCAGGATCATAAATATCGCGCCGACAGGCTACTCTACCATGGCAAGACAGCCTTGGCGCTGCTCGCCGCCGAACGCGCAGGCCCCGAGATCATCCTGCTGGCCCGCGCCCGCGCCAGCGGCGGCGAAAAAGCCTTCGCCAGCGTGCCCGCATTGTTGCAAAACGATCCAGGGCTGTTTTATTCCCGTATCCGGACGCTCAATAACGCAAAAAATTTCACTGCCGCTGCCGCATTGCTTCGCAAGTCGCCAAGTGATCCCGAACGCGTGATCGAGGGTGATCTCTGGTGGCTGGAGCGTCGGCAAACGGCGCGGAGAGTTCTCGATCTCGGCGACGCCGAAACCGCATATGTCATTTGCGCCCAGCACGCCGCGCAATCGACCGCCAACAAGGTTGAGGCTGAATTCATGGCTGGCTGGATCGCCTTGCGCTTTCTCGACGATCCCTCACGCGCCACACCGCACTTCGCCACAATGGAGTCCATCGCCGAAACGCCATTACAGAAATCGCGCGCCCTCTATTGGCGCGGGCGCGCCGCGGAGGCTCTGAGAACCGCGGAAACCGATACGCAGGCTAAGGATTTTTTCGCCGCCGCCGCAACGCATACAACGACGTTCTACGGACAGCTCGCCGCCGCCAAAATTGACCTCTTCAAGCCAGGGGCCCCTGCGCCCTCGCCAATGCGACCGGCGCCGGAGGCCGCGCCGGGGGGCGAACGTCACGCGGCGGTGACAGCCGTTGAACTCTTGCTGGCCAGCGGCGACAAGGACATTGCAACGCCACTGGCGCTCGACGCGGCGAAATCTCTCCCCGACGCACGACAGGTTGCAGCCCTTGGCGCGGTGATCGAGCGTCAGCGTGACGCAAAACTGTCGCTGACGTTCGGCAAAAGCGCCTCATATCGAGGCGTAGCGCTTGATCAGGTCGCATTCCCGAATTACGGCGTGCCGGAATTTACGCCCCTGCCGGGATCGGCGCCGCGCTCGATCGTCTACGCGATCGCCCGTCAGGAGAGCGCTTTCGATCCGAAAGCCCTGTCCTCGGCAGGCGCCATGGGATTGATGCAAATGATCGCAGCAACGGCCCGACATACTGCGTTTCAGCACGGCGTCAGCTTCGATGTCTCTCGCATGTTGAACGAACCGGCGTTCAACGCCCAGCTCGGCGCCGCCCATCTCGGCACGCTGCTCGGCGAATATAAAGGCGCCTATCTTCTCTCTTTCGCGGCTTACAACGCGGGCGGCGGCCGGGTAAAGCAATGGATTGAAGCCTATGGCGATCCACGCAAGCCAGATGTGGACCCAATCGATTGGGTCGAGCGCATCCCGATCGCCGAAACCCGCAATTATGTCCAGAGAGTCATGGAGAATCTGATCGTCTACCGAGCGCAGTTCGGCGAATTCGATACGCGATCGCCGCATCTGGAATTGGCGCGGGTCGGCGACGCTCCCTAGTTAGATGCGCTTTCCGCCGAATTGGAAAAACAGTCTGGCGAAAAAAGCGCGATTAATCAAATGACCGGCCCCGCCGTCTGATTTAATCACACCGGGAATAGCTCAGGCGCAAGTTCAATCCCCCGTCGTGGAGGCGTCAAGAACCTCGTGCATATGCCTGGCGATCATCGCCTCCTCATCGGTCGCAAGTGAGAGGATTCTCACACCGGAGTCAGGCGACGAAATCTCTTGCGCTCCGCATTGATTAGCCTCTGCGTCGATCCGCAGCCCCAACCAGGACAATCCCTCGACAACGCCGGCGCGCACCCGAACAGAATGTTCGCCAATGCCGCCAGTGAAGACCAGCATATCGAGTCCGTGCAGTGTCGCTGCAAGCGCGGCGGTCTCCATACAGATCCGGTGCACGAAATAATCGATAGCTTCGGCGGCGGCGATCGATGTCGAGGCCTCCAGCACGCGCATATCCGACGATAGGCATGAAAGACCCAGCAAGCCGGACTCGTGATAAAGCAGCCGCGTTAGTTGCGCCGCGGTGAGTCCCTCGTGATCAAGCAGATAGATCAACAGACCAGGATCAATGGCGCCACAGCGGGTGCCCATCGGCAGACCTTCAAGCGCCGAAAAGCCCATCGTCGTTGCGACGGAACGACCCTGCCTCAGGGCGCAGAGCGAGGCGCCATTGCCAAGATGTGCGACAATCGTGCGTCGATCTACGAAAGCCGGGGCGACAATCGGCAATTTGCGCGCGATAAATTCATAGGACAAACCATGAAAGCCAAAGCGCCGGAGCCCACGTTCGTAGAGCGCGCGCGGCAAGGCGTAGGCGTCATTAACAAAGTCGTGGCCGCGATGAAAAGCCGTATCAAAACAGCCGATTTGCGGTAATGACGGGAACGCCTGCTGCGCCGCCGCGACGCCAGCAAGATTATGCGGTTGATGCAGCGGCGCGAGAGGAGTTAACGCTGCCAATTCATCAAGGATGGCGCCATTGAGGATCACCGGCGTCGCATGTGCGAGACCGCCATGAACGATGCGGTGACCGACCGCCCGAAGACGATCTCTCACGCCAGCGCAATCCAGCCAGTCGACGATCCGTGTCAGCGCTCCGGCATGATTATCGATGGCGACAGCGCCAGACTCCGTGTCGCCATCCGCCCCTGTCACGCTGAAACACGGAGAGACGCCGATTCCTTCCACCTGTCCGCGCGCCACCGCTGTCTGAGTGGCAGTAGCCGCAAACAGCGCAAATTTGATCGACGACGAGCCGGCGTTCAGGGTCAGAAAGTAATCATACACGGCCGCCACAGCTCCCTCAGGCAGGGATGATGGGCCAAGGAAATCCCGCCTGCCGGCTACCCTATAACCGGCGCCACGAATTTGGGGAACACAGCCTGTGCTTGACAAGGTCGCGGTCACGCGGGCCAGGCGCAAGCGGTAAAAACTTGAAATACGAGGAAAGTATCCCGATTGCGCAAGAAGCGGGATATGTCTGGTCCGGTTCAGTCCTCTTTGAGATGCATCGCCGTAGAGAACACCAACCTGAAATAATCTTCATAGGTGTTTAGCAGTTTGTCGGTGGGCTCGACGTGTCGATTGCGCGCATCGACAGGGTCCTGCAAAACCAGCACCCAATTATCTTGCTCCAGCCGTCGCAAATGGCGTCGAAGTTGCGGCTCGCTGAAGGGCAATATGCCATAGAGTTGTTTGAGTCCGAAAATCGGCGCCGTGTCGTTATTCATCACGATATGAAGGCTGAGTTCATGAGCGATGGGCGAACCATCGGTTGGCAGATTGGCGCGACACCAGTCGTTCAAAGCGATGATCGCCCGCGCCTTATTGGTAAACTTGCTCTCCAATCCCCCCCCCCCCCGATAAATCATAAAATACTGATCTAAATGGATTTACTGACCTCTCTCCATTGTATTTCTCAGCTTCACGCTACGTAAAATAGAACGTTTCACAGAATTGATGAGTCTAATACTTCAGGAGACAACAAAAATCGTCGATGATTTCAATCGATATCATCGACGCATCGCGCATCAAAAAAATCTACCCAATCCGGGAATATAAGACGGAAGCAATCATGATTTGTTCGATGAGAGCGCAACCGTGGCGCTCACCAGCGTCCGGGTCATATGATTTTTATCTCGTCAGGATGAGTTGGATAGCGGAACCAGCCGTCCAAGCTTGAATAGAAAACGTTTGCAGGATTTCCGTTTCCAAATCTCGCATTATGAAGTTTTAAAACGCTCAGCAAAACGCCATAGCCGCGCAGCACAATAGAGGCCGCGCAGCACAATAGAGTAAGAGCTGGGCGAGCTATTTCCCGCCGGGCTTGATGGCCTGCGTCGCCAGCTTCGCACACTCGTCAGCCGTGCCTTTGCCGGACTTGACGCACTCGTTAAATCGAATGGATCGCTCTTTCCCCATTCGGCTCTCGCCATTCACCATAAAAGCAAGAACAGCAAAAATAGCCATTAATACGTATGCGCCCCATCGCTTCCATTTCGGCGTATCGACGTTCATCCCCAACCTCGTTGATTTTTGTCAATTAGACCGTCAAAATTCCAGATTTCCAGACTTGCGGCGGCTGATGCCTCTTAAAAGGGTAAAAATAGTAAAGCCTGAAAAATTTCAACCATCGGCGCCGCAACTCCTGCCGGAACGACTGTCTCAGGACGAGCCTCGACATCGATATTTCCGCCGACCACACATTGGGGATATTTGGGCGACTGCCGCCGAAGACGGATGGTTGGGCTTCCGGTATCCGGACGGCGCATGAGCGACGATTGGACACATCGTCGCCAGGCTCCAGTGGCGCCAGACTGTTACGGAAGGGTCGAAGTAAAGGAGAGCGTCGCATGAACCACAAACATCGCGTGGCCTTGCATGCGCTCTTCACGCATCCCGTCAGCAATAACATCGATCTGCGAATCGTAAAATCGACGCTGGAGGATATAGGCGCCGAAATCTCCCATGGCGGCCATGGCCAATTGATCGTGAAACTGAACGGCCATACGCATGGCTTTCACGACAGCCATCGTCATTTGACGAAAGACGAGGTCGCAGAGTTGCGAAAATTTCTGACCTTGGCGGGGATTGATCCCGAGCGGGATTATCCACTCTAGACCTTGTTTTCGGCCGCAAGCCCCCATCACCTGGACCTTGCTATTTCGAGGACCCCAGATAGCCGCCGAGGCGAGTCTCGAAATCAGGAAAATAGCCTGAAATCGTTTTGATGTCGAAGCGGGAGAATATCGATTGCCTCGGCTCCCGGTCGAGCAGGAAACGAAACGCCGCCACGACGAGTCTCTCGGCATCGGCACCGTCGCCAAGGCGCGTCAGATCGTCCCTGCTGAGACTGACATGATGTCGCGACACGCCCGTTGCATCACGGATTGTAACCTCGAAACGCAACGGATCTTCATCGAAAAGCGGAACGATTCCGATTTGCGGCGTCATCCTAAAAGCGTTTCGATGTCAGCGGCGATCGTCTGCGGCGTGTCGTTGGGCGCAAAGCGCTTCACGACCCGTCCCTCGCGGTCGATCAAAAATTTGGTGAAATTCCACTTGATCGCTTCTGATCCCAATATTCCAGGCGCCGCATGCTTGAGCAGACGGTAGAGCGGATGCGCGTTTTCGCCGTTAACCTCGATCTTTGCGAACATCGGAAAGCTGACGTCATAATTCGCAGAGCAGAATTTTGCGATCTCCGCCTCTGACGCCGGCTCCTGGGCGCCAAACTGATTGCAGGGAAAGCCGAGAACGACCAGACCTTTCTCCGCAAAGCGGCGGTAGAGCGCCTCAAGGCCGGCGTATTGCGGCGTAAAACCGCAACGGCTAGCAACATTGACAACCAGAATAATCTTGCCGGCGTAATCGCCCAGTGATTGCTGACGACCATCGATTGTCGTTGCGACGATATCATAAACGCCGGTCATCGGACCTCCCTAGTCGCGGAAATGCTTGGATCAGGCAACGAGGCTATCCCTGGCCTCGGGCTCCGCCGACTCATCCAATCCATATTCTTTCATTTTACGGTAAAGCGTCGAGCGGCCGATGCCAAGCCGCCGGGCGATTTCGGACATTTGGCCACGGTAGTGCGTCAGGGCGAAGCGAAGCGCCTGCGCCTCGATCTCGTCAAGTTTACGCATCTCTCCATTATCGGCGAGCAACGGCAGAACATTGGGGTCGCGGATTTCTACGCGTACGATCTCGCTGGCGCGCGAGGGTTCGGCGCGCGGAGCCGGCAGCGACGGAATCCTCACTTGATAACCGCCGACATAGGCGGCGATTTGCGGGAACTCCGTCACTGTCAATTCGTCGCCCTCGGCGAGAACCACGGCGCGGAAAATCGCGTTCTCCAGTTGCCGGACGTTGCCCGGCCAGTCGTAACGCTCAAGCAACGTCAACGCTTCGCCGCTCAATCCACGAATTGTCTTGCCTTCCTCCGCTGCGATCCGCGCTGTGAACCGACAGGCGAGATCCGGAATATCCTGCCGACGCGTCCGCAAGGGCGGCACGCCGATTGGAAAGACATTGAGACGATAGAAGAGATCCTCCCTGAACAGGCCGGATTTGACCAGTTCGATCAAATTCCGGTTGGTCGCCGAGATTAATCGAACATCGACGCGCTGAGGACGCCGTGCGCCGAGCGGATCAATCTCTCCTTCCTGCAGCGCTCGCAAAAGCTTGACCTGAATATCGAGGGGCAGTTCGCCGATTTCATCCAGAAAAAGGGTGCCGCCATTGGCCTCGACGAACTTGCCGACATGTTTCTCTGTGGCGCCGGTGAAGGCGCCTTTCTCGTGACCAAAAAGGATCGACTCGACGAGATTGGCGGGCAGCGCGCCGCAATTCACCGTAACGAAGGGTTTGCCGCGCCGATCGGAGGCGCCCTGAATAGCGCGTGCAATCAGTTCTTTGCCGACGCCGGACTCACCCTCGATCAAAACCGGGATGGTCGATGTGGCGGCGCGCTCGCCGAGACGGACGACGCGCATCATTGATTCGCTCCGCGACACAAGATTGCGGAACGACAGCGAGCCCTGCGCGCGGCGACTGATGCGACGCACCTCCTCGGCGAGCGCGCCGGCGGAGAGCGCATTCCGGATCGAAACCTGCAAGCGTTCAGCGCCCACCGGCTTGACGACAAAGTCCTGCGCGCCGGCCCGCATCGCCGAAATGACGGCCTCAATCGAGCCATGCGCGGTCTGAACAATGGCCGGCGTGACGATCTTGGCGTCCCGCATCCGGGTCAACACCCCCATTCCGTCGAGGTCGGGCATGACCAGATCAAGCAGGACCAGGGAAATCGGCGAACCGCTTGTCTGACGCAGTCTTAGCAGCGCCTGTTCTCCACTCGCGACGGCCTCGACCTCATATCCGAATCGTCGGATCATGGCCTCTAGCAGACGCCGTTGAACAGGATCGTCATCAACCACTAGTATAATAGGAGTCATCTGGCCTCAGGGTCGCGCCACAGGGTGCTTTCGAAATTGATTTGCCTTGACCGTATCGTTTCGAAACAGGGTAAAGACCGGGTTAATGCCCTCAGCAATCGGTGTTTTGGCGGCGAAATACACTATAGTTTGTGATGACATTCGGCATTTAGTCAAGCTTATGTATCGCCGGGGCGATCTGCACCGCCGCCTCGCCGCCGATGGCTTGATCCTGGCGGGAGATGGCCCAGTATAACAACAGGATATCCTCACGCCCTTAGGCGCCCTTCCGCCACAACCACGACACGGACCTGTCCATGCGCTTCGCCCCGTTTGCCCCCGCCACCGAAGCCGCCGAGCCCTCCCGCGCGCCCGAAAACGCCTCGCTGCCGGAATGGAACCTCGCGGACCTCTATGAGGGGCCAGATTCGCCGCAGGTGACAGCGGATCTTGATCGCGTCGCCAGCGAGGTGGTCGCCTTTGGGGAGTCCTATCGCGGCAAGCTGGCGGAGCTTGCCGCCAGGGACGATGGCGGCGCCAGGCTCGCGGACGCCGTTGCCCGATACGAAGCGTTGCAGGATCTTCTCGGTCGGCTGATGTCCTTTGCGGGCCTGCTCTACAGCGCCAACACCACTGATCCGGCGCGAGCAAAATTCTATGGCGACGTACAGGAAAAGATCACAGCGGCCTCGGCGCAGTTGCTTTTTTTCCAACTCGAACTCAATCGGCTTGACGATGAAAAATTGAGAACGCTCGCGCGCGAAGGGGCGCTGGCGCGCTGGCGACCGTGGCTGGAAGACATTCGCAAGGAAAAACCCTACGAGCTCGACGACAAGATCGAGGAGCTATTCCACGAGAAATACATCTCGGGCGCCGCCGCTTGGAACAGGCTCTTCGACGAAACCATCGCCGGTTTGCGATTCCGGATTGGCGACGGTGAAGTCGCGATCGAACCGGCGCTGAACATGATGCAGGATCGCGACGAAAACAAACGTCGCGAGGCCGCAAAGGCAATTGGCGCGACGCTCAAATCCAACCTTCGCACCTTTGCGCTGATCACCAACACCCTCGCCAAGGACAAGGAAATCTCCGACCGCTGGCGCGGATTCTCCGACGTGGCGGACTCGCGACACCTCTCCAATCGTGTTGAACGCGAAGTCGTGGAAGCGCTTCATAAAGCTGTCGAAGCTGCGCATCCCCGCCTGTCGCATCGATATTACCGCCTCAAGGCGAAGTGGTTCGGCAAGGACAAACTCGATTATTGGGATCGAAGCGCCCCGCTACCCACGGCGCCGAGCCAGCTTTACTCGTGGAGCGAGGCTCGCGATATCGTGCTTGACGCATACAGCGGTTTTTCCCCGCGTATGTCCGACATAGCCAATAATTTCTTCGAACATCATTGGATTGACGCGCCCGTCAGGCCCGGCAAGGCGCCCGGAGCCTTCTCCCATCCCACCGTGCCGTCGGCGCATCCTTATGTTTTGATCAATTTTCAGGGCAAAACGCGCGATGTGATGACTCTGGCGCATGAACTGGGTCACGGCGTGCATCAGGTGCTAGCCGCGCGTCAAGGGGCGCTCATGGCGCCAACGCCCCTGACGCTGGCCGAAACGGCCTCCGTTTTCGGAGAAATGCTCACCTTTCGCGCCCTGTTGGCGCAGGCCAAAGATCCTTCGCAAAGACGCGCGTTGCTGGCGTCGAAAGTCGAGGATATGATCAATACCGTCGTTCGCCAGATGGCGTTTTACGCTTTCGAGCGCAAGGTTCATACCGAGCGCCGGAACGGCGAGCTTACCGCCGACCAAATCAACGATCTTTGGATGAGCGTGCAGGGCGAGAGCCTCGGACCGTCAATCCGGCTCGGACCTGGTTACGAAACCTTCTGGGCGTATATACCCCACTTCATCCACTCGCCCTTTTACGTTTACGCCTACGCTTTCGGCGATTGCCTGGTAAATTCGCTTTATGGCGTCTATCAAAGGGCTCACGAAGGCTTTGTCGAGCGCTATTTTGCGCTGCTCGAGGCCGGCGGCGCAAAACCCTACAATGAACTTTTGAAGCCATTTGGCCTGGACGCCCGCGACCCGGCTTTCTGGAACATCGGCCTCGAAATGATCGAGGGACTTATCGGTGAACTTGAGAGCATGGAGGACGCATAAGCGCTAACGTCTCTTAAAATGAAAACTATAGCGCTTTAGAATAGCGAATTTCCTCATATTCCAACTGCAAGCCTGACTCCTTTCTTCGCGTAATGCGGGTCAGCCCATCGCAGGAATAACCAATGCGTTCATAGAAGCTCCGCGCGCGTGAATTTTGACGGATTGTCCATAAAATCATGGAATTAAAACCATGATCTTTAAATTCTTTCACGACATGGGCGATAAGACTCGCGCCAAAACCGGAATCCCAACGCTGGGGCGTTAAATAGAGAGATTTAAGCTCGCACGTAGAGGTCGACGCTTGCTCTTCGTCTGCGGCGTCACAAAGCGCAAAACCGATGACATCGGACCCGACGCATTGAACCCAGAGCCTGCCAGCAGGGCCTATGCGGGCGAAGCGACCCTCCCACAAAGCAACGCGCCCTGCCGACGATAGCCCATCGAGCAGAAGAGGGTCGATTATGTCGCGATAGGCTATTTTGGAGGACGCAAGATGAACTTGCGCAATTTCAGGGATGTCAGACAACAGCGCCGGTCTGATCTCCACAGGCAAGGTCATTCTATGATGAGGTCGTCATGCGCGGCAGTCTCGGGTTCTGCGCCATCCAGCAGACAGCTCACGGTCACATCTCCCATGACGTTGATCGCCGTACGACAGCGATCCAGCAACCAGTCCACTGTCAATAGCAAGGCGATATAATCGGTTGGCAGACCGACAGCGTTAAAAACCATCGTCATCGTCACGAGGCCTGCTTCAGGAATACCGGCCGCGCCCACCGAGGCGGCGATCGAGGTCAAAACGATCATCAATTGTTGCTCGATCGTAAGATTGCCGCCGATAAGCTGGGACACAAAGAGCGCCGACATGGCCTCATAAAGCGCCGTACCGTCATTATTAAAATTCGAGCCGACCAGAGCGCCAAGACTGGCGGATTGTTCGCGTAATCCGACGTTCTCGCGAAGGCAGGCATAGGTCAACGGCATGGTCGCTGTCGAACTGCCAGTTGAAAAAGCCATCACCAACGCATCGCGGACGCCGCTCAAAACAGCGATCGGACTGACCCATGAGCCGAACCGGATACGCAACAGATAATAGACCGTCTGCGCCAGAAGCGCGACAACGACCGCCAGCACAAAGCCGCCGAGAGCCAGAAAAGCGCTGAAGCCCTTGACGCCAACAATGCTGGCGACGCTGCCAAATACAGCAAAAGGCACGACATCGATGACCCAATATAAAATGACAATCAGGGTCGAGAGCCCGACATGGACGAGATCGTCCACCGTGCGTATCTCGTGATGACGCACCCGCCGCATGGCGACGCCGAGCGCCACCGCCAGAAAAATGACGCCCATGACCTTGCCATCGTCAGAAAACGGTCCGGCGATGCTTTTGGGAACGTTGTCGAGAAATTGCGACAAGGGATCGACTGCTGGCGCAGACATTTTGGCCGTCGCCGCAGGAGGATGTGCGTCGCCGGCCCATGCGCCGGGCCGCACAATATTGGCTACCAGCAGGCCGATGACGATCGCAACCACCGTGTTGATCAGCAGGAGGCTGATGAGTCGTGCGGTTTGCCTGCCCTGTATCTGGGCGCGCATCAGGGCCTGAACGATGGCCAGGAGAATAAGAGGCGGAGCCAACGCGCCCAGAAGGCGCAGCACCAGTTTCGACGGAATAGCGAGAGCCGCAGCGCGGTCTCCAATTGCGACTCCAAAAACAAGACCAAGGCCCACTGCAACGATAATACGCAAATACAACGGAGTTGCATGCCACAGGCGCCACAAACCGGACACGTTTTTCGACATTTCAGTCTGAGGATGTTTCAAGAATAAAGCCTCTCTGACCAGCCTGTTGCTCGTGCGTGCATCATGTGGGGCGCTTTAGGCGTCGAGCCTATTTTTTACGTAGCCGCGCCGGGGCGATGCGCAATTTTTTAATCAAGGCCACCCGATCGCTTTTGCCGCAATCCATATTACCATCGCATTCTGCTGCGAGCACCGAAGCGATCTCATAAGTCAGCGCCAGTCGCTTGCCTCTGAAGCGCCTGATGTTTTTCGGCTCGCAGAAGTCGAAATCGGCCATTTCTTCGAATACTACGCCCCGGTCGTCCTTCAGGGACAGGTAACAGGCCCGATCACCGCCGGATGCGCTGCTCAGCGTTCCGTAAGCGCGCTTGGAAAATGCGCCAATTTTGACCCGCGCGATGTCTCCAGCGCAAACGGGACTGGCGATCGCGGCAGGAGCAAGAATCAAGAGGCAAAGCCACAGAAGTTTTATTCCACGCGAAGAAAGCTTCACAATCATACTCCTGTGTTGTCTCTCTCAAAACGAAGCCAGATCATTATAGTCGAACCAACAACCATGCCCGGTGAAAAGATCGGGCCGGCGATCCGCCGTATCCTCTCTGGCAGATCAAGCTCTGGCAGGTCTCGCTCTGACCGGCGATCCCTGCTCGGCAAGTATCGGCAATAGTCTCAGCCGATCCCGAGACTCAGCCGATCCCGCCCCAGGAATTTGGCCATTCCTGACGCAACCGGCCGCCAAGACGCACAGGCGCAACCATGCGGGCAAGGCCGTCCTTGTCAATCTCGACGGCGACGCCGCAAAGCGTGGCCTCTCCGTTCGCTGGTTCGTATCGCGATCCGGGAGTCTTGCGCAAAAAGCGTCGCAGTGGTTCTTCCTTCTCCATGCCAATGACGGAGTCGTAATCGCCTGTCATCCCGGCGTCTGTCTGGTAGGCGGTGCCGCCGGGCAGAATCTGGGCGTCGGCGGTCGGCACATGGGTATGAGTGCCGACAACCAGTGAGGCGCGGCCATCCACGAAATGTCCCATCGCCATTTTTTCGCTGGATGTCTCGGCGTGAATGTCGATGATCGCCGCGTCGCAGCCAATGCCCAGCGGACAGGCTCCAAGCTCGCGCTCGACCGCCGCGAAAGGATCATCGAGCGCGTCCATGAACACGCGCCCCATCGGATTGACGACAAGCACCTGCTGACCGCGCGCGGCGGCGAAGACGTTCGACCCACGACCCGGCGTGCCAGTCGGGTAATTGACAGGGCGCAGAAGCCTTGGCTGCCGTTCAATGAACACCAGCGCCTCACGCTGATCGAAGGCGTGATTGCCGAGTGTGACGCAATCGGCGCCGGCGGCGAGAAACTCGTCACAGATCGCCTCGGTTATGCCAAAGCCTCCGGCGGCGTTCTCGCCGTTGACGATCACGAAATCGAGCGCCCAGAGCCTTCGCAGCTGGGGTACAAGACGCGTTACCGCCGCCCGACCGGTGCGGCCGATGACGTCGCCTATGAAAAGTAGCCGGAGAGGCGGGGCGGATACAGCAGATGACATGCTGGATTTTAGTGCAGATCGATGATCCAAGGAAAGGGCCCCGGGCGACAGATCGCCGATTGAGTTGCGGAAGGCCCCGGTCTTTCATAGGTGATAGGCCTCATTGTAGAGTCACCCCGGAAAGAAATGCTCTCACGATGACGCAAGCCGCCGAAAGCCCCGTAGACGCCGCAGGCGCCACCGCGCCAGAGCGTCCCTACGTTGTCTTTGAGGATGGCCGCGAGGGCGGGCGGGCGCTGGTGTTCGACTTCCCGGTGGAGATTATTGCCGCCCGCACGGCGGCGGAAGTTCCGGCCGCTTTCGCGCGAATGGAGGCCGCCACCCGACGCGGACTTCACCTCGCAGGCTATGCGAGTTACGAACTGGGTTATGCGCTGGAGCCGAGATTTTCCAGCCAGTCGACGCCACAGCCGCGCACGCCGCTGCTCCTTTTTGGAGCCTTCCGCCCCCCCCGCGGGGTCACGCTGACGCCGATTCCCGGACCCGCTCCGCGCATCCCGATGACGCCCGCCTGGTCGGCGGCGGAATACTCAGAGCGTTTCCGTCAATGCCGCGAATATATTTTCGCCGGGGATGTTTATCAGATCAACCTGACCTTCCCGCTAAAGGGCCATTACGACGGCGACCCTCTGACGCTCTATCGCGCCCTTCGAAAACGTCAGCCTGTAGTCTATGGCGGGGTCGCGGCGCTGGGAGCCGAAACTGTTGTTTCGCTCTCGCCTGAGGTTTTTTTCGATGCGCATGGCCGAGATATTCGCGCTCGGCCGATGAAAGGCACGGCCCAGCGCGGCGTGATGCCGCCAGAAGACATGATGCGCGCCAAACACCTTGTCGAGGACGAGAAATCGCGCGCCGAGAATTTGATGATCGTCGATTTATTGCGCAATGATCTCTCGCGTCTGGCAGAAATAGGATCGGTAAGGGTAACGGATCTCTTTACTATTCAGACCTATCCGACCCTGCATCAGATGACCTCCGGCATCGAAGCTCGGCTCCGGGACGACGTATCCCTGCAGGATTTGTTTACTGGTCTTTTTCCCTGCGGTTCAGTGACCGGTGCGCCAAAAATTCGCGCCATGGAAATTATCCGCGACCTCGAATGCGCACCACGCGGCGTTTACTGCGGCGCCATGGGCGTGATCTCGCCCGATGGCGATATCCGTTTTAATGTCGCGATCCGAACCTTGACGCTATTTGCGGATGGCGAACTGGTCTGCAACGTCGGCTCGGCGATCGTCGCCGATTCCCGCGCCCGGGAAGAGTATGAGGAATGTCTGATCAAAGCGCGGTTTCTGAACGGGTCGACAAGCGGTTCGGACTGATCGAAACCCTTTTGTGGACGCGGCAAGAGGGCTACGCGCTGCTCGACGAGCACCTGGCGCGGCTCGCCGCTTCAAGCGCGGCGTTAGGCTTCGAATTCAACGCTCAAGCCGTCACGATGGCGCTCGAAAGGATCGTCGCCGCCGCCCCCGATGAGCGCCTGCGCATACGACTGGTCTTATCCAGAAGCGGCGAACTGGAAACAAGCAAAACGCCCATCGCGGCGATCCCGCCTACGACCATCTGGCGCGTGGCGCTGGCGAAAAACCGGTTTACGGCCTGCGACCCTTTCCTCCGTCACAAAACCACACAACGCGCGCTTTACGAAAACGAACTGGAACAGGCCATGAAAATCCATGGCGCCGACGAAGTGCTTTTTCTGAATGAGCGCGATGAAATCTGCGAAGGCGCTCGCGTCAATATTTTCGTTCCACACGGTGAGATTTTACGCACGCCGCCTCTCGCCAGCGGACTGCTTCCGGGAACGTTGCGGGCGCGTCTGATTTCAGAAGGACGCGCCAGCGAGGCTGTGCTTCTCCTGAGGGACCTCCCCGCGCAATTTTATGTCGGAAATTCGGTGCGAGGCCTGGTGCGCGCCACACGCATCATCTAATCCCAACTGTGGCGCGGCGGCGCATCCTACAGCTGGAAGCTAGAATTATCAGTTGGTTACATGCCAGAGATCAAGACGCGCGCGCGCGCTTGCGACGTTTGCGTCCAACGCCCTGACCGCTCTCCTGATCGGGCGCCCGGGTCGTCGGAGGACCCTGCTCTTCCTCCATGCGGCAGTAGCGAACGCCAAGGAAGAATAGGATTTCAGCGCCGCCCGCCACGGGTGCGGCGAGATGCTGCGGGGTTTTCGCACGTGGCTTGAAGGCGATTATCTGTCCCATGCTGTCGCCCTTGCGTCCGTTTCGCAGGATGTTGAATCAATCCTCGTCTTGAGATTAGGACCGGGGGATGGTTAACGATCCGTCAAAATCCGCCATGAAACGTGTTTTTTAGGTTTCCTGAGCCTCTCGGCGAAGAAATCTCACCAGTCAGCGAAGAGCCAGGGCCGGGCGACTAGAGCAGTTCCCGGCCTGGTTGAGTCAAGAGGCTCTTGCCTTGTATCTTGAGGCGCATTCCTTGGCCGAAAAGATTTCAACACCGGCGGAAAGCGCTCCGCGACATCAGGACAGCCGCCACGCAGCGCATCCATCTGGAAGCCATGCGCAAATTGTTCATCTGAGATATTTATTAATTTTTGCACGGCTCTCGATCCATCGAGACGCCAGCCCTCCAGCTTTGACTGACAATGATGGTTTTTTACACGTCTGCGCTTTTTGAGATTGCAAATCTTTCCTCGTTAATAAACTTTATCTCATTGTCAGGCGCAGGAACGGACGCCAGGACGACAACATTGGACAAAAAAACCAATAGGCCGTTTGCAAAAGAGCATGCATCAATACGATCGGCGTCCTGTTACGCATGGAAGATAGAAATTGCCGCAAATCCGCTGGAAGCGACAGTTCCTCCTTTTGGCAAATGATCCTCGAAGCCGCTTGATTAACGCACTGACATTGAGTTTACTAATTAACCTTGTGATATTGCCAGCGTTGCATATTTGCAACACGCGCTCATTATATGAATTTCACAAATTCATTTTTGATTCACTGCAATTATCTCAACTTTTGATTCACGCTGCTTCTTAAATAGCTATTCACGGGCTGCGGCTAGTTTCCCCCATGAAGAGCATACAGCCTCGTCTGGAACATAGGGAGACAAATCCATGCGCACGGAAGCCAAGCAAGGCGCAAACTGCCCGTCCATGATCATGCCGGCGTATATCGACACGATCATGCTACTGGAGCGCCTCCATCGTCGGATGCAAGAGGTAGTCAAGGATGCGCTGGATCGTGCAGGGATTGAAGAGATCAACGCTGTTCAAGCGCTCATGCTCTACAATATCGCCGATCAGGAACTGAGCGTTTCTGAACTGAGAGCCCGAGACTATTACACAGGCTCAAATTCATCCTACAACGTCAAAAAACTCGTTGAGGCCGGGTATATTACCTACGCAAAATCACGCATTGATCGTCGCTGCGCCCGGATCAGCCTTGGTGAGCGTGGCAAAGAGATTCATGCGCTGGTCGCCAGAGCCTATGAGAAACACGCCCGCACGCTAGATTGCGTTGGCGGCGTGGAGGCCAGCGATCTATCCGCTATAAACAATTCTCTCGGTAAACTCGATCGCTTTTGGGAAGATCAGATTCAATACAGACTTTGATCTCGGATTGATGTCTGAAAACCCTGGTCCCTGAAAACATCAATGTTTAGGGCGATGACCGGAAAGCCAATCAGATACGGCATATGCGAGACTGGAAGCGACAAAGGTCATGTGAATTGCAATGTAGAAATATAAATCGCGATCTGCGAGTTCGGAGACGTCCATAAATGCTCCCAACAATTTGATCGCCGAGATCGCGACTACCGTTGTAAGCAACTTGAGTTTGAGCTGGGAAAAATCGATCGAGCCCATCCAGTCAGGCCAGCCGGTCGCCTCCTTGTCATGAACCGTCGATACGAAGTTCTCGTAAACCGAGATTGCAACAATCACGACAAGCGCCCCTGTCAGGGTTTCATCGATCAAATCGAGCAATTCGAGAACGACCTCTTCTTTTTTACCGAGCAGGACGGTATGCATCATATGCCAGGTCGTCATGCCGGCGTTAAACATGAGCGACATCAGGCCGATTGTCAGCATGACAAGGAATGGCGCTAGCAGCCATCGCGAGAAAAACATATAGTTTTCGAAAAGACGTTTCATGCCAAAGACTCTAAGTTAAAATACGTTGAATGATGTAATCTGGTCCAGAAGACATCTTGAAAATCAGCGTAGACCGAATCCGAGGGCGATCAGCGCATCGCGTATTTTATCACGCCCGCTCATGGCGTCGGCTCCGCGCACGCGGGAAAGAACCTGCCTCACCCATCCCTGCTCGGGAAGTCCTTGCTCTTTTTGAAAGTCGCGGAATATAACATCAAGCGTTTCTACGGCCTCGCGTTGGGCGTCGCCCCACTGATATTGCTCGCGGTGTAATACAGCCGCTTGACCCAGCCGAGGCTTAACGGCGGCGTTCGCCGCCGGATCGGGAACGCCAACCGTCATACCGAATACGGCGAAGACATTGGGTGGTAAGTTTAGCTCCTTCGCGACCGCCTCGGGATGATTGCGCATGGCGCCGATATAGCAGCAGCCGAGCCCGAGCGACTCAAGGGCTATCGCGGCGTTCTGCGCCGCAAGCGCGGCATCGACGATCCCCGTCATAAAAATTTCGAGATAAGGTAGAGCGGCCGCGTCGCGGCCCTTTTCCCTGCCGATCATTTCGAGGCGCGCCAGATCGCACAGCCAGATCAGCAATAACGGACAATCACGAATATGTTGCTGGCCGCCTGCGAGATCGGCAAGACGAATTTTTCGCGCCTCATCTTCGACAGCAACAACGCTCCAGACCTGTAAATTGGAAGAGGTCGAGGCCGACGATGCGGCCGCAATAATCGTCTCCAGGACTCCCTCGGGGAGTTTTTGCGGCAGATAATGTCGATGCGATCGATGTGCGAGCAGCGTATCGAGCGTATCATTCCACTGGGCCGGGCTTGGACCGTCGTCACGCCGATAGCGTTCGAAAATTGCTGCGGCGCCGTCTGCGTCTGGAGAATCGGGCTTGTTCATCAAGAGTTCTCTCAGAATGAGCGCATCATACCCGCTTGGGCACGAGGATAGCGCGGAAATCGTTTACATTTGTGCGCGTCGGACCCGTGACCACCAAATCGCCCAGAGCCTCGAAGGCGGAGAACGCGTCATTATTGGCGAAGAGTCCCTTGAGATCGACGCCAGATTTTTGCGCGCGCGCAAAACTGTCAGCGGTCATGATCGCGCCAGCGTTGGTTTCGACCCCATCAATGCCGTCAGTGTCGCAGGCGAGAGCTGAAACGCCGCCAAAACCTTCAAGCGCCAGAGTCAGCCCGAGCAGAAACTCGGCGTCGCGTCCGCCCTTACCATTTCCACGTACTGTGACAGTCGTTTCGCCGCCGGATATCAGCGCCACTGGCGGCTGAAAAGGCTGTCCGTGCAACGCGATCTGTTTGACGATGCCCGCGTGAACCAGTGCAACATCGCGAGACTCTCCTTCGAGATCGCCGAGAATACACGGCGTGTATCCCGCTTGCCTTGCAACCGCCGCCGCCGCATCGAGCGATCCCTGCGGCGTTGCGATCAGAATATTCTGCACGCGCTCGAAAACCGCATCGCCCGGCTTGGGGGTCTCGCATGCGGAGCTGGAAAGGTGCTTCAATACCGCCGCCGGCGCATCGATTTTATATTTGGCGATCACCGCGAGCGCATCTTCGCGCGTCGTCGGATCGGGGACGGTAGGGCCGGAGGCGATCACTGAGAGATCATCGTTCGGCACATCGGAAATCATCAAAGCGACAACCCGAGCGGGAGCCGCCGCGCGCGCAAGGCGTCCCCCCTTGATGGCGGAGAGATGTTTGCGCACGCAATTCATCTCGGAAATATTCGCGCCGCTTTTTAACAACGCCTTATTGACGGCCTGTTTCTCTTCGAGAGTCACGCCCTCGGCGGGTAGCGCCATCAGCGCAGAGCCGCCGCCAGAAATCAGCGCCAGCACAAGATCGTCTTCGGTTAACCCCTGCACGGCTTGCAGAATACGCTTCGCGGCTTCTCGCCCGGCTGCATCCGGCACCGGATGCGATGCTTCTATCACCTCGATCTGGCTTGTCGGCGCGCCGTGATCGTAACGGGTAACGACCAGACCTTCGAGTGGGCCGCCATGCCAGTTCGCCTCGACCGCCGCCGCCATAGAGGCCGCCGCCTTACCGGCGCCGACGACAATCGTGCGGCCCTTCGGCGGCGCAATCGTCTTTAAATGCTGGGGCAGACAAAGTGCGGGCGACGCAGCGCCGACGGCGGCGTCGAACATGGCGCGGAGAAGCTGGCGGGTGTCGTCAGACATGACTCTTGTTCCAGACAGTTAAAAAACGCTCCCCCGCAGACTATGCGGGAGAGCGCGCTGGTTCTTTACGAACCGCTGATGGCGCTGGCCTTCTCGATCAGCGCCTCGGCCATACGGATCGAGGCGATATCGATCAAACGACCGTCGAGCGACACGGCTCCCTTACCTTCCTTTGCGGCCTGGGCCATCGCATCAAGGATACGACGCGCCTTTGTCACTTCGGCCTCCGAGGGAGTGTAAACCTCATTGGCGAGTTCGATCTGCGAGGGATGGATCGCCCACTTGCCCTCATAGCCGAGAACGGCGGCGCGCTTGGCGGCGGCCTTGTAGCCTTCCGGATCGTTGAAATCGCCGAAAGGCCCATCGATCGGACGCAGGCCATAGGCGCGGCAGGCGACCATCATGCGAGTCTGGGCGGCGTGCCACTGATCCATCCAGTAATAATCGCGCTCGCCGTTCGAATCCTTGTCGGTGAGAACGCCATAATCCGGATTCACGCCGCCAATGACGGTCGTGCGAGCGCGTGTCGAGGCGGCGTAATCGGCAACGCCGAAAGACATCGCTTCGAGGCGCTTCGAGGACTGAGCGATGGCCTCGACATTGGCCATGCCGAGAGCTGTCTCGATCAGCACTTCGATGCCAATGCGCTTGGTGCGCTTCTTGTATTGCTCGATTTGCGTGATCATCATGTCGATAGCGTAGACGTCCTGCGGCACGCCAACCTTGGGAATCAGCACCACGTCAAGACGCGGACAGTTTTCCAGCACGTCGACGACATCGCGATAGCAATAATGCGTATCGAGGCCGTTGATGCGCAAGGTCATCGTTTTCTTGCCCCAGTCGATGTCGTTGAGGCCCTGAATGATGTTCTTGCGGGCCTGCTCCTTGTCGTCCGGAGCGACAGCATCCTCAAGATCAAGGAACACGACGTCGGCCTTGGAGGTCGCGGCTTTCTCGAACATGCCCGGCGCCGAACCCGGCACGGCGAGTTCCGAACGGTGGAGACGCGGCGTTGCCTGCTCGATCAGTGTAAAGCTCATTTTATTTTCCCCTTTCTGTGGTGTGGTGTCAGCCGGTGGCCCCAAGGCCAGCGGCGATGCAACTGATGGAAATCAGAAGCGGGACCTTGGTGTCCTCTTTTTCCGCTTCGTTTTGTGCGGATCTGAACCTGCCAAGCAGATCGACCTGCTCGCGATTAACTTCATTAATCGTCGGCAGTCGCTGCGCGAGCCGAGCCTGATACTCCTTGAACCGATCGGCGATCTGCTCGCTGCCGGTGACGCGCAACACCATGTCGCGTGTTAGCATGAACTCTTTCTCGATCTCTCCGAAAATTTTATCGCGGACGCCCTCGTCGGCGACAAGACCAGCATATTGACGGGCGATGGAGAGATCGACCAGCGCAAGGGTTTTCTCAACTTCGTCGAGGATAAGGCGGAAGAGGCGCGACTCCTCGAACATGCGTCGGAGAAGTTCGACGCCGCGCTCTCCTCGCGCATCCGTGAAGGCCTTAAGCCCCGATCCGACCCCATACCAGCCTGTGATCGCATGACGGTTTTGGGCCCAGGCGAAAACCCAGGGAATAGCGCGCAAATCGGCAAGGCTCTTGGCGCCAAAACGCCGCGCGGGACGCGAACCGATATTCAGCAGCGAGATTTCCTCAAGCGGACTGGCCGACTGAAAGTAGGTGACAAGATCGGGGTCGCCGATAAATTTTTCATAGGCGGCAAAGGACGCGTCGGAGATTTCCTCCAATACCGCTTCGAATTCGGCATGCGGGGCAAGCGCTTCCTCACGCTCCGATTTGAGGGCATGAGCGAAGACGGAAGAGGCCAGAAGCTCCATCTGATAGGCGGCTGTGCCGCGATTCGCATATTTGAAGGAGACCACTTCGCCCTGCTCCGTAACACGGAAGCGCCCGCGAATAGAGCCTGCGGGCTGAGCGGCGATAGCATGACCGGTCGGGGCTCCGCCGCGGGAGACGGAACCGCCACGACCATGAAAGAAGGCGATGGCGACATCATTCTCGCGTCCGACTTCCGTCAATCGCGCCTGCGCCTTGTAGAGCTCCCAGTTCGAGGAAAAGAACCCGCCATCCTTGTTGCTGTCCGAATAGCCGATCATCACTTCCTGAAGATCACCCTGCGCATGGGTGCTACGACGAACAACAGGTATTTTCAGCAAGTCTTGCATGATCGCCGGGGCGTCACGCAGATCGGAAATAGTCTCAAACAATGGCACGACCGGCAATGTCAGGTGATCGACGCCCGCCGCATCCGCGAAGAGACCAGCCTCCTTGGCCAGAAGGTATACCCCAAGCACGTCACTGACCGAGTGGGTCATCGAAAGAATGAAACTGCCGAAGGCCTCGCGATCCAGTCGATTACGCAGATCGGCGACGACCTCGAACATCTCGATGACGTCACGCGCGTCCGCCGTCAATGTTTCACGCGGAACCGGCTCCCTGCGCGGCGCGTCAAGCTCCGCCAGCAGCCATTCGCGCCAGGCGGCGCTCTCGACATCCGGCGGCGTCTGAGCGCCGGTCCGCAGCCTCCACAATTCATGCAGCGCCTGCGTGGTGCGCGTGGTGTTTTGGCGTATATCGAGCCGGACTGTGCTGAAACGGAAGATCTCGACGGCGCGCCGAATCGGCCGGACGATATCGACAGCAAGCGCTTCGCTTTTCGCTTCCGTCAGCGCTTTTTCCAAAATCAACAATTCACCGATCAATGCGTCGGCGCTCCGGTAGCGCGCGCCGGAAGTGGGCTCGTCCTTGGCGGCCAGAATTGTCTGATCGAGTTTGCGCAGGATCGTTGTAACAAATTGACGATAGGGCTCGTTCTGATTACGCGCCGCAATTGCCTCGCCGTCGGGCAGGTCCGACAAACGTCGCTCCAGTTCGACGCGAAACGCCTCCGGGATGACGGCGGCGCGTTGACTGATCGAGAGCGTGCGCACCAGATCGACAATGCGATTACGATAGTAGTTCAGACTGGCCAGCGCGTTCTGGCGCATAGTATTTCGTGTCACGTCATTGGTGACGAATGGATTGCCGTCGCGATCGCCGCCGATCCATGAACCGAACTGGAAAAACGGCGTTACATCGAATTTCTCTTTCGGGTAATGCCTTTTAAGAGCCCGTTCGAAGGAAGACAGAAGCTCCGGAGCCAAATCGAATATGCTTTCCGAAAAGAAGTGCTGACCCCAAGAGACCTCATGCTCGACCGTCGGCTTCTCAAGATGAAGTTCGCCGGTCAACCAGAGCAGTTCGACCTGGTCGTAAATCGATTTCACCAGAGCTTCGCGTTCGCGGTCGGTCCAGCGAGTCGACTCCAGCTCCCGCAGCAGCAGATAAATGCGACGGTATTTTTCCAGGATAGAGACGCGTTTGGCCTCGGTCGGATGGGCCGTAATGACAGGACGAATGCGCAAGGTCTGCAATTGAGCGTGAATTTCCTCCGGAGTAACTCCGGCGGCGGCAGCGCTTGATAAAACGTAGTCGAATGTGCCGAGCAATTTGTCGTGACCGCGTTCGCGCTCGATTCGCCGCCGACGACGCATGGCGTAGGCCTGCTCGGCGATCGACACCAACTGGAAAAGAATGCCCTGGGCCTGTAACGCCCGGGCCATCTCGCGCGGGGCCAACCCTGCGCCCGCCCGGGAATCGCGCAGCACGGGCTCGATCTCTGGCATATGGCGACGTACGACGGCGAGGAGCTGTTCACGCAGAAAAGCGGACGCCTCTGTCACCGAGCGGGTCGCAAACGCCGATGGCAGGACGATCGCCGGCGCCGCGTTGAACTTGTCGTCCGCCATGAATTTCACCCCCCGCCCCGACGCCGCTCGGCGTCCGTCTTCCACTGCGGAAGAAACCAAAAAAACCTATGCTAAAAAAGCGGCGGAGAAGTCGCCGTCGCCTTTTGACGCAGCACGATGTCAGGCGCGCTTCAGAACCCGAGCGACCGTCGACCCGAATTCGGCCGGATTGGGCGCAACCGTCAAGCCGAAGGACTTCATGATCTCGGTCTTCTCGGCCGCACTGTCGCCCGTCGCCGAAATAATCGCTCCGGCATGCCCCATCCGCCGACCCTTGGGCGCGGTTAATCCTGCAACGAAGCCAATGACTGGCTTGGAGAAGTTCTCCTTGATCCAGGCAGACGCCTCAGCCTCCTGCGGCCCACCAATTTCGCCGATCAGCAACACGGCTTCGGTTTCCGGATCCTTGTCGAAAAGCACGAGGTGATCGAGGAATGAGGAGCCATTGATCGGATCGCCGCCAATGCCGACCGAGGTGGAAACGCCCAGGCCCAGCTCCTTGAGTTGCGAGGCGGCCTCGTAGCCAAGCGTCCCGGAGCGCGAGATTAAACCGACCGGCCCCCGGTTGTAGATATGGCCCGGCATGATTCCGAGCATCGATTTGCCGGGTGAAATAATGCCCGCGCAATTCGGGCCGACAAGCATAGGCCGGCGATCCTTGGGAAAGCGCAGAAAATAACGTTTCACCCGCATCATGTCTTGCGCAGGAATGCCGTCAGTGATCGAGCAGATCAAACGGACGCCCGCATCCGCCGCCTCCATGATCGCATCGGCGCAGAAGGCCGGCGCAACAAAGGTGATGGAGGCCTGAGCCCCCGTCTCTCGCACCGCCTCCTTGACGGTGTTGAAAACCGGCACGCCATGATGCGTTTTTCCGCCCTTGCCCGGCGTGACTCCCGCCACGACATTGCTGCCGTAATCGATCATTTCTTTCGTGTGGAAACTGCCTTTGTCACCCGTAACGCCCTGCACGAGTATGGGCGTTTTTTCGTCGATGAGAATGCTCATGCTGTCCTCCCGACCGATGCGGCGACGTTGCGCATGGCCGACAAAGTGCTGCCTGTTCCAGTCATTTCGTATTTTTATAAGCGGCGACGGCCTTCTCGGCGGCGTCGGCGAGCGTTTCGGCCGTGATAATCGGAATGCCGCTTTCCTGAATGATCTTACGGCCGGCTTCGACATTGGTGCCGGCGAGTCGCACAACCAGCGGCACGTCCTCTATACGCTCGGCCCGCACTGCGTCGACGACGCCCTGGGCCACCCAGTCGCAACGATTGATGCCAGCGAAAATATTCACCAACACAACCTTTACCCGGCGATCCGAAAGAACAAGCCGAAAAGCCGTAGCGACGCGCTCGGGGGAAGCGCCGCCGCCGACATCAAGAAAATTCGCAGGATTGCCGCCGGCGTGCTTGATCATGTCCATTGTCGCCATGGCGAGACCCGCGCCATTGACAATACAGCCGATTTCACCGTCGAGACCAATGTAATTCAGACTATGCTCAGCCGCTTGCGCCTCGCGTGGATCGGACTGCGAGGGGTCATTCATATCGACTATATTTCGTCGGCGGAACAGAGCGTTGTCGTCGAACGACATTTTGGCGTCGAGGGCGAGCACCTTGTCGTCCTTGGTGATCACCAGAGGATTGATCTCCAGCATGGTCGCGTCATTGTCCCGGAAGGCGCGATAGGCGCCCATGATCGTTTGCACAGCGCGCGACACCTGCTTGAGGTTGAGACCGAGCTGAAAAGCGATATCCCGCGCCTGAAAGGGCAACAGACCAACGGCCGGCTCGACGATCACCTGCAGCAATTCATCGGGCGTGTTTTTGGCGATTTCCTCGATATCCATGCCACCGTGCTTCGAGGCGATCATGCGCACGCGCTCAAGCTTTCGATCCAGCACAAACCCCAGATAGATCTCGCGCTCGAATGGGTCGGCGACTTCGATATAAACGCGCTGGACGGGCTTTCCTTCAGGACCAGTCTGGGAGGTGACCAGACGCTTACCAAGGAGTTCTCGGGCCGCCTGCTGCACTTCATGATAGGTTCGACAAAAGCGAACGCCGCCGGCCTTGCCACGGGCTCCGGCGTGAATCTGCGCCTTGACCACCCAGTTCGAGCCGCCCAGCTCTGTGGCGGCGTAGACCGCTTGATCCGGGCTGAACGCTACTGTGCCGGGCGGCACCGCAACGCCATGGCTCGCCAAAATTTCCTTGGCCTGATACTCGTGGACGTCCATCGCAGCCCCCTGAAAGATTGCCGTCGGCGTTATCCGCCAATCTTTTCTTTCACCGTTTGATACACCGCCTCAGTCTCGGCGGCGGCCTTGCCCAGCAGCGCGTTAACTTCGGCCAGTTGCTTTTCAGCGAAGTCGCGATCCTTTATCGACTTGGCGTTGATGAAAACGTTCAATGCGCAGCTGCGCAGGCCAGCGTTGGCGGCAAGCACAGCGACGCCAGCATCGCTGATGACGTTAAGGTTGCCCTTGTCGGCGGCTTCTTTCGATAACGCGATCACATCGTAGCAAATCTTGCACGTGTGGAGCGGAGCAAGCGTCGCCGCCTTGAGCGCCGCCTGGATAGCGTCCGTTCGCGTCGCTTTTTCGTCGTCGGTGGCGCGCGGCAGGCCGTAGGCGCCCATCAAGTTGTTGAAGGCGACAACGTCTTCGTCGATACCCTTGGTAAGTTCTGCGCGCAGGGCTTCAGCTCTGGCGAGTGTTTTCTTGAGATCGTCGGAAACGGCCTCATAATTTTTCTTGCCGATCGTCAGATTGCAGACCATCGAGACCAGCGCAGCGCCCATGGCGCCGGCAAGCGCCGCCGCGCCGCCGCCGCCGGGCGTGGGAGCGTCGCTCGCGAGTTCATCAAGGAATTTGCCAATCGTTTCGGATTTCGCGCTCATATCAGGCCAGTTCTTTCGCTAGGGCGTAAATATTCTCACAGTCGAAAACTGAATCGGCGCTATCGAAAAGCTTGCCAACGCATTCGCGATGCAGTTTCAGCTTGAGGCCGCCGAGTCCCAGTGCGCCAATCACGATCTTGCCATGGCGCTCCTTAGCCTTGTCTATCGCCTCGACGCCGCCAATACCCAACGGCGGCTGCGCGTTGCAGTCGGCGATCAACTCGATCGTCGGATCGTTCTGCCAGTCCTTTTCGTCGAGCAGCGGCACACCGATGGCGCCTGCGGCGAAGACGACATGCGCGCCCTTAACGGATTGCGCGCGAGCTGCATTGTCGATCGCTTCAATCGCTGTGGGCGTAAAACCAAAACGCTCCTGAATCGCCCTGGCCGCAGCATCGGCGCGGGTTTTCTGGCGCGCCGTGATGGCGACCTCGGCGCCCTCAATATGCAGCATCGCCGCCGCGCGCATCCCAACCGGACCGGTGCCGGCCAGCACGACGGCCTTCTTGCCGGCGAGCGGCTTCGCCTTGGCGAGCAAGGCGACTCCGGCCGCCGCCGTTGTATTGGAGCCATTCGAGTCGAGCATCGCGGAGACGCGGAAATTCGAGAAGAAACGCTTCTTCACCGCCTTGAAGACGGCTTCGCCGGCCGTCATATCGCCGCCGCCGACGAAGATTGCCGTATATTGCTTTTCCTTTGGTCCGCGCGTGTAGATGCAACCATCGACAAGCGCCCCGACATTTTCGGGCGTAACGCCGCCATAGCCAATGATGTGATCGGCGCCGCCATCATAGCCGACGACGGTGTCGAAGACGCTGGCGACAGGGTCGGTGTCGAACAGAAAAAGAAGTTTTTTGGTCATGGTTATGGTCTCGTCTGCGGCGTCAAACGCCATAAAAACGGTCCGGCGCGCGATACCGACGCACCGTTCATTCGCGCCGCGTCAAGCGGTGACGACATTACGAGGGCTTCCCGCGACAAAGGCGTCAATGTTGTCCACGAGCTGATCCGCAAGCACTTGCATCGCCTCTTTCGACGCCCATGCGACGTGCGGCGTGATGATCAGATTTGGAATGGTCGGATCAAGCAGAATATTTCCGTTCTTGGGCGGTTCGGTCGTCAGCACGTCAAAACCGGCGCCGGCGATCACGCCCTTGCGCAGGGCGTCGGCGAGCGCCGCCTCATCGACAATGCCGCCTCGAGCCGTATTGATGAGGCAGGCGCTTTTCTTCATGGAGGCGAGTTCTTTAGTGCTGATCATATTCTTGGTCTGCGGCGTCAGCGGCAGGTTGAGCGTGACGATGTCCGCCTCGCGAAGGATCGTCGCGACATCGACGATATTCGGACCGGGAATCGCGTCGTTGATCAAAACCTTCATACCGAGCGCAATGGCGCGCTTTTCTATTTCCTTGCCCAGCGCCCCATAGCCGATGATTCCCAGAGTCGATCCGGCGATGTCATAGATCGGATAATCAAAATAACAGAACTGGTTTGCGTAGCCCCAACGGCCGTGCTGCACCGAATTGTGATAATTGACCAAATTACGACGCAGCGCGAATAACAGCGCGAAGACATGTTCGGGCAAGGTATTGAAGGCGTAATTACGGATGTTGGAGACTGTGATTCCGTTGGCGCTGGTGTAGGCCTTGTCGATCACGTCGGTGCCGGTCGCCGCCACGGCGATCAGCTTGAGATTGGGCAACTGCTTGAGAGTCGCCTCGCGCAACGGCACTTTGTTGGTGATGCAGATGTCGACGCCTTGCAGACGTTCGACGATTTGATCCTGCGCAGTCTGCGCATACTCGACATACTCATGGGGGAAATTCGGCTTCCGCACATTGGCGTCCAGCGTTTCGCGATCAAGAAAGACGATTTTGTGCGACATGAATATCCCCTGCTTGTCCTGAATTCGGTCGTTCCCCCGTCGGGAGAAGCCCCCTCCCCCGTTGGGGGAGAGGGCGATAAAAATTACATCTTCAGCAGCGGATTGGCGCGGTAAACAGCCTGAGCCGCCGCGACGCCGGAGCCGGGCTGGATCTTGATGCCATTGTCGAGCATCGCCATCTCAGCGCCCGCAATGGCGCCGAGCAGCATCAACTCGTTGAGATCGCCAAGGTGTCCGATACGGAAAACCTTGCCGGCGACCTCCGACAGGCCGGCGCCGAGCGCGAGATTATAGCGCTTGTAAGCCGTCTCGATGACCTTGGCGGCGTCGTAGCCTTCCGGCACGAGAATCGCCGTCACCGTATCCGAATTCCACTTCGGCTCCTTGGCGCAGGTCTTGAGGCCCCAGGCCGCAACCGCTGCGCGGACGCCCTCGGCGAGATGATGATGACGCTTGTAGACTTGATCGAGGCCTTCCTCGAAAAGAATCGCCAAGGCTTCTTTCAGTCCGTAGAGCAGCGGGACTGAAGGCGTGTAGGGGAAATATCCGTTGGCGTTCTGGGCGATCATGTCCTGGAATTCGAAATAGGCGCGACGACCCTTGTTGGTCTTGCCTTTTTCGATCGCTTTCGGGCTCGCCGCCATCAGCAACAGGCCGGCCGGAAGCATGAAGCCCTTCTGCGAACCGGAGACGATGACGTCGACGCCCCATTCGTCCATTTTAAAATCCAGCGAGGCGATCGATGACACGCCGTCGACGAATAACAACGCCGGATGCTTGGCGTTGTCGATGGCTTTGCGAACAGCGGCGATATCCGAGGTCACGCCGGTCGCCGTCTCGTTATGCGTGGCGAGAACGGCCTTGATCTCGTGATTGACGTCGGCCTTGAGAGTCTGCTCGATCAATTCAGGATCATTGCCCGTGCCCCACTCACGCTCCTGAACGATGACTTCGAGCCCCTGACGACGACAAAGGTCAATCCACAGATGCGAGAACTGACCGAAACGCTGGGCGAGCACCTTGTCGCCAGGCGATAAGGTGTTGGTGATCGCGGCTTCCCATCCGCCGGTGCCCGACGCCGGAAAAATAAAGGCGTGGCCCTTCTCGGTGCCGAAAACCTTCTTGAGCGCCGGAAAGAGGGGCTTCACCAGATCAGGGAACGTCGGCGAACGGTGATCCTCCGAGGCGACCGCCATGGCGCGCAAGACGCGATCCGGAAGATTGGTCGGACCCGGCACGAACAGGAAATTTCTGCCGGGGACACGCGAATTCTGCATATTCTGGCTCCTTCTGAGCATTGGGTTTCGGGGATTAACGACCGGCGGCGCCGCACTGGACCGGCGCCGCGGATTTCGTGACGAGAGCGGCGCCCTAGAACAGACCGGAAATACGGCCGTCCGGCGTGACCTCGATGTTGTTAGCGGCGGGAACCTTGGGCAGGCCCGGCATCGTCATGATGTCGCCGCAGACGACGACGACGAATTCGGCGCCCGCCGACAGGCGCAACTCGCGAATCGGGATCGTGAAGCCTGCGGGCGCGCCTTTCGCGTTCTGATCCGTCGAGAAGCTGTACTGGGTCTTGGCGATGCAGACCGGCAGATGGCCGAAGCCTTCCTTCTCCAACTCTTCGAAGCGGGCCTTCACAGCCGCTGGATAGGAGATATCGTCTGCGCCATAGAGCTCTTTGGCGATGACGCGCACCTTGTCGGCAAGCGGCAAACGATCCTCATATAGCGGCTTGAAGTTCGAGGGCGTCGTCTCGATTGTGCGAACGACGGCTCGCGCCAAATCCGCAGCGCCTTCGCCGCCCGACCCCCAATTATCAGCGACGACGCATTCGGCGCCTTCCGACTGACACAATTGATTGAGCGCCGCCATTTCCGCCGCTGTGTCGGAGGAGAATTTGTTGACCGTCACCAGGACCGGAACGCCGAATTTGCGTACATTGGCGATATGGCGCTTGAGATTGGCGAAGCCCTTTTCGACGGCTGCGACGTTTTCGCTCTTCAGATCATCCTTGGCGACGCCGCCGTGCATCTTCAGCGCCCGGATCGTCGCGACGATTACGGTGACGTCGGGCTTGAGGCCCGCCTTGCGGCATTTGATGTCGAAGAACTTCTCGGCGCCCAGATCGGCGCCGAAGCCAGCCTCGGTCACGACGTAATCGGCAAGCTTGAGGCCGGATTTGGTTGCGATCACCGAATTACAGCCATGAGCGATATTGGCGAAGGGCCCGCCATGAATAATCGCAGGGTTATTCTCCAGCGTCTGCACAAGATTTGGTTCAACAGCGTCCTTGAGCAGCGCCGCCATTGAGCCGGCGGCGCTCAATTCGGAGGCGCGAATGTTCTTTTTATCGCGGGTCTGGCCGACAATGATATTGCCAAGGCGCTGTTGAAGGTCAGCGAAGCTGGACGCGAGACAGAAGATCGCCATGACCTCCGACGCGACGGTGATATCGAACCCATCCTCGCGCGGGAAACCATTGGTCGCCCCGCCCAGCGACGACACGATCGAGCGCAAGGCGCGGTCGTTCATATCCACGACACGGCGCCAGCTGACGCGGCGCGAATCGAGACCTAGCGGATTGCCCCAGTAGATGTGATTGTCGATCATCGCCGCGAGCAGGTTGTTCGCCGCGCCAATCGCATGAAAATCCCCGGTGAAATGAAGGTTGATGTCCTCCATCGGCACGACCTGGGCGTAGCCGCCGCCCGCAGCGCCGCCCTTGACGCCGAAACAGGGGCCAAGGCTCGGCTCTCGCAAACAGCACAAAGCCTTCTTGCCAATGTGGTTCAGACCGTCAGTCAAGCCCACTGTCGTGGTTGTCTTGCCCTCGCCGGCGGGGGTCGGCGTGATCGCGGTCACAAGGATCAGCTTGCCGTCCGGCTTGTTCGACAGAGAATTGATATAGTTGAGAGATATCTTGCCCTTGTAGTGCCCGTAGGGCTGAACGTATTCTGCGGGTATGCCCAGCTTGTCGCGAGCGACATCGATGATCGGGCGCATTTTCGCCGCCTGTGAAATCTCGATGTCGGATTTGGGCGCAAGATGCTGGTTGTTTTTTCCGCTCATATTGCTCCACTCCCCCCGGTCGCGACAGGCGCAACCTCCTGATAATCACGAACGCCCGGCATTAACCGCAAACGCGCGTGCTGCTCGCGGCGTAACCGAAAGGCGACGCAAGACGCCGACTTCATTATTGCGCGCGACGGTAGTGAGATCTCGTTATGGCTACAAGGACGCCTCTTGCCGCAGTTCGAGCCGGGCGCGCCTCTGCAAGTTGAACTGTAATCCCGCCTGCGTCGTATGACGGGAATCAATTTTACACGTCAAGCGGGGGGCCGCGCGGCGAAGCCCTGACGGTCAAGCTTATCGGCAGTGGCGACGGGCTTCGTCTCCGCCTCTCGCTTTCAGGGACACATACAATCAGCCGGGCCCATGACCCATACTCAACCTATCCATTAAGTTATTTTGATATTAATAGACTTTATATATTAAACATAGTCATATCAAAATTTTAGTTAATAAACGCCACTCAATAGGATGAGTTTTGCAGGGGTATACGTTAAAATTATGCCTACCCTTAACCCTGCCCCAACCTACCCGAAAATCTAGTCTATGGGCGGGCATTTCGTCCCTCACGCAGGGGGTTAAAAAAAAATGTCGCAGCATCGGTCGCAGCCACAGAAATAATCTCCATTGATTTTTTGCATTGCAACATTCAGGAAACCTATGAAGCCACCTCAAAATCCAACGCCACGCCATTGATGCAATACCTCAAACCTGTCGGCGGCGGGCCATCAGGGAAAACATGACCAAGGTGAGATCCGCACCGGCTGCAGTGCACTTCCGTACGAACCATGCCAAAGCTGTGATCAACGGTAGTTCCGATCGCGCCCGGCAAGGGATCGTTGAAGCTGGGCCAGCCCGTGCCGCTGTCAAATTTTTCACCGGACCGGAAAAGCGGCTGCTCGCAACCCGCGCAGCGAAATGTCCCGGCGCGCTTTTCATGGTTGAGGGCGCAACTGCCAGGCCGCTCGGTGCCATGGCCGCGCATCACCGCGTATTGCTCGGGTGTAAGCCGCGCGCGCCACTCCAGATCGGAAAAGACTACCGAAAAATCTCTCTCGCTCATTAAAATCCTCCACTTCGGCGCGCCGCAACGGGAAATAAGCCAATCTTCTTCTTTGGCCAGACTGGGGCAGCCGAACTATATGCTAATCATACGGAGCAACCTTGCCGGAAAGTCGGGATGACAGACAAAAATTACGACGCGGTGGTGATCGGCTCCGGCCTGGGCGGACTGACGGCGGGCGCCTTGCTGGCGCATGCCGGTTACAGCGTATGTCTTCTGGAGCGAAATTTCAGCCTCGGCGGCGCCGCCTCTGTCTATAAGATCGGCGATCTGTCGATAGAGGCGTCGCTGCATCAAACATCGGATCCGCGTAATCCCCGCGACGTCAAGCATGATATTCTCAGTCGTCTCGGGGTCCTTGACGAAATCGAGTGGCTAACGACTGGCCCGCTTTATAAAGTGCGGGGCGGGCCCGTCGGCGAAGCCTTCGAATTACCCTGTGGCTTCGAGGCCGCCTACGACGCCCTGGCGACGCGCTTCCCCGATAAATGCGCCCCGATCAAGCGCTTTCTGGGCGAAATCGAGCAAATGCACGACGCGCTCTGGACGTTGAGGCAGGCGCGCGAAGAAAATTCGCTGGCCAAACTCACGCGCGGGCTGTGGGAGGTCTCGCCGGCTGCGGACGGCTGGCAAAAATCGCTTGATGAGATTTTCACACGCGATTTCGCCGGCGCGGAGGCGTTGAAATGCGCGCTGGGCGCCAACCTCGCATATTATGGCGACGATCCCCGAAATCTGTGGTGGATTTTCTATGCGCTCGCCCAGGGCGGGTACATCGCCTCCGGCGGCGCTTATGTGAAGGGCGGCTCCCGGCAACTCAGCCTCAAACTCGCCAAGGCAATCACAAAAACCGGCGGCGTCGTGCGAATGGGGCGGCTGGTCACAAAAATCGAAACGGACGAAGACGGAAACGCCACCGCAATCCGCCATGTTGCGCGGCGCGCCGGCGACAATGAAGAACGCCTCACGGCGCGCGTCGTCATGGCCAATTGCGCGCCTCTGGTGGCCGCCGCCATGATGGACCCGCCCGCTCGGGCCAAGATGGAGGCGGCGTTTGCATCACGACGCCTTTCCACCTCGCTTTTTTCGGCCAATTTCGGACTGAAGGCGCCGCCGGCCAGCGTTGGTCTGACGGAATTCTCGACAATCGTTATGCCGCCCGAGATGCGGCGGTTCGATCAGTATGGCGATGGCGCGACAGCCATGGCGGGAGCGCCGGGCGCTTCACTTCCGCTGCATACTATCGCCAATTTCACCGCAGTGGACTCCGGACTATGGGACGAACCGCCCATTCTTTTGAGCGTCCTCGGTCTTGATCGACTCGACAACTGGAAAGGGTTAGCCAAAGATGCCGCCATTGATCGGCGAGACCGTTGGCTCGATGCGATCGAGAAATCGCTGGATCACGATTACCCGGGCTTCTCGGGTCTGGTTTCGAGCCGCATGTTGCTCAACGCGTTTTCAATGTCGAGCTATCTGAATACCCCGGAGGGCGCCGTTTACGGGTTCGCCGCATTGCCGCCGGAAGAACCTATCTTGATGGGCTTCCCCCGCACGCCTCTGACGCCCATCGCTGGTCTCTACCTTTCCTCGGCGTTCGGCGGCGAGCATGGATTTAACGGCGCCATGCTCTCCGGCGCCGAGGCGGCGCGGCTTGCCGAAGGACGACTTGCCGAAGGTCGACTTGCCGAACGTCGGCTTGGTGGACCGACGAGCCCCTGAGGCCCCGGAGCGCTTGTCTTTCGATTTCGGTCGATTAGGTGAGGATATGAATTCACAATAACTAGGAGAGCATCCATGTCTTATCGTTTATTGACGGTTCTTCTTTCATCGGCAGTCGTTGCGCTTGCAGCGCCACAGATTGCGAGAGCGCAAGACCCGGTCGGCCACGCCATAGACTCAGTCATTGGCAATCCAGATTACCATCTCGGGCAGGCCGTAACCCACACGCAGGAGGCCATCGCTCATGGGCAGAAAGGTCATGCACATAGTCTCGCGCACCACGCGGAAGAAGCGTTAGTTAATGCGGAGGCTCAATACGCTGGCGATCACAATCCTCATGTGGCTGAAGCCGCCACCCACCTGAAAGCGGCGATCAAGCATGGGCACAAGGGTCATGCGCAATCCGCGACAACCCACGCTCAGGAAGCTTTGACCCACCTTAACGCCGCCAGCGAACCATCGCTGTTGCCCGGCCTCTGATCAAGTTTTTCCCTGCGGCCTGATCGGTTCGCAGGGAACACTCTCCCCCGATCGAATTCCTGTTCGGGAATCGCTGCGACAGCGCTCTGAGCAATATTTTACGTTATCCCAATCCCGCCGCCATTTCTTGCGCCACGTAAAAGACCGACCGCAGGCGGCGCAAAGTTTTGTTGGCAGGTTGGCTTTCTGTCGCTTCCCGGGGATAGCCCGCTCCTAGATAGATCGCTTTGCCTTGCTTCGCACCCATGGCTCAGCGCTTGCCGAAAGACAAGCAAAACCTACCCTAGATTTTTTGGAATATGACAACCAAATCTGATTGGGGATGAGAGGGAAAAGCAATGAGCGACTCATCGCAAGCGCATCTTACGCCCATCCTTGCCAAGAAGACGCCTGCGGCGGCTGTCTGGCTAGGCTACGCAGGACTCCTGCCTTTCTTCGCCGGCGCTGTTTTAACCCTGCCTCTTGCCGGCGCATTGCGTCCCTGGGGAACGATTGTTCTGATAGGTTATGGCGCGATTATCCTGTCATTCATGGGCGGCGTTCATTGGGGCGCCGCCATGATGCGAAATGACGTGACAACGCAATCGCTGGGCAAAAGCGTTGCGCCATCACTGGTCGCCTTGTTGGCGGTCATCGCCGGAGGACAAATCGGTCTTGTAATCCTCTCCCTGGGTTTCGGCGGCTTGCTGGCCTGGGAGGAAGGCGAGACCAAAATCGGTCATGTCCCGGGATGGTATCCCTATCTCAGGCGCCCACTGACGGCTCTCGTCGCCATGTCTTTGATTGCAGGCGCAATAGCCTCTTACTTTTGAGGTCAGGAAAGGGCTTTGCACATGATGTCGCCGAAAATCCTTCTCTTCGCCGCACTGCTCTCATCGGCTCCGTCTCTCGCAGAAACCGTGATTATTGGCGTTCCGTCAGGAAAAGATGTCGTCACCATCCGCATGGACCAGAGTTCTCAATCCCGACAATCGCTGCCGTTCTTCCCCGGCGTCTCGGCAAAAACCGCCGGCGCGAAAGGGCTTTCCTTGCTCAAGGTCGTTATCCCGCCCGGAGCCTCGGCGGAGCCGCATATCCACAAAGGTCACGAATCGGCGATATATCTGTTGCAAGGCCGGGTCGAGACCCGATATGGCGATAAACTTGAGAAAAGCGTGATCAATCAGGCTGGGGACTTCATCTATATTCCGCCGGACGTGCCACACCAGCCCTTCAACCTCAGTCAGACAGAACCCGCCATCGCCATCGTCGCCCGCAATGACGGAGACGAGCAGGAACATGTCATATTATTGCCTCATCAAAAGTAAGCCAGCACCGGCAACTGACATATGATGGATCGTTCTGTTCGTCCTATGCGTTGAAAGGTCTGATTAAACTCACATTTGGGCCCGCCCGAATGAAACCTGCGCCGACATTTGGACCTGCGCCGACATTTGGAAAGGCTGCACTGGATATCGAGTTATCGGCCAATTGGCGTCATATGTCTCTGATCATATATGCAGAAAGGAAAAACATCATGAAGTGTCTCCCGACAGCCCGGGCTACGCTATCGCTATTGAGCGTCGGCCTGTGCCTTATGACTGGAGGCGGAACCGCGCTGGCCGATCAGACGACTGCCGCTGCTCCTGGCGCGACGGCGGCGCTCAAAGTCGACCAGAAGGCGCTTGATCTACTGCGCGAAACTGGCGATGCCCTCGCCAAGGCCAGATCGATCTCCTTTCGCGTCAAGCGGGCTTTCGAGGAACCGGCGGCCAACGGGCAACCGCTTTTCTACACCATCCTGACTGACGTGGCGCTGCAGCGACCTGACAAATTGAAGGTCGTCACCCTCGCCGATGGCCCGCCATCGGAATTTTACTATGATGGAAAAGAGATGGCCGTCTTTCTTCCGGCGGCCAATCTCGTTGCAATCGAAGCGGCGCCGCCGAAAATAGAGGAATTGCTGGAGGCGGCCTATGCGAAAGCGGGAATTTACTTTCCGTTTGTCGACTTCATCGTTGACGATCCCTACACGGCGATCACCGAGAAATTGACATCCGCCTTTATCGTCGGTCAATCCACTGTGATCGGCGACACAACAACCAACATTGTCGCCATCGCAAATCCGGAGTTTCAAGCGCAGATATGGATCGGCGCGCGGGATAAATTACCGCGACTTGTCTGGATCAACCCGACCAATTCAAAGACCAAACCGCGCAGCATGCTCGAATTTTCGAACTGGCGACTCGGAGCCCCGGTGTCGGCGAAACTCTTCCATTCCGCCAAAGCCTGGAGCGCGCCGCGCATGAAACTCGCAAGGCCGGGCGCCGCTCATCACCCTGTCCGCTAATCAGACACATTCAGCAAGGAAACATCGCAATGAACTTACGCTTCCTGATGACCTCCGCCATCATCGGCGGTCTGATTGCGACGACCCCGGCTGCGGCGTTTCGTGGCGGCTTTGGGGGATTTGGCGGCTTTCACGGCGGAGATTTCGACAGCGGCTTTCATGATGACGGCGGATTCGTCGCCCACGGGCCCGACGGCGGAACCGTCGCCGGATGGCATTCCGGCGGCGCCGCTGGCGTCGGCGGCACGTGGCACGCCGACGGCTACCACGGCGGCGGCTACTGGGGGGGCAATCACGGCCCGGTTGTCGTAAACAGCTATTACGGCGGCGGCTGCTGGGGTTGTGGCGCTGGCGCCGCCGTCGCTGCCGGCGCAGTCGCCGGAGCCGCCATTGGAACCGCTGTCGCCGTCAGCGCCGCAAACAATTACGCCATGGGCGCGTCTTTCGCGACCTTGCCGTCCGGTTGCGGCTATCGCTTCGTCAACGGTGGCGCCTATTACCTCTGCGGCAACGCCTGGCTGGCGCCGCAATACGGCAATAATGGATTACATTACGTCGTCGTTCCGGCTCCCTGAGCTACGTGATGCGCGCCGGACGCATAGCGTCCGGCGACTGTGCGGAGTCCTGCTTTGCGACCACAGGAATAAAACGTGTATCCGTGGTGAAAACCCTGCGTTTCGTTCTCGGCGATCAACTGACGCCGGAGATTTCGTCGCTCGTCGATCTCGATCCGGCGCATGACCTCGTGTTAATGGCGGAGGTCGCCGGTGAAACGACCTATGCGCCACACCATAAGCAAAAAATTGTTCTTGTCCTCTCGGCGATGCGACACTTCGCGGAGTCATTAAGAAAACGCGGCGTGAAGGTCGATTACATCCGCCTCGATGGGCCCGGCAACACCGGCTCCCTCATGGGCGAACTGACCCGCGCCGTGAGCCGCCATCGCCCAAAGCGGATTATTGTCGCCGAGCCCGGTGAATGGCGGGTGCGTCATGCGTTCGAACGATGGGCCGGGCAATCGGATATCCCGCTTGAGATTCGCGACGACGATCGTTTCTTCGCCTCACGCGCGAGATTTCACACATGGGCCGACGGTCGCAAACAGCTCCGCATGGAGTTTTTTTATCGTGAATTACGAGCGGAAAATCGTATTTTGATGGAAGGTGACAAGCCTGTTGGCGGCAAGTGGAATTATGATCCGGAAAACCGCAAGCCTTTGCCAGCCCGAGCATCAACGCCAGAACGATTGCGATTCCCCCCCGACGCCGTGACCCGAGAGGTTATGGCGCTGGTTTTGACAAGCTATCCGGATCACTTCGGCGAAATCGAGACGTTCGACTGGCCGGTGACTCGGCGCGACGCCTTGCGAGCATTAACGGATTTCATAGAGCGCGCCCTGCCCCGGTTCGGCGATTACCAGGACGCCATGCGCGCCGGAGCGGCATTCCTCCATCACTCCCTGCTCTCGGGGGCGTTGAACATTGGACTGCTAACTCCCCGCGAGGTCTGCGCCGCCGCTGAAGCGGCTTTTCGAAGCGGAATGGCGCCACTCAACGCCGCCGAAGGTTTTATCCGGCAAATTCTTGGCTGGCGCGAGTATATTCGCGGCATTTACTGGCGCTTCATGCCAGATTACGAAAAATCCAATGCGCTCGACGCTCATCGTCCTCTCCCATTGTTTTACTGGAGCGGCGAAACGTCGATGCGTTGTCTTGCCGAAGTTGTAACGCAAACCCGGCGTCACGCCTATTCGCATCATATCCAACGTCTGATGATCACCGGTAATTTCGCTTTACTGGCCGGGATTGCGCCGGCGGAGGTCGAACGCTGGTACCTCGCTGTCTATATTGACGCTTTCGACTGGGTGGAGCTACCCAACACACATGGCATGGCGCTTTACGCCGACAACGGTCTGCTCGCCTCGAAACCCTACGCCGCCTCTGGGGCCTATATTCATCGGATGTCCGATTTTTGCAGCGATTGCGTCTATGACGTGAAGGCGAAGTCAGGACGCAAAGCCTGCCCTTTCAATTATCTCTACTGGGCCTTTTTAATCCGAAACGAAGGACGACTCGCCGACAATCCGCGCATGGCGTTTCCCTACAAAACCCTCCAAAAATGGAGCGACGCGCAGAAAAAGGCGATCACGCAGGAAGCCGAGGCTTTTCTCGACGCCCTGCCTTGCTGAATGCCCGCGGTTCTTGACGCTTTCTCATGAAGCGGAAGCGGTTTTGGCGAAAGCAATCACGACAAAACAAAAAACCATGGTCTTTGCCTGATTCAGTCAGGCGGGGAAACGCTCCAGGATGAGCGCTCAATCAAGGTCTTGATTGGTTGAAGACCGCCATGATTCACACGTCGCAGCGAAGGGCGAATCCAGGAACAGCTCGCGCATGTCTCGGCAAGCATCGTCGTTCCAGGCGGCGCAGTCACCTCGTGGGAAAATTGTGTCTGGAGCCTAAAGCAAGGGACCGATTTGCTCGAGCGCGAGACGCAAGGGCGCGCTGGAAATCTCGATCATACCCTGATTGGGCGTATCGAGATCGAGGGTCAGATGGATGGCCATGGCGACCGCAACCGCCACAACGAACATCGTCCAGAAGGAGGTCCAGTTTCGTGGCGCGACGAGGCCATAACTAACGAATACGCCCATTAACCAGAAAATCATCGTCATCAGAAACGGCCATTTGATATTGCCCTCCGCACTGGCGTATTGCAGCCAGCGCGCGCCAACGAGTTCGTTACTGATCGAGAGCGCCGAGCTTCTGAGCCACGTTTCACGATCATTTTTCGGCTCCAGTTCAAACAATTTGAGCTGCAACCTGTTAACCCCGATCCCCTTCCGGGTCTTCTCCGAGGAAAAGCCCTCAATGGCGGCGATATCGATCCGTTCGATGCCCCTTTCGACCATTGCGCGCAGAATTTTGCGCGCCTCGAGCGCAGGTTCGCCGTATTTCCCCAACGTCGAGTCAAGTGCGATGATCCTTGAGGCGCTGGTCTCCACCTCGTTTTTTCGAGTTTCGAACGAGCTTGTCGCGGCGGCGATGATCAATCCGAGCGTCATCGAGGCCAGAGCGACCAGCATGCGACGCGCCTCCTTGATCAAATCACGATTACGATCCGTGAATTGGGCTTCCGGAATCACATAGCCCAGCCATAGTCCCAAAAGCGACGCGGCGACAAAACAGAGCAGCGAAACAAGGCCGATGACGACAGGCGACACTTCAGGCTCCCTTGAGTTATATGGCCAACCTCATCCGCCCGCCGCCATGTTTACGATCATGCCTCGCGAACGCCGCTGAGACGACAATAACAGCGCAGACCGGAAAAGTAGTATGAAACAAGACCAAAGCCTGATTCTGATCCCGATCTGTTTTCTTTTGGCCGGCGTCGCATCGCTGAATGCCGAGACCGCACCGACTTCCTCTGAGCTTTCGCGCGTACAAAACGACTCAAGAACGCAGATCGAAACCCTGAGCCGCCGGTTGCTTGAGGCGGACAGCGCGACGGCGACAATTGAAAAATGGTGCGCCGATCATTGCATGGCCGCGCCTCCAAAAATTGTCGCAAGACGAATTGCAAGCCCCGAGAAAACGCCTGACTCGGAAACGCGGCGGCGCCTGAAGGCTGAAAATGGCGAGATCATCCGCTACCGACACGTTCAGCTTATCTGCGGAAAGCATATTTTGTCGGAGGCCGATAACTGGTACGTGCCCGCACGCCTCCCCGCGGAAGCGAATGTCATGCTGGAAACCGGCGACACGCCTTTTGGAAAAGCGATTCGATCGCTTCATCCAAAGCGCCAGACGATCGCATCGAAGAACCTTTGGTCGCCTCCGTCCGCCGAACCGGGCGTCACCGCCCCGACAACCGGACAAATTGATCCGCCCCGTTATCTCCTCGAATATCGCGCGCTGATTCTGACGCCAGATCAGACGCCCATTTCCGAGGTCAGCGAGCATTACACGCGCGAATTGCTGGATTTCGAAGGATGTGACTCGTCGGTGAGCGTAGCCCATTGAACTGAATTATCATTCACAAAGAAAAAGCCCGACCGGTGCGCCGGTCGGGCCTGAAATTTTCCGCCAACCGCGCGGAGCGCGGTCGGCGAAGCATCAAGTCTTAGTATTTCGCGACGACCGGAGCAGCGCCCCAGTTGAAGTGATAGTTGACGCCAGCGCGAACCGTGTTCCAACGCGTGTGGTTGTTCACGTTGTTGATGCCCGCTCCCGTGTTGAACCAGGTGTTCTGGTTGCCGCCGGAGACGTCGGTATACAGATACTCGACCTTGGCCGACCAGTTCGGCATGAACATCCAC
>CAIQCB010000018.1 GCA_903870245.1 uncultured Methylocystaceae bacterium
GTGGATGTTCATGCCGAACTGGTCGGCCAAGGTCGAGTATCTGTATACCGACGTCTCCGGCGGCAACCAGAACACCTGGTTCAACACGGGAGCGGGCATCAACAACGTGAACAACCACACGCGTTGGAACACGGTTCGCGCCGGCGTGAACTATCACTTCAACTGGGGCGCTGCTCCGGTCGTCGCGAAATACTAATGGATATGGGCATTACCTGACGTTTTTTTGGCTCGTCCAGCTTGTGGGCGTCAGGATGTCGCAAAGAAGCCCGGTCAGAGATGGCCGGGTTTTTTCTTTTGCTATCTTGGCGCCCTCTATGGCGGAGAGAATCGATAAAATGGAAATAGACTATCAGTAAGTTTCACTTGAACCCTATCGCGGTAACAGCGCTGTACTGTTTTCGCGAAACACTGTGGCTCCATGATTTATTTGTTAGGTATTTATTTTTGCTTTTTTCTCGAGCGGATTTATTTTGAACCATTACGGCTCTGAAGTCCGTCCTGTAATAATCTATCCATATAGCGCTAGCCCATATAATGCTTAGGGTCGGCTTCACAAATTAACGGCCTCCGCATAATGCATTGAGATGGCGACACAGGTAATCGTATTCGTTATTATAATATCTTTTGATACATATTTTTAATTATCTGACTCACGCTTTAGAAGCGAGCCTTACTTCAACTATAATTATTATGCCAAGATCGATACTAAAAAGATTATATTTAATCTATGACAAAATATATACGTCGATACTTTCGCCATTGTACAATTTTAAATTGCCGACTGTATATCAAAAAAATATTATGATTGAAACGTATTGTTTGTAATTTATTTTGAACTGCACTAATTGGGAAGACTATGACCGGGCGTCAGTGACGAGTCCATGGCATATGTTAGCGCCTCACGGGCTTCTGAGGCAGAGCGGCCTGTTTTGCTAATTAGGATTAGGATATAGCTCGCGTAATGAGGGCAGTAACGCACACTACTGGCGCTGGTGGCTTGTATCCCAGGGACCAATATGGGCGTTTGGTGTGCGGTGATGTCGCCACCTCTCCACCGTCACGCGAACTTCCGTCAACGAGTAGTAGATCTCCCTACAGAAGCTCGGCCCGCAGACGCCTATTTAGGCTTGCGATGAATTCTTTTTGCCAAGTGGTTCATGGTGGAATATGGGCAGTCTATGAATCTACAGCTTTGATCCAATCCTGCAGAGCCTTGACGACAAATTGACGTCCATTGGCCGACCAAATATATGCCAGCGCGCCGCTCAAAATGAGTAAGTTTAATAACATGTCGATAACAGCTGTCTAATTTAGCTTGCAGTCAATCAGGATTGCCAGATATACATGCGAGATATTATCGACAATTTTGAACATGCGATATTTTCTCCCATTATACGTGCTGTCCTCGATAAATTCATAGGACCGTAATTGATTGGAATGTTCGGCGTATAGCGGCATACATGAACAATTCGCCAGCCAGAGCCAGCCATTTATTGGGTTTGGTGGGCGCCTTCAAATCCTCGCGCCACCAGATCCTTCCTCAGGAGGAAAAAACATATGAGTTTAAATTAAAAGATGAATGACACCTCATTTAGGAAGTAATTATACAATATGCGAATATTATTGCATAATAAATTTATTTTATGTGCTATTTAAGCGTTTCGAATAGCTGGTCGAATCTGGACAGGCTGGAATAATAATGTTTATAAATTTACTCATATATGCATTAAGAGAATTGCGCGCATGTATCATTTAAAAAGATCTACCGTAAGGATGACAACTATTAAAGCTGTCGACTCATGGGAAATATCATATCATCTTATAGTGCTTTTATCGATATTTTTGACATATTATGTCGAATAAAAAGAATCCTCTTCCTTTGGAGTCGACCGTCTTGAATATTTGGATGGAATCTTTAATGTTAACTTTCGTCAAAGATGATTTATTCAAATAAGCATGAATATGACATAGGTTAGGGAAGATGAAATTAATAAGCCTATTAAAAATTATATTAAGCGGAACCCTTCTTTTCTCTGGTGCTATTACCGCGATGTCCTTCATGCTTAACCAGCTAGAGAAGGGGGTAGAAGATGCGCAGAGCCGTCGTTATGAATCATATTTACTGGCGGATGAATTGAGACAATCCTCGGATGATTTAACGCGATTTGCTCGAATGTACGTCGCGACAGGAGAAGAGCGGTATAATCGATACTATTGGAGCATTCTTGACATTCGAAATGGAAAAATAAAGCGGCCAGAGGGCTATGAGGGGGTTTACTGGGATCTGGTTGTGGGAGGAATAACGCCAGAGCCTTCCCAGGAAAAGAAATCCGGAGTTTCGCTCGAGGCGCGCCTTTTACAGGCTGGAATTACAGTTGATGAATTCAGCAAACTAAAAGAATCACAAAATCTCTCGAACGAACTTGCGCGGCTTGAGACGGTTGCTATTAATGCTGTTAAAGGTCGTTTTGATGATGGCACGGGCGCCTTCCAGAGAGAAGGTGAACCTGATAGCAATATGGCGAGCAAGATACTCAATGATGAACGTTACAATAATTATAAATCAAGAATTATGCAGCCAATTGGTGAATTTCTCTTAATGGTAAACAACAGAACAACCTCCGACCTTGAGGAATTGAATCAGAAATCACAGAAACTACTTTTGGGAATAATTGGACTCTCCATTGCATTCCTTGTCGTGATGTGCCTGCTATCATGGATTCTTGTGAGAAATATCCTTGATAGAAGCTCCATCCTTATGCATGCTGTGGGTATGATCAGCGAGGGAAATCTTGACGCTAGAACTAACATTACCGGCGATGACGAGATTGGCGTTCTCGGGAGTGCTATCGATGTAATGGCCGGCAATTTAAAAACAGCTTTGGATCATGCGCATACGAAAGCTAAGGAAGCTGAGGAACAGGCGGTTAAGTTAAGCGAAGAGCGCCATCACTCAGAAAAACTCTTAAATAATATTCTACCAACTTTGATAGCAGATCGTCTTCGCAAGGGCGAATCAATGATTGCGGATACGTATCCCGAGGTAACCGTTCTTTTTGCTGATATTGTTGGATTTACTGAGCTATCCGCACGTCTCGGACCACGAGAGATTGTTAATATGTTGAATGATGTATTCGGTCGCTTCGACAAACTTGTTGTAGAACATGGTCTCGAGAAAATTAAGACAATTGGCGATTGTTATATGGTTGTCGGCGGTATCCCAGAGCGTGATCCGCTGCATTGCCAAAAAATTGCTGATTTTGCTATTGCTGCCCTGAAAACATTTGATGAATATGCAGCGGATTTCACGCAGCCCCTCAGTATACGTATTGGCATGCATACGGGCACAGTGGTCGCTGGCGTCGTCGGAACGCAGAAATTCGCCTATGATCTCTGGGGCGATGTTGTGAATATTGCTAGTCGTTTTGAGTCTACAGGTAGACCTAAGCGTATCCATGTATCTGATAGCGTACGTCTAAGACTCGCAGATGATTTTGATTTCGAAGGTGGGGAAGAGGTTAATTTAAAGGGTAAGGGTGTCATGAAATCCTGGTTTATAGTTGGACGTAAAAACGATCAAAATATTATTTCTTTGAAAGCTTTACCGAAGTCATGAAGTACTTAATATCATAGTTCACAATCATTCTTTAGACATAAAAGACTCAATTATATCGACTTGATCAGCTAATCTTTTAAGTGACCTTGCCCCCCTAAAAAAGTCTCCCAAGTCAGATCGTATAGGATCGGGTTTGGAGGGTAATGACATGAAAGACGCGATACAATGTTTATATTAATCAAGTCGCTGAACAACGGCATAAACGATCCCTCGGACCATGATGGATTGAACAACAGCACGTCGCAAAAATGGTCCGCTTACAAACTGATAATCATAACGCAATCCATCTCCTTTCCAAAATCCACTTGCTATTAATACATCAGAAAATTCAATAAAGTTCTCTCGCTCTTCCTCGGGTGTTTGCTCAAGGATCGCTAATCCCGCACGAAATCCTGAGCTCTCGGACGCAGCTAGAACATTTGAGAATTCATCGGTAATGATCATCGGAAAAGGACTAGCATCGATAATTTTCAAGAGCCCATTAATGGATTCTACACGCATTTCCTGAGCCATTCGTTCAATTTTTCCCTGATATTCAAGAAGCGGAATTCTTTCGCCCTTCTCCCACCGAGATACACTGGCCTGAGTCGTTCCAAGCTTCTGTGCAAAAGCCCGCTGATTAAGTTGCAAAATGGAGCGAACCTGACCAATTAAAGATGGCCAATAATGTTTTAGTGGCTCTTTGGACATTAATATCTCATATAAAGTTTAAACCCATTGATATTGCAACTTACTATTTGAGACCCGATAGTAAGCAACGTAGGCCGATGATCTATTTAATACCATATCCTTCGTATATCATTGTAATTATTTATACATGATTTCTGCAATGAGCACTGATGCTGCAAATATACCAAAATATACCAACCATTCCATTCTTAAAGTCGCATGTGGATTGCTAAATCGGTATTTTGTGTTAGTTCTATAGAAATATGAATAATCAAGTATAATCTGGGCCTATATGGCGCAGAAACAGGTATCCCGGGGAATGTTCCATGCATGAAGACAATAATAATAATGATAAATCACAAAAAACCGAAATAAATGATCCATCTCAGCTGCCCTCTGGGTCCTCTCGTCGTGACTTCTTCAAAAATGTTTCTGGGGGAGTGGTAAGCGCTGGTCTTACAGGAATTGCGGGAACCGCTTCTTCGACTATTCCCTCCCCTGCGGAAGCTGCAAATGCGACGGCTTGCCCGACAGATGCCGATCCGACGCGCTGGTGGATCGGCGGCACGCCTATCCGTGATTGTGTCAATGAGTTCACACCACCCCAGAACATCATGAATCCATTACCTGCGCGAGTAAATGCGCTTAAGGATCTCCTGATTTCCAAGGGCGTCGTCGATCAAGCCAAAATTGATGGCTTCGTACAATACTATTCGCAAATTATTACCCCAATGCTGGGGGCGGCCGTTGTTGTTCAGGCTTGGCAGGACCAGTCCTTCAAGCAGGCCTTACTCAATCCTCCGCCGTCACAACCCTTCTATGCCTCTATGTTGATCCGGAATTTCTTGACCGGGACAACAAACCCAAAAACGAATAAACCTTTTCTTGATCCAGCTAGCACTTTTGGCATGACGCTCGGGCCTGAGGGGGAATATATCCGGGTTGTGGCGAATGGACCTTTGAATAAACCTGAGACTTGTCCTGATGGCAGGCGAATTAGGCTTGTGCACAATCTAGTGGTTTGCACAGTTTGCTCTTGTTATCCGCAAGCCTTACTCGGCATCCAGCCAACCTGGTATAAATCACAACAATATCGCGCCAGAGCGATAGCAGAGCCCTTTGGGGTTCTCAAGGAATTTGCAGAAGACGCGGGACATAATATTGATGCCTATCTAAAATCAGTTGATGAGCTTCGAGTGTGGGATTCGAACTCAGAAGTCAGAATATTTGTAATACCTGAAATGCCATCGTCTTGGAAGGGATTGTCTTTTGAGGAAAAATTAAATCGAGTATCTCGAAATTCGATGCTCGGCGCGGAAATACTCTATGGTTAAAGAATTATATTCGTCATCATGTTCTTGATTACAGGTTCTCTAGAATAAGATAAGGAGAGCGTTATGGAAGGTCCGCATTTTAACGCCGGCTGGAGAGGTTACGGAAAAATTCCAGAAAAATATCAGCCGTATACGGATAAAACCGTATGGGATGAGCCGTGGGAAGGCACCCTAACGGCGATGGTGGCTCTGCTTACCAATTATGGAAATGGCTTTCGCCCACCTCCGCCCAGAGAGACAGAACCATTCTGGGGCCTGGATGCATTTCGTTGGGCGCGTGAATGCATGCATCCCAGAGATTATATGAATTCGAATTATTATGCGCTTTGGCTTGATGCAATAGCTGCTCTAATCGATAATTATGGCGCGTATATGGGTAAGGGTGTCTCCTCGCAAGAAATGATCAACTTGGGCATTGTCTCTGCGGCAGAACTTAATCGAGCGCGGGATATCCGCAGGCAAGCCAAGAACGAAACAGTTCCGGGATGTGGTAAGCCAAATTATCAGGGAGAGTATGCCTCATCGAAATATGATCCAAAAGTAGTCAATGGAGGCATATCAGCGATTGGTTATCATCCAAAATTCCGTCTGGGTCAGAACGTATGGTTTATCCGCCAGCAGTCGAGCGGACATACCAGAGAATACCCATATTCTCGTGGTCGGCTGGGAACAATTGTGGCTTATTACGGACTGGCTCCGCAAGTTTGGATGAATAATCAGCTGCAATTTACTGGTAAATATATGGAAGGCTATGCTGATATTTGGTGCAGAGGGTTACAACGCTTCTATGCGCCGCTGTATAGTGTCAAATTTTACGCTGCCGAACTTTGGGGGATAGGATATTCAGATCCCAGACAAGTCGTATACGTGGATGCTTATGAACCATATATTTCATCTCGATATGGCTCATATCTATTGAATGAAAGAGATGACGAAAGATGAAAACAACTCAAAATTATATTGAAGAACTTGATAATGAACCGATAACGCCTTTGCCAAAAGATAGAGGCGAGCCTGTCTTCAAGGATTCTTGGGAGGCAGAAGCTTTTGCTATTGGGAATCTACTTGTCAAGTCCGGTTTCATCAGCGCATCTGAATGGATGTCACGGATGGGTAATGCAATTAGAGCTGCTCAAATGCGGGGTGATCCTGATCGGGGAGATACATACTATTATCATTGGATGGACGCACTAGAATCATTATGCCTCGACAGAGGCTTAACATCCACTGAATTGTACATTCATAATGTTCATTTATGGGATAGAGCAATAGAAAATACTCCTCACGGAGTGGCAATCTCTATTGAAAATGCTCTTATGATCCCAGAAGCGCCTAACCCGAATATTGCGCATCCACTTCATGCGCATCGGCGCCACCATCATCATGGACCAAGTGAACATCATATACATGATGATGAACATGCATCGGAATGTGGAGCCAGCAATCATCCCCCTGGAAATTTTTATGAACCAGTCGCTATACATCGTCGTTAAAAAATATAATTAAATAGGAGAGTCTCAAATGCTAATTCAAATGAAAAATAAAATTTTCCTTGAACGACTGAATGCAACTACAGATCATTTGCTCACGGCCATTTTATCGCTCTTAATTGGTAGCTTCCTTTTGTTTGTAGTGGGTTTTTCCTCGTCCGATGCACTACATCAAGAAACTCATGATGTGAGGCATAGTCTATCCTTCCCTTGTCATTAGATGCTGTCGAAGGATTATCTCTGTTATCCATTCACATGTTATATTTGATATTTAAACATATAATTATGGTTCATTGAAAGTTGTGTCGTATTTTCTCACTATAATAAATTACATTACTTAATTTATTTCGTTGATTGCTAGGCCAGGCAAGGGGGTATTCGAAGCAAATATTACTTTATACCTTTAAATTCATGCTCTTTTTTGCCAGCCCATCATGAAGGTGCTCTGACAGGACTCTTAATCACGGCGCCATACGATTTAAAATTAATCTGGAATTCATCATTTCTCTGGCCAGCGGAGGCAATTACAATGTCGTTGGGCAGAACTTGGTCTCGAGAATACCAATATGTCATCTTGCGAATATGCGGTTGAAGAGCTCGACGTCTATCGGAAGGGCGTGACACAATGCTCTGAGGCTTATGCGATGAGAATTATTTGTTCTTGATAAACTCGGCGACATCGAATTCGGCGCGCCTAGCGAAGCCTTAGTCTTTCACACCAAAGGCTAACTTTGCGAACACTCGAGCGTCATGATCACCAATATCCTGATTGATAGCGAGTGCAACCGAATTGATTGAGGCCAAAATTACGACGGGAATTCTTGATGCTATCACCCATTACCTGAACTTCATTTAATGTGGCAACGACTAACTCCATTTCACTGCCAGAACGGCGGCAGGAATGATAAGATAAAAATTCCTGACTTAGATCTCTATCCAATCTTCAACTCATAAATTCAACTATAAATAAATTCTTCGTAAAATGTTCGGGTCAAATCTGTAAGTTAATCAACAGCCATGAAAATGGTCAGGAAATTCGTTCGATAACTCCCTCACCTTGCGCTCATTATAAGCGAAAGTGGAGATGATTATTTTTTTGTAGAAATATGATTATCTTCGTTACTTTTGCCTGCTCAGTAATTCTTTCTCTATAAGAGTAGACAGATCGCCAAAGGTTCGACATGAGCCAACCTGTACCTGATCAAGCTCAAACTCCAGCTTCTCTTCAAGAGCCATCACCAGCTCGAACTCTCCAAGACTATCGAGCCCAAGGCTTTCCAGTGACGTCTCCTCGTCAAATTTCTGTAAATCCTTCAATTTTAAGGAGATGATCGTATCGGTCAAAATCTCAAAGGCTTTGCTAGACATCAAATCGAACCTTGATGGACTGAGGGTAATTAAAGACGTAGTCGCCAGTTCGTTCGCTGACATCAAGCACCACCATTCGGCGAGGGATGGCTGAGAGAAACTCAGTGAACTTCGCCCATATTTGCCTGCTCAAGTTCATGCCTACGCATTTGTGGCTACCTACCGCGAAAAATAGATCGCTGTATCGCGGATGCTGATCCGGAAAAAGGCCGTCTGCCTCAATGAACAACCTGACTCTGTCGCCCTTTTTAAGTTCGAACGGGCCCAATACGGTATCACGCGCTACAATTTTCTCAATGAGCGGAAGCCCGGTTCGCAACAAATCTGCGCTCCAGTCCATTTCAGAGAGCAATCTTCCAGGTTGCAAATGCAGTGTTTCTACGATCGTCAGGCTGATAGAGCTGGGAAGTGTATTCGCGCTAAGTGCGATCACAGCACAACTGAAATATTTTTGCTCCTGAGTCCATTTATTCGGAAAAGCGCTCACGATATTGTTTAAAAGTTCGATGATCGTTTTTCGCCGCATCGGAGAGATCGCGTCGTCAAGGAACTGAGGGATCATTTCCACGGCGAATTCTTCGGGTAGTCGCGTGTTGGCAAGCGAACCGATGACTTTCAACATCACTGGCCGCATAAAGTACGAGTAAAAACAAAACTCCTCTTCACGGTCAATTTTGAGGAGCGCCAATTTCCTGGCATCCAGTTCATCCTCAAGAGATTTGAGCACACAAGCGGTCTGCTGGGTAATATGGCGCGCAAATTTCTCTCGAAGTATGGCATGTCTTTCACCTTCCTCGGCCATAGGAAACCATTTTCTGATTTCCTCAACGTGGTGAAGATCGACACCCATTTTTCTCATGACAGGCGAAAAATCAAAGGCAGGAACATCAAAGGCCCGATCGGACATTGCCTGCCGGATCAGCTGCGGACAGGTCACCATCCACCTCTTAAGCTCATCCGAGAACCATATGCCGGGTGGATAATGATAAATCGCTCCTCTTTGGGGTTCTTTCTGAAGAAGATATTCTGTCATGCCATTATAATTCCCGTCTAACATAATCGAATCGAGGTCGTTCAGACCGATCTGACAAGGCTATTCACGACTATGATTAAAATAAAACCAGCGATTATGATTCTTTACCCGTGATGGCGACGACGATTCAGAGGCGCTAGCCACCTCGATTATATCTTGATATTGATCGATTTCAATCACGACCCCAGCCATATTATCTCCATATATAATTCAAACAAAGAATTCCCTATTTTTTAAATGAAATTTGCGTTCAGGCAATAAAAAACTGACATAATCCAAAGCCTTTCGTCGCGCATCTTGATATGCACCGGAATATTTAAACTCTACAGTGAATTCACCGTCTTTGGTCGCGATCAATTTAGTAAAATAGACTGATAATCCCATTTTTTCAGCAAAAACAAATATTCCGGGATTTATCAAGTCATAGGACGAGGATTCGCTGGATGCGGAGTCCACAGCGCAAAGCGCTACGCATCCTCTAGATAACTTCTTTGCCAGGGTAACCAAACATGATTTATCATTCTTTATTATTTCAATCTGTCCATTGGCAGTCAGTTCACTCCTGCGTAATAGCTGAGTTATGAGTTCAGGATTTGCCGCGATCAAAAAACACTTCTTATCATTTAATTCCCTCAAAATTACCTCAAGAAATACAGTCGGGTAGTTGTGAATCATAACAACCAGCATCGGATCGTTTGATTTTTTCATAAGTTTGATATCTTTGATTCCCGTAGAGCAGACTTCAACGGGAAGGTCGAAACCTAATAAATTCTTCATAATGCGTATAACAAGAAAATTTACTTTTTCTATAGACGTTAATTGATAATACATATCAGGAATGATATATTGTATTTTCTCAACAATTGAAAAACCCCAAACTCTACGAATCACATCATTGCATTTCCGTCGATGCAACGACGCATTTCTTCCCTCCTTGGTAAATATCAGGCAATATAATATAATGGGCGTCAAAATAATTAATGGAATGAGGTAATGTTTTTTGCTTGCCCAAGACATTTACCGCCTCGACCGCGTTTAGCTTTTGCGCTGAATGAGATATCTAACGGTTCTCCAAATCGAGAAACGTCTTCGAGGACTGCCGGCCCTGCGCCAACGATATCCTCCAGCACTCATCACAGGGATAATTCGCCTAATCGCCATCATTTGCTCGTGTGGTGGTCAATGGCTTGTTCAAAGTACAAAATATGATCACGATCGCTGACAAGCGAATTTAAATTTAATCGAGCAATCATGGATGATGTATATGTTGAGTTTGAATCGACCCAGAGTTCATGAAAGACGATCAATATGAAATACCTTGTAAGCATTCTTTTGGCAATTGCTATTGAAACCATTTCGCCGGCTTACGCACAAGAGGCGGCTTCGACAGCTGTCGGTAGGACTGAAGCGGCGATGAAAATAATCGATCAGGCACGTCTCGCTTGCTCATTAGAGAAAGGAAAATTCAAAACGGAGCCAGAAGCCGTGATTAAGCTTGACCTCAATGGTGATGGAAAAATTGATGAAATCCTTGACGAGGGGAAGTTTGCCTGTTCTACGGCTGCGTCGCTCTACTGCGGCACCGGGGGGTGTGGTTTACACCTTATCGTTAATGGTAAGAACCATAATTATCTTTCGCTGGTTTGGTCGTTAGCGAACCTTGGAGATTCTAAAATCATCTTGATGGGCGTTCATTGGTCTGAATGTAAATACAAGACCCCATGCATCAGAGCTGTGGTTTGGCGTGACGGAAAATTTAGATATCTTCGTTAACCAGCCTGGACAACAATTGATATTTTGAGCGAGGCCATACCCCGTTCTCTTGCCCACGTAATTGTTAAGATTTGTGCTCCTGATGCCGTCGAATGCTTTCTGCTTTGGCTTATTCCGCTGTCAATCTTTCTCTACGAACTGATACAACCGAGCTGGCTGGCGTGGACGGAGCAGATGGAGCTGGTATGGTGAGCGTATTTTGGTCAGGTTCTCTGGAACCGAACGCTCTGGATATGGTTAGACCTTCACTTCGCTGCCCGCGAAGGGGCTTCAACGAACTTGCCACCTTGATACGTGCAGCGGCAAGACGCTTGAGCTCCGTTCACACCAGCCATAACGCTCGTAGTCGCCTGCTGCTACGATAGATTGACATTAATCGTCGATACGGGCACCTCGCCTAACTTGCTACCCCCCGATGCAAGACAGATAGAACCGGCGGAGCGGACAATCCCGTCTGCTGTCAGGCGGTAAGGCCATTTTTGATCAAGATGAAACGGCGACTTTAGCCAACCGGCTCACTATATCTCCTTGTCCGGATCTTCGAATTTCAGCCTTTTTCCACCAGGCAGGAATTTTTTTCTTACGAGCGTCATTAGGACGCCGCGACCACTCATCTCGATCAGCCGGATTTGCGCAGTTAAAGGCAAAGCTGACTCCCTCGCGGATAGAGTCGCGGCATTTTTCTTATCGCACTTATGGTCGAAGATTGTAGTTCATTAACTGCTATCTATCTGTTTATATTCTTGTTTATGAGACCAATGACATTAGAGCTCGCGACAAAGGCGACATATTAATTGTCGGGTTATTGACACCCCGTAGATCGCGACATATTATATGTCACGTTAAGGAGAATGCATGACCCTTTCGGAACTTGCGGAAGCTGTTGGCGCCCCCGGCAGGCAGATCCGATTCATGATTGCGGAAGGGGTTCTACCGCCGGCCGTTAAAACCGGCCGTTCGGCAGATGCATACAACGAGGAACATCTCGTTAAAGCGAGGCGGTACATGATTTTGCATGGATTGGGAATGAAGCCAGCCGCGATAAAGGTGCTCATGGCCTTTGATGAAGCAATCCCGATCTATCAGTCGACCGGGATTGAGTTGCGAGTGGACGCGTCCATCGATCCTACTTCTATCGACATAGATTCAACACTCAAGGAAATGAGCAAAGCTCTACTGAATTATACAAGGAAAAGGTAATATCAATGACACCTCATTCCATTGGTCACCCTCTTAATACGCTCGTAAATGGTGTTGTCGGCTTTGCCGATGATACTAGGTTTACGCCACTTGTGTCGATGAATATTACAGTTCGAGTAAACAACGGTTTGGCAACAGTAGTTATGAGCCGCTCATTTGAAAACATGGAAAAAGTGCCAATTGAAGCAATTTTAACATTCCCGATATCTTTTCAGGCGGTTGTAACGAGCCTTAAGGCGCAAATTGATGGGCGCGAGCTCACGGCCAGGGCACAGGCTCGCGACGAAGCGCGCGAAGCATATGAGGATGCAATAGATCGTGGCGTACTCGCAGTACTTCATGAGGAGCCATTACGTGGATTACATCTTATATCGATTGCTCCTTTGGCGCCAAAGCAAAAGGTAGTTATTATAGCGACCTATATTATGCCGCTCGCAAATATTGGAGGCGAGCTGATGCTGAATATACCTACTACAGTGGGAGAACTTTATGGAAACTCCCCCTTGTTGCCTGTTGACGATATCGCCTTGGGCGCAAATGCTTTAATGAAAGCAACGCTTCAGATCGAGAAATCTTCTGGAAGAGCGATCCTGAATGGCGCGCTTATTGGTGATTGTCCACTCGAAATTAAACTGAATAAAAGAATAAGTCTTACCTTCCCGAATGCTATCATGGGAAAATTATATGGACATGATGCTTTGGGACGCAGCGTTACGCTAACATTGAAAAAGGAAAAAATATCAACGCGACCATTGAATTTCATTGTTCTGTTTGATCGTTCTTATTCTACGCATATCCCAATCAATGATCATGGTCAACCAGTCTGGAGTTGTATGCAGAATGGCTTGAGGAAAGCGCTTCAAGAACTATCCGATAAAGACTCTATCGAGTTATGGCAATTTGATAATGAATGCCAAAATATTGGATCGGCAGAGGGAGCTAACTCGTCTAAACTTGTTGATCAAATAGGTGCTCCTAGAGGTGGAACTGATCTTGGAGCTGCAATTAACCAACTAAACAATACGCACCAATCCCAAGATATTTTGATCCTGACTGATGGCCAAACATGGGCGGCTGAGGCTCAGTCGATTGCCGCCATGGGTAACCGTATATCAGTGGTCTTGGTTGGCCAAGACAGTTTCGAAGGGGTCGTTGGGCAACTGGCTTTTATCACAGGAGGAGAAGTCTTCCTGGCAGATGGCGGCGATGTTGCGCCTGCTATTTCATCAGCGATACAATCACTACGAAATGATTCAGCAGCAGTTGAAGGAACTCTCATTTATGGAATGCCAAATGAGCTTTGGACAAAACGGTCAGGCGTAGCCATGTCCATCGCTTGGGACCGTGAAATCTCATCTGAGTTATCTGATGATGTCGGCAAATATGCGGCGGCAATCTCTTTACCGCTTCTAGATTACGAAAAAGCCTGCAATTACGCTACTTCTCATGATTTGTGTACGCATCTGACAAGCTTATTGATCCTCGATGAGGAAGGAAATAAAATTGAAGGAGTCCCAGAGCAAAGAAAAATAAAATTACAACAACGAGGGACTATTCCATATGTGGGTGCGGCACGTAGAGACCCGAGCATTACGCTCATATGCGGCGCCTCACCGGGTTTGAATTCGAACCATGAACGTAGCGCTGCACACGACCTATTATATAAAACAGGCAGAGATTATAATAATAACACAATAGACTGGAATAATTTGGCAAATGAGCTGTTGTCAGGCAATATTTCAGTGCTGGAAGATGAACAGATTAAGCTTGTTACTAAATTATGGGACTATGAAGAAATTCGTAAACTCGCAGATAAGTTGGGTTTAGACCAACTCGATGTTGTGCTCGGACTTCTGGCCAAGTGCGATATTGGCAAAACTGCCCAACGATTTGCGCGAATGGCGCTGGCGAAAGCAACAGTTGATGAATTGAAGATTCCATTAGAAATAACAAAGAAATTAATGCATGAATTTCAACTATGACCATAAGCTCTGCGCGGCATTCACTACGCCGCGCAGACAATCAAGGCTAGCGTTAACTGGGCTTTATAAGTCGATCATGAAGTGATTGGTGAAGATTAGATAATACAACTCACTCACCACAATAATCCACTCACCTCACTGTAAGTAAATGCGATTCGTCTAGGCAAACGCATTAATGTGTCGGCGTTTATCGCCGCCGGCCAGACATTTCGGCGATTATCGATGAAGGCGAAGTTCATATCGACTCCCTCGCGAACCAGGCTGCGGCCTTTTTTAGGATATCGAGCTACGCCGTGCGTTTTATGACCTCGTGTCCTGAGCGGTCAATCTCAGTGTGCTCCGGCTTTTGTTTCCCGTGACCAGTGAAGGCCTGTGCCGGATCGGAACCGATCTCCTTTACCTACTTGTAAACTAAGTTCTCATATACATCCAGATCCCGGCCAGCCTGCGCAACTATAACGCCAAGTTTCTTCTCACCAGCCGAACCGCTTCGACCTTGAACTCTCTACTGAACTTACGCCTCTGCATGACACTCCTCCGGATTCATAAATCAACATTGCTCAGTGTCCATCAAAACAGCGGTAGGCCAGTTCCTGTCGATACCGAGGCGGATGCCGGAGATGAGACATAGCCTCTGCTCCTGTGCTTCTTGAACTCTAATAGTGGTGACCATCCCGCCGCCCTTACCGAGATTTGCCTCTTCGGCGTTGCTGTCGGCCCGATCCCTGACGCCGGATTTTCGGACTTCGAGCAACGGCGCGCGCCGCTTCATCCATCAACTGGACCGTTTCTTTGCGTTACTTCGCTTACTCGCTGTCATACCTTCGCACGACGGAGCGATCATAGCTCGAACGGTTCTGGAGGGGACCTATTTGCAAGCGGATAATGTTGCGACCGTAGTCGGCTAAGTCGGCGAGTAAATGCTTCCCACCAATTACGACGCCCTCGTCTCCAAACTCGGACCGCTCGTCGCGCGGGGCGCGACACTGCCCGCCCAATATCTCCAGAAAAAGAGAAGGAAACGCATCTTGGCCACATCGGCTTAGACGAGACCAATCTCGCGCTGAAAGCATGAGCCTGGACATTTTCCAAAATACCTATTTTCGGAACGTGCTCTATCGCACTGCAATTCTGATTGCATCCCTCTATCCTCCAATCATCGCAGAGACATTCAGCGCGGCTGAATTAAAAAGGGAGCAGAACAATGACCAAGAATTACGGCTTAACCTCATACCTGCTCGGTGTGGCGTCTTACTTCAGTGTCTTTGCTATTTTTATGGTGGCCCTTTCAGTATTTGCTCCAGCGCATGCTGATACCATCTCCGACAAGGTTGTTTATGAGAACGCCGCCTATGCGACCTATACGCCTTCGATGGCGGCCCGAGGTCAGCGCTTCTATGTCGGACCATGATAGCCGACAGGAGTATAAAACAAGTCAGGAGTAACGGCGATGAAGACATCATCCGTCAAATTCCTAGTAGCAACCCTAATTGTGATTTTTGCATCGATTTCGCCAGCAAGCGCGCTGTATGTCGGCGCCGGCGGTCCGGGGACAGCCGAAAATAATCCAGAAGAAAAGGCAAGAAATATCGCGGCCTGTTTCGTCGCCGTCAGAACCGCTGAAGTTGGGCGGATTGTCCAAAGCACCCGCGAAAATTGCTGATTGATAACTTGACAGGAGGTAAAGATGAAAACTACTCTGATGCTTATCATTACAATTGCTATGCTGGCCGTGGCGACAGGTCTGACGCTGGGAACAGCAACCGCAGCGACCGCACACGATAACTTTGCGGCTTCAACAGACGGTTCAAGCCTTCCGCCATGCCCGTCTCTCTTCAAGTGCAGTTTGCGTTAATGCGCTTATCATGAATCTGTCTGGCGATTAATACAGGATTGTCGCCAGACAGTGAATTAGCTTATTTAGATTTGGGGATATAAACATTAAGATTTCACCGGCTAATAGATTGATTTAACCGTTAACATCCCAGCATCCTGCCCATTTTTATAACACATAGGGCTACTCATGCGGCTCGAAATGAAAATGATTACTTGATGTATGTCTGCCCGTCGCAGAGAATTTATTTCTGATTCTCCAAGTTTAATAATAAGTAAACAACAGGCGCCGCTCTGGTTCCCTTGCCTACCTCCCCTGCCTGCCGCTTGTAACCATCAAATCCGCCTGATGTCATGTTCATAAAATCATTATTAAAACAGTCTCCTACGTTCCATGAATGTCAATATCAAAGTCCGGAGCTTTTGAGATAATGGGTCAAAGCGAGAGAAAAATGGCCAGGAGCGACGTCCGGAAGTCCTCAGCTATCGCCGCAAAGGCCCGGATTTCCTCGGGTTCTTGGGGTATAATCCGGGCAGAGGGATCTTCGGAAAATCCGCGAGTGGCGGTGGAGAAGCGCCAGGCGCGAACTCACTCGGCGGGGCAGAGGGGATTACCTACGAGTTTCGTCTATAGATTAATGAACATCTCACGAGAATATTGCCAATGACTGATATGACAGAGGTCGACCTTGTCGGCGTAAAGCAACGTTCATCATTGCGGGTGTGCTTGGTTGGTGCAAGCGGGACGATAGGCCGCGCGGCGCTAGGCGAGCTCGTGAAGCGCGGACATAGGGTCGTTTGCTTTGTTCGGCCCAGAGCGGATTACGCGGATAGCCTCATAGCGGCGGGGATCAAAGGGCAGTCTAGTAGTGCGACAGTAAGATTCGTAGATTTTTCAAATCCTATATCGATTGTGAGGGACGGATTTAAGGGCGAGAAGTTCGATGTCGTCATGTCTTGCATGGCCTCTCGAACAGGCGCCCCCAAGGATGCGTGGGCGACCGACCATAAAGCGCATCTGTCTCTCCTTTCCGCAGCTCAGGAAACAGGCGTCTCCCACTTCGTGCAGCTTTCCGCTATCTGCGTCCAAAAACCCGTCTTGGAATTTCAGCATGCCAAACTGGCATTCGAGAAGGCGCTGATGCAATCAGGCATAAAATATTCGATCATAAGGCCGACAGCGTTTTTTAAATCATTGTCGGGACAAATTGAACGTGTGCAGCGCGGCAAGCCGTTCTTGGTCTTTGGGGATGGCATGCTGACCTCATGTAAGCCCATCAGTAATAACGATCTTGCTGTTTACCTGGCCGATTGTTTGGATGACCGCAGTCGCTGGAACCGTGTTCTTCCGATAGGTGGTCCGGGAGACCCCATCACGCCGATAGAGCAGGGAAGGTTTCTATTTAAACTAATTGGCCGTCCGCCTCTGTTTCGGCAAGTGCCTGTCGTAATGCTGGACTGTGTTGTCGGCACACTTGGCTTGCTAGGACAAGTCGCGCCGTCCCTTACCGACAAGGCTGAACTCGCACGGATCGGCCGCTACTACGCGACCGAGTCCATGCTTTGGCTGAACCCTGAAACCGGCCGCTACGACGCAGCCGGCACCCCCTCGACAGGCGCTGAAACACTCTTTAGTTACTACAGATCTGTCATAAATGGAGAAAGCATAGTCGAGCGGGGCGATCACGCAGTTTTCTGAGTAGAAGAAATTCTCTATACGCTCCGAGCTGTTAATAGCCCCACTCAGGTTGATAGTCGCAGATGTGAAGGCGAAGGATTCGGATCACAAGATTATCTGGGAATACGAGCCTAAGCAGGACCCGTCGGTTATCCCAGTGGGGAACGACGTTCTCCCCCATAGCGATGGCAAGATTTTACTGGCTTAGAAAAATAAAATGGGTGATTAAACTGTTAGCTAGGCCAACGCTATCCAGTTCAGCGGCACATTTTGTCTCCGAGAAATATGCTCCTGATGTCCTCGATAGCTGCCTGTTTTACTTTATCCAGCTGTCGAGGATACTCAACGAAGTGACCAGAGCTATCTGTAGTGGACAGAGCAGATGGCAAGGATGCGAGTATGGTCAAGCTCCTGGTCCCGACCACACCGGCTTTGGTTAGAGTCTCCCTTCGCTACCCGCGAAGAAGACTTCTGCGACCTTGCCACCTTGATACGTGCAGCTCCACGGCGCTTGAGCCCCAGGCACACGAACCATAACGCTCGTATTCTCTTGCGATGGGTTGACACTAATCGTCGACACACCCGCCTTGCCGACCTTGCTGGCCACAGCGGCAAGACAGGCAGATTCGGCGGCGCTGACGGCTCCCATCGACTGGCTGGTCCTAGCTTGCGTCGCTGTCGAATTTGGCTGCGGGCCTTGCAGCGATGCGGACGGTGCCGTCTGCTGACAGGCAGTTAGGCCATGTGCGATCAGTATGATCACGGTGGCTTTAGTCAATCGGTTCATAATATCTCTTCCTACACTTCTTCCAAAATCAGCGTAGCTCAACCGAGCCAGAATGGCTTACGCTTAATCATCACGATGCCGCATATGATCGACGATACTGTGATCTGTCATTCCGACAATCAGAGAAGATCCATCGATTACCTGATCGATTTCTTTCCTCAGTCAAGTCAACTCAGCATAAGCTATTAAGTGTCCGTCGTCAGATGGTTTGGGACATTTTTTTTCGGGACGGAGGCTCTGGTTCAATTGGTTGGGGGTTAAATTAAGCGGCTTTCAGCTGATGCGGCAAGCGACGATTGTGGATTGTGAGCTTTATGCTCCTTTCCCTTTCCTCCAAAATGGCTTGACTTCGCCCGAAGTAGATATCCGCCGGGGTGAGATTGTTCAGGCTCTCATGTAGTCGTCGAAGGTTGTAATCGTCAACGAAGGTGTAGATTTTCTCCTCCAGTTTCCTCGTCAGATTAAACAGGCCAGGGCGCTAACATTTTTTTGTGTTACGATTTGTTTCGCCGGATCAGTTTCCGCCTCGGCGGTAAGCTCTCTAATACGACGAGTCGAGCGTTAAAGGAGTGAGCAAGAAGAATGCACTGAATTCTTTGATTTATTATAATTCATTTTCGATTGACGAAGCCTTGATCCCAAGCTGGTATTCTACACATCTAGACATGATGAAATTAGGGGGACGCCTTCGATGATGACCAAAGCCACAATCGCCACTCTGATGGGGGGATTATCCACAGCTCTGTTGCTAATTGCTCAGCCAGCCGCTGCCAACGATCGATCCTTTGGTGACGACAATGAATACTTCGCCTCAAAGTATCATTATCGTCATCCGTATCACTGGAATCACGATAGGCAATTAGGTAGTGATACTTCGACGTATCGGGGGAGAGACCGACACCGGGGGATACATCTCGACGGTCACGACGGCGACGCATGATATCTACCCTCGCCGTAACTAATACGGCGAGGGTAGTTTCTGAACACCTCAGATCCGACAGGAATCATGATTGCTCAGTGCTAAGATTCCAGTAGGATGGCTATCCGGGCGAAACCGTAAAAAGTAGAAGCAAGAATCTTGACTTGTCCCGGGGCTCTGGATGTTGCTGGTCCGGATAAGACCCTGTCGTCCAATCCTCTTCGTTAGATATTGGTCAAGACTGGCACAACGCCACCGAGAGAACCAATCATGAGGGTCCGAGCCTGTTTAACTCGCGCATCATAGTTTCCATAATTTTCGTAGAACCCAGGACACAACGCCAATCGCGACAAGAAAAAAGCCTGTAGGTATGAGAAAGAATGGTTCATGCAGCCACCCTTCCTCATCGACATGAGAACCGATGAGCGATTTTGCGAGTAAGCTGGCGAAGCCAAGAAAAATCAATGCTTCCGGCAGCCGGGGGACATAGGACCTGATTTCAAGCATGAATTTCTTTCATCCACCGCCGAGGCTAAATCACATACCATTACTTCAGCGCGAGACCCGTGCCATGAATAACGCGTGTGGCATTGACCAATAATCACGCCGTATGGTGGCAAGTTTATCACAAACCTTGACTTTGAGATCGGCTTGCTTGCCCCATTCTTTATACTATCAATCTTGCGAAGAAACCTTCGCAAGAATCTCGTTGCGTCGTAAGAAAGGCAGGGTCCAGGGGGGATTATAGAAAGCCAGCGTCGGTTCGCCGTGAACGGTTAGACCCTGCTGAGCGATGCGCTCCAATAAAAGTTTGCGGTGACTGGAGATTGAGTTGTCCCCAGCCAATCCCGAAAATCGAATGGCGGCGACGCGCTCAGCAGGAATCCTGATAATCTTGACGTCGGGATTATTGGGAGCCGGTAGAGTTTCCAGCGTGTAACTGGATGGCATGATAAAACGGACCCTCCACATGCTACCCGACGCTTGCTGCGACACCGGCGCTGTCATCGCGATCTTTTCCCCCGCCTGTTGGGTGACGGGAGCGGTCATCGCTATTTTTTGTCGTGGGGCGTTATTTCCGAAAATGTAATCCGCAATCATGCGAAACCCGGCATTGATAGCCTGTTTCCGCTCACCCGGAACCTCGACCTGGGCCGCAATCAGCTGCGGATAATCCCGAAGTTCTACGTCGCCCCATGAGTCCACGACCGTATAGGATGGCTGTTCAACACGGCTCATGATTGTTCCTGAAAGGCTTGCTCCAATAACCAAAATCGCGACCCCCGCGCTCAGCGCGACACGCCAATTCATAATTGCCACAACGCCTCCCGGGCCCTGAACTTCTACGATCATAATTCAATGCATAAATATGCATGTCAAACTATCGAGAATTGGGATAGTATAAGATCTCAACATGGCCGGGTTAGTTCCCGACTTCCGCCTGCAAATCGCACACCGTCACCCACCCTCCATCCCGTGAGAAATTATGCGTCGCTTCCAAGACGCGATAGTCCCCGTCGATGATGAGGCGCATGCCAGCGATGCGGCAGAGCCCCTGCCCTTTCGCCTCCGGCGCGCCGATCAATGTGATCGTGCCGCCGCCCTTGCCGCGCTTAGCCCCTTCGGCATTACTGTCGGCGCGATTTCTCGTCCGATCCCTGTCGCCGGCTTTCCGGGTAGCGGTACGCGCTCAGCCTCGTCCATCAACTGGGCCGTCTCCTTGCGCCACTTCGCTTCCTTGCTGTCATACCAACGCACAACGGAGCGATCATAGCGCGGACGGTTCTGGAGGGGGCGTATTTGCCAGCCGATGATGTTGCGACCGTAGTCGGCCATGACGACAGGTAAGTCTTTCCTGCCTGCTGAGGCGCTAGCGTTGCGCGGCACGAACACCGCCCTCTTGCCCATGATCTCGAAGGTCGCGCCCATCTCTTGCGCCATGCGCGCTCCTCACGCCATGAAAGATTCGTTCTGCATAGCCCAATAGTCGCGCTGTATGGAGGCAAGCTTTTCGGAAACCCGGACATCGTGATCGGCTTTCTTGCCCCATTCCTTCGCAACATCGCCGGATTTCGCGCTATCCTTGTGCGCCTGCCGCTTTTCTTTAGTCTTGCCCTTCATATCGGCGGCATGCGCTGTGATGTTCAGCACCATGCCCTGACCGCGGGAGCCTTCGCTTTCGGGTTCGTCGGTGACGCCCTCAAAGATTACCGCGCCGCCGCCGTCGCTCCGTGCGAGGGTTACCACGATCTCAGCGCCCTCGCGCGGCATGTTGATACTACCGCCGGCGTCGTCGAGCGAAATATCCAGCGTGTCGCTCTGCCCACCGTCGGTCAGCTTGATCTGCAGGGAGAGCAAATGGGGTTTGAATTTGCTGGTGACGTCCTGTCCGTCGATCGTAATGGTATAAATGGCGCGGCGGGCGGCGTTGGTCATAGAGCGTCAACATATTTCATCTGACCTCGAGCCATATATCTGACTTTTGTGCCCCACAGTGGTTGAGGATTGCAGGGGCTCGGATGTAAATCGAGGCTTGACAGTGTAAACCATAACGCTACACTGACGCCATGATTAAAAGCTTCCGGAGTCGGGCGCTGAAACGCCTCTGGTCCAAAAGTGACGCTTCTGGACTACGCCCCGACTGGGTCCGAAAAATTGAGCGCCAGCTGACGCTTCTTGATCAGGCCGCGCTCCCGGAAGACATGAACGTTGTTACATTTGGCTTTCACGCTCTGAAAGGAGATCAGGTTGGTCGTTTTTCAATAGTTGTTTCCAAAAACTGGCGCCTGACGTTTGCTTTCGATGGTCAAGACGCCTCAGAAGTCGATCTGGAGGATTATCATGGCGACTAGAGATAAGAAACGACCGCCGGTTCACCCGGGCGAAATTCTGCGGGAGGATATCCTTCCCACCCTTGACATGTCCGTTACGGAAGCGGCGAGTATTCTAGGCGTTTCTAGGCAGTCTCTACACCGTATATTGGCCGGCACTGCTTCAATCTCGCCCGAAATGGCGCTGAGGGTTGGAAAGTTCTGCGGTAATGGCCCGGAATCCTGGATAAGAATGCAGGCCGCTTATGATCTCTGGCACGCAGAGCAAAAGATCGGCGACGAAATTGCAGGCATCAAAACACAGCGCGCCGCCTGACCAATGCCGTATACGGCCTCAATCATAGAGCGTCACCACGGGCGCGGCACGGCGACCCTTCTTCGGCTCGGGATCCGGCTCGGCGACTTTCACGGAGAGCCCGACTGGCAGAAACGCTCCAAGCCGTGCGACGCCGGGGTTTCGCCGCAGCGTTTCCTCGACGAGGCCCGGCGCCTCCCGCCGAAACCGCCGCCACAGCAGCAAGTCCAGCGTCGTGCGCTCGGCTTTGACTTCAATTACCTCGATCGTCATGAAAACAGACTCGCCAGCATCGACATCATGGAATCGACAGACGCGGCGTTCGGCGATTTGACCAGTTCGATCTCGAACTCGATCATCCGGCAGATGCCGGCGACATCGAGATAGCTGTGCTTGTCGGTGACCTTTTCGATCACATACCAGCCGAATACCGACCCGTCGCCGCGCATCAGCATCTAAGGTTCGCCGGCGCGGGCCACAGATTGTAGAGCGTCGATTCCGGAGAGGCCACCGAACTTTTGTGGAAACAGGGCGCCGGAGAAGGTAAGCCGCTCGTCGGTCTCGCCGACATATTCGCGCGGACGCGGCCCGCCCATCACATCCATGGCGGCAAAATCCGAACCCGTCTCGCACGAGACCTGTCTGATATTGACGGGCGCAACCTGAAACTGGATGGAGCCTAATTGATACAGCATATTCATTGATTAATCCAAATTATAGCTTGGGTATAATATCCAATAAAAACCGATGCTGGAATTGTTACAGATTTGGAATTAAGTCAGATGCTACTAATCAGCGAAAAAGATGGCAAGGCAAAATATCCATTCATATTGTTATTTCTGGTATTCACATTTTAATATAACATGTAATGCGGGCGTTTTAGGATTGATCAAAATGGAACAAGCTCAATATTTGATGTGTGACTTTGTTCGGGTATTATATAATTGGCAAACCCTCGTGGGGAGTGTTCTCGCCCTGTTTGGCGCGTGGCTCACGGTAAGGGGTATAAACAGCCAGCTCAATCAAGCTCAAACATTTGAAGATCAGCGCAACAAGAGAGAAGAACGAGCAGCAAAAGCAGTGCTGCCGTTAGCTTTAAGCGAACTTATGGAATATTCTAATTGTTGCATGAAATTTTTGAAAAATAATTTCCTTTACAGAGATTTTAAGTCAAAACAAGAAGCAGATCTATTTCAGCCAAGCGTTTCAGGGTCTATTCTCTCAATCTTCCAAAACTGCGCCAAATATTCTGACCAGATTACTGCTGATCAGATACATCAGTTACTCCTGCGCCTGCAGATACAAAATTCGAGACTTAAGGGACTAATCCTTCAGACTAAAGAGGCTTCGCAACCTCAGATCACATACGACGCTAAAGTAGCTATTCTGGATGCAGCAGAACTTCATGCTAGATGTATTGATATTTTTGCATATGCAAGGGATAGCGATAATCCTCAATACCAAATGACCTTTCAGGAGAAATTAAATAATGCGCTTTTCTTTGCAGATATTCATGATGATGAATTGAATGAGATGATAAAAAATCGGAAAGATATATAGATATATAACAAATACTTCACGCTTTTGTTGGATTTTTGCCTATTCACCCTACACGCCGCCGAACGAGAAATTGCCGCGCTGGATTTTGCCGTGGGCGCTGATCTTTGGGGCCGCGCTGCCGACGACAGTCGCCGCGTTTCCCGCCGCCGCCCACCGCTCGCACCTTCCAACTTTACATTTTTTGGTGAATTCTAAATCGCATCAAAAACAGCCCCCTGCGTTATCTGGATGTCAACATCAATGTCCGAAGCTTTTGAGAGAATGGGCCAAAGAGAGAGAAAAACGGCCCTGAGGTTAGTTCGGCAGTCCTCAGCTATCGCCGCAAAGGCCCGGATTTCCTCGGGCTCTTGGGGTGTGATCGGGGCAGAGATATCTTTGGAAAATCCGCGACTGGTGGAGGGAGTGGAACTGGGAGCGAACTCTCTTTCATTCTAACCTATTGAATTTAAATGTATTCAAAATGATCGATCAATATGATCGGTGATATTTTCCATTCGGCTTTGCAACCCAACTAAGACTTCTGGATCTTTTTAACCCAAAGCCGACGGCTGGTGCATAGCCACAGGGGGCTTGTGTTTCGATTTGGTGTTGTCTATATAGACAACATGCTTACTCTTGAGCGCACCCGAGAGTGGATCGAATTCGGAGACGCCGTTCGGCGCCTCAGGGAGACGCGCGCCGTTTCTGAGCAGGGGTTTTCGCTGAGGCAGGTTGCTGCACGTTGCGGCATTACCCCGGCATACTTGTCACGCGTTGAGCGCGGTGAAGTAGCGCCTCCGGGAGAAGATACGCTGGTCAAGCTAGCAATGGAAATAGGAGAGGATCCTGATGTCCTGCTCGCGATGGCCGGAAAAATCTCAAGCGACTTAAGGGCAGTGATCCTGGCCCGTCCGAAGCTTTTTGCTGAATTGCTGAGATCAATCAAGGAAGCGCCGGACAACGCAGTGCTTCGACTTGTTCGTGAAGTTCGAGATGGAAACTGGTGACCGGAGAATATTTCCCATGGCTACGCTAGAGAACGAAAATCTTGTGTTTCGCTTCCCTCAGATCGAGAAAGACGCTATTTTTTCGATCAATTTTCAACGGACATTGCGGATCCCTGATACCGACAAGACTTATTCTTTGCCACCCGGATTGGGGAGTTTTCCGGTCCGACACGTTGAGGATTTTACAGGGCGTATTCCTGCTTCGATGACTGATCGAGGTGGTGTCATTCTCCCCATGTGGCAGGCAGAGGCTATGTGGCTGTTATTTAAAAATCACGGCCCCGATTGGGAACTCGACTTTCCAGTCGCAATAAAGATAGCAGCTGGCAAGGTGAATGCAGTTACAGGTGATCCATGGCGTCCCGGCCTTCACCGAGAACCTCAGGACTATCTCGTATCGCCAGAACAGCCTTGGCTCGACGGGTTCGCGATCGAAAAGGGCGTTATCCGTCAGTTCGTCGCCATGCCCCTGGGAGATGGCTATACACCTGAAGAACAGCTTACGGGCGACGCTAAATGGGGCGGAATTCAGATTTCGGTCACCCCACTGAAGCGCGCAGTTTGGGAAAAGAAGTTCGCAGCATGGCGGGAAGAGCAGCGTCATATTCATAGTAGACCCTTCGTCGAGTGTTGCGATCTATTGATCGACGAATGCTCGTCGGCGATGGGCCTCGCGGCTGGCGGCCGGATGAAACAGGAAATATATGAGGACAGTTTCTCTCTAGATGATTGGGATCAAGACGCGACGGATCGCGTGTTTGTTTCGTTGGTTCACGCAAAAGATTGGAGATTCATAACGGGTGAGGCGGCTCCAAATGAGCCTCCATCCGCTGAGGAATATAGTGCGGCTGGGCTACCGTGGTTCGATTACTATGGCAAGGATCAGACCGTATTACATGGCAGCAAAAAGCTCGCAAATATCAAATCAGTCGCAAATATTTTTAAGGAACAAACAGGTGCTCAGCTAGCAAAATCGTCCGATACTGCAATCGGGAAAACGGTTAAGCTTGGACCCGGATTAGATGGTTCTCGGACGATAATGACTTCGAATGACCGGGAATAGAGAGTGTTTGGAATTGATCATAGTTATAAAAACTGTCCTACTACCAGAGGGCCTTAGCAATCTGCCTTAAACGGCGAAATGCTTTAATAAGCTTGGATGAAGCCATGAAAACCATACTATCAATATTAGTCTCGATTGTATTTACAGGGTCGGTGAAGGCCCAAATGTTCGATAGCATACACTGCTCAGGAGAAAACCTAAATAGCCGACAAGTGCAAGGATATTATAATTATAGAGGAACTTATGTAGTTTCTTACCGCCGAACAAACCCAAACAACAGAACGGATGACAACCACAATACACAGGGCAACGACAAGCCCTTCGGCAGTATTTATGGACGTTGCTGAAACATTTCAAAATTTAGCGAAAATCAGTGATAATAATGGTTTTACATATCAGCTTATAGAGCTAGAACGGCGCATTTAAGTCAAAATTTTCCGAATAGGTTTCTTTGAAATAACCTCAGCTTGGAGTTTGTCGAAAAGGCTGTCTGAAAGACGGTGCCATAAAAAACACCATATTCTGTAAATTATCTGGATCAGATTAATTCGTCTTAGCAGCATTCCGGACTACGAATGGTAATGATGCAAGGAGACTTACCAATGCGGCTCTATTACTCAGATGAATGTGAGTGCATTAACATGACTATAAGCCAGTCATCTCACTCACCGAATTTATGCACTCTAGGCGCATTTTGGGTGCGTTCATTGGCTTTATTATGCACTAGGAATATAAGAAATAAGTTACTATTTATATTGTCGGCGATTGCTGCCTTTTCATTTCAAGAAATCGCTTGGAGCCAGCAAATCAATTATACAATAAATACTATGAATTTATCGCCTGTCATAGGATATGCGAGATTGCAACAGTTTAACACTCCAATCAATCCTGCAACAATCAATGCGAATGCGATTGGGCAGTCGATAGCAACTGGGAACGGTGCTTTAGCTATAGGGGCAGGTAGTCAAGTACAAAATTTTCCAAATACTCCAGTGAACGCCCAAGAGACATTGGTCTATGATGTTGGGGCGTCTGCTACTGGAGACCGATCAATCGCGATTGGGACAGGTCAAGGTAATCAAGCCCGGTTGTTAATTCAGCAAAACTATACACCGAACAACCCTTGCCAATCTGATAATAGCGGTTTCCTGAATTGTTCAGGCCAAGTCACGCTAGTAGGACTTGGTGCTACAGCGAACGATGCTATTGCTATAGGTACGGCCGCATCGGCCTCGCATACAAATTCAACGGCAATTGGATTGAATTCTGCAACTTCTAGGCAGAATCAGCAAACATTTGGATCGTCAATAAATAATTATACACTTTCCGGTTTGACCACTGGCGGAAACTTCCAAAGTGGAGCGACTTACATGGTAACAACGGATTCGGGCGGCAATCTCGCTTATGCTGCCATACCCGCTCCAGCAATAGATCCTTGTGCTTCCGTGACACAGACTGGAACCAATGCCATAGGTTGTGGAGACGGGGCATCGGCCGGGGGAGCCGGAGCAAGCGCCTATGGGAAAAACGCAAATGCCTCAGCTACGAATTCAGTTGCAGTTGGCAATGGGGCCACGGCCTCAATAGTCGATAGCGTTGCACTAGGTTCAAATTCCGTAACAAGCGTAATAAACACTGGTTTATATACAATAAATGGTGGGTCAATTTCAGGCGCAGGCTCAATTGGAAGCACTTTAAGTGTTGGCGCAATTGGATCGGAGAGACAAATCCAAAATGTTGGCGCAGGTGTGGTATCGGAAGCGTCAACTAACGCCGTCAACGGTTCGCAACTTTATGCGGTTGGATCACAGGTTAATCTGAATACATCAAACATAAGCAATTTAAACACAACTGTTTCTTCTCAAGGAAAGCAAATCAGTTCCAATGCTGCGAACATTTTTGATGCAGGTCAAACAACAGCAGCAGCACTTGGGGGAGGAGCTACTTACACTTCTAATGGTGGGATAAGTGCGCCATCATACAGGGTTCAAGGTTCTGTGTATAATAATGCTGGATCAGCGATAGGTGCGATTAATTCCCAATTGGGACTTCATGAAAATCAGATTTCTAACATAAATACTGCGCTTGGTGGCTTGGGCGCAGGATTAGTCATTACAAATCAGCGGCTTGAAGGTATTGATAGAAAAGCGATGCAGGGTGTAGCAATTGCTGGAGCAATGGTTGCGGCACCAATGCCATCAAGTCCAGGGAAAACTCGAATAAAGTTGAATAACGCATATTATCGTGGTTACGGCGCTACATCAATATCTGTGGCTCATCGATTGCCTGTAAATATGCCGGCAGCAATAACGGCTGGAGCTTCGTTAGGTTATCGAAATTCCGTTATGGTATCAGGCGGTATGGAGGTTGAGTTTTGATCCTTCAGAATTAAAAGAGATGAAAAGATAGCGAGCTAATTCCATACATTTAGTAAAGTTAGGAGCATTTTATGGTCAAAGCATTTTCAAGAAATTTCGTGCGATCAGTTCTGATTCTAATGGTATTTTTTTCTTTTACCCCGAAATCTTGGAGCGGATCAGGGATTGAATGTCATAACAATCGTATTGGCGTTGGTTTTCCAAATGAAGAGGAAACCTGCTTAGCTATAAAGAAGCAAATGGAAAATATGCAAGAAAATCAGAAGATTATAAATGATTATAAAGACACTTTGCACGATGTTGTCCCACAGAGTTATCCACCTGTCATGACATGCTATGTTCCTTATAGTCGCGGCTTGGGAAAGTTCTGGATAAATAGAAAATTGATTGAATCTAGTGACATTCATGCACTTACAATTGAGCGTCGTTGGATTTGTGGCGAAAGCTCGCCACCACCGAAAAATTTCGCAACTGACTGGCAGTTTTTAAGTCAAGAAGAGTTTGATCAATTTATGAAAAAAAACAGTAGTAAATATCAGTAAATAAAATAAATTCTGATACATGGCGCATATCTCCACTTATGTAGTGTTTATTATTCTTGTTTTACCCCATTAGAACAAGTCCATGGTTCACATTCGCTGTGACAAAAAGAAGGGCAGCATTAATGATTTTTTCTGAAAGCCTATGGCGTTTTTTTGCAATCCAAAAGATCTTTAATTTCAGCATGATGAAGTCTACAACAAACTTTCCTCACGTCACCCCCGCCCGCCGCAGGATTTCCGCCTTCGTCCGCTTTCGCTTGACCACGTAATACTGCCCTTGGGTCTGGGCCTCGGCAAACTCCTTGGCCTGCTTGCCGGTCTTGAACCACCCCGTGATGCTGTCCTTCAGCTCATTGCTGTCGACAGACAGAGAGACGCACCGCCAGCCGCCGTCCGGCTCGGCGTTGATCCGGGCGATAGCGAGGCCGCTGGCGGCGTCCCAAAGGCTCCAGTCGTCTGGCAGTGGGGCCAGTCGGCCGTTGCGCGCGATGGCGGTGCGGCGCCAGGTGCGGCCGGGGGTCATGGGTGTGGTGGCTCAGTATGGCTCTCGCGTGGCTGTTTTCGCCATTCCCATGGCGGGATAAGTGATCCAGACCAGATGCCGCGCCGGTTGTTTTGGGCCTCTTGCTCGGCACCGATATAGTCAGAGGATTATCGGCGGTAGGCCATGGCGTAGCCATTGCGAACCAGCCAGAGTTCGATATCCTCGCCTCTGACTGAGCAATTTGCTATTGTTCTGCCATATCGATCAGTGTCTCGCTCACGGCATGTGACGGGCGACGCCCCGATGAACTGGTCGAGTGCACGGGCAGCGATGGTCCCGCATCGATAGGGCCGGCCTGCGGCGTCACTGCAAGGCTGGCCTTTCTCCGGAGCGTCGACGCCATGGAGCCTGATTCGCTGGCCTTGGACTTCGATGGTGTCGGCGTCGATGACTGAGGCGCGGCCGAAGATCTCTGCATGCGCTGCAATAGTAATAAACACTGCGAATAAAACGATTATTAGCCTAATCACAAGTTGTTTACGCGATTGCGCTCCCTGCAGGATACCTAATGATTTTTGAGGTGAAGCTTTAACAATCGCTTCGTAATATCGCCGTTCACTTGATTTAAGTGCGTTTTAGTATGGCCATCTCTCCTATAATTTCCATAGTTTCAACGCTGACACGCGTTACCCGCGCCAGATGATCGACGACAGACTCCTTGTATTCGGAGAAGCGATAGCTGTTGAACTTCTCCCGTATCGTTGGGTCTCTCGGGGTCTTTTCTTTGTATTGATCGAGTATCCAGTCGAGCGCTGAACGATTGCCTAGTCGGTAATCCCAAGCGCTGGCAGGTATGCTCGAAAGCTGGGTTTCACTGTCGAGCACAATGGTCCCATTCTCCCGGTCGGCTTTGAGAATAGTTTTCGGCATAACTCCTGCAAGCGCTGCCTTTTTGTCTCGTATTTCAATACGTTTCAACTTCCACGGTTCGACGGTCTCATAGCCAATATGCAGTTTTATTAACTTTTCTCCCCATACGACCCAACGGCGGAAATCAGGATATAAGGGAATGCGCGGAAATTCACGTTTCAGATTGAGAGCGTATTTTTTGCGATAGACTGGATCGTGCAGCACAGCGTAAACATAATGGAAAATATCGTCTTTAGTAATTGGACCTTTTAGTTTGTTGTAGTGTGTTCGAAATTGATCAAGCGCCCAGTTTGTGATGTTATCTATGCGGACGCCGTCAGAAGAATACCTGTAACGGGGAAGGCAAACAGTTCCGGCGCCACTGCCCACATAATGAAGGTCGGGCGGAATATTCACGCTACTTACAAGCCAAGGTTTCTGTGAAGATGGATCAGTGAAGCAAATAATTTTATTGTCTGACTTATTTGAGTAGTATCTGTCGAAATTTCCAAGTCTGTCTATAAAAACTTGGGAACAATATAGGTAGTTAGCAGAAAATGGGCGATAAGCTGATTTTATTATTGAATCTGCATTAAATTTTTCAAAAATATTTGCGTCTGCTCGCCGCTTTAATGTTTCTGACCACTTGATTTCACCTGGATACACCCTTGTTTGTTTGTGGGTGGTGTAGACGCTTATGAAATATTTCATTTTTGATTTAAGACTTAGTTTATCGATATCGTAGACCCATTCATCCCGGTTGGTTGAAACACCAAGAGAGAAAAGTTTAAAGATTGCACGATCCTTGGCTCCAATTAGGTCTTCCTTAACAGCTTTTGAGGCCAGTGTCAGTTCAGACTCGAAGCTATCTTCTGGATGATTTAGCCACGCAAACTGATCATCAGGCTTTAGACACTCAAAATCAACATCTGAAATTTTGTTTTTGTTCAACCACGATAATTTGTCGTCAGCATAAGTCAGCTTGGTCTTAGAATAAAAGATTTTACATGCCCTATCTTGGCTGCTATTTTTTTTTCGAATCAAGAAACTAATAGCAACACCAGTTCCTATGCCAAATACGTTCCCACCACCCCCATCTCCAGGCGTTTTCCAATCACCACCTAGTTCTACAACACGAATTTCATCAAATTCTCTTGCGGCAACCTTACGAAATCCATCATAGGTCTTTTTGTCCAAAAACCCCCTATTAGTTACAAACGCGATGATCCCCTCATCGTTAATTCTGTCCGAGGCCCAGCGGAAAAACCGCGCATACATATCGTAGAGTTTTGTTTTCTGCGCTGTACTTTCCTTGATGTAGGTCGCCTTGATGCGGGCGTCAATGCGCGGATAGTCGCGGTTTTTGTTATTGTCGTTTTCGTTCTGCTGATTGGCGTTGTAGGGCGGATTGCCGATAATCACCGAAATCTTACGCTTATTTTGTCGCTTGATGCGCTCGACATTTTCCTCCGACATTGCACCGAAAAGCTCTTCCTGATGGTCGGAGAACTTACCGAGCCCAGCGACATTATCCAGTGTGTCGACGAAGCAGAGGTTGGGAAATTCCGCATATTGGCCGCTGATCGCGGCGTAAGTCGCCTCGATATTCAGATTGGCGACGTAATAGGGCAGGATTGCCACCTCGTTGGCGTGCAACTCCTCCTTGTATTTAAGGACCAGTTTCTGTTTCTGGCCACGAAAATGCTCCAACAATTCGCATATAAAGGTGCCGGTGCCCGTGGCGGGATCGAGAATCTCGACGCCCTTGTCGATAAGATTTTTGCCGAAATGTTTTTCGCAGAGCCAGTCGGCGCCTTCGATCATGAAGCGCACGATCTCGTTAGGCGTGTAGATCACCCCCAGCCGGTCGGCGGCCTTGGGATTATATACCTTGTAAAAATTCTCGTAGATGACTTTCAGAAAGGTCTGTTTCTCGGCGTGGCTGGGGATTTGCGACGCCGCCGTGCGAATGGCGGCGTAATAGGGTTCGAGTTGCTTGAGAGAGTTTTTCTTTGTCGCACCGGTGAAGAATTTATCCTCCAGCCCATAGAGTTCTTTTGCAATATTGTTCTGTCGATGGAAATCGCTGTCGTCGAACACACGCGCGAAAATATCCTCGGTCAGAATGTGCTGGATGAGCATTTCACGTACGTCTTCCACCGTAACCGATGGATTGATCGTATCGCGGGCGTGGCAGAGAAACTGCGTTTCCGCGTCCGCGTAGCCTTTGTTGGTGCGACTCGCGTCCTCGACTTTGTCGCGCAGTGCTGCGAGAACCTGCGGTAAATCGACTTTGAATTGTTCGACTGCCTTGCGGAATTCGGCAATTTCCGCCCGCTCGTAGGCGAAGAACAACGTCAGTAGTCGCTCCAGCGCCTTAGGATCGTCATAGGAGACGCGGAGTACTTCCTGTCGGTTCTGTATCAGAACCGCCTGTCGCGAGTCCTCATATATGATATTGTCCTGCGGATAGCCCTTGCGTTTCTTTTTATCGATTTCCCTGTCGAGATCGTCTTCCTCGTCCTTCGCTTCCCAGTAACCGAGCGGCACGCGTAGCGAATAAAGCAAGGCACCGTCGGGATAGACGCGGGTTTTGGCGGGCGTTTCGTATTCATATTCGGGAATGAAAACGAGTTCGTGTTGCTTGCCCCAAGCCTTGAGCAAATCCTTAAACGCCTCGCGCACCACGCTTTCTCGGCTAGTGCCGGAGATTTTGCGCAGGCGGTCCAGCTCGTTGAAGAACTGACCTATCAGAAGCTGGCTCAAGATCTCTCTCGGTTATACTTAATTAATCGATAGAATCGGAAGTTATTCGCATATTTCTGGATTAAAATGAACTATTACACCCTTCCTTACAAGTCTGGATTACGCACACCGTCACCCACCCTCCATCCCGCGAGAAACTGTGCGTCGCTTCCGACACGCGATAGTTCCCATCGACGCCGGGGCGAACGCCGGAGATGCGACAGAGCCCCTGCGCCTGCGCTTCTGGCGCGCCGATCAGCGTAACCGTTCCGCCGCCCTTGCCGCGTTTCGCCTCTTCGGCGTTGCTGTCGGCGCGATCCTTGGCCCGGTCCTTGTCACCGGATTTTCTGGCGTCGATCAGCGGCACGCGCGCCACTTCGTCCATCAGCTGGATCGTCTCCTTGCGCCACTTCGCCTCTTTGCGGTCATACCAGCGGACAACGGAGCGATTATAACGCGGGCGGTTCTGTAGCGGGCGTATCTGCCAGCCGATGATGTTGCGACCGTAGTCGGCCCTGAGGACGGGAAGGTCTTTGCCGCCTGCGGATGCGCTGGCGTTGCGCGGCACGAATACCGCCTTCTTGCCCATGATCTTGAAGGTCGCGCCCAACTCCTGCGCCATGCGCGCGCCCCAAGCCATGAAGGACTCGTTTTGCATGGACCAGTAGTCGCGCTGGTTGGCGGCGAGTTTATCGGAAACCCGGACATCGAGATCGGCTTTCTTGCCCCATTCATTCGCCACATCGCCGAATTTCACGCTATCCTTATGCGCCTGCCGCTTTTCTTTCGTCCTGCCCTTCATGTCCGCGGCGTGGGAGGTGATGTTCAACACCATGCCCTGACCGCGCGAGCCCTCGCTTTCGGGTTCGTCGGTGACGCCTTCAAAGATCACCGCACCGCCGCCATCGCTCCATGCGAGGGTCGCGACGATTTCGGCGCCCTCGCGCGGCATGTTGATCCTGCCGCCGGCGTCGTCGAGGGAAATATCCAGCGTGTCGCTCTGGCCGCCGTCCGTCAGTTTGATCTGTAGTGACAACAGATGCGGTTCGAAGTTGCTGGTGACGTTCTGTCCGTCGATCGTAATGGTATAGATGGCGCGGCGAGCGGCGTCAGTCATAAAGCGTCACCACGGGCGCGGCGCGGCGGCCCTTCGGTTCGGGATTCGGGATGGCGACTTTCACGGAGAGTCCGACCGGCAGCATAGAACCAAGCCGAGCGAGGCCAGGGTTGCGCCGCAGCGTTTCCTCGACGAGGCCGGGGACCTCGCGGCGGAACCGCCGCCACAGCAGCAAGTCCAGCGTCGTGCGCTCGGCTGTGACTTCAAGCATCTCATTGGTCATGAAAACAGACTCGCGAGCGTCGACATCATGGAACCGACAGAAGCGGCGTTTGGCGATTTGACCAGTTCGATCTCGAACTCGATCATCCGGCCGACGCCGGCGACATCGAGATAGCTGTGCTTGTCGGTGACCTTTTCGATCACATACCAGCCGAACACCGAACCGTCGCCGCGCATCAGCATTTGCGGTTGCCCGGCACGTGCCACAGATTGCAGGGCGTCGATTCCGGAGAGGCCGCCAAATTTTTGCGGAAACAGGGTCCCGGCAAACGTCAGCCGCTCGTCGGCCTCGCCAACATATTCGCGTGGACGCGGCGCGCCCATCACATCCTTGGCGGCGAAATCCGATCCCATCTCGTGCGAGACTTCGCTGACGTTGACGGGCGCGACCTGAAACTGGATCGCGCCGAGTTGAAAGAGTGTCGACATGACTTACTCTCCTTGAACGCCGCCGAAAGAGAAATTGCCGCGCTGGATTTTGCCGAGCGCGCTGATTTTCGCAGCGGCGCTGCTGGCAGCGTTGGCGGCGTTGCCCGCCGCAGCTGCGGCGGAGTTGGCGGCGGCGCCGACCGAGTTCAGGAGAGATAGCAACTGCTGCGCCTTGACGATGGCGACGTCGATCGATCCGGAGTTAACGTTGGGCGTGACGCTGAGGTTCAATCCCTGAACGGCGTTTTTCGCCTCGTCCGCTTTCAGCCGCGCGGCGTCGAGGCCGGAAGTGTCGACGGTGGGTTTGACCGTCATTTGCGCGAAGGACGGCAGCGCGCTAGCGGCGCCCATGCCGCCGGTGACGCCGAAAGGCGTGGCGCTTGCGTCCCGCGCCCACGCGCGCCGCGACAGGCCCGCGACGGGCATGGTTTGAAAGACGGGTTTCGGCGGACCCCGGTAGCTGGCGAAGGCGTCGCGATAGGGCGTGCCGGGTTCAACGGAGGGCGCGCTATACCGTCGCCATGCGTCGAGCACGGTCGCCTTTTGCCCGAATGCTTTCTTTTCCGCCTCAACCTGCGACGCGGCTCCGAAGAATTTTTTCGCTTCGCCAAGCCCAGTGCTGAAACTGCGCAGACCGTCGGCAAGCGTCGAGAGCGCCTGCGCAGCCGGAACCGCCTCCAGCGCCGCTGCGCCAAGATCGAGCGTGGCCGCCTTCAACGCGTTCCAGGACGCCTTCGGGTCGGATCGCTGGTTGGCGATCATCCGATCCATGTCTGGCGTCGACTCGAAAAGCTTGGCCTGCGTTTTAAGCGATTGCTCCTGTTGCATCAGGATGCGGCCGAGATTTGCGGCGCGTGATGGCAGGACTTCGCTCAGCAGTTTCACCATGTCGGCTTGCGACTGCACGCCGATCTTCGCAGCGGCGGGTTTAAAAATCTCCTGAAACCATTTGTCGGGATCGGAGGCGAGAAGATTGTCGCCCACCAGCTTTCCGGCATAGCCCTTGATGTCGCCGCTTTTGTTACGCGTGATCATGCCGGGTTCGGCGAGAAGTCCCATCTGCTCCAGCTTCTGAACAGATAGGTGCCGGTTCTGCAGCCCCCCGCGCAGGGTCTTGGTCAGCATGGAGAGCGTATCGCCGGCGCTGGAGCCGCGCATTTCCTGAATGAGACCCGGCAGGGTCAGGTTCAGAAAGCGATCCGACAGCGTCGCGCCGGCGGATTTGGAATATTTGGCGGCTTCGTAAACCTGCTCCGTCGTCACCGTCCGCCCAAGCACCGCCATGGATTTGACCTGTCCGGCGAGAAACTTCTCGAAGCGCTTCGGCTCGGTCAGCAATCCAAGCGTGTCTCCGGCTTTGACGATGTCGCCGATATTGGCGTCGCCCGAACCCATGCCTTTCAGAATGGAGGCGGCGCGGGCCGCCTGCGGCAGGATGCGATAGAGGTCTTTTTCTTCCTGAACCGAGGAACGGATGTCCTGCACCAGCTCCATGATCTCGCTGGCGCTCATGGTCGGCGCATATCTGGTTGCAGCCACGGAAGCCTTTTCAGCCGCCTTCAACTCTTCCGGCGTCATGCCGGCGTTCAACGCCGAGACGCGCGCGTGCTGGCGCTCCACGCCGCCCGTGGCGATTTTCCGCGCCGCCTCGTAGCCATAGTAGCCGGCGGCGATCTGGCCGAGGCCCATGCCGCCAAGGAGGCCGGCGCCCGCCGCCATCTCCGCCGCGCCGATTTTACCCTGCGCCGATTTCCGCCCGCCCCCCGCCGACATGCCGGCGATCATGAGCCTGTTCGCCAAGGACGATTGCGACATGGCGAGCATCATTGGCGAGACGCCCGCGCCGCCCGCCTTGCCTAGGGAGCGGGCGAAGGCGGCCTGTTCGCGCTTCACGCTCCTTAATGCAGAGAGCGTGCTGCGCTCCCACGCCCTGACGTCAGCCGCCTGCTTTTTCGTCCACTGCGCCGAATTGGCGGCAAGACCTGCGCTTTTCGAATAATCGCGCCACGCGAGCGCGACCTGCTCGATATCCTTGCGGGTCGCTTTCAGACCGGAGAGCGATTTGATGAAGCGGTCCGTCGCGCCGGTCCCGGCCATGCCTTTGGCGACATCGCGCGCGGCTTTCTCCGCGTCCCGCAGCGCCTGCGCCACCGTGCGCGCAGGTTTCGACACATCGTCGATCAGCTTGACGGTGAGCGAAGATGTCAGATTGGCCATGAGCTACCGCCCCTCGAAATCCCGCGCGACGATCAACTCCGCCAGAAACTCATCCCAATAGAGCGCGTCGAGCTCCGCCATGGACCAGCCGATCACCCGTTTGATGTAAGCGCGGTATTCTCGCCAGCGTCCGGGCCAGAAACAGGTTCCGCGATCCCACGGAACCGGCGGGGCAAAAAATCGGCGGCCGCCCGATCCAGTTCGAACCTGTCGTCGTCGTCGAGCGCATCAAGGACGGCGTCCGGGATCGGCTGACCGGCCTCGTCGCTGAACATTGGAAAACGCAGAGAGGCGTCGGGATTGTTCTTGAGCAATGCGTCCAGCTCATCCTGAAACCTTGCGACATCGCGCGCCGTCAGGCGCTTCAGCGTGACAGACCGGTATTCGCGCCCGAGATAGGAAACGGGCCATTGCAGATCGATTGTTTTCAGACGCGGACGATCGGATAGAAATTGCGGCGCTTCTTCCATGATTTTTCTCCGTGGCAATTCTTACGCGATGCGCAGAATTGAATTCATCTGCGCCAGCTGGTTGACGCCGTTCACCCGCCAGACGCTGCCGAAGAAATCGTAGTAATAGACCTCCGCCTTGTCCTCCCACAGTTCGTAATGCGTGATCTCGGCGATGCGATGATCCTGATCGACCAGCTGCCCGCGCTGAAACTCGTTCTCTCCGACTTCGATCATCCGGCCGAAGACCACGATCTTGCGCTCGATCATGCGCCCGCCGTTCTTGTCGCGCAGCGCGCCATAGATGGTGTAGGGCCGCTGGCCATTGGCGCCGATCCCGAACAGGGCCTTGGTCTGGGCGTCGGAGCCGGTCAGCTTGAAAGTGACCTCCGGCGGCTCGAAACCAAGCCCACCGATGGTGATGGCGCCGATGCCGCCCCCGGGATGATGCTCCTGCGTCTTTTCCTTGGGCTGCCAGAGCTGGATGTTCTGGATGGTGAGATGTTTGGAGTTGGCGGCGCTGTCGTCGCCGGCGAAGAGGTTTGCGGCCTCCCAGACAATGAGAGATGCGGCCATGAGCGGCGTGTCCTTTTTCTGTTACTGGAGATATTGGGCGGGTAATGTGGCGGCCTGCGCGACCAGCGTGCCGAGTTCGGCGACGAGAGCGTCGTAATTGGGCCGCGAGTCGATCGTGACCTGAACGATGGGCGCGGGTTCTTCGGTTGCGAAAAACACCCGAAACTTGCCCTGTCGCAGATCGTCGGGACTGTTCTTGCTGGCCTCAAAGCCAACCTTGAAGCCGACCGAGCACTGGTTGCGGATCAGATTCTGGCCGATGGCGACCATGTCGTTGAGAACCGCCTGCACGCCATGGGGCGTGACGTTGTCGACGCCAAGCCGCAGGCGGATCGATTTGAGGAGCGCCAGATGCGCCCAGTCGCGCCCGCGGGTCTTGTTGTAGAAATGCCAGAGAGGATCATTGTCGGCGTTCCAGACGCCCGCGAAGACGAAGCCGTTCGAAGCAATGGCGGTATCGACGCCGGCCTCGCCTCGGGCGATGGTGCCGATATGAAGGGCGAGCAGTTCCTGCCCGACCGTCGCGCCGTCGAGGAGCGAGAAGGGATAGTAGTTTTTCAGGCCGATGGTGCCGTTCACCTGCTGTCCGGAGATCGACCAGAAGGGATAGCCGCCGTGCTGGAAATCGACCCGCGCGGCGAGACCGAGCGCCGCCGCGACGCCGTCCTCAAGTCGGGTGGCCTCCCCATCACGGACTTTACGCCACGCGTCGATGGCGATCAGCCGGCCGGAAGTGAGTGTCTGGAACCAGTTCACGGCGGCTGTGACGCCAGCGCCGGGGCCACCGACAATGGCGTGCGCGAGCAGCGCCGAGCAGACCGACGGCAGCGCCGCGCAGATGGCATTGGCCTGAACGACGCCGAAAACGGTGATGGTGAAACCGTCGCCCGCGACAAAAGCCGTGGCGCCTGCGGTGATCGAAAAACCAACCTGCGTCGAGAAAGCCGTCCCGACCGCGCCAGAACCCACAATATTGCCGGCGGGGTCATAGACGGTGAAGGCGGTCGCCGATGTTAAAATCACCTGATAGACGCGAGCGATAATTCCGGTCTGGGCGGTGACGGCGCCCATGGTCCCGTTTCCAGTGTTGCCGGTTTTGGCGGCCTTGGTAATCGTTGGCGAAGCGGCTGTCGTCTGCCAGGTATAGCCCGGGCAGCCGATCAGGCGCGGGATGACGCCAAGCTGCGAACCGGCGCGCAATAGTGCATATATCCCGATGCCGACATTACCCGCAGGGGTTGTCGCCGTCCGCTCGCCGATAATGTTGACGATGGTCGCGGCGTCATTGACGCCTTTGGCGACCCGCACGGCGACAATCCGTGCGCTGGTCTGGAAATCCGCCAGCTGATCGTCGATCGCGATGATCGCTTTCTGAAGATCGCCCGTGCCGAGCTTCGCGAGATAGGCAACATCGCCCGAGTCGAAGGCGACAGGCTCGTTGAGCGGAAACACCGTGGCGTCCGCGTCGTCGCTTGGCAAAACCAGACCGATCACCGAAAGATCGGCGGGTTGCGCGGGACGCGGGTCGGTGCTGTCACGATTGAAGATCACGCCATAGGCGGGCGAGGTCATGTGGATTCTCCATAGAAAAAGCCCGCGCAAGGCGGGCTTAAAAAAATCCTGTCGTGGGTAGGGGTTATTCAATCAGTGCTGCTTGCCCCAGCTCATTAATGGCTTCGACGATCAGCAAACGGGTAGATGTGTCGTTGATCGCCTGAAGAGCTTCGAGCAGTAGTTCAACGGCAGTGACGATCTGTTGATCCATGGGAGCCTCCTTTCAGAGAAGGCCATAAAACGACAGAACCGAAACACGAGTCATGGTGTCAAAAAACTACTTCAATCCCATCGCCTTTGTGAATACCTGCCAGTTATCGGCGATGAGCGCGGCCACCCCGCCCGTAGTCGAATAACCCAGGATGCGCAATACGCCGGCGACGCCCGAGCCCTGATCGACGATCGACATCAGCCGACGCATATCCTTTTCGATCTCGGAGACTGATTTCTCCAGCGCTTCGACCTTGGTGCGGACTTCGATGGCGATATCGCGGGTGTCGTCGCTGGTCATTTCTGGATCCATCCACATTTGAGCGCGAGTCCAACCGCATTGTGTTCGCGGATCTGCGCGATGGTCGGCGCGGTGTCATGACGGGAGTAATAGATCGCCCGCGCGGCGTCACAGAAGGAGGCGTCGCTAATCGCGGAGGAAGGGGTCGTCGTCTGGCACCCGCTCAGGGCGGCGAGCAATATCGGCGCGCACAGTCTCGCGTGCGGCCAATGCGATTTTCGAAGCATCGATCTGGCCCTTTATGCTGTCGAGCTGCTGCTGCGCGCGACCCGCGTCGACAAGCTGGCGGCGCTCGAGAAAGGCGATGAAGGAGACGGCGAGCCTTGTGAGCCCGCCGATCAGATCTAGGAGTATTGTGATCACGGCAGTTTCACGCCGCCGGTAACATTAAAGTCTTTGGCGCCGACGAGACCGACGCCAACAAGGGCGTCGACGAGATCGTCCCAGTTAACGGTTCGCGTCTGCCAGACGGTGTACAGAACCAGCACCAGCTTCGCGACGCCGGCGGTGGTGGTGATGGGGTTCGCGAGAATAGCGGAAAAACTCATCTGTATTTCCCTTGACATTGACCGGGGCTCTGGGCGGCCGCCCACGGATGGCCGTTCGCGCGGGCTGACAGCCAGCGCGGATTTGCAAAGTCGAGTTGAGTAGGATCAATTTTGGGTGAGGGCGCGTTTGGCGCGGGCGAGAAAGAGTTTACGATCAGAAAGTCCGTTCAGCCCGCCATTGATCCGGCGCGTAATCGTGAGGATGTTGTCAACGTCAGCGTAGTCGTTCAAGCGGTGGTCGTCCCAATAGATTGCCGCAGTATCGGCGGCCCATGGGAACCGGCGAAGCAATTCAGGGTAGCGTTCGAAATCCTGCCCGAGCGCGCGAGACATGCGGCGCGCATTCGCCCGACCTGTCACCTGTATGAGCCCTCGGCCCTTGAACCGTTTACCATCGCCAGCCTGCGTGTTACCGAGGTTTTTTACGCGCCCCTCATATTCAGAGCCGCTGGCATATTCCTCCGTCGTGTGAAATCCATCACTTTCATGCGCGAGTTGCGCAAGGAAATGCGCAAGACGAAGATCCGTCGTCAACTTCGCGCGTTCGATCATTCGTGGCATGGCGTCGACCAAACCAGAAACAATCCAGCCGGCCGCTCTCGGCGCCACCGCTCGGATGACGCTCGTCCAATCTCTCATGATTGTTCTCCGGTTAAAGTCGGCAAAAAAAGCCGATTATGAAAATCACCAGCAGAAGCGTCGGGAAGCACAGAACAAGATGGCTTCCCCATGTCGCGGGAAGAAGCGCGCGACGATGCGCGTCTCCCTAACGCCATGGCTTTTGGTTTTTAATTATGAACTCGTCCCTGATCGGCTCGCCGCCGAGATAGATCAGGCCAACGATACAGAGAGCGATTATCGCGATTGATATCTCATGAAGAGAAAGCGATACGCTCTCGCCTTACGTCGGCGTTTTCACAAGCATCCATCGCACTGGTCCCGTGATGCGAATCTCTAAGTTTGTCACCGCTGAGAAAGCAACAGAACTGTCACCCGTCCCGCTAGACCTTGAAAGCGACCCACTTGTTGCGCTCGGGACCGTGCCCAACGGCGCCGATGCGTGGATGGTGCCGTAGAAATTCGCGGCTGGAGAGTTTGTCAGCGATGTGCTGCGCACTGTGTAGCTGACGCCGCCCAATGTGTAGACGGCATTTATCGCAGGCGCGATGCTGATGCCGGATACGTTAAATGTGAAGCCGGCATAAGCCGCAGAGAACGCAATGGTATTATCGCCAGTCCCGTTTAACCTCGTTAGCGATCCACTCGAAGGCGGGTCAGAGTGGCCAGATAGCTGGATCGTTCCCGAGCGCGCTCCTGATGCGCCAGACAAACTCACGTTCGTCACGGTGTAGCTCACCGGGAATGACACGGCGTCTGCGATAAAGGCGACAGAAGTATCGCCAATCCCGTTTTGTTTTGTCAGTGTGCCGGTGGAAGGCGGAGCCGATGGGCCAAAGACTTGAACTTTCCCGGTTGCCCCTGAAATGGATGTCGCGCCCACCGTGTAATTCACACCACCGACTTGATAGACCGCCCCAACTGTCGGGGCCGTGGTCAGCCCAGAGAGGTTTAGCTGGTAGCTATTGGTTCGATAAATCGCGCCGACGACAGGGTCAGTCGTAATGCCCGAAACCGCCAGAACATAGTTGAACGCCCCGGTCCCGGCGTCGATAGTAAAACCGACGTTGGATTTATTCGTTACGCGCAGCGGCCTATCCAGTTCTATTGCGCCGCCGTATTCGAGGAACACGGAATAAAGCCCATCTACCTCGGTGAGTTGGTTGTAATACATCTCCTGCCAAGAACGACTGACGTTGTCGCCCGTGATATTGTTGATGTAGACCCCAGACCCGGAGAATGTTTCAGACAACGTGTAGTAGTATGTTTCAGGAGTGGCGCCCTGCGCTGTGCCGGTGCTGTTCAGTGTCGCATAAAAACCATCACCAGAAACCGCGATTCCGGCGATCATAGTGCCAAGTGATGAAGTAAGAATATTCCCTGCTATCGACCCGAAAAACCTTGTTGGACCAGTTGATTGCACGGTTGGGAACCGGACATTCTTGGCGCGCTCGGCCGCAAAAGTTACTGACCCGGTGAAATTGTAAGGGATTTGGTGTCCACTGGAGAGGCCGTTAATGCCTCTCAATTTCATCAATCGAGTTGAACTTCCACTGCCAAAAATAGTCCCAAGATCACCAGAACTTAGCGTTGTGCCGATCGCTTTGTGCTGAACATTCAAATGCTGATATACAGCAGTATTGTTAATAGCCGGATTGGAAGATATTAATCTGCCGATAATGCCTCTGTTTAACTGGCTGAACCGATAGACAAATGGATCACCATATTCAAGAGTGATTGGCGATGCCGCTGACGCTGTTACTGGCGTCGCATGAGAATTTGAAAGTTTGTAATTTCCGGGGCCAAAAGCTATGCCGGAAATCTGCCACAGGATACGCGTTTCTGCGATAACGCCCGTCCCGCTTGCCAACATATTGGATTGGACGTTTGAGCCAGCACCTACTGTGAGAATGTCGCCCGAGATGCTTGCGTTTGTCAGAACAACAGGGGCCCCCGTCGTCGCGCCCCACTCAAAGCCGTGATTATTCCACAGCGACATCGGCCCGATAGGAGTGCCGATCTGAGAGGAATCTTGATCATTTACCGGAATGTTGTTTGGGTTTTTGATCCAGTTAACGCAACTGGTTATATTGTGATTGAACCCTGTCGTAAGCGGGACTTGAACAGCGTTAGCAGTTCCTTCGATGCTAATGGCGGCGTGAAGCTTCTCAAGGCGATTAAAAGCAAAAACGCACCCTGATGACATATATCGAGTTGCGCCGATATTGTGGTCGCAATTGAGGACAAAAGCCACCATCAGCTCATCAACGACGAATGGCGTGCCGGAGGAAGCGGTTATGGCGCCAGTATGTGTTTTTGAGATTTGATAAGTGCCAGCGCCGCCCAAAGCCCCGCCAGCGGCAGTGCTTGTCAACTGGCTTAGAATTGTCGTCTCCGCGATAACTCCAGTTCCGCTAATACCCTGCCCGCCTGCAAGAGGAATGCTTGGCGTCCCGACAACGGTCAGCACGTCATTAGTGATGATAGCATTCGTTAAATTAAATGTTGCGCCGCCCTCGAAGGCGTTGTGCGTCACCATTACCGCGTTGGGAACGTATGTTTGGCCCGGCGCATTGCTCGCAAGGATATGCTTTCGCGCAGCACCTAATTTGCATCGAGTAACCCTAATCCCATTTTGAATATTATACAGGCCAATATTAACTGGCGCAGCGCCGTCTTGTGATCCGAAGTTACCGAATAAGCAGCTATCAATATCAGAGAGAGTGCATTCTCCCTCGAACAAAATATTATGGAATGTCGAAGGAACTTTTGCGCTTGCGTAGAAGGTATTCATAAATAGTTCTAAATTGCGCGTATCGACGGCCCATATTCCAGCCTTGGCTGCGGTATTATTTTGATTATGGAATGTGAAGCCCTCAATCATCAACTGAGTGTAAGATGACTGATAGGTTGTCTTAAATCCTGCGATATTCCCATCAACATGAACTTCACAGCCGAAACCGGAAATCTTTAACAGTCGGGTTCCAACAAATTCATACTGAACGCCGCCAGACGTCGGATAGGCGCCACCTGTAGTTCGGTTGATCGAAACTTGAGAACCAAACCGCATTTTGCCGGGGGGAAATATAAGGTGCCCACCGATAGGTGACATGAAGTCGACGGCCTTTTGCGCGGCTGCATGGTCGTAGTCTGTAAAGTTTGCCTTCACCCCCCACCAGCCAGCAGATACCGGCATAGAGAAATCAACTTGCCGAATCCACGCCGTCGATCCGTCGCCAGCAGAGCCGTTAGCGTTATTTGGGACAATATAAAGCCCGCCGTCGTCGACAAACTTGGCCGTCATTGCTATCGAAACGGTATCAACTTGCCCCGCAGTCGTTTTTACTGCGTAGGTTCCATCACCGCCTGGAACGCCAGAAATCTGCTTTAGAACCGTAATGTTCGAGCCATAGGAAAGCAGCATTCCAATGTAAATCGCTCCGGCGCTCAACCCGGTAACGGTCAGCAATCGAATAGTATTGGTTCCGCTTGATGTATTATAAGAGAGTGATCCATTAAACTGGGCCGCAACGGCGCCGATAAATGAGCCCGAACCAAAATCGTTCACTCGATTTAAACCAAGTAGCTCGACGCTTTTTCCTGCAATAACAGCGATTGACCTCAAGGCAGACGCCGTCAGCGAAGCAATTTTTGCTCCCGCAATCGTTGTCGTAGCGGCCTGAGCGGCTGCAGCTTCGGCCGCTTCCCTAGCCGTAACCGCTCCCAGACGAGCGCTCTCGGAGCTTGTGGCGCTGAAGGCGGCAGCGGCAGCGCTGACGCCCGGCAGGATTTCGTCACCCCACGCGCTACCAGAACGTACACGAAACTTGTTTGTGACCACATTATAATAGCGCAGACCATCTACGAGCTGGTTGCCGCCTGCGGTCCAAACATTATTGGCGGCGGCGTCGCTGTTCAGCTCCCCAAGATGAATCGCGTATAAATCTGCGCGGATCGTATCGATATAGTTTTTATTCTGCGTGATCTGCTCGCTCAATATCAGCGAAGTATTTCTATATTGCTCTGCCGCAGCAGCATGCATACCGGCCAGCGCAGCAGAGAGACCAGCGTTGGTCTGGCTCTGCTGCGCTGTCGCGTCATAATCTTCCCATACAGTATTCTTCCACTGCCGCGTCTTATCTATAGTCGTGTTAAAGTATTGCAGGCCGTCCGCCAGAGGAATACCATTTTCCAAGCGATAAGCATTCGCCGCATCGTCCGCAACAAAAGCTCCGAGCCACGTTCTTTGAAAGGATCCGACAAGGGATTGTGCGAGCTGGCGATCGAGCTGCGTCGATGCCCGGTCAGCCGCGACAGCTTCCTTGCAGGCCAAAACGACGACTTTATCGTTATTCACAGCCGTTGCGGCGAGGGCCACGTCGTCAGCTTTGGATAAAACCGTTCCGATTGCGCCGGAAACTTGAAGCGCCATAGCAGTAGCCGCGTCAGCCTGCGTTTTTGCAAATTCAGCATAACCTGCGGCATTGTTAACACCAGAGAGAACTTCACCAGCTTTTTGAACCGATAGATCACGCGCGCTTTTGCTTTCCTCCGCAGCTTTAACCGCGATTGCGGCGGAAACGACACCGTCGTCTTTTGGGAGGGGAGATTCCTGAGACGGGTCAAGGGGGAAAATAAGATCAACCACGGGTCACGCCTTTTTTGATCAGGAAAAAGCCGGATGCGATGACATCAACGCGTGGCGCCTCCGACCCACGCGGACGCGTCAGTCTTATGTCAAAGAGATAATGTTGCCCACGCGCCAAAGGCTCAATTGCCTGCTTGGGCGCAAGGACGCCGAGTTGGAGCACATTCCTGGTCGCGTCATAGAGCGTATCAATCGACATTACGCCTTTACGTGGTGAATTCACCGACGCGAATGAGAGAACCGCAGGCGCATCAGGATTAGCTCGAACATCCATCTCGAAATACGACCCCTCGGGAAGTGGCCATTGACTTGCCAGCCACTTGAAGGGGAATGCCGTCTCCAGATTTTCGTTGTTGATTACTTCTCGCGCAAAATTTACGGGTTTTGTCATTGCCTCACCCGATGACACGCGGCGCAACAGGCGGCTCACCTGCAATGACATTCGCTTTACGTTCTGTGGTCAAAGGCGATCCGAGGGTGATACACAGGTCCAGAAACCCGGCGACGCCCGACGAGTTGAGATCAACGCCGTTCTCTGCTGTCGCAAGGGCGATCATGTCTCGTATTGCCGCCGGGCGCGCGTTATCAAACGCCCAATGCAGCTCGTCCTCTGTGAATAGAGCACGCCATTCAGCGTAAGTGACCCACCTTTTTTGAGGCGTAATTTTTGAGGGGTTTACGATGATCACCGCATCAGGGTTCGAAAAGTCGAATTCCCAGGCATCACGCGTGCTGCGATCTTCCGGGATCAGCGATGCGTCAATAATGCGATAGGTTTTGCCAGTAGGGACATCTTTCTCAGCGATCTCTTGGACTGTCAGATCGTCTACAACGGGATAGATAATGGCGATCCCGCCGGGGTTATTGGGGAAGATGATGCACTTGGCCATGAATTTTCCTCAGCAGAATATGGCGACCGTAACGATTTCGCAGTCCAGCGAATATTCAGCCCCACAATGAATTCTGACGGAACTCGGTGTCGGGTTATTAGGCGATCTTCTAATTCCAAAATTAGGAACAACTGAATTGATGTTTGTGCTGTCAAATTTTCCTGAGCCTGATACGGCATAATTTGCGTCAGGCATTGCAACTATGAAATTGACCGTGTAGTCGCCGACGCCATTGTCCGTGATGGACGACACGTTGCCGCCGCCGTTTATGGCTACCGCGCCGATCCCGTTGAACCTTACCCACGCGCGGCAGATATATGCCGGACGGCCGTCCAGAAGATGCCCGTTTACGTCCGTGGCCCATCTGGTTCTCAAAACGCCTGAGCTGTTTCTTCCATCAAAAAACGAATTATTGCTGGCGTCAAAAAATACGCCGCTCTCGTTAGAAATGCCGACATTTTTAGTAACGACGCCCCATCCAGCCACGCCGGCGGGTTTCTGCGTAACCAGTTGCCCGTTAGCGTCGATAAGCGGGACCGTGTTCGCAAGGTTCCCTGTATTCTTCGTCGCTGCGGTTCCAAGACCCTCAATCGCCGAAACATTATGACCATGAGACGCATTTGCTTTTCCGCTTAAAGAAGTCTCCAAGCCGGCGATATTCGAAATATCATGGCCGTGATTAACGTTTGCCTTGTTGTCGAGTAGAGCGCCCAGGCCTGTAATAGCCCATGGCGCATGAATATGATTAAGGTCTGCCTTCTCGCTTATGAGCGCCAGCAGCTTTTTAAGCGTGTCTCCTGAGGAAGAGACCCCATCGCGAACCAGGGCCAGCACCATATCGCGGATGACGTTTGTGTTGCCGTTGAACTGCGACAGGATCGCCACGAGTTCTTCAACTCGTGGCGCAATCTGCTGATCATATGACGAGACGATGTGATCGCGCGCCTCGTTAGCGGTCTCGCCAAACGCCGTTGCTGCGGTTTCGAGCACATGCAGTCGCAGATCGATATCCTGACGAAACTCATTTTCACTGGTCAGAATTTGAGTATTCGCCGCGATCTTGTAGTAAGGCTCGAACTTCCGCATGGCGTTTAGTCTTTCTTCTTGAAGTCTCTGATCTTCGCCTTGCAATTAGGGTCTGCAAGCATGCGCGAGAGCATGTCTCCAGAGATTTCGATCTCATAGAGCGGCGCGAATTCTGCGCCCTCAAAATTTATGCGGGACGTTACCCGCATCTCATATATTCCTGATGTATCGACTTTAGGTATGTCTAATTTTATCGTCGAAGCTTTTCTGACTGTCATTTTAATTTTTCCGAATTTACGCGGCCGAGTGTGTCCGATTCTCGATGTGGTAAGTGATCCGGGAATTGTTGGTCGCCCCATCGAGTCGGACTTTGAACCCGGAAATCGCAGGGGATATTCCGGTGAATGTCCACGTGATTTCACGTGCCTCGGGACGATTAACGACCGTTTTTACAACGCTTACACTATGGTTCTTAACCGTTGCATAGTTCGCGCCGTGCAGGATAAACGCCGTGATCGCATGCCGGGCCGAGTCCCAATTCTCTACAACAACCTTCACCATTATTGACGAGACAGTGACGCCCGACGCCATCAGATACGGCGAAGAGATGTGCTTAAACGTCGACGCTGAGCGGAAAAGCGTGATCTGGCTTGCAGCCATATCGATCACCGGCATTGACCACTCATTGCCGGTCAGCATCACCCGGAAGTCGTAGTATGGCGTCGTTCCCTGACCAAACAGCGTCACGCCATCATCGGCCGTTGGCTCAATCGTGCGCCACGATCCAGCGACCTGCAGCTGCCACTCCGCCTTCGCGTTCTCCGGCACGATCATGCCGGCGACGATGCCGATATTATGAATGCCGCCATCGAGATTGATGCCATTCAACTGCACGGGCAGCCGGGTCACATCGAAACGGCAGTATTCGACGCCGAAGCAGAGATCCTTCGTCAGGTCGCCGGAGAAGAAAGCGCCATCCGTCGATTCGAACAGCGTTCCGCCAAGGAAGTCCGAGCCGGCCGCGAGCGACGCTGTCACCTCGCCGGTCGTGGCGAACATGACCGCGTAGCGCTGGCCTTTGCTCAGGAAGACAGGTTTCGTGAACGGGAAGCGGGTGAATTCCGGGAACGTCTTAAAGTTCGTTGCCGCTAGCGTAGCGCTGGCCAGCGCGCGCTTCGGATTGGGTGTGCCATTATCGAAGCATTCGACGATCGAAGCCGTGATCGAGGCTCCAGCCGCCCATGAGGCCAAGCCGACCTTGATCGTGGGAACCCATCGATCCTGCGACTGAATAAAACTCTGCGCCTTGATGACGCCCTGGATCGTCTGCGTAACCGGCGCATAGACCGCGTAAGGGTCTCGAAGGGTGTCCGACCAAAAGCGACGCAGCCTTACGGACTGATGGCCTGCCCACCAGCCGGTGATGCTCTCAACCTGATAGGTTGAGCCATCGATCGCGAAGATCTGTGTCGACGGATCGTATCGGCCAGACTGCCAGAAGCCTGAGTTCGTGCAGACCGTGTACCAGTCGCCATAACGGGTCACCTGACGGCTCATCGTCATCTGCGTGAGCTGCATCGTCTGATAGGTAGTCCCACCCAAAGGCGCCGTCGTCGCCTGCTTGTCGATTAATATCCCGTCGACAACTGTAAATTTCGGGCAAATCAGGCTCTGCGCCGCGTAAGCGAAATTCGGATCGTTGGGATTTTGCAGAGACAGTGTTGGGCGCGAATAATTGGCGTAGGGGAACCGAATGCCTTCCTCGATGCGCGAATAGTAATCGAAATTGGCGATGTCTGACTCTGCGTTGTTCAGAAAATTGTCGGCGCCATAAGGCGACCCCGTATCAGGGATCTGCAAACGGTCCTTAATGCCAGCGACATCGCTGACAACAGCAGCGATTGTTTCCAGAGACACGGAGTTTCTGAGCTGCGAAGCGAGAGCGGCCATATCATTCCGGAGACCCCTGATGGTCTGTTTGATCAGGCCGATCTCCTCCTGCTGCTCGGCGAAGTCGCGGGCAACCTCGTAGAGGTCCGGCGCTTCATTTTCGCTGCGACGCTCGATCGAGACAATGCCGCCCGTCCCGACCGTGATATCGGCAATGGCGACCGCGCCAATGGGCGTGGCCGGCGCAACTGGCGCGGCCGACGATGGCGATACGACGGCTGCGACGACAGCGTTCCGAACTTTGGCGCGCGCCTTGGTGTCGGGCACCTGCTGGACCGTGGAGCCGCCGCCGCTGGTTACGACTTCGCGCTCGTTGTTTCGGGCCTCGACAAAACCGTCGACCTCCTGCCCCTGCACGATCAGTCGGACGATTACCTTCTGGCCGGCGATGAGCGGCACATAAGAGGCAATGGAGAAGTTTTGAGCCGCGTCAGCTGAATACTGCGCCCCGGCGTCATACACACGTCCAGCGGCGATGCTTACAGCCGTCTGGCCGTTGGCCGTGGCCACAAAGCCCGTAAACCCCCTGCCCTTCAGAAGAAAGTCGCGAACGATCGCGTCGTCTCCCTCCTGAGGCCATACGCCCAGACGGTCAAAATCTTCCTGCGTAACTTCCTGGTCGGTTCCGACGACGACTCGTCTATACATTGCTCCGTTTCCTAATTCAGAATGGCGCGCCCATAGCGAGCGTCATCGGGCAGATGGGATAAGTCGGCATAGGTGATTGCGCGCGTTGAATTGATGTCCATGTAGACGGTGTCTCGCGCCGCCGAGGCAGAAACGATGGCGCCTTCCAGCTCTGCGATCAGCCTCTCCGGGCCAGACCGCGCAATCCGGCCACGCGGATAGATCGACGGCAGGCGATCACGCGGCGCGTGAACCAGAAATCCTGCAGTAAACGGTGGGCGTCGGAGCCTGGTATGACCGACGCGGTTTCTCAAACGCGTTGTCTCGATCTCCGCGCCTGACCCGTCCGCCAGTCTGAGGGATGCGTAAAGGAAGGATTCGGCGTCGTTAAAGCGGACGCCACGTCGCAATCGTGATCGATTTGCAAAAAACCCACGACCGGACGGACGAGGCTCGGCAAGATACTTAGGCGTCACGTCGACGGGCGTTAACGATGGAGAGATCGCGTTCCGAAGAAACTGATCGGACCTCATCGAATAAGACAGCGAGACAACCCGGGAGCCGGCGACGCGTCCTGAAGCGACAGGCCACCCGACGAATCCGCCCGCTCGAAATTTCCGAACTGAGGGGCCAGGGATCAAAAGCCGCTCCGGTTCCGACAGGATCGAGCCGTCTGGCGATCTCACCAGCCCTGAAATCACCAGCTGCGTCGTGGAACCATTCCGGATCAACTCGGCCCGTCGGGTGTCCCACATCACCCGCTCGATGCTGCGAGCGAAGCGACGACCGATGAAGAAACCTTTTCGCCCGGGCCGGATGCGCGATGACGCCTGATAGATACGGATTTCAGGCAGGCTAGATAGCCATTTCTCGTGCGACTCCGGCGTCGGGGCTAAACCCGCGAAGAACGCATTTCGCGGGAGATTGGCGCGCACCATCTGAGCGTCGCGATATCCGAGCGCCATCCGATAGCCAGCCAGCGTCGTTTTGCGCGCATGATAGGCGCGCGATTCCGACACGACTGTGCGTTTACGGGTCTCTGGCCAGCTCTCATTCCAAATATCGACCGACCAGGCCCACGCAAGAAGCGGCAATTCAGAGGCAGGACAGGTCCATGGGTTCCATAGCGTCGTTATGGCGTCGATCAGGGCGGCTCGAGTGTCGCCTGCACGGATTTGCGCGGCTGACATAATTTTCACGAACGTCCCGGAATTGGCCGGGACCAACGAAAGGTCAACTAACTCATTGATGGATTGCAGGCTCATGATGTAGCCGCCTCCGTCAGGATCTGTATGCTGGAGGCATAGGGCGCGCCGGCGGCGCCGCCTGTGACATCGGCCACAGGCAGTTCAACACGGGCGTACCGCACACCACCGACGCGAGCCACGGCGCCAAGCGCCTGCACGTGAAGAGTCTCGCCGATCTTGTGGCGCTCTGCCGCCAGCGCCGCGACTGCGCTGGTCGCTTCTGTAATCACAGGGGCAGTGTCGGGACCGGGTGGGACGCCAAGAACAATACGAACCGGAGTAGATACGATCGTCGCCGATACAGCTGTTGGGATATCTGTGCAGGCCGAAGCTTCCTCGCTTTCGTAAAGAGCCTGCAAATCACCAATCATTTCCGCTGGCGCTGCGCCGTTGCCTGCCCTGGCCAGAATTACGACATCGACCTTTCCGCCGCCGCGACGGATCGTGCGAACGTCTTTAATAAGGTCGCCGAAAAGTTTTCTGACACGATAAACGTAACCGCCAGGCGTAAGGCCAAAAAGCGGATAAGCTTCCAGGGAGAGCTGCGCACGAGCGCGATAGGCCTCGTCGGGCTCGTAGAGTGGCGGGCGTGGCGGGTTCGCCATCGCATCACCCAAGTCCAGCAGCAGCCGATGCGTGTTCTGATAGGTGATTGCAATATGATCGAGGTCGGCTCCATTCGCTTTCGCCAGACGCAGCGCGTTTGCTGCATCGTTGAGCGCCTGACGCAGCAAAGTATCGCCATACGCGAACTCTTCTGTCAGTATGACGGCAGGATCGGTCTCAAGCGTCTGGACGTCGTAAAGAGGAAGACTCGTATCCTTCGCCATCGCCTCTTGCCAGAGGCGAACGAATTCTGCGAGCAGTCTGGCGCGCGACGCCTCATAATCAACCTCTGCCAGGGTCGGCGCTGCGATGAGCGAGAGATCAAGAGAGTCAGCCGTGTAAAGCGTCATCAGAGCCTTACAGTCTTAACGGTCTCGACAGTCATATCGCCTTCGAGCGCGCGAGGCCTGTAATCACCGACCATGCGAATGCCGATTTTGCCCTGACGTAAATTGTCGGCGCTGATCTCGGTATTGGGATATTCGAACCGACGAACGCGAAAACGCGGCTCCCAGACTTCGATTGCAATAGCGATCGCTGTGTAGAATTTCAGCATTGTTGATGGCGTCAGGTTTTGTCCGAGGATTCCAAAAATGGAAGATCCAAAACTGCGTCGCATAACGCGCTCGCCGAATTTCGTCTCGAAAATGACCTTGATCGATTGCAGGACATGAGGCCAACCCGAAATGGGTTTTCCAGTGATGCGATCAATCCCGGTGGACATCTTGTATTACCATGTGGTTGCATTTGGCGGCGCTCCGGGAGTCCCGGCAATTTGCGGGCCGATCAGCCCAATGACGCTTTGGATCGTCTTTCCTGAATGAATGGAACCGGAAACCATAAGATCGCCGCGGTGCTGAATTTGTGGCGCCTCTATCGTCACACGTTGCGACGACTTGTGCTTGATTCCGTTCTGCGGGTGGATAGCGATCTCGTGTTGACCGGCGTTGACGCTGTGCATAATCCCGTTGCCCGGATGGAATTGGATCTCGTGCTGATCGTTGCCGATCTTCACCTTGAAGACGAAGCCGCCATCCTTGGTTGCTTCCAGAGAATGCAACCCATCCGCTTTATTGCCTTGCCATGGGTGGGCGTCATCGACGTTCGCCAGGTTCAGCTCGTCCTTATGGATGGTCAGCGAGCGCGATTGTTTTGAGAGAATCTCCGTAACGCCATCGACTTCTCTTTTGAAAAAAGCATCTTTTTGCGTCGTGCGCATCTTGCCGCGCGTCTCGATATCCTCATCGCCGTTCTCGGATGGCGAGGGATTATGGTTCGACCATGTGAATGGGACCGCTACCGCCTGCAGATAGTCGCCATTTGGCGATAGCATCGTCATTTGCTGTCCATGGCTCGGGACCGAGTGAACCTTCCGCGTTCCGGCGATTTGCGAATAAGGAATCCACGGCGACTTTACTTCCTCGCCATCCTCGTTTTCCCCCACAACGATCCGACAAAGATGCTCCTTCGCATCTACATCGCAGACCGGACCATGCAGCATTGAATGATCATGCGCCCAGCGCAGTCGAGCGATCTCAGCATGAGCCTCCGCAAGGCTATTTTGAATCTCGCGGATAGCGTCGAAGATGTTCATGTTCTTTCTGATGTGCTCCCTCACACATTTTTTATTTATCTCTCGTTTGATGATTGCAAATATGAGGAATTAAATGATGGAGGCTGAAATGAGCTGGGAAGAACTTATGCTGGAAGGCTATCCGGGCTGGGGGCCGATTACTTTTGGTGCACTCGACATTCGTCATCTAGACAGAGAAGAACAAAGTGTTGAGATTAATCCGCCATCATATGTTGAACCGTCACAGTCCCCTCCAGAGATCCCCGACGATATTCAGTAATTCGTCAGGTATATTCCGGGTCGCCCGGCGTCTCGACGAGAGCGTCGCCCTCGACATCCCCAGCGCTCTCGAATGCCGGCTCTACCCGGATCGTCTCGGCGACATGTTGCGACAGGCCCAGATAGGCCGCGTCGCGGGTGGTCTGCGGCCGGTCGGCGCTGTTTTGGATTTCTCCCTCCAGCCAATCGGCGAGAAGCGATAGGCCGTCGCCTTTCGTGTCCGCACGCATGAGCTCCAGAAGTTGCGCCCATGCGTATCTCGGCGCGCCGCCGGGAACGGGCTCGTGCAACGGTTCGCAATCGATTGTCGCCTCGCGTGCTGTGACACGCACGCCCTGCCGCTCGATCAGATATGAATTGTTGTGAAGGGCGGGAACGGAGATCACGAACTCTCGCCACAGCGCCGCCCATGGCTCCGTGCTGTTATTCAAGGCGACGACAGCCATTCGCCAGAGCACATCCAGCGCCGTCTCCGCGCCCTGTCGGCGGGTATCAATCGTAATCTCCCCACCGTTCTGCAATCGAAAGGCGAATGTCTCCGGCAGCATGATCTGGATCGACAGCGCGAGGTTGCACGTGCCGCCCAGAATGTTGCGTCCCTCGTATTTGGTTAGCACCGATCCGGTGTAGACGGCGACGATCGGACGAGGCGCCTCGATGTCGAGCAGCGTCAAGGGCTCTTGCGGACTGTCGACGACTTCGACCGAGGCCGGCAGCACCGCCTGTAGCGCGCGCACCGTGCAAATCCGGATGGCGAAGGGGATCAGACTCATCGCGCTGTCCGCACCAGAAACAGGATTGTCCGATCCGTGCCATAGGGCGCGACTCGGCTGACGCGCAGCGTCGGCGTGTCGGCCTCAATAAATTCGACAAGGTCGCCAGCTTCGACGGCATAAGGCAGCGTCGACGTTTTGAACTTCACCGTATCGGGGCTCAGTCGCAGCTCCGCGTTATGGCCGGATGTTGCGCCGCTGCTCTGCGTCCGCTCCACGCCCGGATTGCGAGCAACATAGCCGACAAATTCGGCTGGCGGGCGGAGAGGATCGTCGCCCCCAACAACGTAACCGCCACCGCGCTGCGGGCGCACGCGCAACCGCTCGCCCATTTGCCGGTCGGCGGCGGCGTGAAGCCGCGCAAGGCGCTCCGCCTTGCTGGCCATGTCAGTTTATCTTCCCCGTATCCAGCGCCTGCGGCATGAGGCAGACATGGAGCGGGTAGGAATATTGCTCGATGTCTGCCCATGAGTCGCGATCCCGGTCCGGAACGATCCACGAATAGGTCTCCTGCCCGGGCGTGTTCACGAACTCGAAGCGTTCGGCCGGCGCATGCGCGATCTGAAAGATCGGGGCGCCGACGGGAAAGAATTTGACCTTCTTGGCCGGGATCGCCACGGTCGAGTTATCGTCCGTGCCGCGATAATTGTGCCAGGTCACGCCGGCGAAACGGAAGCTTTCCCATGCGGCGCCGACGTCGTTCTGGAGCGCCAGCGCCATCTGCGCCTGATAGGTGTGGCGGATCTCGGGGGCGGTGATGAAGGCGTCCCAGAAATCGTCGCCGCAGAGCGCATGGATGGCGACCCCTGCGCCGCCAAGACCTTTGAGGTTGCGCACCATGCGGCGCTTGATGGCGTTCGTCGCCTTGCGAATGTCGCCCTCGGTCGCCGCAGCGGAGAAGTCGAACACCCGTTCGGTCGGTTTCGTCTGTCCGAACTCCTCGAACCAGTCGTAGATCACCGTGCCGTCGGCGTCGACCACGACGCCCTGAATGCAGCCAAGGCGCATGTTCTCCTTGGTGAGAGCGAAGTCCGCCTTCATCTTCATCTGGCGGCGGGCGACCTCCATCTGCATATCCTTGACGGCGGCCTCGTCGCCGAAGGCGCGGACGTTCTGGATCTCATAGGCCCAGATGCGCGAGGCGTCGGCGATACGGGTGGTCATGAAGGCGCGGGCCTTGCGCTGTTCGCCGCCGCGCTGGGACGGCGCTGCGCCGCGCGGCGACGTCTGGATCAGCGCGGGGGCGAAGTCCCGCTCTTCGATCCAGACCTCGGCGGTGCGCACCGGCTTCTGCGCAAAGAGGCCCGGCAGCGTTTCGAGGAAGTTTGGAACGTAGCTGTAGCGGTCGACCGCCGCGGTGAGCGAGCGCGCCGAGAAGACGTCGCCCAGAAAGACGTCCATGATGGCCATATGAGAAAATCCTGTTTAACGGGGGAATGGATCAGCGGATCTTGATCAGCGCCGCATCCATCTGGGCGACGATTTCCGCCTTGTCGGCTACGCTGACGCCGGCAGGCCAGGTCAGATCGGAACCGCGCACGGTGGCGTGACGATTGATCCCGACAAACTCCAGCGTCTGACCGGCCGGCACGTGCGCACGGTAGCCGGCGATCCCGGCGAACTTCTCGGATCCGTCGGTAGCGGACGGATCGAGCTTGACTGCCTTGCCGTCGACGACGGCGAAGATCTCGCCGACGAGAAAATCGATGCCGTTGGCGCCGCCCTCGGCGACGAAGGTGTCGCGGGAGAGATAGCCCGCGCCGTCAGAGTCCTCCGAGACGACGAAGGTGAAGGCGTGTTTTTGTTCGTAAAGGGTCAAGCCTTTTGCGGCCATGGGAGGGAGCCTTTCGATTTATCGCGCGACGCCGGGGCGGCGCTGGGTTTCGGCGTTGAGCTTGTCGGCGATCGACGACCACGGCACGGCGCCGGGCTGCATGTTCTCGGCTGGAACATGCTCACTGCCAGCGACGGGGGTGATCGTCTCGCTGGCGCGGGCGGCGATGCTGCTCGTTTTGGCGAGCCCGGATAAAGCGCCGGTGACGTCCTCAACACTCATCGGCGTGTTCAGCGCGAGATGGGTGGCGGAGGCCTCGCGACCTTTCGCCTCCGCATGCGAGAGGATCGCCTTGATGCGGGCGCGTTCGTCTTCGGCTCCCATGCGGCGACCCTCTAAGGCGCCGGCCTCATAGCCTTCCTTCACGCCATCGGCCTTACCCTCGAGGTAACCCGCCTCGCGTCCGGTCTTTTCGCCTTCGATCAACCCTTCCTTGCGGCCTTCGGCGCGCGCGGTGGCGATGTCGTTATCGTCATGCATGTTCAAACTCATGTTGCTGGTCCTTTTTTTCATGCTGGCTGCGCTGCTTTTCGACAGCTGGTCGAGCAGACCGGCGAAGTCGCCAATGCCGTCGACGAGGCCGGCGTCCTGCGCCGCCTGTCCAATGAATGTGCGCGCCTCCGTGGCGCGCGCCGCTTTTGCGGAAAGCCTGCGGCCGCGTCCCGTCGCGACGGCGTTGAGAAAAAGCGCGTAATAACGGTCGACTTCCGCCTGTAGATCGTCCTTCACGCCCGTCGACAGCGGCGTGTAGGGATTACCGTCCACCTTGTGCGCGCCGGCGTGGATCAGCGTCGGCGTGATCCCGGCGCGATCGACCGCGCGGGAATAGTCGGCATGCATCAGCACGACGCCGATCGATCCCGAGACGCCCGACTGCGTCGAGAAGATCGCCTTTGCGCCGGATGCGATGGCGTAGGCGGCCGAAGCCGCCATGCCATTGACCATGGCGTAGACGGGCTTTTCCTCTCGCGCCTTGCGCACCATCGCCGCCGTCTCCATCGCACCGACCGCTTCGCCGCCGGGCGAGTCGATGTCGAGGAGGATGTTTCTGACTTTTCTGTCTCGAACCGCGCTCGCAATCTGATGCGCGATCCCCTCATAGCTGGTCATGCCGGACTGGGCGCCGATCCATGCGCCGCGATTGACCAGCGAACCGGTGATGGTGATGACGCCCGTCCCTTCCGCCGTGCGGCGATAGGGCAATTTGCCAACTTGCCGTCCCGCACCATCCGTCTCGCTGGCGTCGCCGACAAAGCGCGAGCTTTCCGGCAGCCCGATCCCTTCGACGCCGATGCGGCCCGAGAGCACTTGCGTGATCAGGGCGAGCTTCTCCTGCAGGATCAGCAGCGGTCTATTCAAAACCCGATCTGCGACCCGCAGGAGAAAGGTCTCTGACAAGATCAGCCTCGCGGATCGGTCGGATCGTAGCTGGATGGCGGGCGCGCCGGCCGATAGCTGCAGCCGATGGCGAAGCGCCGGTTGGCGTTCGGTAGACCCAACTCGGCGCGGCACGCCGTTTCCGCCGCGCGCATCTCGTTGCGCAGCGTGTTCAGATCGGCTTTGGAAAAGCGAACCATCTCCTCGGCGTCGAGGGTGCGGGTGCGGATCTCTGTTTCCAGCGCCCCGGTGACGAGGCTGTAATAGGCTCTGCTCAGCGCCGCGAAACGTTCGCAGGGCTTCGTCCAATCAACGGCCTGATCGGTCATTGGCGGGCTCCGTCTCGCTTGTTTCGTCGATCACTGGCTCTGGCGCGATGATCTGCGGCTCCGGCAAGCCGCGCTCCCGTCGCATCTCCATCTCGCGGGCGAGCTGGTCGTAATTGTCTTCGATGTCCTGACCGAGTTCTGCGGCGATATATTCCGCCGTGATCACGCCGAGGCCGTAGAGTTTTTCGTTCGCCGTCGCGAACTTCACTTCGTCGGGAATAGGTTTCGCCGGTCCGCGCCAGTCGGCGCGACAGGCCGCCATGCGATTGGCCAGAAAGGCGTCGATCCCGCCCGGAAAGGGAACGACACCGCGCTCTATGCCCTCTTCGAGCCAGCATTCGAACGCCGACTGATAGAAAGGAGCTGCGATATGCGAGCGCCGCCACATCTGGATTGGCCAGTTGGTCGTCGTCGACATCTTGATTGATGAATAGGTGGCGCCGGTGTAATCGCCGGTCACATCTTCAAAAGTGAAGCCGCCGCAGGCCGCCGTCTCGCGCAGCAGGAAACGAACGAAGGGCTCGTAGTTGGAATTGGGCGTTTCGCTGCGCTGGAAGTTCAGCTTTTCGCCAGAGAACAGATGGACGATCCGGGCGAGCCCGCCAAGATCGAAAGTCGTCTTGTCATACCAGCCTGCGCGGGCGTCGAAATAGCTATCGATGTTGCCGCCGAGCCCTTGCTCATCCATCGTCTCGAACGCCTGCAACACATCCTGCGTCGGCGAGGGACTTTCGATCGTCGCGGCGACGATGGCCTGCGTCAACGCCGTCGACAGGGTGGCGTTGGAGAGCTGGTCGTATTGGCGCAAAACCTGCAACACCGGCGCAAATACGGATATGCCGCGCATCTGTCCGACGTCGCCGTCGAAACAATGCCGGATCACCGGCCGATTGCCGCTGTCGCGCGCCGCGACTTCCAGAATCTGGCCCGTCTCCATGATCGGGCTGGTCAGTCGCAGCTGATAGGCTTTCGGCAGTCCGGTTTTATCGATGCGAACGCCCTGAAACAGATCCTGGCCGTTGGAGTTCTGTACCAGCCGATGCGCTGGCACGAGATGGATCTTGGTCGCCGTCGCGGATTCCCGCCGTGGCAGCCAGCGATACCAGGCGACCCATTCGCCATGCACGAAATAGCTCCGCAACGCCGCTTTGCAGAGCTGATGGATGTCGTTCTTTCCGGCCGCATCGCATTCGAGCGGCGTGTTGGCCCACAACTCCCAGCGACGCTCGACGTCGCGCGCCCATGCGTCCGACATCTTTTGATCCCAGCCCAGCGCGCCATAATCGGGTTTCGAGGCGAGCCGCAGGCCTGTTCCCATGATAGAGGCGCAGCCCTTGTTGACCACGCCGGCGATCCAGCCGGAATTGTGCAACAGGTCGATCGTGCGCGCGGCCGAACGCCAGTAAGCGGCGCGGACGTCCTCGCGCGGATCACGCAGGATCGGATACCAGTTCTCGAACAGCGGATGCCGCTCGTTACGCATATAGGCTGCGCCGGGCCGGACGCGCGTCGGTGCCCGCTCGCCGCCAATCAGCGCGCCGAGACGATCCATGAAGCCCATGAATTTTACCTGTTGAGCCGCTGCGCGAAATTGGCGAAGCGCGAGCGAATGGCTTTCTGCGCGACAACCGGAGTAGCAGATGCTGACTCTGCTGGCGCTTTCGGCGGCGCCTCGTAGTCCGGTGGGTCAATTCTTCCCGAACTGGAAGAATTGATTTCCTTCTTCGCCGCCTTCTGTCTGTCGGAGCCGATTCGCCACGCGGCGGCGGCCGCCATCGCCTCGCAATCGAGGAAATGGTTCTCGCGGTAGCGCGCGACCCATATCCATTTGCCAGACGGCCCCTTCACTCTCGCTTCGGCGACAAGCTGTTGGCAGTAATCGTCGTCCGCCGCATCGTTCAAGCGCAGCGCCCCGGGCGCGTCGCGTTCGAACGACAGACGTTCATGCACGACCGCTTTCCAGTGGTCGGTGTCGAGCCGGAGCAAATGGAGACCGTATTTCTTGGCCTTGCCGTCGACGCCCGTGACTTCGATCGCGGATTCGATCAGCGGACGCGCCATCGGCGTCGACGAGCCCTTGGTCGCAAAAACGAAACGCTTGTGCTTGCGACAAAACTCATAGACCCGGTGGATGGGCAAGGACTCTTTCTTACCCGGGCGAAAGCCGGAATCGACGAAAGCGATCTTGATCAGCCTGTCGTCGATTGGCGCCGTCAGCTTTTCCGAAAGCCGCCGCCAGACCTCCTCATCCTTGGTCGGACCCCAGATATAGCCATGTTCGATCAGCCAGGACGTGCCCTGCGCGCCAAAGCCGCGAATGACATAAGGCAGCCGGTTGCCCTGAACGTCGACGGCGGCGACAAGGAACAGGACTTCGTCCGGCACACGCTGCGCGAAACTCTCGCGCATTTTGACGACTTCGGTCCATTCCGGAACTTCGCCGCCGCCGGCGAGATAAAGCTCACCAAAGCCGGCGTTGACCGCCGTCTGGATCTTGTCCTGTTCGCCGCTGGCCAGCGCCCGCAGGTATCTTTCGGCTCGCTCGCCGATGGTTTTGAACGGCGAGCAGAAACCGGAAATCCAGAACGACAGCGTCGTCGTCTCCGGCGGATCGCCAGAAATCACCCCCTCGGCGTCAATCGTCTCGCCCGGCGCGACGAAGGCGCCATTGGCGTTGCATTGCGCCTTGTGCTCCTCACGGATTTTAAAGCTGCATTGCGGACATTCCAGCCATGAATTGGTCAGCGCCTGAGATGGCGTAGCGTTTTTCGGATAGCGCAGCAGTTTCGAGCGCGGGATAAAATATTTGCCGCAGTCGGGGCATGGCCAGCAAAAATGATGGCGGGTGCCTTCCTGCCACAGCCGCCAGATTGGCGATGAAATGTCGTCGTCCTCGCCCTTGCGCCAGAAATCAAGGTCGCTTGCATCGTCATGCACGATCTCGACCATCCCCAGCGTCGGCGTCGATGTGATCCCGACCTGAAAATCCGCATAGGTGTCGCCGCGCGCCTCGACGAGGCCGAGCGGATCGCCCTGGCCGCGAATGTTGCGCATCATCTCGTCATATTCGTCGACCAGAGCCAGCGCGGCGGCGTCTGATTTGAGCGCCGCTGAGGAACCGGCATGAGCCAGACGCAGCCTGACGCCGGCGACGCGTTTTAAGGTCTTCTTCTGCTCCTTGCTCTCGATGCCGCCGATCACCTTGGCGCCGAGCGACTCCGCCTGCCGAAACATCTCCTCGATGCGCGGCTCCAGCTGATCGGTCAGAAACTCCTTGTTTGGTCCGACATAGAGGATCGGCGCAGGTCGGTTGTCGAGCCGCTCGCCAATAATGTCGAGCACCGTCGCCGTCTTGCCGCTTTGCGCCGCCGTGACGCCGACGACGCGCTTCCAGTGATGATCGCCAAAGGCGCGGGAGAACCAGCGCATGTAGGGCGTGAGATCCGGATTACGCGGTCCTGGCCAACCCGTCTCTGGGCCATAGACAATGTTTTCGGACGCCCACTCGTCAGGATGTTGGCGTTTCGCCGGCCATGTCGAGATCGCGACCTGCTCGTAGAGCCGCGCTCGATTTCTCAAATCTGCTGCGGGCGCGATCAAGCGCGTCATTGAGCCTCGTCTCGATATCGGCGCGCAGGTTCAAATCACGCGTCGCCGCCGCCGGCACGCCGGCAAGCTCGGAGCGAAACGCGCCCCAGACATCAGCGAAGATGGTCTCGACCGTGCGCATCTCGATCAGCGTCGCCGCTTCGCGCTCGCGCCGCATGCGGATTTCCAGCGCGCGCTCCTGCTGGACCTGTGAGGCGGCGGTCGATTTCGATGTGCGGCGCTCTTCATCCTTCAGCCAACGAATGTAGCCCTGCACAGCGGCAACCAATGGTACCATTCCGCCGACAGCTTTTGGCACATATCCCTTCTTGCCGAGATCGCGCACCCACTGGTCGCTGATCATCAACAAGGCCGCCGCCTTGGCGACCGTAATTAATCCGGCGGAGTTTTGGGAAGATGCATCGCTCATCTGAACATCAACGCCCGATTGATCATTTGTCGCAGATTAAATCGAAAGATGATGGCGATTACGCCTTCACTTTCCGCTCAACTCACGCCTGTATGCGCTCATCGCAACCATGGAGGCGATCATGACCACGAAAAACGATCAGAACACGCAAATCGCCATTGCAGGCGTCATTTCCGAACTCACCCGCCTGTTGGCGCAATCCGCCGCCGTCGCCGCCCAGGCGCAAGATGCGATCAACAAGGGCGACCGCAATCTTGCTGTTGGAACCTTGCTTGGCGTGGAAGCAGCCATTCAATCCATCGCCCCGCTTTTCGCCGCGACGCTCTCTCTGCATCGAAACCACTGAAGGTTTTCAAACCAAAGCTCTAGCCCGGTTCGATCCCGGGCTTCAGCCCGTAGAAGGCTACGGTCCTCGTAGCCTCCGGCTGAAGGAGCCAGATGATGAAACTCACCGACACCCAGCTCATCGTTCTGAACAAGGCGGCTCAACGCTCGACCATGCTGGCGTTGCCGCTTCCGCCCAATCTAAAAGGCGGCGCGGCGAACAAGGTGGTGATTCCGCTGATACAGAAAGGGCTACTCGAGGAAATCGACGCCGATAAGCGCATCGGCGAAGCGATCTGGCGCGAGACGCGGTCTGGCCAAGGCGTAACGCTCGCCATCACCGAGGCCGGTCTTGCCGCCATCGGAATCGGATCCGAGACCGACACGAAATCGAAAGCGTCGCCGAAGCCTGCCGCCAACAAGACGCCCGCAAAGACGCCAAAAGCCGCCACAGGCGCGAAGAAGACGAAACCCGTCAAGGCTGACGCACCAGTCAAGAAAACCGCACGCACGGCGCCCTCTGGCGCGACAGCGCCAACGCCCCGCGAGGGAACAAAACAGGCGACCATGATCGCCATGCTCCAGCGCCAGAATGGTGCAACAATCGCCGAGATCGTCGAGGCCACCGGCTGGCAGCAGCATACGGTGCGTGGCGCCTTCGCCGGTGCGCTCAAGAAAAAGCTCGGGCTCAATATCGTTTCCGACAAGGTCGATGGGAAAGGAAGAGTGTATCGGATCGGTTAGAGCGCATTGCGCTGGCGGTCGAAATACTTGTTGAATCACATGTTTCGACCGTCACAAAAGCTTAAAAAAATCATCATACATGCGAGCGAAGGCAGAAGGAGTTCCTGATCCGGCGTCCTCTCATGAAAATAATATTTCTTCTGGCAGGTTGCGGATAGTCCCTTCTTCTTTCTGTTTGGCGAAAAAAAGATGTCTCCTCTCTCGATTTTCCGATCAACTCTGCAAAAGTAAGAATCAGTTCTATAGATGGGGTCAACAGATGACTAACGCTAAAAACCAGGTCATTCCCTCTGTCGTATGGGTCGCAGTGCTTGTCATAGCGGCATTCGCCTCATCTGATTTCGGTTCAAAGAAAAATACAGACCAACACCACTACGCATTCCAAAAAGAGATTACCCGTCAATAATGTCTCTCTGCTTGTTGAACACCCGTCGCAGCGCATAACTTCGCACCAGCGACACGGTGGTGAAGATCAATCCCATCGCCAAGTTCTGGTCGAGCGATACGCTCAGGCCGAAAAACGGAAACACCATCACCTGCGTCGCCACTGCAACGCCATAGCCTACTACGACATTCGCCAGCGCCTCAATAAGCGACATCGTCCGCGATTGCATCACGCAGCCGCCTTCTCAGCGCCAAGCCGCGCAGCTCGAACATCGGCGTAGGATTGATTCTCACCGGCCAGGATGGCGATTTTGCCCGAGAACGCCTGCCATCGGTTGATGATCACGTCGCAGAACACCTCCGACATCTCCATCCCGTAAACCCGCCGGCCAGTCTTCTCGCCCGCTATGTGCTGTGAGCCGGAGCCCGAGAACGGCTCGTAGCAGATGTCCCCCGGTAGCGTGTGCAACTCCATGGGCAGCGAAAACACCCGGACAGGTTTGCTGGTCGGATGCTCCCGCGTCTCGATCTCGCTCGAAGGGATGTTCCAGACAGTCGTCGGCCAGCTATCGAAGCCCTCGCGGTTGACGCGCGGTTTTTTGCCCGACCGCCAGCCAAACAAGCATGGCTCATGCGCCCAGAGCATGATCGACCGGGTCAGGACCGGGCGGGTTTTGGCCCAGATGATCTGCTGGTGATGCAGAACGTCGAACTTCTTCCAGCAGGCCTCCAACATCGCCTGCCGGCGTGATGCGTGCCAGCAATACCACGCCGCGTCCTCGGCGATGGCGCAATCGATCGCGACCTGCATGAAAGCTTCGTAGAACTGCGGTCCCTGCGAAGAATCGTCCCAATGGGGCTGTTCGATGTATTCCTCGGACCAGTCCTTGTTGGCGATCTTCTTCGCCCGGGCCGAGGTCCCCTTTTTGGTCGGGTGATTCGTTCCGTCGTAATCGACGAGGTAAGGCGGGTCGGTGGCGAAAAGCACGGCGCGCTTGCCGTCCATCAGCCGCAGCACATCATCCGGACTGGTCGAGTCGCCGCAGAGCAGTCGGTGATTGCCGAGTTGCCATAGATCACCGCGCCGTGTGGCGTGCTTCTTCGGCGCCTCGGGGATGTCGTTTTCGTCTGTCAATCCGCCGGTCGGTTCGTCGGCAAGCAGCGCGGTGACCAAATCCTGGTCGAAGCCAATCACAGGAATATAAAAATCCTCAGCGGAGAGGTCGGCCAGTTCCTTCTTCAGGATATCGTTGTCCCATCCGGCGTTCAGCGCCAGCTGATTATCGGCCAACACATAGGCGCGCAGCTGCGCAGGCGACCAGTCGGCGCCGACGACAAGCGTCGGAACCTCCTCAATCCCCAACAGCTTCGCCGCGTCGATGCGGCCATGGCCCGCGACAATCATTCCCTCCGCTGTCGCCAGCACCGGATTGGTGAAGCCAAACTCCCGGATTGATGTGGCGATCTGTTCGATCTGCTCCTGTGAATGGGTTCGGGCGTTCTGCGCATAGGGTTTCAGCTCCGAAACCGGGCGCATGACGATCTGGGGAGGGGGCATGGAAACTCGCGTCGCAGGGTCGGGTTTTCAAACCAAACTGCAAAAATCAAAATCGGATATATTCAAATCAATCGGGCCGTCGCGCCGCCTCTTGTTGCAGTGCCGCAAAAGGAACCATAGCGTATTTGTCTGGAGTTCTGTCGTGTGCGCAGCCGCACATTAGTCTGGTGTGAGCGCATCTATGTTCCTCTCATGAACGAACGACATGCGGGAGCAACGACGATGAACAAGCTGACCACCACACTGATCGCCACCCTGATCGGAACGGCGCTGTTTGTCGCCGCTGGCAGCGGCATGGCTCTCGCGCAGATGACGCAGTGAGCGCTTCGATACCGACTTATTTTGTCTTCCTTGTGATAACTTCGCCGCCAGCCGTTTTCGGTCTGGCGGTTTTCTTTTTCATGGCAACAGCGCGCCAAGCCTTGCAACTACCGTTGTCGCCAGCACGCTCGCCGCGCCCTTGTCGAACGCCGCCGCTGTCTGCCCTCTGGTCATCTCGACGGGGATAAACAGGCCAGAGCGCATGACGCTGATTGGACCGCCCCACCGGCGACTGCCGCCAACGCTGCGATAGACATGTCCGCCAAGCTTTGGCGATGGCACGCGTCGTCCAGGCGGACCAGAGTTGATGAAGGCCCGATCGTAGTAGGTAGACCTGTTCCACGGATGTGCGGTGACGCCGCCGCCGCCTTCCATTGCGTCGAAGTATTTAAGCCGAACGTTTCCACCTTCCGACCAGATCGTGTAGCTGAGCGAGCCTGCGTCCGCCGGCAGTTCACGTTGCGCGCGCTCCAACGTATCGCCCGGCAAGCCTGTCTGCGCCGTTTCCGCCGCAACGGTCGCCTGTCGCACCGCGCGCCCGCCTTCGTTTAGCGCCTGAGCCATAACGCCCCTGCCCTCTCCGCCTGCCAGCGACGCTAGCCGCGCCGCGTAGCGCGACAGCGCCTGATCGCGAAACGAGACGACGATGTGCATGAGGATAGACCGGAAAAAGAAAAACGCCCGAAGCGGTTAGCTCCGGGCGCAAATCGTCTGATGACATTGACGAACTTTTAGTCTCGATTGAAACCGCTGTCAACAGTGTGAAGTCGGGCCGGGAGATCAGGACATTTTTCTTGGTCGTTGCGACGTGGCAAGGATCTGTCCGATACCCCTTCCCGAATTCTCGATACACTCCACAATCATTTTGTTGTGAACATCAAGTTCAGCGGTAAGGTCTTTGTGAACGACATGAATGCTGCCTGACGAGGGATCTGGGGTGCTCGGAACAAAGGCGAGCACATTATCGCCATCCAGCCGCTCGACAATGAATCCAAGTTGCCAACTATAGCCAATCTGGATCAACGCCGGCGTCATGCCATCGTTGATCTCGATGCCTGCAAGGAGATTCGTATATCTCTTCGCCATCGTATAGGGCGGGAATTTACGAAGAAGCCTTTCTTCCAGAAAAGGCATGATTTTTCGTTCATAGGGCATTTTTTGCAGAAGATAGCCTGCAACAAAAGAAATCGTCAGAAACGTCAGGATTGCGACCGTATAGACTTCGAAAATCGCCGTGGCCTTCGGCAAGGGCAATTTGTCCGCCAGGGGAGCTGCTGTGTCCGCCGCCATTTTGACCGCTTTGGCGAGAATGACCACCGTGGCTGCGATCGGAAGAAGAAAGAGAACCCCGCCCAGGATCGTGGTTTTGATAAATCTAAGCACGGAAGTCTCCGGGAAGCATCGTCCCCTCAATAGCTGGGGTAAAATTATAAAACAAGGCAGAACAAAGGTCAGAGCGGCATCATTGCCGCCTCTCAAGCGATTATCTTGTTGAGAGGCGGCGTTGATTTCTAACTACAACGAAAGACTCGCGCTAAACAGTTCAATCCCACACGCAGATTTCCGAGATCGCACTCGGGCCAGAGCGTAGCGTCTTCATCGGCGCAGACCACCCGATACACCAACAGCGACGGTTTGCGGCCGCGCGCCATGCGGTGATCTCGATCACACTGATCAAGCGCATCGGTTACTGCATCATATCGTTTGCGCAGGTTTTCGATCGTATCCTCCTCCGCTTCTGTTGTCGTAACGCCGGCGACGAGGCCAGCGGCGATCATGATCGCCGTCACGGAAGAGGGATTTGGCGATGGCAGCCCCATGATGGCGTGATGGGCCTGATGGAGCCGCCCAAATTTTGTGCCCGCGTCGTATTGTGGTTCGCTGACCAGCGATTGCATGTTCAGCCTGCCAAGTGAGGAACCCAGGCGTTCATCGCGCGCCTGTTTCACCGTTATGCCGTAATGGCGCTGGCGGGCCGAGAGCGCCGTCGCCATTGCCTCGCGTTCGGTCTCCTCGCGTTTCAGCTTGCCGCAGGGATAGCGCAGACCGGGTTTACGTTTGCGTCCACGGATCATTTCGTCACCTCCGGAAGTAGTGCGGCGTAGCCGATGACATCGATTATGCTGTCGCGCTGTTTGGGATCGTGTGCGAGACGCGCCAGTTTCAGATCGATCATGCACAGCGCCACCTGCGTCGGCGTGATGGTCTGTCCAAGCGTGAGCGACCAGCGTGCGGCGATGGCGCTGAGTGACGCGGCAGGATCGCCATAGGCGTCGTTGCGTTTCATCACCACGCACACCGCATCGTCGAGCATTTTGATCGCGTTCATAACTGGCCGCCTTTCTGATCGAGGCTCCACAGCAAAAGCGCGATGGCGTCGGCTTCGTTATCGTCCGAAGGGTTAAAACCACGCGCGCGCACCGCGTCGATTACCGCCTGCTTGTCGGCGTTGCCCTTGCCAGAGATAAATTTCTTGATCGTGCCGATGGGCACGCCCTGGTAGGGGATCACACGGTGTTCGCACCAGCTGGTCAGCGTCGCGAGGAAGCCGCCGTAGATGTGCGCGGCGTCGACGCCATTGTGACGGCGCACCTCCTCGAAGTGAACCGATTCCACCGATCCGGCGTAGCGGCGCAGCTGCTCCAGCCAGCCGCGAAAGCGCAAATAGCGCATGCCGCCGCCGTCGTAACGACCGGGTTTGAACGTCGCCGCGCCACTGGTAATGACGCCGTCGGCTGTGCGCATCGCCCAGCCTGTGGTCGTGCCGAGATCGAGCGCGATGATCGCGCGAGCGTCTGTTACAGCGATTTGTGGACAGATAATACTTGCGTTTTCGCTCACGAGGGTGTGAGTCGCCATTGCCATGATGGATGCTCCTGAGTTTTCCATTTGGTGAGGGGCGGCGGTGGCCTGCGAACGCCAATCCAGCTCCACCGTCGCCCTGATGCTTCGCGTGTGATCAAAACGGCATGTCGTCTCCCTTCGACCAGTCGAAAGTCTCCGAAGCGCGCATGTCGGTAACGACAGCGCCGCGGAAGACGCGTTTCGTCTCAAGCGCCTCGGGTCCGAGCTTTTCGATGAGCAGCGCGATCTCGGCGAGCGTGAAGGCAGGACAGCCGCTTGCGACCTGCGCCAGATCGATTTCGCTGCGCACGATCGCGACAACCTCACCGGTCTTGGGCAACGCCGTCTCCCACACATCCGCAGACAGAGGCATGACGCCTGTTTCAATCGCGGCGCGTTCGAGCGTCTCCCACGCGCGTCGCATCGCCTCGGTCTGGATCCGGACAAACCGTTCCTCGCCGCTCGCGACCGCCGCATCGACGCGCGACTGTTGCTCGTCGAAGCGCAGGCGTAACGGATCGCTGGCAAGCTGACGTAATCGACCCACGCCCCAACGCCGCTCCACCGCGCTCGCGACCTCAGCCAGTCCCTCGACCATCGACCGGATGCGCAGCGCCTCGGGCGCCGATGTGCTGGTCGCGAGATCGAACCCAGAATCGCGAAGGCGTCTCATCGCGCGGGTCATGACAAACCTCCGCCCGTCGCCCGGAGACGCGGCGCGAGCGCCTCACGCGCACGCACGCGTAGGGGGTTTGGGGGACTCTGCCTTCCGCAGAACTTCCGCATATTTATCAATCGGTTCCGAATAGACCTCCGGAACTTCCGCAACTCTGCTCCGCAAATGAAATCAATATGTTCTGAACCAACTTCCGCAGCCGTTCCTAAATCCATGACGCCACCTTCAGCCCTTTCTGCTTGGAGTGCGTGTCGATCACTTCGGATGCGAGCACGCCGTTATTGATCCAGTCGGTGATCAGATTCACCGCCTCCCGGCGATCCACGCCGTATTGGCGAATGAGGTATGCGCCGAGGTATCGAGATTGAGATTGGGCGGATGAAGAGAAGGCTGCGCCCGTGTCAAACCGACGCTGAACTTCTTTCAGCACCTCCCGCGCCTGCTCGATCTTGAAGTTGGAGGCTCTGGTTTTCGAGGCGTCGATCCCGATTTCGACCTGCTTCAGCAAGCCGCTATCTTCCCGCAAATAAACATGTGTGGAGTGGTCGGTTTCGTCGTTGGATTTGACGACGGCGCCACAAACAATCCGACCGCGTTCAAATGCGATCGCAAGCTTGTCGCAAATCGGAGACGCAGCCTCTTCATCGAGTTTCCACAGCGCGTAGGCCAGCCTTGCGCCATCGACGAGCGCGGTTGTGCCACGGATCGCTTCCCGCGCATCATCGCCATTAGAAATACGCAGCATGCCATCCTTGCGCATGTGATGGGTCAGGAGAACCGTCGCACCTGTAGACGCCGCCAATTCCGCTATAGCCGACCACAGGAATTGAGCGGCGGCGGGATCGGCGTTAACATCGGCCAGAGCGAAAGCCTGAAGCGGATCGATCACGACGAGGCGTAAATCTTCGATTGCTGTCAGCTGGCGTTTCATCTCCTGAAAGAAGGGCGTGCGAATGAATTTTTTGCCGTCGCTCGCAATCAGCGGCTGAGTTCCGCCGGCATCAGACATTGGCAGGACGATCAGGCGTTTGGGATGTCTCAGCCGCCGCGATTGCGGGTCTATCCTGTTCAGACGACGGTGAATGGCGTCGAAGCTGTCTTCGGCTGTGAGGATGACCGCCGCGCCTTGAACGGCGATCCTCCCGCCAAGAACGAGCACATGCTGTTCGAACCCTGCGATGCCGGCTGCGATATTCAGCGCGAGATCGAGTGCGAGGAAGCTTTTTCCAAGGCCGCCCATTGCGGCGAGGATCGCCGGGACGCCAAGCGGGATGACGCCTTTGCACAACCAGACGATTGGGCGCGCCTCGCCAGCGTAACGGTCGGCGGTCCAGTCCATCAAATTGATGACTGGGGTGGCGTTTTTTTCGTCGATCGAGATGATCGGATTTGGCGCGTTCCATTTGGCGCGACCGCCGGCGATCATGGTGGTCACGTCGCGTCGGGTCTGCGCGGCGGTGTAGCCAGGCAAGGTCATGGATTGGGCGGCGGCGTTGATCTCCGTATCGCTCCAGCCGCGCGAGACCCAATGACCAACAAGGCGCAGCATGTTGTCGTGCCAATGATCGCCGGCACGAATGCGCGTGATGCAGGCGTCGACCGAGACGCCATTGGTCCCGATGTGGAGGTCGCTGCCGATAGCAGCTTGCATCGGCGCCTCAATGGTCCCAGACGCGGGCGCGGGAGCGGCATGATCGGTTATCGGCGCGGACAAGATATGATCTATGGCCGAGATATTGTCCTGGCCCGCCGCCTGTGGCGTTATGGTCTGTGTCCGTGATGCAGTGACACCCGAACGCGCCGGCGCCAGTTCCGGCTGCGTGATAGGAAAAGCCTCGGCGATTCTTTGCGGGCTATATGCTGTGGGTCCGCCTGACTTGTTTTCGTAAAACTCCGTCAGTTCAAGAATGCGCCCCTTCTTGCGTGGCCACGCAATCGATCCGCCAAGCCGCATGACGCGGCCTGGATTGACGACCGTCACATCGCCGCCCAGCGCCAGCGCCAGTGCACTGTTCTGGACGCGGCATAGATTGGGATCTGTAACGGGACGATCGATACGCCAAAGGATCTGCGCGCGCGGATGCGGCGTGTGGCCGGTGAAGATGACGGCCGTCGGCGGGCAGCCGCGCGCGCGATATTTTTGGGCCGCCTCGCGCACGATATCGTCGTCGATATCGACATAGAAGGCAGTGAGGGCGTAAAAATCCTTGTCGCTCCCCCGGCCAAAGGGCGCGGTATCGGGATGGCGAAGGGCCTGACCGATGTAAACATTCTGGCCGGGCTTGCTGTTCTCAGTGACGGCGCGCGCCAGAAGCTTGTCCAGCGTGGCGATGGTGAAGATTTCGGCGTGGCTCAGACGACCGTCGCGACCGTCTGTCCATGCCAGTTCGACCCTGGCGTCGTCATAGGCGATGTCGAGCCCGCCGAAGAGATGCTGCAGGTGCCGGCGCATCGCTTCGACGTTCGGCTCCAGCAGGGGCGCAACAGTCGTCGTTTCCATCGCGGGCTCGCGGCGGGATCAGGGTAAATGGGAGAGCAGAAGCTCTCCCGGTTTTGCGAAAAGGATCAGAACATCGTTTCCGACAACGGCGCTGTCGCGGCTACTGACGGCGCGGGCGGCGCGACATGCTGCGCGGGCGATTTTGCCGGCGTTTGTGTCGGACCGCCGCGCCAGACCTCTTCCGCCTCAACCGGGGTGACGTCAGGGAGATCGTTCGGACGATCGACCCACTGCACGATGACGAGCTTTGGGCGATAGTTCGTCCCATGCTTGTCTTTCATCGGCTCGACGCTGTCGCAGCGAATGACCGGCAACTTTCCGCGATTATTGCCGCGCCCGGCTTCCCATTCGGCGTAGACATCCTTGAAGGCATTGGCGAGATGGATGGAGTTGCCGCCAAACTCCGCCGCGCCGCCAAAAAACCTGGCGCTGAACACCATCATCACAAAGCCGCGCTTGAAGCCTTCGCCCGGCGAGGGCGCCGGCGTCTGCAGATCGGGATCGAAGCGACGCTGCGGCGCCTGTCCTTCCTGATATTTCATCCAGCCCGTAGCGATATTATCCATGTCGGCGACAAATCCGAGCGGCATCGGGATTTCCTTGTCGCCGTCGCTATCGTGCAGGAACCATCGTCCGGCTTTTGCATTGTATTTTATGAATGTTTTGAAGACGCCGCTGGCGCCGATATTGAGACCCATGTCCATTCTCCTTTTGATGCTGGATCAGAAGCCGAAAACCGTTGCGCCATTGGCGCGTGTCGTGGGATTGCTCCAGTAGAAAGACTCATAATCGGGAACGAGCAGGCTGCTCAGTTCATGCGGGTCGCAGGAGAGACCCAAAAATCGTTCCAGACGTAGCGCGATCTCCCGCAACGCTGTGACCTGCTGATCGATCTCGCTGCGGGAAAGTTCATAGACGCAGACCGCGCGACCATCTTTCTTGCTGGCGGTCGGTTTGACGTAGGCGAAGCGCATCCCGTAATTGCCGTGCGCGCGAGCGTAGATGGCGCCCTGGCGCGCATGCGCGGCAGAGATGGCGGCAGGCAAACGCTCACTGGTTTTTAGGTCGACGATCAGACCATGCTGATCGAAACGCCAGTCGATGAAGCCGATCACCGGGACCGGCACATCGTCGAGACGATATTCAACGCGGTCCTGGTAAGCGGTCGGCGCGCCATATTGGCGAAGCTCGACAAGCGCATGGTCGACATAGCCCGGGATCTGCGCGCGTTCACTCTCGCGTTTCTCGTCGGGGATCAGCGCCATCTCTTTGTCATAGGCGGAGAGCGCCAGCGCCGCGCAGTCCTTTGGCGTCTTCAACGGGTCGATCAGTCCGGCGTGCACGCCTTCCTCGACCGCCTTGCCGCGCGCCATCATGGCGTTGCCGGGGCTGCGGCGGCCGAGCAATCGCTCCATCACCCAAAGCGCCGGAGAGGATGCGTAGAGATTGAGCGAGGAGGCCGAGAGGTGATGTACGCCATGCGTCTCGAAAGCGTTCATCGCGTCCTCCGCTTGATATGGATGGATGCTCGCACCATCAGATAAATGTAATCCTCTTCGCCGAGACGGCGCTGGACGAGATGAACCAGTCCGTTTTCCTCCTCAGTCAGCGCACGTTTGGCGATGGCGATCAGGCGGCGGCGCTTGTGATCTGGATGCACGCGGGTGGATTCGCAGCGATCATAGGCAAGATGGCCACGATAATAGGCGGCGGCAGCGCCGGGCTCGGCGTCAAGAATCCAGTCAACGAAGCCATTGTCATCGAATGGAATGCTGGCGTAGTCGATGTTTATGGAAATGGATGCTCTCACCTTGAAAAACCTTTCCCGTTCGTCCGAAAGCGCGGGCTTCCGGGCGTCAAACTTCAGCGATGTCGGCGATGTGGGCGAAGCCGGTTTTTAAGGCCGCTCTACACCCTGCTATGAAGGTAGCGATTTAGCCTCTGGATTTTCCCAGGAGGTCTAACATCGCTTCTTCCTTCTCTTCTTCACGCAACGCCACGATCCGATCTTCGGATTTTCCTTGAGGCACGGTTCCGGCTGGAACATCGCCCCATACAAAGAAGGTAGGGATCAAGGCGTCGTTTTTTCCCGGGAGGTCTTAGATCTTCGACAACAGGCGATGCGGCGCGAGCGACAGGGAGATGAGGCGCAGACGTAATTCCCGGAGTCGTCGGTAAAACTCGCTCGTGGACAAGCCGGTCGCACGCTGCGCCTCGGCCAGATCGCCGTCAGCCTCAAGCGCAAGTTCAGCGACAATGCGTAATTCCGGCGGAAGCCGCCGGATCGTCATGCCAAGAAAAAAGCGAAATAAATGATCGCTTTCTGTCTGGCAGGCGTCGTCGGGATGCATGTCTTGTGCAAGGGTGTCGCCATCCTCACCCACAAAATAGCGATCATCATGATCGCTATCGAACATCCGCCCCTCGGCCGCGAGCCGGTCGGCGATCTGTTGGGCGCCCTGGCGCGCGACCATCAGGACAAAAGCCGTCCATGGACCACGGTGGGGATCGAAGTAACGTCGGCGCTCGATCAGGATGAGAAGGATTTCCTGTTCGATGTCCTCGACGAGACTTTGGTCGAGACGCAGCTTTCGAACAATCCGCCGCGCCTGAAAGTCGGCAGCAAGCATCATGACATGCAAGTCGCGCGGGCCGATTTGCGGCTCACGCCAATCGTCGTCTTCCCAAAGCGCCAGCGCCATCGAAAATCTCCAAAAACAATCGCCCGATCGAAAAAAACAAACCTCTCCTCTTCGCGGAATCGCTTCCGCTTCGAAGAGCCCTGATTTATGAAAAGGCGCTTGGCTTTAGGCGGCGGAGCGGGTCCTGAACTCCCGATAGACTGAAATGGCCATCTCGAGATTTTCCTGAATGTCCGGCGGCAGGCGCTGCGCCTCAAGGAAGGCCCGATCCGTCGACAGGCCAAGTTCCTTGCAGGCCGCGATGATCAACGTGTCTTTTGGAGCCCGCTCGAGACCCCGCTCGATGCGCGACCAGTAGGGCGTCGAGATACTGATGCGCCGCGATAGGTCCTTCAGCGAAACGCCAGCTTTCTCGCGCTCTTCGCGGATCCAGTTTCCAAAGGCCATAGTCTTGTTCCTTGATTATGAAGGGAATGGATTTCAGAGGGGTGCACGGCTGCGCAGCAGGTCGTAACGCTCAAGCCGCACGCGCATAAAACTTTGGGAGACGCCGTAAAGCTCGGCCAGTGAGAACACGGCTTCCTGCACGGCGTCGGCGTCCTGAAGGTCATTATCGTAAGCCGCCGCGCCCCGGATCATCGCGGAGGGATAGCGCGAGGGTTGCAGACGATGTCGCCGCGCCGCGCGCATGAAGTCGACGCGAACCAGCGCCGGCGGAACCAGGAGCCCGCCCATGAACTCATTGGCGCGCACCTCGCGCGGGTCGTATTTAGCGGCGTGGGTTTGCTCGCCGCCGAAAAAGGCTGGCGCGGGCGCAGGTCCAAGCCGAATCCAGCGCGGCGCATCGAAAATCACATGGCCAAGTTCATGTGCAATCGTCGAGCGCAGCAAATAATCGAGGCTTGAGAGTTTCGGCCCGTTGATGGCGACCATCACGCAATCTGGAACGCTCTCGTCATATTCGGTAACGCCCATCACCGGCTTGCGGGCGGGGTTTAAAACTTCATGCTCGAGGTCCCAAGCCACGCCGAAGGATACGCCGTTGACGTTCACCTGCGCGACCTGCTCCTCGATCCCTGAGAAGTCGAGCGCGCGGGTAAGGGAATCGGAGACGAGCTGAGCCCGCACATCGCGTCCAACCGCCCATATTTCCTGAGAATTGAGCTGTTCCGGCTCCGCCGAGAAAGGCGAATGGCGGTAGCTGGCGACAATCTCCGACATGATGGCTGCTCCTAAGATGTTCTATATTTGTTCTCACATCGCCAGAGGCTTGTCGAGAGGGATTTTGCGGTAACGCAACCGCGTTTTTTAACCCTTTGACGTCAGGGGAGAAAGGCTCTCTGAATTTCGAAGTGGAGATAGATCGCGTGGCCTCTAAACCTCCAGATGAGCGTCAGTGTTGGATATTCGGGAAAGGAGTTTGTCGACGAAAGCGGCCATCAGGTGCTGAATGAGATTGTATAAAATGATTGGCAGCATGACCCCAGGGTGATCAGCAAGGGTCAGCGAGGCAAGCACCAGACCCGCGCCATTGTTGTTCATGCCAAGGCCAAACATAAGCGACGCTGTTCCCGAGCGATCCACGCCAAAAGCGCGAGCAATCAGGTAGCCCGAGCCAAACATGATTAGGCATAGCAGGCCGACAATGATGATCATGATCGCGATGAAGTCCAGGTCCGGCGAGGTGAACATGGTCGGTAGACTGATCGAAGCGTTTGAGTAATTGAGTAAAAGCAGAATTATGGAGTTCGCAAACTTTAAATATGGCGACGCCAACGCTGCGGATTTTGCGCCAATAGCCCAACCTGATGCTATTCCCATGATCGAAGGAAGGATAACCCAGGCGCCGAGGAAACCGATTGCGCCATGCGCTGCGATCTCATGGAGATCCTCCGAATAATCCCCGCTGGTAAACAAGCCTCCAGTATGCAGGGCAAGAGGCGTCAGGGCTGGGCTCAGTAGAGTCGTCATGAGGACGAGACCCAAACTCAATGCGAGATTTCCATTTACATTTTGGGACCATGCCGTAGACGCGCCCGCGATTGGCATGGACGCAATGAGCGCGAGCCCGGTGAGGATTTGCTGGACTTCGTCCGGGTTGTGCCAAAGCTTCATTGTGAAGCTAATGATAGCGATGAAAGCTAGTGGGACACTCAAATTCCCAAGGAATCCAACTAGGAGAAGGCGTGAGTAATGCAGCAGATCCTTCAGTTCACTCGTCTTGAGTCCTATTCCTGCATTGAATAGGAGAAGGCCGAGAAGGATAGGCGGGAGCGAGAAGTGTAAATCTGCGCCAAATAGATGAGCAGTTCCGAAATTAACCTCGCGGATCCAAAGCCCAGGCTGTGGAAAGAATACAGCCACAACATATGATGTGATCACCATCCATATAAAATACTTATGAATGGCATGTTGGATGTGTGCAATCGTGCGGCTCACATTGATGCTCATCTGTTTCCGGCGTCTGAAATTAGCGATTGGATCTTCTTGATACACGCAAATCCAACAGTTTTCGATGATTTCCGCTTGGATTAGGTCGGGATGCTAGCCCCTTGGGAAAATCAGCGGGTTCATCTCCTACCTTCAGGATATGAACCCGCTTCATCCCGATCATCTCAGCGCCGCCGAGCGTCTTGCAGAAGTCCGCCAAATCCTCGCGGCGGGTCTCGTTCGGCTACGGGCCAAACAGTCAACTCATAAATCTGCGGACTATAGAGAAAGTTCCCTCGCCTTAGAGCCAAAACAGAGCCGTCATGCGAACCGCAACTCACGGAGATTGCGATGACACAATCGGTTCTAAAGCGCCTCGCGGCGCTGAAAACTCTACCAACGGCGGATTTGAAAAATCAATGGCGAGAGCTGTTGGAGACCGAACCGCCGACTTTCAATCGCGCCTATCTCGAAAGCAGGCTCGCTTACCGTATTCAGGAACTGGCCTACGGCGGCCTGAAACCCCATACGCTCGCACGGATTGAAGCCCTCGGCGAACAGCTCGAGCGCGGCAAGGGGGCGGTTCGAAAGGGGAAATTGAACGATCGCCCGATCGTCGGCACGCGTCTCATCCGCGAATATGAAGGGATCGAACACTGCGTCACTGTGCGTGCCGATAATTTCGAATATCAGGGCCGACCCTATAAATCCTTGTCAGCTATCGCGCGCGCCATCACCGGCACGCAGTGGAACGGGCGCGTTTTCTTCGGTTTGAAGAGCCAGCGGAAAGCCTCATGATGAAGCCAACCATCCGAAAATTGCGATGCGCGGTCTATACCAGAAAATCGACCGACGAAGGGCTGGATCAAGATTTTAACAGCCTCGACGCCCAGCGCGAATCCTGCGAGGCGTTCATTGTCAGCCAGAAGGCTGAAGGCTGGACACTTGTGCGCGACCGCTACGACGATGGCGGGTTTTCTGGCGGTACGCTGGAGCGGCCGGCGCTGAAACGCTTGCTGGCCGATGTTGACGCTGGCAGGATCGATGTGATCGTCGTCTATAAAATCGATCGCCTGTCGCGATCGCTGATGGACTTCAGCAAACTGGTCGAAACCTTCGACCGGGGCAATGTGACCTTTGTCAGCGTCACACAATCGTTCAACACGACAACCAGTATGGGACGTCTGACGCTCAACATACTATTGTCCTTCGCACAGTTCGAGCGCGAGGTGATCGGCGAACGCATCAGGGATAAATTCGCAGCCTCCCGCAAGCGCGGCATGTGGATGGGTGGCGTCGTGCCGCTCGGCTACGACGTCCGGGATCGCAAGCTCTGGATCAACGAGCCGGAAGCCGAGACCGTGCGCATGATCTTTCGCCGCTTCATCGCGCTGGGCTCGGCCATCGTGCTGGTGCAGGAGCTGAAGCAGAAAGAAATTCATAACCGGCAGGGCAAGCCGATCGACAAATGCTTTCTCTACCGCCTCCTCAACAACCGCATCTACATCGGCGAGGCCGTTCACAAGGGCGAAGCCTACAAGGGGGAACATGAACCGATCATCGACGCCGAAACATGGCGCAAGGTCCACGCAATCCTGAATGAACCGCCGCGCCAGCGCGCAGCCCGGACCCGGGCACAAACGCCGGCGCTACTCAAGGGACTGATCTATGGCCCCGACGGTCGCGCCCTGTCACCATCCCACACGCGCAAGGGCGGGCGTCTCTACCGCTACTATGTCAGCCAGACGGTTACGAAAGGCGGCGCCAATGGCGCACTGTGGGCGCGTGTGCCAGCCGGGGACGTCGAGGCCGTCGTCGTCGAACAGTTGCGCGAAATCCTGCGCGCCCCGGAGATGATCATTGGCGCATGGCGGGCTGCACAAGAGGAGGAGCCTGACCTGACGGAGCGCGAGGCCCGCGACGCGCTCGTTAGGCTGGACCCATTGTGGAATGAGCTATTCCCGTCCGAGCAGGCCAGAATCGTCCAGCTGCTGGTCGAGCGGGTCGATATCTCAACCGAAGGGGTTCGGATCAAAATCCGGAAAGACGGTCTCGAAGGGCTGGTCGATGAACTCTCCGCCATCGCCGCCGAGCCGCGCCCAGGAAAGAAAGCCGCATGACCCGCAAGATCGTCGCCGACGACGCCCGCACGGTCACCGTTTATATCCCGTGGCGGCTGAAAAAGCGTGGCGGTCGGAAACTGGTCCTGGCCTCGGACGGGTCGCCGGTCGCGCCGACCGATGCGCCACGCATCGAAAACGCCATGATCAAGGTTCTCGTGCGCGCCTTCCGGTGGCGGAAGCTACTGGATTCTGGCGCATACGCCTTGGTCGGCGAACTGGCGCTAGCGGAGGGGATCGACCCCTCCTATCTCGGGCGCGCCCTGAGGTTAACGCTGCTCGCTCCCGATATCGTCGAGGCAATTCTTGACGACAGGTTGCCGGAGAATGTGGGGGTGGCGGAGATCTTGGGGCCGTGGCCAGCGGAGTGGGGCGGACAGCATTACGAGTTACAAAAATATAGGAATCCCCCTGCTGCAGTTAAGCAGCAGGGGTAATCCTTCAGTGGTTTCTACGAAACCACTTTGCCGTGGCTTCCCTTCCGATTTCCCAAGAACCATAAAAGCATCTTGGCCTTTTCTCGTCAATCAGCTTTGATAAGTTTGTTTCAATACAGCAAAGGAGCCGTCGATGCGGGTACTAGGCCTTGACGGAGGAATTGCCTCAATTGGTTGGGCTTTAATTGAGATCAGTGCCGCCGACGGTGCGTCAGATGGTCGAATCATCGATGCCGGCACATGGATGTTTGACGCCCCCGAGGAAAAGAGCCAAACAGGCACAAAACTCAAATCGGAACTGCGTCGTCAGTTTCGCGGCCAACGCCGTGTTGTCCGCCGGCGTCGTCAACGCATGAATGAAGTGCGCCGCATACTGCACAATCACGGCTTGCTGCAGACCGCTGATCGTGACGCGCTGAAGCAACCGGGCCTCGATCCGTGGAAGATACGGGCCGATGGTCTTGATCGCTTGCTAACGCCTGTCGAACTCGCCGTAGCTCTCGGCCACATTGCCCGCCATCGCGGCTTTAAATCAAATTCTAAGGGCGAAAAATCCAATGAGGCCGATGACACTTCGAAAATGAAGAAGGCTGTTGGCGAGACACGCGAAAAACTCGCGCGTTATGGATCGGCCGCGAAGATGCTCGTCGAAGACGAGGCATACATCATGCGCAAAACGACGATGAAGACCGGCAAACAGGATGTTGTGCGCCGCTTCCGTAATCGTGAAGGTGATTATTCACGCTCATTACTTCGTGACGACCTCGCAGCAGAAGTCCGCATGCTCTTCAGCGCGCAGGCACGACTGCAGTCACCGGTGGCAACACCAGGACTGGAAAAAGCCTTCACCGAGACGGCGTTCTTCCAGCGTCCTTTGCAGGACAGCGAAAATCTCGTTGGCTCTTGCTCATTCGAGCCCACCGAGAAGCGCGCGCCTAAGCGCGGATATTCGTTCGAGTTATTCCGGCTCCTGTCACGCCTGAACCATCTCACCCTGCGTGACGGAAGCGACGAGCGCACTCTTACCGTTGACGAACTTGCGAATGCCACGGCTGAATTCGGCGTAACAGCGAAATTCAGTTTTTCGGCACTACGCAAGAAACTGGCACTGCCCGTTTCAACGAACTTCGTTGGCGTGAAGGCTGAGGAAGAGGGCAAACTTGATGTCGTCGCGCGTTCGGGTGAGACAGCCGCCGGTACGGCGCGCCTACGCCGTGTCGTCATCGAAGCACTTGGAGATCTTGCGTGGGGAGCGTTGGTCAATCATCCGGATCGGCTCGACAAGATTGCTGAGATCATCTCTTTTCGTAACGACCTTAACCGTATTCGCGAGGGCCTGACTGAGGCGTCGTTTGAACCAGCAATCGTCGACGCGCTCGTTTTAGCGGCTACTAATAGCAAGCTCGACGTTTTTACCGGTGCCGGTCACATATCCTCGAAGGCGGCGCGCAACATCATCCCCGGCCTGCTTACTGGCATGACCTACGACAAGGCCTGCGCGGCGGCAAGTTACGATCACACGTCGAGCCGCGAGCGCGATGCCTTCGACGTAGGCGTATACGGCAAGGAGGCGCTGAAGCGGATCCTTGCCGAGGAGCGCATCGACCGAACTTTGGTTGGTAGCCCGACGGTGCGGAAGGCTCTGATAGAGGCATTGAAGCAAGTGAAGGCGATCGTTGATAAATACGGCAAGCCGGACCGGATTCATGTCGAGTTGGCTCGCGACGTCGGCAAGTCGATTGAGGAGCGACGCGAGATCGAAACAGGTATTGAAAAGCGCAACAAGCAGAAAGACAGACTACGCGACCTGTTCGCCAAAGAAGTCGGCCGGCATCCTCAGGATGGCAACCGTGGCAAGGAGGAGTTGCTGCGGTTCGAGCTGTGGAACGAACAGATGGGTCGGTGTCTATACACGGATGTATATATCAGTCCCACACAGCTCGTCGCGACAGACAATTCAATACAAGTTGATCATATCCTGCCGTGGAGTCGCTTCGGAGACGACTCCTACCTAAACAAAACTCTTTGTACGACCAAGGCCAATCAAGAAAAGAAGGGTCGCACCCCTTATGAATGGTTCAAAGCCGACAAGAGCGAAGCGGATTGGGATGCCTTCCTCGCGCGCGTTGAGGCGGTCCAATATATGAAGGGCCTAAAGCGGCGGAACTACAAGCTTAAGAACGCTGTAGAAGCTGCCGAGCGATTTAGAAACCGCAATTTGAACGACACTCGTTGGACGTGCCGCCTGCTAGCGGAGGCACTTAAACAACTATATCCGAAGGGCGAAAAGAACGATAGAGGGGTCGAGGCCCGGCGCATCTTCACGCGACCCGGCGCTCTGACCGATCGACTGCGCCGCGCTTGGGGTTTGCAGGGGTTCAAGAAAAACGAAAAGGGCGAGCGCATCCCTGATGATCGGCACCACGCGCTGGACGCCATCGTCTTGGCTGCGACAACAGAGGCCTTGCTGCATCGCGCCACAGGCGAGGTGCAGGAAATTGAACGCAAAGGCCTGCCCTACGACCTCACAAAGAACATTACGCCGCCATGGCCAAATTTCCGTCAAGACGCACTGGAGATGGTCGAACGCGTCTTCGTCGCACGCGCCGAACGGCGCCGCGCCAGGGGCAAAGCGCATGACGCAACTGTCCGCCATATCGCGGTACGTGAGGGCGAAAAGAAGGTATACGAACGCAAAAAGGTGACGGACCTAAAACTAGCCGACCTTACTCGAGTAAAGGACCAAGAACGTAACGCGCCACTTATTGAAAGTCTACGCAAGTGGATTATAGCAGGAAATCCGAAAGATTCGCCGCCGCTCTCGCCGAAGGGCGACCCGATCTCGAAGGTGCGACTGGTTACCAAGAGCAAGGTAAACATCACTTTCGATACCGGCAATCCGGATCGCCTCGCTACCGTGGATCGTGGAGAGATGGCGCGTGTTGATGTGTTCAGAAAGGCCAATAAAAGAGGGAAATTCGAGTTTTACCTCGTGCCCATCTATCCACATGAAATCGCGATGATGGAAGCTCCGCCAATGCGTGCGGCCGCATCGTCATCGCCAGAGGAAAACTGGCCATATCTAGACAATTCTTTCGAGTTCCTCTGGTCGATTACGCCAATGTCATATATTGAGGTCATTAAGAAAAGTGGTGAAATTGTCGAAGGCTATTATCGGAGCATGAATCGTTGGACTGCAAGTGTATCAGTCTCGCAGCATGCAAATGCAACTTCTATAGTCGAAGGAATAGGAGTGAAGACCTTAACTTCATTAAAGAAGTTCACAGTGGATCGTCTGGGTCGCAAATTTGAAGTTGAGAAAGAGCTACGTACTTGGCGTGGTGAGACATGGCTTGGAAAGGATTGCACCTGAGCCGACCGGCGCGGCTTAGTGTTTCCGACAATCAGATCGTTGTCGAACAGGATGACAGCGAGGTGCGCTTAGCGCTCGAAGACGTCGCCTATGTCATCCTCGATGTTCCGCACGCAACGCTGACCTCGTCATTGATAGCAGCCTGCATGGAGGCAGGCGTTGTTATCATTTCAGTCGACGTGCGCCACACGCCTATTGGTGTAACTCTGCCCTTTCATTCGCATCACAAACAGGCCGGCGTTGCCGCCAAACAGATTTCACTGGGTGAGCCTTTCAAAAAGCGCTGCTGGCAGCGGATCGTTGTTGCCAAGATTAATAATCAGGCAGCGCATCTCGAAAGCCTAAACAAAAACGCCGAAGCGCTGCGAGCCTTAGCGAAACGCGTGAACTCTGGTGACCCAAATAATATTGAGGCGCAGGCTGCGCGCGACTACTGGCGCACTCTATTCACTGGCTTCACTCGGGACTCAGCAAATGATCTACGCAACAAAATCATGAATTACGGCTATGCCGTCGCGCGCTCTGGTGTTGCCCGTGCACTCGTCGCCTATGGCCTATTACCTGCATTCGGCTTGCATCACGCCAGCGCAACGAACGCTTTCAACCTTGCTGACGATCTTCTCGAGCCTTTTCGGCCCTTCGTTGATGCGATTGCAGCGTTGCGCACAAATGACCGCGACAAGAGTGAGGACCTTACGGTCGACGACCGTCGTGCCATGGCAGGCATGCTGCTCGCTGATGCGCGAGTTGGCGCGGAAAAGGTTAGCCTGCTCGTCGCAACCGAAAAGTCAGCACAAAGTCTTGTACAGGCAATCGATGCGTCGAGTGCAGAGTTGTTACAATTACCAGTATTCGTCGCGCCGAAAAGGTCACCATGAAGGCAGAAGAGGTGCGATACATGTGGCTCTTCGTTTTCTTCGATCTGCCGGTAAAGACGAAGATCGAACGGCGGCACGCAACTCGCTTCCGAAATTTTCTAAAGGACGATGGTTTTCTGATGTTGCAGCTTTCTGTATACGCCCGTGTAATGCGTGGCGAAGAAGCTGTGGAAAAACACCTTGGGCGCATCACAAAGAACCTTCCACCTAAGGGAAGCGTGCGCTCACTAGCCATCACGGAGCGGCAATACGCCCGCATGAAATTACTGATTGGCGAATCAACAAAAAATGAAAAATCCGCGCAGCAACAACTCGTGCTACTGTGATTTCTTCCCCGATAGTAGGGAATAAATTATTTTATAATCAACGTTTTACGCGCCGTCGAGCCTACCACAGGGAAATCGGTAGGGAAGCCACGGCCTACTGGACTATCAGTGGCCATGGGGCTCTAGCCTACCACAGGGAAATCGGTAGGGAAGCCACGGCAACATAAGTGATCGTCGCGTCGCCAGAACCAGCCTACCACAGGGAAATCGGTAGGGAAGCCACGGCTTGACAACTTCCTTCGCCAAGCGGCGAGCTAGCCTACCACAGGGAAATCGGTAGGGAAGCCACGGCGCAGTCGGAACGGTCCTGTCTAAAGCTGACAGCCTACCACAGGGAAATCGGTAGGGAAGCCACGGCCCCTTAACATACCGGAAGGGCGGTTGCAACAGCCTACCACAGGGAAATCGGTAGGGAAGCCACGGCTGGACGCGGAAACTATCATGTTCAGCATGAAGCCTACCACAGGGAAATCGGTAGGGAAGCCACGGCAGACGCCATCTTGCTGCGCTTCGCCTTCGCAGCCTACCACAGGGAAATCGGTAGGGAAGCCACGGCGGCAGTCCAGACGTTGTTGGCAGCGGCGTCAGCCTACCACAGGGAAATCGGTAGGGAAGCCACGGCCGGCGCATCGTTCGGCGCAGAGGCGCCGTCAGCCTACCACAGGGAAATCGGTAGGGAAGCCACGGCAA